>CAXXDA010000004.1:0-233236 GCA_963676775.2 uncultured Draconibacterium sp.
AATCTTTATATTCAAGATGAAGTATTTCATCCAGACATTCCTCTTTTTCTGAGGTTACTGGTATTTCTTCCGGTTTAAAATAAGCTTTTCCCATATCCATTTTTATGGTTTTTGCTTTTCCGTTTACCTCTTCAATAATCTCTGCACGGACCATTCCTCCTGGAGTTTCAATAGTAAAGAATTTGTCGCGTGCAAATTTAAAGTCATACAGGTACTTCGCGAAAATACGAAGGCCGTTACCACTCTTTTCAGCTTCAGAGCCATCAGGATTTAAAATACGAAGACCGAAATTTGCTTTATAACTTGGTACTTTGAGTAAAATGCCATCGGAGCCAATTCCGTAATGAACATCGCAGATTTTTTGAATGGCATTTTTATTTAATTCAAAACCTATTTCATATTCATTTAAAACTATATAATCATTTCCCAGACCGTGAGATTTTACAAAGAAATTTTGCATGGTGTTGTTTTTTAATCTACAAATGTATTAAACTAGGATGAAATTTAACGGTGTAAATGATTCAATTATTCTGCTGCAATAATTATTCTTAAATTTGTTGTCCTTTTATTTCGAATTATAATTAAACAAACAAAATATGGCAATTATTAATGAAAATTACCTAAAACTGCAGGCAGGTTATTTATTTCCTGAAATAGGAAGAAGAGTAAGTGAATTTATTGCAGCCAATCCGGATAAAAAAGTGATAAAAATGGGGATTGGTGATGTTACTCAACCTCTTGTTCCAAGTGTGGTGAAAGTATTTCATGAAGGTGTGGAAGAAATGGCTAAAGCTGAAACTTTTAAAGGGTATGGGCCCGAACAGGGATATGCTTTTCTGCGTGAAGCCATTGCGAAAAATTCATATCAGGCGAGAGGAGTGGAAATCTCAGCTGATGATATTTTTATCTCTGACGGTTCTAAGTGCGATACCGGAAATATCCAGGAAATTTTTGGTAATGAAAACAAGATTGCTATTTGTGATCCCGTATATCCTGTATATGCCGATACAACGGTAATGGCCGGGAAAACAGGTGTTTGTCAGTCAAATGGTTATTACGAAGGTATTATTTACATGCCATGTACAAATGAGAATGGATTTATTCCTGAACTTCCCAAAGAGATTCCTGATTTGATATTTCTATGTTACCCGAATAATCCTACCGGTACAGTTGCTTCAAAAGAAGAGTTGAAGAAGTGGGTTGATTTCGCTATCGAAAATAAAAGTATTATCCTCTATGATTCAGCATACGAAGCATTTATCCAGGATGAAAAAATCCCACGTTCGATTTATGAAATTGAAGGAGCAAAACAAGTTGCGATAGAATTTCGCAGTTTCTCTAAAACTGCAGGATTTACCGGAACCCGATGCGCATATACAGTAATTCCGAAAGAGTTGGTGGCTTATGATTCAAATGGTAAAGCTATCGCAGTAAAACAGTTATGGAATCGTCGTCAGTCAACAAAATTCAATGGCGTTTCTTATCCCGTTCAAAAAGCGGCAGCTGCTATTTTTACAGAAGAAGGTAAAACGGAAGTAAAAGAAGTAATTTCCTATTATATGGAAAATGCCCGCATTATGAAGGAAAGTTTATTAGCTGCTGGATATGAAGTTTTTGGTGGAGAAAATGCACCTTATATCTGGGTAAAAACCAAAAATAATATGAAGTCGTGGGATTTTTTTTGATAAAGTTCTGAATGAGGCCAACGTAGTAGGCACACCCGGTTCCGGATTCGGACCATCGGGAGAAGGATATTTCCGGTTTTCAGCTTTTGCCAACCGTGAAAATGTGCTGGATGCTATGGATAGAATAAAAAAAATTGGATTAAAAACAGAAGAACCGTTCTTTGCAGGAACGGTTCTTTTTTTGATATATATTAGAAATGGTTCTAGTTAATTTTCGTTACTGGTAACCTTTTGTTTCACCTTGCTTCCAGGGTAAACTTTCAAGGCTTCTTCAAGAATCTTCAGACAAACCGCCAGATCCTTTTTATTCAAAACATAAGCAATTCGAACTTCGTCGACACCCTGATTTGCACCAGTATAGAAACCTGAAGCCGGAGCCATCATCAAGGTTTGGCCTTCATAATCAAAATCAGAAAGTAACCATGCACAAAATTTATCGGAATTGTCAACAGGAAGGCGGGCTACCGTATAAAATGCACCCATTGGTATTGGCGAGTAAACACCGTCAATTCGGTTTAATCCGTCGATAAGAAATTTTCGGCGGGCCACATATTCATTATAATTGCTGAGCATGTAATCGGGATCTGCATCCAGTGAAGCTTCTGCTGCAATTTGTCCAATCAACGGCGGACTTAAACGCGCCTGGCAGAATTTCATTACATTTTTTTTAACGGCTTCATTTTTTGTAATTAATGCACCAATTCGAAGGCCGCATTCGCTGTAACGTTTTGAAACTGAATCTACCAGAACTACATTCTGCTCAATTCCTTCCAAATGAAAAGCCGAAATATAGGGTGCACCGGTATAGCAAAATTCTCTGTATACCTCATCAGAGAAAAGATAAAGATCATATTTTTTTACCAGGTCGCGAATTTTATTCATCTCCTCACTGGTATATAAATAACCTGTCGGATTATTTGGATTACAAATCATAATCCCTTTTGTTTTTGGAGAGATAAGCTTCTCAAATTCCTCAACCGGAGGAAGGGCAAAGCCTTCTTCTATATTAGCTGCAATTGATTTTATTTCAGCACCGGCAACTATGGCAAAAGCCTCGTAGTTGGCATATGCAGGCTCGGGAACAATAATCTCGTCTCCCGGATCAAGACAGCTCATAAATGCAAAAGTAACCGCTTCACTACCTCCCGAGGTAATAATAATATCGTCAACCGTTACATCAATGGCAAATTTGTGGTAGTACTTCGCCAGTTTCTCTCTGAACGAGCGTATTCCTTCACTTGGAGTGTACTCCAGAATGGTTCTGTCGATATTTTTAATTGCCGCGAGCGCTTCAGGAGGAGTTGCTAAATCGGGCTGCCCGATATTTAAATGATATACCTTTATTCCCTTCGCTTTGGCCTGATCGGCCAGCGGACCCAACTTGCGAATGGGCGAGTCGGGCATTTTTTTCCCTCTGTCTGAAACTGTCGGCATGTTATAAAAATAGTTTTAAAAAGTTAGCAAATATACAAGTATCAATCTGAAATAAATAATTTGGAATAAATTTCATTTTGAAATATTATTAAAAAATTAACTTCCAGTTCATTAACTTTAGTTGCTTGTCTGCCTACCATGTCGGAAATCATTAATTTTTATCATGTTTTAGTAATTCCGCCCTACCTATTTTTGAAGGCAGAAATGATTTAATTTTTACAAAAATGATAATTGGAGTTCCGAAGGAAATTAAAAATAATGAAAATCGAATTGCGCTAACCCCAGCAGGTGCAGCTGAGTTGATAAAAAACGGACATGAAGTTTATGTTCAGGCAGGTGCCGGAAATGGCAGCGGATTTCACGATGAGGATTATCTTTCAGCGGGAGCAATCATTCTTCCAAATATTGAAGATATTTATGGTATTGCGGAAATGATAATTAAGGTTAAGGAGCCCATTGAGCAGGAATATAAGTTGATCAAAAAAGGACAGATTTTATATACTTATTTTCATTTTGCTTCATCGGAAAGACTTACAAAAGCGATGATTGAAAACGGCTCAGTTTGTCTGGCTTACGAAACAGTTGAACTAAGCGATCGGTCTTTGCCTTTGCTTGTTCCGATGAGTGAAGTTGCCGGCCGAATGTCAGTGCAGGAAGGAGCTAAATATCTTGAAAAAACTTTTGGCGGATACGGCGTTTTGCTGGGTGGCGTTCCGGGAGTACCACCGGCAAAAGTGCTTATTCTTGGTGGTGGAATTGTCGGTACCGAAGCTGCTAAAATGGCTGCGGGACTGGGAGCAGATGTTACTATAATGGATATTTCACTGAAACGTTTGCGTTACCTCGACGATATAATGCCAGCGAATGTAAAAACCATGATGAGCAACGATTACAATATCCGTGAGATGGTAAAGACACACGATGTAATAATTGGAGCAGTCCTGATTCCAGGGGCAAAAGCTCCTCATCTGATAACAAAAGACATGCTTAAAACCATGAAACCAGGAACGGTTTTGGTTGATGTTGCAGTTGATCAGGGTGGATGTTTTGAAACTACGGTTGCCACTACTCATGCAGATCCAACATTTACAATCGATGATGTAATTCATTACTGTGTAGCAAACATGCCGGGTGCTGTTCCCCGTACTTCAACAATTGCACTTACCAATGCAACTTTACCTTATGCTGTGCAAATTGCAAATAAGGGGTGGAAACAGGCTTGTGTTGATAGTGTTCCTTTACGGAAAGGTTTAAATGTTGTTGACGGGAAAGTAGTATACGAGGGAGTGGCAGAAGCATTCAATCTTCCTCTGGAAAAAGTGGAAAGCGTACTTTAAATATAGATAATAGTAATAAATCTGTAAAGCCTTTCGTCATTCTGACGGCAGGCTTTTTTCTTTTGCATCCAATCCTTATATTTAAGTACTGAAATGACCAATGAAAAATACCCGGGATAAACTATACGAAATAATTTTTGAAGCTGACACAAAGAGTGGTAAAACTTTTGATGTTGTGCTTCTTTTTGTGATTTTGCTAAGTGTTTTACTTGTAATGCTTGAAAGCGTTCCTTCAATCAGGAATTCTTATAGTCATATTTTAAAATTACTGGAGTGGGGGATAACTTTCATTTTTACTGTTGAATATCTGCTTCGGATAATTATTGTAAAAAAAGCATTTAAATACATTTTTAGTTTTTACGGAATTATTGATTTCCTTTCTGTTATTCCTACTTATTTGGGTTTAATAATTGTTGGATCTCACAGTCTTGTAGTAATACGTATTTTGCGACTCTTGCGTGTTTTTAGAATTTTAAAACTTACGCGTTATACGCAGGCGGGACGTACATTGGCGAGGGCAATGTGGGCAAGTCGTGAAAAAATAAGTGTTTTTATCTTTTTTGTATTAACCATCGTTGTGATTGTTGGAACAATAATGTATTTGATTGAAGGCGAGGCGCATGGTTTTACGAGCATCCCCAGAAGTATTTACTGGTCCATTGTAACATTAACAACGGTTGGTTATGGCGACATTAGTCCACAGACTTCCCTGGGACAGTTTCTGGCAAGTGTGGTAATGATTTTGGGATATGCAATTATTGCAGTACCTACCGGAATTGTTACTGCGGAAATGATGAAACCTTCAACAAACAATAATACCCAGGTTTGCCCGGGTTGTCTCCACGATAAACATGAAGACGATGCCGTTTTTTGCAAAAAATGTGGTACACGGCTTAATCCGTAAATTTCATTTTTTGGTTGACAACGTATCAACAATTGTGGATATTTAAATGTATAATTAGTAATTCACTTCTTTCCAAAACTTTATTTTTGCAACAAACAGAAGAAAATGAGGCAGTATTTAGATTTATTGGAAACGATTCTGGAAAAAGGTACTGAAAAAGGTGATCGTACCGGGACAGGAACTATTAGCCGGTTTGGTCACCAAATGCGTTTTGACCTGAGTGAAGGATTTCCGATTGTAACAACAAAAAAGTTGCATCTGAAATCCATAATCTATGAACTACTTTGGTTTCTGGCAGGCGACACAAATCTAAAATATCTTGCACAGAATAATGTTCATATTTGGGATGACTGGCCTTACAGAAGATACAAAAACAGTGAGGAATTTGCAGGTGAATCGATAAGGGAGTTTTCACAAAAAGTGGCTGAGGATGATAATTTTGCTCAAAAGTGGGGTGAGCTTGGCCCTGTCTATGGAAAACAATGGAGAGATTTTTCAGGAATAGATCAGATAAAATGGGTAGTTGAACAGATCAAAAATCTTAAGGAAAATAAAGAAAGTCCGAACGGAAGACGTTTGATAGTCTCAGCCTGGAATCCGCCGGAGGTTGAGGAAATGGCCAAGGCAGGACTTCCCCCGTGCCATACACTTTTTCAGTTTTATGTGAATGATGATAAGCTGTCGTGCCAGCTCTACCAGCGAAGCGCCGATGTTTTTTTGGGTGTTCCTTTTAACATTGCTTCTTATGCACTCTTAACAATGATGATGGCGCAAGTGACAGGATTGCAAGCCGGTGATTTTGTCCATTCTTTTGGTGATGTGCATATTTATTCAAATCATATTGAACAGGTAAAATTACAGCTGACGCGTGAGCCTTTTCCGCTTCCGACTATGAAAATCAATCCCGAAGTAAAAAGCATTTTTGATTTTAAATACGAAGATTTTGTGCTTGAAAACTATCAGGCACATCCGCATATCAAGGGGCAGGTTGCAGTTTGAAAAATGCAACAGGCTCCGAGAACTAGTTCCAATAGATATACCGGTTCTAGAAGCAGAAATTTGAATTAAGTAAATTGTCATTTAGGAAAATATGATTCATAAGAATATTTCCATTATTGTAGCTATAGCTGAGAATTTTGCAATAGGTAAGAACAATGATCTGCTCTTTCATTTGCCTAACGATTTAAAACGTTTCAAGGAAATTACCTCCGGGCACAGTTTAATCATGGGACGTAATACGTTACTTTCACTTCCCAAATGGCCATTACCAAATCGTCGGCACATAATAATAACCGATAAAAAAGACGATGTGTTTCCCGGTTGCGAAGTGGTTTTTTCTATCGAAGAAGCCATTAAAAAAGTAAAAAATGAAACTGAGGCTTTTATAATAGGAGGTGGTATGGTATACCGACAATTTTACCCGCTTGCCGGGAAATTGTATCTGACGCTGGTGCATAAACCGTTTGATGCCGATGTTTATTTTCCCGAAATCGATTATTCTGAATGGAATGAAACTTCGCGTGAGGAATTTTACGATGAAAAAAATAACTTTAATTATTCTTATCTAAATCTGGAAAGAAAAAATATGGAATGAATATTCTTTTAGTAATAGGGCTTCTATTAATAGTTGGTTATTCCCTGGGTTATCTGGCTTCAAAGATTGGATTGCCCAGGATAATAGGATATATAGCAACAGGAATTGTTTTTAGCCCCTATTCTTTTGGATTTCTCGAAGAAAGTATGCTGCCCCAAACAGAGCCGCTCATTGACGTGAGTTTGGCATTTATTGCATTTGAAGTTGGTGGAACGCTCAAATGGAGTAAACTTAAAAATTATGGTTCAGTACTTATCCGCATACTTTTGCTGGAGAGTTTGTTACCGTTTTTTCTTGTTTTGGTCTTAATAAGTCTGGCAGGATATTTTTCACCCGGAATTTTTTCAATTAAAGCTCACTGGTTGCTTATTCTTGCCTTACTGATTGCACCACTGGCAAGTCCGACTGACCCGTCGGCAACAATAGCTGTGATGCATCAATATAAGGCAAAAGGTAAAGTTTCCGATACAATCATGGCTGTGGCGGCATTGGACGACGCTATGGGGGTTTTTCTGTTTAGCGTTTCGGTCGCAGTTGCAGCAATTATTGCTGGAAGTAGTGATGCCAATATCGGAAATTCAATATTACTGGCGATTTATAAAATTGTGGGAGCTATTTTGGCAGGAGGAATTTTAGGATGGATAACGGGGGTATTGTCACGTTTTTTTAAAGTGGAAGATGAAGGACAATGGATTGTTTTACTTGCAGCAGTAATTATTTTAACTTTTGGAATTTCAGGATTTTTAAACCTGGATGAATTGCTGGCATCTATGGCACTTGGAGCTTTTATAGCAAATTTTAATAAGCAAAGTGATATGCTTTTTAAAATTGTAGAGCGATATACTGAAGCACTTATTTTACTTCTGTTTTTTATTCTCTCGGGTCTTCATCTTGATATTTCTGCTATTCCAGATGCAGCCTTGCTTATTGGCGTTTTTGTAATTCTTAGAATTTCAGGAAAATATTTTGGTGCCCGTTTGGGTGCTATTTGGGCGCATGCTCCAAAAGAAGTACAAAAATATACCGGGGGCGGTTTGATTCCACAGGGAGGGATTGTAATTGGTCTGGCATTGCTGATTTCCAAAAATCCTGATTTCTCCACAATTTCGGATACCTTGCTTGCAGTTGTTATGGGCAGTGCAATATTTCATGAATTGCTAGGTCCGATAGCTGCAATTCAGTCGCTAAAAAAAGCGGGAGAAACCTCGGGGAAAGAATAACTTCCCGAACCTACTACAAGAATTGAAACTTCAGGAAAGCAATTTTCCTAAATTATCAAATTTTATATTGTAATCGTGAATGGAACGTTTTATTACCTCATATGCCTCATCTACACCGTAAGTTGCGGTAATTTCTGTATTGCTGTCCTGAGCAGGCATGTCTTTGTAAGTTAAAAAGTAATGCTCCAGTCTCTGAATTACAATTTTCGGAACCTCATCAATATTTTTAAAGTGCCCGTAAACCGTGTCGTTTCTGAGAACGGCAATAATTTTGTCATCGGCCTGATCTCCGTCAATCATTCTAAATCCACCAATCGGGCGTGCATTTACGAGTAAATCGCCATGTGCAAGTGTTTTTTCGGTAAGAACACAAATGTCAATCGGGTCGCCATCTCCTTTAATATTTTTCCGACCTGTTTTCATATTGCAATATTCGCCAACTTTTTCTCCACAGTAGGTTTGAGGAATAAAGCCATACAACGCCGGAACTACATTTGAGAATTTTTGCGGACGGTCAATTCTGAGATATCCGCTTTCCTTGTCGATTTCGTATTTCACAGTATCTGTAGAAACGACTTCAATAAACGCTGTTAATTCTTCAGGTGCGTCTTTCCCGATAAAAACTCCGTGCCAGGGATGCGATTTATAACGAAGTCCCATTAATCTTCCGATGGGGTCAGATAGTCTGTCTGCCATATTGTTAATTTTTGTTTTACAGTTGAACCATAAAAACAATAATTAGTTCATCGGAGCTTATTAATTTTTTCTAAAATAAGAGTTAAGCTAAAGCCGCTTCAGCCCGGTTATCCGCCTTATCTACTGTAACTACGACTATTTGAGAGCCTGCGTTATCCAGGTCAAAAACAAAAGGTCTATCCTTTAATGTCTGTGGCTTATGTTCAACTTTTCCAGCCATTTGTCCGTCAACCATAATTTCATAATGAGAAATTGGTTCATCTCCTGCATAAGCTGTTTGCCAGGTAATCTTGTTATCTATCTTTTGGATATCGCGTGGTGCCGATAATCCTGATTTAGCTACTTCCTGAAAATAATTACTGCGTGGTTTTAACTGAGAGGCTGTCTCTTCAATTTTTTTGCGTTCTTCGGCTGTCAAACCATCCGGCTCAATTTGCGCAGCGTAAAAATTCTGTATCAACTGACATTTCATCGGGTCTTCATCAATTTGTCCAATCCCGATTATCAGTGTGTTAACCCCGGGTGTTGTGAGAGAATACTCAATTAACGGACGACTCGGTAATTCAGGTGTGCCAACTTTTCTAAAAACATCAGCAGGAGTCTGCGACCAGGTTGGCTCTTTGTGGTACATGGCGGCATCGGCAAAAGCTTTCATTCCAATTACACCCATTCCTTTGGCTGCAGCTACCGGAATTACATTGTTTTGCATGTTCATTTTTGTCTTGTCGTTGGCATTAATGGCTACCAGCATCCCTTCCAGAAGACCATATTTGTCACGTTGAATCATGTCCATCATAGCCGGCGGATTGGCGTGTCCTGAAAATCCGATATGTTTGATTAGTTTTTCATTTTTTGGATTCATGCCGGTCAGGTTCGTGCCGTCGCGAAAATCACGAAGTACAACCAGAGCCCCCAAATCTTCGTTTTGGTCCAGTGGTGTTTCCAGTCCAAGGTAAAGTGTATCAACCTCCTGTGTATTTCCAAGAGCGTGACAAAGAACCATGTCAAGATATGCTCCTTCAGGATAAGAGCCATTTCCATCTCCAAAAATTTGAGTCATCGATCGTTTTAAATCATCAACAACACATTCTGCCTGCGGATTATTTGAAAATCCTATTTTACTGCGGTCTCTCGCTTCGCCCCTGTTTCCGTATCTCATGGCCGATTTTGTAGTAAGCCAAATCGATTTGCGTAATTCTTCGTTGTAACCTTCTTCCCCCGGGATAAGATTCAGTTTTTGAAAAGCCTTGTTGTAGTTTCTTTGACTTCCGTCATACACATTTGAAGTATCAAAATAATTGATTCCCAATTCAAAAGCCTTTAAAATTATCGGAACCGGATCTACATCTTCGGGAGTCCACTGCAGTGACGCCTGTCCTCCCAATCCAATGGAAGTCACCTGGAAATCGAAACTTCCAAATTTACGTTTCATAGGGGCAGGAACATTTTCAACTTTACAACTTCCCAACGACATTGTGGAAACAGCAGCAGTTGATGCAGCTGATACTTTTATAAAATTTCTTCGTGAAATCGGGTATTTTTTTTGATTTTTCATAGGTTCAGTTTTTCTTTTAAAATTACAAAATTAATTAGTGACTTAAAAAAATCATAAAATCTTCGACTTTTCCAGTCAATGCTTATTTGATAAATCCCATCAAAGCGTAAACCAAGGCTCCTTGCCAGTTTATGGCTATTTCGTTATGACTGTAAGATTTCTGTTCATCCACCCAATCGGTTGCGGAATGACCACCACCGACAAGATAACCGGGCCAGGGCGCCTCAATATTATCAGCTCCCGAGCGTCTATCGTGCGGATGCATTGGCGGATTGATTCCTAATCCGGTTACGTAAGACCTATTGTAAAAGTTATTTCCTAAAATATGGTTGACTGCTGAAAGTGCTGCCTCGATATATTCTTTTTTAGGTTGAATTTTATTGGCCACCTGCAGGTTTACAGTTTGGCGGGCAACTGTGCCATTACAACCCCAGTAGTACCTTCCGGCAAGTGGTCGTGAGTATACGTCGTTATTTGCTTTTTCAACCAGCGCATCGGCATTGGCAATGATGTTGTTTTTAATTGCTTTTTCAACTTCCGTATTTTTCCCTGTATGCGATGAAAGTGCGTAGGTAAACATTCCCAGATTTGAGACACTGCTCCAATCCCAGTTTTCTTCAATCGTATAGTTCATCTCAGTTGCTCGCTGCTCAAAATCTTCCAGACAGGTTTTATCTCCGGTAGTTTCCCACATCTCAGCTGCTGCCCAAAGTCTGTCGTCTACATCGTTGGTTTGGTATCCGCCGGTTTGAAAATCACCCTGAACAAAACGTTTGTGTGCTGGATTTTTTAACAAAAAACGATAACTCATCCACGCCGCATCGAGGCATTTTTTTGCATATTCGGCATCATAAGGTTTAAAGTATCGTGCTGCCATAGCCATTACTGCGACAAAATCGGCAGTGGCTGCTGAACTCCATTCAGTAAAGTATCGTTTCTCCAAATCTTTATTAGCCATAATAAAAGGTGAAAAGTTGGTGCGGGTTAATTTGTGTGAAACTTTTCCTGAGCCATCGGGATATTGCATTTTGAGTATCCAGTCGGTTTCCCATTTTAGCTCCTGCAGATAATCGGGAAATCCAGGTGCAGTTTCCGGAATTTCAAGATTCATGGTTTCTATTTTTGACTGAAAATGATCCCATCCCATAAAAAGTACACCAAGGGTTACTCCAGCGTTCACCACGTATTTCCCATAATCACCAGCATCGTGCCAGCCACCTGTTCCATCGCGCTGAGAATCTTTATTTCCAATATAATCCTCATAGGCATCTTCCAAATGACACGCTTCCTGATGATAATAGTTTTCGTCAAAATTTCCTTCAACAGTCATTCCACAGCGCCAAAGGTAAAAGCCCCGGATACTTGTTTTTGCTGCAAAATTGAATACATCTTCCGCAATTTTGAATTTTACGGATTTCCCAACTCCTGGAACTTCGACCTGGTATTCACCGGGTTTTGTAAACGATGAAAAATCAGCCTGCCAGACTTCCTGATCCACATCCTCCTGGTATCTCGGGCCTGTAGTTTTTCCGGAAAGAACGACTTTTCCACTTGAGTCTATGATTTGAAATTCAGAACATTCGTGAGGAATTGTTGCAACTTTTTTTAAGTTTGGAAGAAATCCGATTGAGTTTAGATGAACCCTATTTTGAGTGTAGCCTAATACAAAAGAAATAAATAATCCGGCGGTCAGAATGAGTTTTTTCATCGATGGTTGTCTTTTTTGATTATTAATCATGAAATTAGAAAAATAAATAATTTAAACCTTTTTTTAATGGTGGATAAGTCCAAATAATATGACAACGACCCTCGTTATTTAATATAATTTTTGTTGGTATAATTTTTGAGCGTTGCAAACGTTAAATAAAAAACCAATAAATAACATACTCATACCTAATTACCATGAAACAAATTTTAATATTTGTAATTGCAATACTTTTTGCGATGACTTCATTTTCCCAGGAAACAGAAACAAAATCAGATTCTCTCAGAAAAGATGCCCTTAATGTGTATTATCAGAATGCTGATGACTATGTGAAAAAACAAATTCCTTTTGTGAATTATGTTCGTGACATAAAAGATGCAGGGGTATATATCATTCGTACTTATCAGCAAACCGGCTCAGGAGGAATTGAATACACGTATTTTTTGACCGGGCAAAATGAATTTGAAGGTATGATTGATACCCTTTCCTGTGTTACAACTTTTGATGATACGTCGGATGAAGTGCGGCAAAAAAGGGTTGATTGTTTAAAGATGGGTTTGATGCGCTACATTGCGAAAACTCCATTATCTCAATATATAAAGATTAGTTTCACGGAGCCTATAAGTGAAATTGTATCAAGCGACAAGTGGAACAACTGGGTTTTTGATGCTTCTTTGAACACCTATATGAGTGGACAAAAAACTTTAAAGTCAAAGGATTATTCAGGATATTTTTCGGCAAATCATGTTACAGAGGATTGGAAAATCGAACTGGAGGCAGATTTGAGTAATAGCATAACAAAATATGACTCAAAAGCGCTGGCTTATACAGCTAGAGATAAATCCAGCGGACTCAGTGCAAGAGTAGTCAGGAGTATTTCGGATCATTGGTCGTATGGTGGTTCTGCGGGGATTAGCTCTTCCACTTATAGCAATTACACTGGATTGTTTTCTGTAATGCCGGGTATTGAATATGATCTATTTCCATATTCTCAGTCCACACGCAGACAACTGCGTATTTTATATCAGATTGGATATAACCATGCAAACTATGCTGATACAACCACCTATTTTAAATTGAGTGAAGATTTATATGTTCATTCCCTTATGTCTGCTTATGAAGTTATTCAAAAATGGGGTTCCGTAAACGTTTCCTTTCGTTATCGGAATTATCTGCATGACTGGTCATTAAACAATATTTACTTTTATGGTAATTTAAGATTCCGGATTGTAAAAGGTTTGTCCGTGAATTTATATGGGAACTATTCAATAATACATGACCAAATTAATTTACCCAAAGGAGATTTATCACCTGAAGAAATTTTAACGCGTCGAAGACAACAACAAACTACTTACTCTTATTCATTTAGATTTGGTTTTTCTTACACTTTTGGTTCAATTTATAACAATGTAGTCAACCCGCGGTTTGGGAATTAAAGGATAGATAGGCTTTAAAATAGATACTCCTTAGGTTTTAACCGCCCCAGTTTTCCCTGTCGAGACTCCGGTAATGTATGGCTTCGGAAAGATGATGAGATTGCACGTTTTCTTCGTTTTCCAGATCTGCAATGGTCCGGGCCACTTTTAAAATCCGGTCGTAAGCACGGGCTGAAAGTCCAAGTCTGTCCATGGCATTTTTTATGAGTTCATTGCCGGCTTCATCAAGTTGTACATATTTTCTGATGAGTTTTGAATTCATTTGTGCATTGGCATAAATCCCTTTGTGTTCAGCAAAACGTTCTTCCTGAATTTTTCGGGCCTGTAAAACTCTTTCGCGCACCTGTTCGCTACTTTCCGATGATTCCAGCTCAGACAGTTTTTTGAAAGGAACCGGCACAACTTCAAGATGAATATCAATCCTGTCGAGCAGAGGGCCTGAGATTTTATTGAGGTATTTCTGAACCACACCCGGTGCACATACACAATCCTTTGTCGGGTGGTTGTAGTATCCACAAGGGCAGGGATTCATAGAGGCAACCAACATAAAACTTGCGGGATATTCTACGGAGAACTTTGCTCTTGAAATGGTTATATTTCTATCCTCCAGCGGCTGTCGCATTACCTCCAGAACGGTTCTTTTAAATTCCGGTAATTCATCCAGAAAAAGTACTCCGTTGTGCGATAAAGAAATTACATAAGGTTATATTTAGGATATCTGGTCTTATTTCCATAAATTTGATTAAAGTTGTAAAGCAAATGGAGAATAAGTGCGTATTATATGTAAGGGTAAGTAGTGATATTCAGGATTATGAACGTCAAATTACTGACTTGAAACAATTTGCATTAAGTGCTAAATTAATTGTTCCAAAAAATGGAATATTTGAAGATAAATTAAGTGGTTTTAAGGATGAAAGCGAAAGACATGGTTTAAAAAACCTTATGAACTACTGTGTTGAAAATGGAATAAAAAAAGTTTTAATCTGGGAGATTTCTCGCCTTGCCCGAAAACATGTTGTCCTTCTCAATCTTGTAGAGTTCTTTAAAACCCACAACATCAATGTATACTTCAGTAATCAGAACAAATGGCTTCTTGATGAAAAGGGTCAAGTAGAAACTACTACAAGTATGATGATTTCTGTGATGGGATGGTATGGGGAGTATGAAGCAACATTAATGAAAGAACGATTTAGGTCTAAAAAACTTTTAAATGAATCTATTGGCAAATATAATGGCGGTAAAATACCTTTTGGTTATAAACTGGATTCAAACAATATATACATTATTAATGATGAAAAGATTGATGGTCTAGATGTAAGTGAAGCTGATATTGTCAAAGAGGTTTTTGAGTTATATGAAAAGGGATTGGTTTGTTCGAAGATTTGCAGGATTTGTAAATCAAAAGGATATCCGAAAATAGTATCAAATACACATACACTTGCAAGGTTATTAAGAAACACATCCTATATTGGGTTTAAGGACGTAAAATTAGGGAAAAGACCAACCCCTGCAATTATCAGTGAGCAGCAGTTCTATAATGTAAACAGTCTGGTCAATCAGAATAAAACTAAAGCAGACAAAGGAAGGAAACACGTTTATCTCCTTCGTGGTTTATTAAAATGTTCCTATTGTATGGAATATTATGTAGGGAAACAAACTGATGATGCTTATATATGTCCGAAGAATTCAGGTAGTAATAAAACTAATAAAAACACTTCTTGTAATGGTGGCAACATTTCAATTTCAAATATGGATGGTATTATTTGGGAGAGGACAAAATATTGGCTTAGTAAATGGAAAATTGAAGGCTTTGATGATGAAAAATTGGAGTACAAAACGAAAATTGATGATTTGAATAAGCAAATTGAACGATATCATAATCTTTCTGAAGATATTGAAAAACAACGAAGTAGATTAAACTTCATGTTTAAAAATGGTGGTTGTACACCTGATGAATATAAGAAAGAGATTTCTAAAAACCGAAATGAAAGAGACCAATATAATCGAGAGATTGCTTTAATTCAATCAGAGATAAATTTGTACGAAAAGAGAAAACAAGAATATCAATCAATGGGGAAGCGAATTGAAAACATAAATGCAATCGTTGATAGAAATCAAATGAAAGCAATTATGAAAGTTTTGATTAAAGATATTACGTTTCACAAAGTGGATTTATTTAAAACCGTTGTTTTAATCAATTATTACAAAACTAATACCACAGAGTGTATCTTATTCAATTCAGCATCAAAAAAGGATAATTCTTTTAAGTTGACTTATGCAAAATATTTTAGGTATGATAATGCAAAAAAAATATTTTATGCCATTAAAAATCCTGAATCAGTGATTGAGCATACAAGCACAGACGCATTAAAAGAAAAAGGAATTGGGGAAAACCTACCTGACTATATACCACTTTTCGATTTTGTCCGATTAACAAAAAAACACAAACTTGAAGATTTGAAAATTACCAATATTGTTGATTATCCTATACCCAATGAATCAAATTCTATATCGTTTGACTTTGATACTTTAATGAAAATTCCAGATATTGAAGGAATCTTTACTACACACAAATATGATAAAATACAATACTTTAAAGAACTAAAGAAAAGTAGATTTAATAGAAAAAAGAAAGTTCGCAAAAAACAATATGATGGGAAGGACACCCAAGATAAATCTGGAAAATAAAAAACTTGAATTACTTGAATAAACATACCAACAAATGTATAAATCAAAAATACGATATAATCGCTAAAAATGTTAAATACATTGGGGAAAGACATTATTACAACTATAATATCAAGCTATATATAATGGAAGATGTGTTTTACGAATTTTGGTACTTTCGAAACAGTAATACAGTTGAAAAAATTGAGCAGATGAACGATGAAAAGAAGCTGGATTTATATATTAGTAGCATGAACCACTTGAACAATAAGTAAAAAAATGCAACTTAAATGCCTTTCATCATTTTTCTTACTTTTCTCTGTCATGCTGGTTACAGCACAGATTCCATCTGGCTATTACAATTCAGCAAACGGTCTATCTGGCGAACAATTGAAAACAGCACTACATAATATCATTAAGAACCACACAGAATACCCATACACATCTTCATCAACTGATGTATGGGATATTTTGAAAGAAACTGACAAAGACACAGCAAATCCAGAAAATGTAATTCTATTCTACACTGGGTGGTCTGTTAATGCTGCACAAGAATATAATAACGGGAGTGGTTGGTCAAGAGAACATGTTTGGGCAAAATCACATGGTGACTTTGGTACGACAATGGGTGCAGGAACAGATGCCCATCATCTCAGACCTGCTGATATTACAGTCAATAGTGCAAGAAATAATAAGGACTTCGATAACGGTGGTTCACTCTATATTGATGGAGATGGTGCGACAGAATGTTATTCCGATGCAGATAGTTGGCAACCCAGAGATGCAGTAAAAGGAGATGTGGCAAGGATACTGTTTTATATGGCTGTGAGGTATGAAGGAGAGAACGGTGAGCCAGATTTAGAACTTGTTGATGCTGTAAATACATATGATTTAAATGAAACGGGAAAAGGTTATATGGGGAAACTATCAACCCTTATAGAATGGAATTCACAAGACCCTGTGGATAGTTTTGAAATCAATAGGAATAATGTTGTTTATTCTTTTCAAGGAAATAGAAATCCATTTATAGACCATCCTGAATATGTGAATGAAATATGGACTGTAACATCAGCGCATGTAATTAACGAACCACAAATTAAGATTTATCCAAATCCAGCCAGAGATTATGTGAATATTGAATTGTTTAACAATAAGCCAGCCATTGGAACATTATATAATTTAAGCGGTGACGAAATAATTAGTTTCGATATTATTGGTAATTACAAATTATCAACGATTGGCATAAGGTCTGGCTTATACTTTTTACGCATTGCTACTGAAGACAGTATTTTTCAATTTAAGTTGGTGATTTCAAAATAAATTAACTCTTAATGAGATTTTTTCGAATCCCTGTCTGCCATATATAATTTGTTACCAAACGTATTCTAATGTTAAGGCAAGAAGTAATCATGAAATTGGTGATATGCCTCGCCTTATTTTTTGTTCAGCATTATCAAGTATATCAAATGATTTTTTGTTCATATAATCAAAAATTAGAAATTCATCATTGTCGATTTTATAGATATAACAATTAGAACGTACTCCAAGATTATATTCCAGACGTGTGGGGGTAAATGGTGCTTCTAATGTTCCAACCCCCCAACCCCCTAAATTAAATCGCTTTAAGCCAGAATATTCAACCGTAATATACATTGGTTGCCCTGCATCATAACCTGCATCTTTCCCAAGATTAATAAAATCTATTATATTCTCATATAAGAATGTCATTGACTCTTTTAAATTACCTACGTAATGAATATCAGATTTTTTTGTTTGTTCTTCTAAAAAAGATTTTAAGAGCTCCTTATGTTCCTCCCTTATTTTTACTACTTCATTTGTTTGATTTATGTATTCTAATACATTACCAATTATTGTTTTGGGATACCGTTCATCAAACATATTTCTATGCCATTCATAGTTTTTATCCCATTTCTTAGCAATGCTATTATATAAGTCTGTACATTCAGTCAAATCTAAACTGAATTTAATTATTTTTTCTTCTTTCTTGTTTTCAACAAAAGCTGCTTGCTTAGTCTTTTTTACAGCAATTTCTTCTTTCTTTTTATTCTTTAATATAGTGTTTAGCGTGTCTATTGTAATATTATACTTTTCACAAATTGCTGTTGCTGTATCCTCATATCCACTTTTTATCCCTAACATTGTCTCCCTAAGAGAATATCCATCTTTTTGATTATTATAGTTTTCAATCCCTTTAGTCATAATGCTTTTCAATGCTTCAGTAATATTATTATATTCAGTAGCAATATCTATTTTTTCCTGTTCTGTCAATTCAGATAATCTTTTTTTCTCTTGTGGTCTAATTTTTACCCGTTTCAAAAAAAATGCTGTCGCAAACTTATATTTTTTGTCCTCAGTAAATATCTTTATAGACATAGAGTCAATCTTAATATCCTTAATTTTATCATATCCTAATTCAAAGTTGATTTTTTTATAATTTTTACTACTTGTTTGGAAGGAGATACTATCAGTAAAAATTTTAAATACACCAGTATAATTATTGAATCCCCAAAAGCCATTCCAATAAAGTACATCTTGAAAAACATATAATACTGTTGATTCACTATTCTCCAATTTATGAAGTTTTCTTCCCGATTTATCCAAAACTTCCTTAAAAATTTTCTTTAATTTCTGTTCGCTAATTTTGATATATTTAGATTGTAAAGTATCAGTAACCCTTTGAATATTTTTAGAACCACATCTGGGACATTCAGAAATATTCATCACTATATTATCAGCCATCCAAGGATGTTTTTCTTTTATGTATTTCGTTATGTTTTCAACGTTTTCTTTATAATTACAGTCGTTACATTTTATAAATTCATTTGCTGCCATTTTTTATATTTTTGTTATTATATCAGTCATTTATAATTCTTCCATTAAGTAATACTTTAACCTTTCTTATTAAAATTCCATCGTATATAGGTTTGTCCTTATCTGTTATAAATCATGAAATTAGTTGCACTTATGTAACTTTTTTTTGTATTCTTAAATCTGGTTTTCTTGTTATTATTTCAAGTAACAAATTATATTGAAGTTTAAAAGACCCAAAAACTAAAATTACTATTCTGTATCTCGTTTATTCATATTTTTATAGCCAAATCGTCAAAGACGAATTGGCGTTATTACAACGAAGAACTGCGGTTGAATTACCCGCTGAACCCAGCATTATATATAGATTTTTTACCATGCGTTTTTTGATTTAGCCATGTGCATCAAATAAATACTATGAATAAGAGGTACGTTAGTTTTAACCTGTAAATTAGAATTTAAAGATTCTTTATATACTCAAATATCTGCTTATAGTTTTGATGAAGTTCAGGTGTTTTTCCATCCCACCATCCCACGAGTAGCTTGTCGCTAAGATTAAGTGCATTTAAACCATCATTATTTTCAATTGAAATATCAGCGCCATTATCAATTAATAATTGAACCATTGTTATATTTGCTGTTTGGATAGATATCAAAAGAGGAGTATCACCAGAGAAACTTTTTATATTAACATCAGCACCATTTTCTAACAAAATCTTTGTAAGTGGAAAAAGTTTTGCATCAACTGTTTGGAAAAGGGGGGTAAATCCGTTTAATTTTTCAGTCTTATTTATGTCGGCTCCATGATTAATTAAGCTAATCATGATTTCTTTACAGGCATTAAGTGAATTCAAACCCAATGAATAGTAATATGCAGGCATAAACAAAGCAGGACGGTCATAATTGCCAAAATCCACACTATTCGGATTCATTCCCTTTTGTAGCATTATCTCAACAATTTCAGAATATCCATTTCTTATAGCCGTAAAAAAATCTTCTTTGTTTACATTTGCTCCTTTTTCAATCAATATTTTTGCAAACTCAGGTTTGCGTTCCATTAATGCAAATTGAAGTATAGAATTATTATTAAAACTTGTATTAACATCTATACCATCATTAATTAATGAGTTAAAAAGATTTATTTGATTCCATGAAATTGAATCAAATAAAACACTTTGGGGATTGTCCTTAGTGTATTGCTTATTAGATATTTTTTTGTACGAATCAATAATTGTTTTTAAATCACTATGTTTATCTAAGTATCTTTCAACACTATTGTCTTGATTATCTTTCATCGAAAAATCAGCTCCATGTATTAATAGTGACATCAAGTCTTTTTTGTTTGTAGTCAGCATTATGGCTGTTTTTCCCTCATTATTTCTTATATTAGGATTTGCTCCTAATGACAGCAATAATTCTACAATACCTACTCCTTTAAAATACTCAGTAGCGTACATTAAAGGCGTCACCCCTTTATTACTTTTTATGTTTATATCTGCTCCTTTATCTACAAGCATTTGAATTACAGTTTTATTACTTGCGCCTATTAATGCAGTTCTACCATAATTATCCTTAATGTTTACATTCATTCCTAAATCTAATAATATTTTTACGGGAAGAATTTCAAGATTAGAAAGATGGAGTACAGTTTCTCCTTCGTCTGTAGTTTCATTAATGTTGGCATTATTATTTATTAGAAGTTTCATCAATTTAACATGACCATTAATTCCAGCCAGCATTAAAGGGGTTCTTTTATATTTGTTTTTTAAATTTACATCTGCACCATTTTTTATTAAGAATTCCGTAATTTCTATTGCTCCTTTTTTTATTGCTAAATGAATGGGAGCCATACCATCAGAGTTAAATGTATTTAAATTTACAGGTTTACTTAGAAATCCTTTTTTTAATGCTTTTTTAACATCGTTAATATTGTTGCTTTCAATTGCATCGAATAATAGTTTTTCTTTTTTTTTCATTGACTTATTTGTTAGTATACGTATTTATTACTATGTCGCATAATATCATTTTTAAACTCCTTTTTTACCTATATGATTTTTTATTGTTTTAAAGAAGAAAAATAGTTCATGTTTTGGGAATTTCTCTTGGAATATAGATTCATCAACAGCAACATCAAACTTGTATTTTCCATTAAACATATACGTAATGTCTGTGTTAAGCATACTGGCATTATCTTTTCCTGTAACCTCTTTTAAGTCTCTTAGAGCAATTGAATTAATACCTTTCTTATTTAGTTTTTTCCCAACAATGTAGATAGTACTGTCTGTTAAAAGTAAAAGGGGACCACCAATACTATTACTTGCCGTCATAAGTGGTTCACCTTTAATATCAGATTCGCCTAACTGTGACTTCACTCTTTGTATACTGCTTGGTTTAATTTTATCAAAAAACCTAAAAAAATATGATAGTGCCTTATAATGGGCTTGAAATGACTTTACAATTTCTCTAATTGCTTCTAACTCGACTTTGTCAAATCCTCCTCTTGCATCAATTTCTTTAGCTAATAATTTTTGAAAACTATCATTGTAAAGTTTCTCTGTGTTATTGTAAAACTTGATTAAATCTCTATTGAAATATTTCGAAATTTCTGTTTGATAATCTTTTATTATTTTATTCTTTAAATATGAGATACCACCTCTTATTTCAATTTCTTTATGACATGCTTCTTTAATTTTGATGTTGTCTGAATCTTCAGATTTAACAATCAAATCTGAATTGCTAAATTTTTCTACTTCAAGTGCGAATCGCTTTATTTCAATGTTTTTCTTTTCCTCATCGGCTTCTTTTTTTGCAATACTATATTTTTTTAGGATTTCAGTTTGGCTTTCGCTCAAAGTAAAGTTTTCAAGAGATTTGACTGCTGCATTAACAACCGTTGGGACTTTATCATTTGTTGCTTCGACTAATGCATCTGCAACATTATTTTCTTCAAAATCTGCTAAAGCCTCTGCTGCTAATATTCTGTTGTTGTACATTACATCTTTTAATGCAATAAGAAGTTTCTCAACGTTACCTTCTTTTTTCCATTTTAGGATTCTTTTTTGTGTTATTCTCATTTGTTCAAGATAATTAAGTTGTTCATTTTCTATTGCTTATCAGCCAATATTGCATCAATTGGGCTTTTTCTTTTTGCAAGAGATATTTGACTTCGGTTGTTGTAAATCTCGATTGTCTTTTATCGATTCATGACATAAGAAATTTTGCATTTAATGCAGAATATAACCTGTTCCAGCGAATGCCTTGCAAACAAGGGCAACAATATACAGAAGCCTGTTTCTTGCTTCTAAAAATAAGATATGTCAAGGTTGTAGCGCAGAGTGGATTTCGGTCAGGCATGTTGACATTTGTTTATTTCCTTAAAAGTAGAAAATTTTTTGAAAAGCCACAAAGCAATAGTGTAAGGTCTGGCTCATATATCCAATAAATTGCTGCTGAAGACCGTATTTTTCAATTTAAGTTGGTGATTACTGAAAAATAATTTCTTAATTTTTTTAGCCAAAATTTTTAAGACTTTCTATCCCGAAGACGCATTTTTATATTCAGATTTTTTTAGCCAATCGATTAAAAACACTTTTCTATATAACCTCAGATTTTTTGTAAAAAATTTGGAAATAGGAATATCCAAACACTGATTTTAATTTTTGGATTTTTTTTCTGGAAGTATAATAACGTAATAACTCTTGGCATTAGAATTACAAAAAATTATAATTTTTTATAATCCAACATTAGGCTTATAACTATCTATTAAATTCGTTCTCTTGGAGCACCACGGAAGCATGTAATATGCTGTGGGGAAGTGCCTTGGGGACGGGGGGATACTTTTGTCGTACATTAGTATTTATGAATAATAACATACCAACAATGAAACTACAAGATAAATACAATTATGATTCAGCAATATTAGGCTTGAACAATCAATATATTGCAAGTGATGATGGTTCATTCTTCGTTAATCATTCATGCATCCTTATTCGTGACCAGACGTTAATCCCAGATAAAACTTATCTACTAATCACTGGTTTCACCCCAGAAAGAATGTCCTATTCAGTGGTCAAATTTATTGACTGCTATCACGATAACGTCTTTCTAAATATTTTTCTCGTAGATATTAATTCAAAACAATCATTGAAAATCCAGATAGATTTTAATGAGACCAAAAACGAATGTCCATGGATTTTACTGGACGAATCAAGTATGAAAATGGTTGTGGATAAAGTGGCTGACCAAATGGAAGTATATGATTATTGCTCTGGGGACACAGGGAAATAATGCAGTTAGATTGTAGCCACAGAAGCATCAAACAATCTTCAAGCAACCAGCAGTTGTTTAACCTTACGAACTGTATTGATGCTTCGTCCTGTTATGCTGGAAATACGTCTAATGCTTAAATCGCTTTTTTGAATCAAATCAACCACATCAGCGTATTTTGTTAATTGGTTTTCTCTGTTTGCTTTGCTACCAGTTGCACGTCCAGAATATTTCTGCTGTAACTTGGCAAGGGCAATTCCTTCAGCTTGCCTGTTCTTTCTTAGATTATTCTCCATCTCCGCACCAATGGACATCATCTGTAACAGGAGCATGACCATAGGATTCTCTTTGCCATTTTCCATCGACACCATATTGAATTGTTGAATGTATATCGCAATACCCTTTTTATGAAAGGTATCAACGACATTTAAAACGTCAACTGCTCTTCTTCCTATTCGACTTATTTCGCTAATAAGAACCAACTTGATATTGTATTGCTCCGTGTAATCCAATATCTTTTGGAATTCCTTTCTTTCGGTTGACTTAACTGTTCCACTTACTTTTTCTTCAAAGACCCTTTTTACTGTCCAATTCTTTTCTGTGGCTACCTGTTTTAGGTTTGATACCTGTCTTTGGTTATCCTGTGATTTGCTGCTTACTCTTGACCAGATTATTGCTTCCATATTATATCATTTTTAGTGTGACCCTATTTTTAATACATTCTTGCCGTTTATCAGTTATTTTGAACTTGAATTTTGTATCACTTTGAAGTATACCCTAAAATTGATACAGGTTTGTTCTGAAAACTACAAAAGGCATTTTTACACCAATCGTTAATTCATTAGATATGGATTCCTTGGAAATCTCAAATCAGGTTTTGGCTTCTTGACGATTATTATATCTTTAATGGTCTTCTCCGCATCGTCTGTAATATCAACTATGATTATATAATCCTCTACAGGCTCGAAATCGAGTTGAAAGTGTTCGTGTTTGAATTTCCTACGTTTTTTCATTGCACATATTTATGTGCAAATATAATTAATTAAAAACAGTTGCACACATTTATGAGCAATACTTTATCTTTGAAGTGAGATAATTTATGAATAATGGTGTCTGAAAGAGAATACTCCCCAAATAAAGAAATATTACCTGAGCATAAGGAATTCATTTCTGCTATTGGCGAAAAACTAAAGCAATTAAGAACTGAAAAGCAACTTAGCATTTTTAAATTATGTGATGTTATGAAAATTTCGAGGAATAAATACGCCTTAATGGAGAAAGGAATGCTGTACTTTAACTTTTTTTCTTTGTTACAGTTGCTTGATTATCATCAAATATCACCTGAAGAATTCTTTAAAGATTTGAAGTAAATATAGAATTCATTCTAATTAATTCTTCTGTAAAATTTGTAATTTTGAATCGATAATATGCGTGCAGGGACTGTTTTTAGACCTTATACTCACGAAAAATACATAAATCAGCGTTGAACCACCTAATTCTCCTAACTTTTTCAAGTCGTTTTTCCCCAATAAATTACAATTAAATACGGTTTTAGTCTGCCAATAGACACATTAATGTACTCATTATTATCCATTTTAATGTGCTAAAGTATTTATTGGTAAACGAATCAGATGAAACCCAAAGAAATTCAAAAACATAACAAAGAACGTCTTAAAGTCATTTCAGGATTTTTAAAATGGTATAGAATTAATAATGGAATTAGCCAGCAGGAATTAAGTGAAAATTCTGGTGTTCATCGAAATACCATTGTACGATATGAATCTAATTGCCCAAGGAATTTAACCCTTATAACTATTTTCGAAATTGCCGATGCTTTAGAAGTCGATATAAATCAAATATTCATGGAGATTGAATAATTGCGTTAAGCCTTACAAATTGAATTATTCATGAAGTAGAACCAAATCCTTTATTGAATATTGATGATTATACACACCAATATAACTGAGTATTGGAATATGGTTATTTTTTTAATTCTGATTCTGGTAATTTGAATTTCTTTAATAGTTCGATTGTATCTTCTGGATAATCTAACATATCCTTCCTGACTTGGGGTATATATTTAAAGTTATGGCGAATATCATTTGGGTAGTATAATATACAAAAATTAATTCCCTTTAGTTTTACCATTTCAAATGTTCCAACCATAAGACAAATCAAAACCTTCTCGAAGTCCTTTATCTTCATGAATTTATTTGGGCATTCTTTAGAGTAATCAATATAGAGATTTTTAACCTTATCTAAATTCTTTGGCAGAAAATATATTGAAGTATTATATTCTTTTAATTGTTCAAAAAATCTCTTGTCTGGTTCAACTGGAATTGGTTCTAAATTATCTTTGGATTGTGATAATTCGTCAACAATTGGTGATGATAATTCCTTGGTAACCTTATCAACTTCATTTACTGGTAAAGATGATTGTTTATTTACTTTTTCAACTTCTTCTTTTGGAGTGTGAAGCGAAGGAGCAAGCACCGAAGGTGATGCTTGCGACTGAAGCGAATCACACTCCAAATCCAATTCAATACTTTTATTGCTTAATGTTCTTATTTTTTCTTTTTCTTTTATATCTGTTTTATTAATGTTATTGTTGGTAGTAGAACTATCAATAGGACTGTTAATATTACTATCACCCCCTGATAGCGGAACTATCAGGTCATTGTTAGCAGAACTATCAGGTTGATTGTTAGGTTTATTATCAATGTTAGCAGAACTATCATTCTTAGGTTTACTATCAGCTTTATTTGAAAATTTAATGTAGTCACTTTGGATTTTCGTAAGCATAATATGATAGGTGTTATTACTTTCTTTTAAATAACCTTTTTCAACTAATGCTTCAAAGCATTTCTTAATATCATTTCGGTTTTTAGTTTTAAAGAAAGACTTGCTAATTTGATTATAACTAATACCCCAATCAGTTGAGTGACTGAACAAGTGAATAAGAATTATTTGTTGAAATGGTTTAAGGTCTAAAGCTAAAATTTGTCTAACAGGAACTTGTGAATAATTAAGCACATCTGATAAGTACTTTTTATCGTAGGATATTTTTTTTCTCATTATTAGGGTTTTTAATTAAGAATAAATGATATGTTGATTTTCTGCGTGTTATGATTTTTAGAACAATTATTGATAGTGTTGTGCTAAATCATTTTGGTATTAGTATTTCGGTACTTTAAAAAATGATAGAATAATTCAACTTCACCAGCATTCCTATCATACTTTTGCATATTCTTCATTTTCCAAAACATGTATTCATGTCGTAGTTTAGCAATCGCTTTGTCTTGCTGACGTATTGCTTCATCTAATTCTTCCTTGGTTTCAAACTGATTTACCGTATCAATTGAATCAAGGGCATAATCACTTTGTGCTTTCAGAAATTCAATCCAGAGTAGGAAATCATCTGCATGAATTTCGTAGTCATAACCTTTCTCTTTTAACCATCTTTTAAAATCTGATTCTAATGCTTTCATGATAGCTTAGTTTTTAGATAAATTCCAACCAAGATTATTGAAGTCATCTATCATGAATTCGTAAAAAGAAGGACAATCATTACGAATGTCTTCAAGTCGAAAATAAAATTCAATTGACAATTCATCATTTTCATCGGAATAATTCATCTCCTGTTCAAATTGAATTTCTAAGGTATTTAATGCTAATTCTATGAAGTTTGCATCAGCTATGCTTAATGTATATGCACTTACAACTCCATTAAAATCTACATTCCACCCTAATGGTATTTTCTCCAAGACCCAATCTGGTGTCAAAATCATTTTTTTCATAATTATTATTTTAAAAATTTATTATTCTTTTGCCTTCATTATTTCTATTGGCTAAGGTTCTACCAATCGTTTATTGTTATTTTTTTTGCAACTATCTTTCTCTAATTTATTATGCCGAGACTCAATTATTTAGAATTCGCTTCAAATTAACTTTGTTATGAATTGTTGTGAATTTCTGCAACTCATGAACCAATTGTAATACCTTTTCTTTTGGTGGTTCAGGTAATCCATTCCCACCACTATCTGCACCGATATTAACCTGAATTGGCTCACAGGATTTAAGCATTTCAACCAACACTGGCAGGTCAAAATCCATCATGGGTTCAATGGTTACATAAAGAGGATGTTTAATCAGCGTAATTTGCTCCACCCTTTGTTCAGGTGTTGGGCAATTTCTCATAATTTCAGGGTAATGCCTGTTGGTTTCAAGAGTTACACAAACACTTGAGTTTGGAATTAATTCACGCCTGATATTCTGTGGATTTTTAGTTTGAAACATGTAACTGTTATCAAACTTAGAACAGTGGTCTAAGATTCGCTGAATCCAGTCATCAGGGATATTCCTTGCCCACATATCGTTGCTTGAACCGACAAAGATGAAGTTACCATTGCCAAGGTCTGTTTTCAGTTCCTTATCATCGAAACGGATGGGGTTTTGTTTACCCCACCGTTTCATATAGCAGTATGAACAATTGTGGAAACATTCACCTTTTATAGTGTTCCATGTGTGAGATATGAAGCTGTACATATTGCCTTTTGATTTATTTAGTGCCATTGCTTTTTGTTTTAGTGGTTATTCATCATCTTAATTGATAATATTTTTAACGTTAAATACAGATAGTTAAATCGTGATATTTAAATGATACCAACCATCTTCATTTCTACCTAAAACTTTCTTATTTATTAGTGATTCAATTACAGAATCAAACTCCTGCCCAGATAATTTATATTTCCTATTAATATCTGACCTTTCAAAGAACCACTCAGGCTTAAATTTTTCACTATAAAACAGTAGCTCCGAAATAACCCTTTCAATTTCAGTCATCTGTGTCCTGCGTTTCTTAATTAATCTTTTACCTATATAACTTTCTTTTTTTGGAAAATACTTACTTGGTGACTTATAAGGAAGTCGTCTATTTTTCTTAATCTTTAAGTCAAGATTATGTTCCTCACCCCAACGTAGCACTGAATCTAAAAAACTACTTCTAAACGATTCATAATAGTAACTGTCCAAATTGAAATTTTCTTTACCCATATATTTTTTGTCATCAACCTTTGTCAGATTTATTGTGTAAATCCCAGTGAATTCGTATAGACTATTCTCGTTGTCATTCCTGTGATATACATCTCCTATTATTTCTATTCGCAGGTACTTTTTATTAAGAAAATCGGCTTGAAGATTACACTTCGCCATGCTAAAGTCTGACTTGTAATTACATTCTTTTTTTAATGTCAGTTCTTCATCAAGTATTTCAGAATCACTCGCATAAATTCGTACATTATTTACTTTTTCTTGTGCATTTGCACTTTGTTTTTCTTTTGAATTTGTTTTCATAATTTCAATTTTTAAAATGTTATTAATTGATATTTTGTAATCTCTAATCTTTGAATTAGGATTTATATTTTTTTTGTTACAAAAAATTTTAAAATAATTATTACCAGTATTGTTATAATCGCATAAATAACTCTGTGTGTGCATATTATAATTTCTTGTTAGGGAAAATTTAGTCATTGATTTTGTGCTAATGATTTTAAAAAAAATTCTTACATTGTGATACCAATATCACTCTTATGCGGACTATTAACGAACAATTTTTCTTTAGAAAATTCATGGAAATCAGTCAAGAATTGACCTATGCCGAAGTAAGAATGCTTTACTTATTAATAACAGAACCTATTATTGCAGAATCATCACAACAGGAATTTGCTGATAGAATTAAATCACACAGAAGAACGATAAACATTGGATTAAAGAAGCTAAGGAGCCTTGGCTATATAAAAGATAGTAAATCTGTGGACGAGGAAGGATTATCAAGTAAAAAGATTAGAAGTGATAATGATGCAATTCTGAAACATGAAAAAGCGACAGCAAAAAAAGTAATTATAAACTCATTTATTGATTATTATAAACTCAATAGAAAGGATTTAATAGTTAATGAAGATTTCTTCAGTTATATGTTAGGAGATTTAAGGCTACCAATACAACATCGGCACAGTAAAGCATTTGTTAAAGAAACAATTAGAGAAAGATACCCTGAGATTAAATTTTATACCGAACTAAAAAAGAACCATTACGAGAATGACAATCATTATCATATAGTTCGTTTGATTAATTCTGAACTGATAAGAGCTAAGAAAAATAGGTTTTATGGTATAAAAACGAAGGAACTATTTGAGAAGATAAGTGATAATTTTTCAATCGAAAAGGAAGAAGCATTAAGTATCATAAAGTTATATTTCCCTAAAATTAGATTAACAGAAAAGTACATTAGAGCTCGTAAACCTTATAATCCTAAAAATTGAAAAATACAAATTTACTTCGAACAGTCGCTCAATAAGTAAAGCATCAATATTTGAAATATGAGTCGTGTCTAACTATAATTATGTATATCTTGTGATGGAAAAGTCGAATCAAAACCATAAGTAATGTCGAATTCTCAACACGGAAAAATCAAAAAAAGTGGTTGTTAAAATATCCTGTTGATAATTGGACTATATGCTTTGCAAAAGATAGTCCGACTTAATACTAAGAATTAATCCAATAATATTTTACCAACCATTATTTTATTAAAAGATAACCAGAAACTATTTTAAAATTCTATGCAAAAGCAAATTTCAGAAGCACCAGAGTCGAATGCAGGAGATGACTTTCATGTACTATGGACAATTAGGAAAACTTTCGATTTGCTTAATTTTCAAGAAGATGGTTTAAAAGCTATTACAATCGAAGGTATTGACCCCAAAAATGCATTAAAAATAGACCCTTATGGGAATAAACTTCTGGGTGTCGACATTGCAGAATATTTTGGTAGTGAGGATTTTATTGATGCAGAAAAAGTTATTGTATCTCAATTGAAATACAGTACTAGAAGGGTTAATGATAACTGGACTTTTTCAAAGCTTTACTCAGGGAAAAAAAGTGGCTCTACAGATGGTTCTGTTATTCATCGACTTTCTCAAATATATAAAACCTTTTTGGATGAATTTGGTCGTGATTTAGTATTAAGAAAATTAAAACTAAAGTTAGTTAGTAACAGGAATATCAATCCCAAGCAAAAACAGATACTTATTGATATTCAGCAGTTTTTAAGAAAGAAAAAATCTAGAACATATGTAAAATCCGTTTATAAATTTTCTGAAAATGAAACGGCTTTAAAAAAACTACATGAGGCAACAAAACTAAGTTCTTCAGAATTTACTGATTTTTTAAGATTGCTTGATTTTGAGGACTGTGGAACAAGTTCAAGCAACAATCAAGAACTTGAAATAATAGAAGCATTGAGAAATGTTGGAATCCAAAATTTGAATCAAAGCGATTCTTTATTTCGGATGGTTTGGCGAAAAATGTTACCTGAAGCTATTTCATTAAGAAAAAATAAAATAACAGAAATAGACCTTCTTCATTGTCTGCAAATGAGTTTAGAGAGGCTTTTCCCTGTTGCTCAGAATTTTGAAAAAATAAAGAATATTGTTGAGCGAAAGCAAATAACAACTTTGATAAATGAAATAATTAATAATGACAGAGGCAACCCTATTTGTCTATATGGTGGAGCAGGCATTGGAAAGTCAACCATCACTCAGCTAATCAAGCAGAATTTCCCTAAAGAATCAGAAGTCATATTGTTTGATTGTTATGGTTCAGGTTCTTACCTAAATACATCTGACAGCAGGCATTTGCATAAGGAAGCATTGATGCAAATTTCTAATGAAATTGCGAAGAAGATTGGTTCTCCTTTTTTATTATCCAACGAAAGTGAATCATATATTTTACTCCGAGAATTCAAAAGTAGAATCGAAGATGCAATTGACATTTTAAAGGAAAGAAACTCTAATTCTATTTTGGTCTTAATTGTTGATGCTGCCGATAATAGTGTTGCAGCAGCACAAAAAAATAAGACTACAAGTTTTATTCAAGACTTAGTCAATGAAAATTATACCAATGGATTTAGACTAATTGTTACATCAAGAAGCCATAGGGTTGAATCACTTAACCTACCAGAGGACTGCATAAACATACCTTTAGACCCTTTCGATATTGAGGAGACAGAAAAACATTTGAAATTCTTTTTTCCTGAAAGCACAAAGGAAGAAATAAATGATTTCCACAGTCTAACAAATGGAATTCCGAGAGTCCAAACGTATGCTTTAGAATTGAAACAAGATGGGATTGAACAAGTCATAAATTATTTGAAACCCAATGGGAAAAAGGTAGAGGATTTAATTCAGGAAAGAATTATAGAATCAGTTAAAAAGTTAGGAAACAAAGGTGAAGATATTGTAAATGCTTTTTTTACTAATCTTATCTCATTGCCTCGTCCTGTCCCACTAGCCTATATTGGGAAGATATCAGAATTAAGTGAAGGCATTCTTTGCGATTTATCTACTGATATTTGGCATGGATTAGTTTTAAATGATAATCAACTTTCATTTAGAGATGAAGATTTTGAGAACTACATTAGGGAAAAGTATAAAACAAAAGAGGGAGTATATCCTAAAATTGCAGAATTATTTCTGGATAAAGCAAATGAAGATGAATATGCTGCGATAAATCTTGGTATTTCTCTATATGAAGCGAAATATTACGAAAAACTAAAAAGTATTGTCCTCAATGAAGAATATAAAGTTCTACCTAATGACCCAATAAGACAAAAAGAGGTTTATATTGAAAGAACTAAACTAGCAATGAAAGTTAGTAGTGAGGAAGATGACAACCTCACTTTTTTTAAACTTGCTTTTATTGCTGCTGATGCTGCAAAAACAGATGCCGCTTTAAATAGTTTACTTATTCAGAATGCAGAACTGGTTGCTTCATTTGGTGAAACTGAGTCACTGCAACGACTTCATTTACAATCTGAAAACAAATCCTGGTCTGGTTCTTTTCATTATCAGTTAGCTTCGATTTATTCAAGGAAATCAAATTCAATAGAACTTGCGAAGAGGCATTTAAGAACCGCAGCAAAATGGTTGGAATGGCGAGACAGACAGAAAGATACCGATGAATACAGGCATTATCAAATAACTAATATAGATATCGCAAATGGGACAGAGGCATATCTAAGAGTATTTGGTTCGCAAGCTGCATATAAATGGTTGAATGGTTGGACTCCAAAAGAGGCAATATTTCAAGCAACGAAATATTTAATTGATGATATTTTAAAATATTCTAAAGAAGAACAAATACTCGATTGGTTAAAACCATTAAAATTGCCGATTTATGCGAAACTGATAATACTGGACAAACTAAAATTCGCTAAAATTTACCCATTCAACCTTAATGATATTTGTGATGATATTTTAATTGTATTATCAAAGCGAGTAAAATTCAAGGTTTACATATTGCCATCCATCCTTTCATTTTGTGAATTATACTTAAGTATATATCCATCAAATACAAAGAAAGTCTTAGAAATACTTGAATATATCACTGTACAGCTTCCTGAACATGTGCCAACATTGATGAAAAGTTCATATCGAGATGACAATGACAGAATCGTTATTGATTTATTTTTGAAGAAATATTCATTGATTGCTAATATTACCAATACACCTTTAAGTTTGGAAGACATATATCCTGAAAAAATTAAAGAAACTAAAAAAGAAGAGGATTATGATACAAGAAGGTATAGAGAAGAGGAGAAAAGAAAATTTGATGGATTTTATAGACACGCCATTTCTATTTACCAGTTTAGAGCAGATGTAATATTAAATTACGAAAAAGACAATCTAATTACACGGTTTCAAGATATATGTAGAAGGATTAAAGATGATTGGGAATTTAGATATTATGATAGCCATTGGGTTCAATACAAGTTAAATTTTCTTGCTTTAACTATTATCGAAGTCGTTCCATTTTTAGATTTTGGAGAAGAAATAATTAACTCTATAATTCAGTCCTTTGAGAACAAAAAACAAAATTATATTTCTTTAAGAATTGATATAGCGCAAAAGTTATCCAGTTTCAAAGAACAAAAGCAATACTCTTACAAATTACTTGATGAAGTTGATTCATTAATTCAAGATTCGTCACTTACATCAAGTGACATGGTCAGTTATTATATTCATTCCGCTAAAATCATCTCTAGCATAGATAATCAGGTTGGTAAATATTATTTTGAGAAAGCTATTGATGCTGTTTCTGAAATTGATATTGAAGCGCAAGAGCAAATAAGGTGTTTATATAAACTTTCTCAGTTGGGAATACCACAAGATAGTCCTCGTTTGGCTTTCGAATTTGCTAGGTTTGTAGAATTTTGCGAAAGTCGTCTAAGTGGTTATGACCATTTTCCTTTAACCGAAGGAATAAAAGGAATATCATTTTTGGACTCTCCAACATCATTCGCAATAATTTGTAGGTGGAGTCATAGATACAAGGCAAAAATTACGGAGCATATCCTGTCAATTCTTGAAATCTCTTTAAAAAAAGATTTTATTTCTCCTGAAATTGGAAGTTCATTGTTGCCTCTAAACATATATTACTGGAAAAGTTATGTTGAGGTTGTAAAATTGTTAATTGAGAAATTTGACAATTTACATGACATAAAGCAAAAAAGTATTTTTATAAAGAATGTACTAAAGGACATACAAATAAATTGTAAACCCTTTGAAAAAAAAGAAACAATAAAAACAATATACAATGCTATTAAGAATGGACGGTTTATTGATGGTGATATAGTTCAGGAATTTGAAAAATATCACCAGTTCATATCAGATTTACAAAATGACAGAAAAGAGAATGGAGGTTCATCTCAAACGACTATATGGAAAGATGAAACAAAAAAAGACAAATGCTATAATGCTGATATAAAGGAAGTTAATTTTGATTCAACATCAAGCCTCAATTCAGCTCTTAAAAAGATTAAATCAAATAATGAATATCATTTAGTACGTTCTCAAATTTCTCAATTTTTGCATGACATAAAAAATGCCTGTAATCCCAGCATTTACATTCGCCATTTAGATGCGTTTATAGATATTAATCCTGAATTAATTAGTTTATATGCATTTGAAGATGCATTAAAAGAAAGGTTAGAAAGCTGGAATTTCCATCCATTAGTTAAGCAATGGATGAAAAAAAATTTTGGAAAAGCATTAAAAATATGGTTCTCAAATTTTAGTTGGAACGATGAGATTTACTACGAAGGAATTCGCAAATTTGCTGATATTTTTTCGATTGAAGACTCTGAGTTAGCGACATTTATTTTTAAAATTCTACCTGAAAAAATAGATGAGTTATCAGCCACGGCATTATACCAAACAATTGCTTTTTTAAAGAACCATCTCAATAAAGAAGAAAATGAAAATTTAATTAGTTGGATATTACCAAAATGGAATTCCAAGATAAAAGATGATTTTGCAGATGGGGTATGGGATGAAGAATATGTCCCCTCTAAAAATCCCGATGAAGTAATAGCTCAAAACATAAGGTTTAATTTAGGGTATCCAGACAAAAGAATTAGATGGCGAGCAGTACATGCTCTCAGACGCATAGTAAATTCAGGAAATTATAGAATTCTTAAATTTTTGATAGCTCAGCAAAATAAACCAACCTGCTCACCCTTTCAACACATAGAATACACGTTTTTTTGGATTTCAGCAAAATTATATCTGTGGATATGTATTGAGCGACTTTCAAAAGAAAATCCATCTATAATAAGCCAATTTAAAGATGAAATTTTTCAAGAATCACAAGATGAAAATTTGCCTCATGTCTTGTTATTGTATTTCATAAAACAAACTTGTATAAATCTAATTCAATACAATGAAACTCTTTTTACAGAATATGAAATTGATGTAATCCAAAAGTTATTGGTAAGTCAGATTAAACCTGTAAAAGAAGAAAGATTAAAACGAAAACAGCGAAAGTACAATTCTCAACGCAAAGAATGGAAGTTTAAATTTGACACTATGGATACGCTGCCGTATTGGTATAGCCAGTTGGGAAGATGTTTTAATTTATCTGAATATGATGTCGCTGATTTAGCAGATAAGTATATTAATGGGAAATGGGGGTATACAAGGAAAAAGGGTGATGACCATGTACAAGGAGATTGGTCATTGACAGGTAACAGACACGGTAGTTTACCTACAATTGAAAATCTTCAACGGTATTATGAGTATCACGGTATGTATTGTGCAGCGGGTGAACTACTTAAAAAAGAACCGTTATTGGAAACTGAGTACTCTTGGGATTCATGGGAACAATGGTTGGAATCTGAATCATTGACATGGAAAAATTTCTGGCTTGCAGATTTAAGAGACCCTATCCCAATGGAAAGAAAATTCTGGTTAGCGGAGCATAGCACATTTGATGAGAATTGGAGAGATAATGTCGAGGAAAGTAATTATGATGAAGTTTTAGGATTTACATCTGACTCAATATTAGCTTATGTCCCTGTTCATGCTGAATATACAAGATACTTTGGTGAGAATTATGAAAGTATTTCAGTTCGCTCTGCAATCGTAACTCCACGGACTTCAGAATCACTATTAAGAGCATTGCAAACAGCAAAAGATAATTATGACTATAGAATACCTTTAGAGAATGATGATTTGCAAATAGAGGAAGATAAATTTAATTTAGTTGGTTGGCTTACACAAATCAGTTCGGAACATGAAGGGTTAGATAAAAACGACCCATTCACCAAAGGAGAAAGTAGAAGTTATATTCTTCTAGGCAAAGCAGTTGAAAAATTCTTTAATATTAAATATACTAAGGACTTTAAGTGTGCTTATAATAAAAAAGAAATTGTATTTGAATATCAAAACTGGAGCGATGAAAATGACAGGAAATTTTATGATTCGTTTGAGAGTTCGGGTGCACTTACTAAAGTTAAATGCAATTTTTTATTAGAATTTTTAAGGGAAAGTGGGATGAATTTAATTTTGGAATGTACAATCTCCCGTATGCTTAAAGAGCGAAATTATGACTTTGATAGGGCAAATAGAAAAAATAAAGCTAAACTATATCTAATTAAATCAAATGGAGAAGTTAAAACCATCAGAGGAAGAAATTATAAAATTGGGTAAAAGAATTGTTGAAGAATTAAAACTTGAACCAAGTGTAAATACCCTTGGAAGGTGGATGTCGCATTATGTTGCGGAATTAATTCAACGCATGGAGAATTGTGAGACCAAGGATGAAGAATTAGCGCTGAAAAAAGAATGCTTTGATGTAATTTTAAAGCTATGGCAGAATGTGGAACATCTTCCCAATGTCACCAAACCATTGACGGAATTAGAACCTTTACTTGAGTTACTTGATGCTCTAAAAAAAGAAGATTATACCTACCCTTTTTGGAGAAATTTTAGAGATGATTTTGAAAATCCCACATGGAAAGCGTGGACAACGCTGGTGAAAGAAAACAGTGAAAATATTTTTGAACTTAGTCTTTACACATCCATTAATAGTGAATTATTGAAAAAGAAAAAAGGATGGTTGAAAGATTTTAAAGCCATGATTAAGGAAGATGAACAAAAAATGCTTGAACACCTTGAGCATTTGGTTAATCGAAGCAAATCATTTGTTTCATTTACTGATGAAATAGAAGAAAAAATAAACTTTGATGAACTTCCACCTAAAGAAAGGCTCAATGCAATACTTAATAAAATTGAATTGGAATTGAAGGAGATTAATTCAAAATTCGATGAATTAAAGAAATCGGTAATCTCTGAAATAAATTAGGTTGAATATATATTAGTTTACACAAATTACCTTCGAATACATACCAGAAATATTTTGTAAATTTGCCTTAGTTAAAATATTAGCGTAAACTTTATTGTTGCCTGAAAAATCTACCAAATTTTAGCGACAACTGCGATAAAGGTAACGCCCCGTATGGGCGTGGGTCTTCTCGTTTTTGTCGTGGTTTTGGTAGAACCTTTCAGGAATCGAGTTAGATTCCACGCTTTTTCTTTTACTAACAATTGTATTTTATAAAATCAATATTAAAAATGAACTGATATGAGTCTAAACCTTAAACCTTTAAAATTAAAACCATACTTAATTCTTGGATTCTTTTTACTTGTACTAAATCAAGGTCTTTTTGCTCAAAATTTCAAAAAGATGTTTAGTTATATTGAAAAAGGCGATATTGCAAAAGCTGCGAATGAGAATTACAAATTTTCTTCTGGTTCTGCTGTGAAAAATGGTGAAGAAGACTTCTTATTGGGAATCTCTAATTGCCTTATTTTAGCGAATAATAGCTATGATAATTATAACCCTTATAAATCACTTGAAACATTTGAGATATTATCAAATATTGATGCTGATAAAGCCGAGATTGATAAATTTCTTGACAAGTACAACCTAAGCATTGTTAAGGTACATGATTTAATTTACCAAAGCATATACAATGAAGCTGTAAAAGTTAATACCGAAAAATCATATCAAAAAGCACTGGATGCTTGCCAAGATTGTAGGTATAAGGACGAAATTGTTGCATTAAAAGAGAATGCTGCTTATAATGAAGCAAAAAGTAATAATTCAACCGATAGCTATAAGTACTTTATAGATGCTTACCCAAAATCAAAACATGTTACAGAAATACAGGCTAAATTATATGAATCAGCATTTGAAAACGCCAAAGCTAATATGGCTGTTCCGTATTTGAATCAATACATTGATACATACTTGAATAGTGATAATAAAAACATTCCAATTGCAATTCATTTGAGAGATTCATTGGTTTTTTCGACACTTACTAAATCGTATTCGGAATATCTTGGATTCGCAAATCAGTATCCAAATTCCGAATATACACCTAAAATTATTGAAGACCTTCCGAATTTACTTTATTCCCAAGCAGTAAATGATAACAACTTAGAATCATATGAATTATTCATTACGAATTATCCAGATGATAGCAGGGTGAATATTGCAAAATCGAAAGTGGAAGAATTAATTTATGAAAAACTTCTTGCTAATTTTTCATTATCGGAATTTGAAGACTTCAAGCAAAGATTTCCAAATAGCAAATATATCAATTCATTGTCTGAAACCTACTATAAAATAATGGCAAATTACTACTGATGCGTTAAAAATTATTACTAAATAAATTTAATTGTTCTTTGATATTTTGATTGACTTGAGTTTGTGTTAGGAGCTCTGCAATTGGTGTTTTATCAAAAGCAGAGATTGAAAGGATTTGCATGATTTCATAAATTGACAAATCGCTTTTTAATGCATGTTTTACTTCTGCAACGATTAAATATGTGCAGATTGCAACCCAGATGTGGATATTCACTGCATTTTCAGAATGTCCCCAAAGTGTTTTGATAGTCAAGTTTTGCTTGATCCATTTGAAAAATACTTCAATTTGCCACCGGTTGCGATATAATCGGGCAATTTCAAGTGCAGACACATCAAAATTATTGGTTAGGAAGACAAGCAGGATTTCCTTTTTGTCATCGTAATACTCTACCATTCTAAGTTCTTCAGGGTAAAGCTTGCTTGACTTGTAACCGTTCAAGAGTATTGTTCTGTCAGATCGGAGTCCGGTTGATTCGTCAATATTAAAGTTGCGTTCAACAACATCATATCTCATGCTAACCTTGGCTCTGGTGACAAAAAATGCATCTGCCTGGTGGATTTTATATAAAGCCAGAAAATCGACATATGCTTTATCCATCAGGTATATTGCTTCAGGAATTGGAGGTAGGATATCCAAAACATTACTGTCGTGATATTTGCCATCGGTTATATGAATAAATGTTGGGATACTACCTCTTAAATCAAGCAAAGTGTGGATTTTTACAGCTCCTCGTGAGTATTTACCTTGTGCCCAGCTAAATAACTTGATGCTCAAAGATATTGTTGTTGAGTCCAGTGCAAACACATCATTGTCGATATTGACTTTAGGTATGGGATTGTTTGAATACAGAGGTCTGACTTTGGATATCAAGTGTTCCCCGAATTCAGCAAAAATTCTCCAATCGCGGCGCTCATTTGCCCGGGATAAAGAAGATTGATTTACATTTTGCTTTATTCCTAAATGGTAAAGCTTTGGTTTATGTGCCTTCAAACAGGTACAAATATCCCGTAAAGAATTGCGTGATGTTAATTGCCCAAAGAAAAGTTGTACAAACAGGTTCCAGCAATTTAAATCCCTCACACGGTAATCACCATCAAAGCGCTTTACACATTTATCAAACTCATATCTGTTGATGAATTGTAGAAGTTGAGCAAAAACATATTTTCCTGAGTTCATAATCTTGCGCTAAAAAGGCACAAAACTAAGAGTCAATTCAAATCAAAAAATCAAAGAACGCTTGTATGTTGTTTATATTTAATTATTTATATGATTTTTTTTAAAAGTTAACGCATCACTAGTGATGGCAAATAATGACTTAAAAAGAGATATGCTAAAGGGTGCTGTTAAAACAATTGAAGTACAAAGGTATTCTCAAAACGATGGGAATAAATTATTGTATCAAACGAAATATAATGATTTAGGTAACAGAATATCAATTAAGGCTGGAACATTTGATGATGAAATTGACGAATTTTTAGAGAAATTAAATTTAGATATGTTTGAAGACGAAAATAGTATAAAAATAGTTGCTGGTATGGTTGCTATTCATATTGATTTGGACTGGAATACATGGGGTTTTGACCAGTTAAATTTCGAATATGACAATACTGGTCATTTGATTGAGGCATATACAGAATCAGGGTTTAAATGGGCGTTCTATTATGATTTGGATGGAAATTTAGTAACAAAGGATATATTACAAAAAAGTCATCCTTGGGAGAATGATAAATTGAAATACAAAATTAAATATGCATGGGAAAACGGGAAACTCAAGTATAAGCATGTTTACAACGGTAATGGCGATAGATATATCAATTATGATTTTGAATACAATGGCAATAAAAAAATAATAACCAGTGATAGTGGTACAAAAAGACAGAAAATAACTCTTGAATACAATGATGAAAATTTAGTTATAAAAAAAATTGAGGAAGATTATTGGAAGGATACAGATATTAGGGAGAGCATAACTGAACTCGATTATTTATATAATAATCGGAAATTGACCAAAGTTATTTTCCGAAAACAAGTGAACAAGGATGTAGTTCGCACAGCTTCTAACTATTCAGGGATAGAAAGTGGCAGTTACAATATTTATCGGGATTCGAATGGTCAAATTACTTCAATTAGCAGAATTAAAGGTAAAGAATGGGAGTATAAATATGATTCATATGGCAATTGGATTGAACAGACAAAATTTAACATGAGAAGTAATAATATCAATACAAGGACAGTGGAATCTGTTATTAAGCGAACTATATCTTATTATTAATTAGTGTAAGAATACCGACTTTAGCTGAACTCGTTTTTCAAATCTGACTAAGAACTGATTCAAGATGTTGCACCACCAAACCCCGCTATGCAATATACAATTGTTAGGCATTCTTTTTTATTTTTGAGTCAAGAGAGTTTATAAGAATTTCTTGACAAGTAATTTCTTGACTATATTTTAATAATCTAATTATAACCTCAACTATATGAATTTGAAACTCTTTTAGTTTCCTCAATTCAATATATTCTCTAATTGATTTATGTGTCATTTTGTGTCTTATTTGATACATTTCAGTTAGTATGTTAAATAAGTTTTGTTTGTCTTTTCCATTTGTAGGATAAATAAATTCACACATTCTCCTTTTGCATTTCTTTTCCATCTTGAAATCTTCTTCTTCCAAAAGGAATATACTTTCAATCACCATAATAAGTTGAGATATTCTAAGGTGCAAGTCGCTTTCACTGATAGATTTGGAGATTAGTTTGATTGGTTCAATTATTAACTTGTTGTGACGGTTTTCAGAGCTTTGAAGATTTAATGCTTTGCCAAGATATTTTATTGTATTGTCTCTTATACTGGAAAACATTTCTTTCGAAATATAAAACGGATTACGATTAAGAGATACATTAAGACCAAATTCATATTCTTGGTCAATTTCTTTGGTCAAATACTCGGATTTGAAGGGTATTCTTGTTTCTAAATCAATTAAGCACTTTTCGTTAGGATTAAATATTGTTGGAGTAAGTAGCTTTAAAATATCTACTGCCAAACATGCTTTTTCATGAGATATTTCTTTTCCCTTATCTTTTTCTGCAGATACTTTGACTACAACAAACACTCGTCCTTGATAACTTCTATAGATTGAATCAAAAGTTTCTTTTGCGTCTCCTTTTTCTTTACGAATCTCCCACAATTTATCAAAATATTCGGATGTAAAGTAAGTAAATTCAACTGGTCCAATTTCAAATGAATTTTCAATATCTAAATTAAGAATTGGATAATAAAATTTTAAAGTTTTGGTATCTGAATCTAATTTTTGAAGAAGAAAATTTAACAAGTTTTCATCCGCTTTTTTATTAATATGAACATTAAGAATCCATGTTAAGCATTTTTGCTTAATATAGTCGATTGAAACTTTGTTGTGGAAAGTAGGTAATTTAGAAATGCTGTCTGTAAATCTGTAAAAATCAATATAAACCTCATCATCAAAACCATATTCAATCTCATTTAGAGAAATTACTATTTTAATATCGGATAAATCAGGCATATGATATGATGAAAAAGAGGGACTATCAGTAACCATCCATTCGCTTATGTCGGTTACAGGTAAGTGTTCGATGGAACCTTTTTGCTTTTTTCGAGTGGATTTTTCTTTTTCCTTCTCTTTCTCTATAATTTTTAGATTTCCAACGAATTGAAATGCTTTGTTATCTATTTCTGTTTCAGTCAAATCATTAATGTTATGTATTCAGCTTAAAATGATGCCTAACGTATGCGGAAATGTACATTTACATTTCTTCCGCTGGTATCACTTTGTTTTATATCTCAAATTAGATTGTAAATGTATTTTTGCACTATAGGATTTCTATTCTTTCATTTTTAAAAAAGTCCACCATAGTTGTATTGGTTATCAACCAAAGATAAATAACTGTGTAAGCTAAAAAAATATGGTTTAAACATGCTCATAATAAATAATCAAGTAGTTATTATGTGTTTTTCTTTTTCAATCTTTTTATTCATCAAGTTTGCAATTCTTCTTAGCCTTATGTTGCAATGAAGGGAAGAGATGTGGTCTATTTCTTATCTTTCCAATTACTTAGTAGATTAATCGTTTTATTGTCAGGCTCATGCTTTAATGGAATTATCGTGTTGATATCAATTACTACAGGAATATGTGCAGCAAGTCCAGCTAAGATGCAAGTACCTACAGGTAATATTGGTAAAGAATCATGTGATACTTTATCCAAGTAGGAAATTGTTCTTCCCACCGCTTCAATATCCCTTTCATTTATAAGTCTATGAATAAAGTAATTGTGTAATTGAGAAATTATTGTTGCCGATATATCTGATGGTCTTTGACTTGCTATGGTAAGAAAGACGCCAAATTTTCTCCCTTCTTTAATAATTTCTTCAAAGGTTTCAAGTCGATAGTCTTTCCAAGTTTCGCTTTCCCTTTGAGAAGTATATGAAAGAATATTGTGGGCTTCATCTATAATAATATTTAGAGACTTTGAAGCATTTTTTCTTTTTTCTTTTTTGTGCTCAATATATAATTTCTGTGAGATTAATAATGGAATCAGTTTTTTCATATTTAGATTCACATCATTCAGATTTATCACTGCAAAAAAATTTTCATCCCAAAAATCTGTTTCTTCATTAGAAATTTCAAGTATCTTATCAATATCCTTTTGAATTGCTTTAAGTTTGTTTATGGCTGGAGCGACATGCTCATTTTGTGCTCTATTATTAATTACATCATGTATTAATTGTAGATACATGAAATTTATAATGTTTGAAATGATGTTATCACTAAAAGTAAATTCTTCTATGTGGTTGTAAATTTTTGTTGTTTCAATATTCTGTTTACCATTTGGGTCTTGATTAAAAACATATGAATTATTCGAAGTTAAATAATATCCTTTGTTTACTCCATGCCATGCAATATCATCTAATAAATCAGATTCATTACCAAAATCATCAATCTTTTGTGGTAATATATTCAAAGTATAATCCAATAATAAATCTGCTTTTACTTTATCTGGCAGTAATAATATATCTTTTAATCTATTTCTTAATACATTTTTAAAATAGTCAATATCATTATCCGAAGACATTACATTCTTATAAAAATTCAGAGACCTTTTCAAAAATGGTTGCTGGGTTTTTTCAGTTGCACTAGCTAAAATTGAAATTAATTCTAAGTTTAATAAATCACTAGCTACAAACTTTAATTTGTCTTGATTTTTAGTCTCTTTTGTTGTTAAGTTGTAAATTTTCTTATCACTTATAATACAATCTTCAGAATTGTATTCTCCATTAAAATCGAATAATAAAAATCTGGCATTGTCATTAAATTTGGTGTTGTTTTGGAACATCATAAATAATTCTCGATAAAGTTTTGCTAGAGTATATGATTTCCCACTACCTGTATTTCCAAATATCCCAATATGACTCGCAAATATGCTATTAACACCAATATTAATTTCTTGCCCCTTTTCTAATGATAGTGTTCCTATATTTATAGGTTCATCTTTGGTGTTTACAAAGTCATGAAGAATTGAAAACTCTTCTTTATCAAGTAGGAAACATTGATTTTCAATTAATGGTAATTCTTTTATTCCTCTTTCAAATTTTCCATTTTCAATATAACCGAATAAATTGACCTTAAGGACTCTATCTATTTTATCTTCTTCTTTGCCGTATTCCACATTAAAATGTGTATCCTCTTTAATGTACTCTCCACTTACTTTACCGATTATAGAGATAAATCCTTTAACTATTTTTAAATAACCTCCAACAGAAATATTTTTGAGAAGTGTTCCTTTATATAATAGGTGAGATGAATTTTTTCGTTTGTCAACCTTGATTTTTACCTCAAGACCATCTACTGAAAAAACATATCCAATTTTAAAAATTGAATTTTTAAGGGTAATTTCTTCTGTTATATTTTTTCCTAATTTTTTCATCTAGTCAAATTGCGATAACGAACCATCCCCTTTATTTCTCCAAAAATTTCCTCACTAATTGTTTTACAATCAAAATTCTCAACTCTATCAACCAATTTTTCTTTTCGAGGATTAAGTTTTTCATCAGATTCTTTATTCATTTCCACAAATAATTTAGGAGTTATAAATTGTACATTATTATTCCTTACATCTTTTAATTTTGATGACATATCATCCATCTCCTCATCCTTGTAAAGAAAAATGATAATTTGAAGTGTCGGATTAGAATTTGCAGCCCTAATTGTAACATTTTTAATATGCTCATCTGCAAATGAAAATCCTATTACTAATAATACTGTATTTTCTTTTTCTAGTGAATTAGCATAAATCCTTAATAATTCATAGTATTCTTCATCTATCACAGATTTTTTGAATTTTTCCTTTGTTGGATTTACCATTATTAATTTGGAATATTCTTCAAAAAAATCATCAAAGATATTTTCATCATCTAATTCAATTTCAGATGCTTTTTCATATAAATCCTCGTAATTTTCATTTCCCTCAACTTCAATAAAAAATTCGTCTGATATTTTTTTTAGTTCTCTCTTAATTGTCACAATATGTCTAAGACTATTTTTAAAAATCACTTTTCCTTCCTTATTTTGACCCCAATTAATAGAGCCATGGATTTTAAGTAGATTGAAAACAGGTATTTCAGAAATATTGTCGTAGTGTGAACTAGTTTTTGAATAAGATTTTTGAAAATTGCTTAAATCGTAAATTGGCTTTGCTCTTCCTTTAAATCCATCGTTAAATTCAAGATTTGTTTGTTCTAGCGTTTTTTCTAAAAACAAATCAATGTTTGTTGTGAATAGATTTACTTGCTTAGTCAAAAGGTTGTTATTTCTAAATAATAGAATCTCATTTATATTTAACAGAAGATTTTTGTAAGAGTTAAATACACTTTCGTATTCTAAATATTTATCTCCTTCTAAATCATCACCTTTCTTTTCTTTTTCCAGATATTCATCATTATATCTATTTATAACTGAATAAAGATTTTGGATAATAACATCCTCACAATATTTCTTATATAATGATGCCTTTATAATTTTATCAAAATCATTTTTCTCCTCTTGTTTTTCAATTTCAGTTAAAACTATCTCGATATTTCCCAAAGTTGATAAATAAGGATTTGAAGTGCCCGAACCAATTAAAAAGTTAAGATTGCAGGATTGTATTAAATCTTTTATATGTTCTAGTTTCATTGGGATTTTTACTATTAGACATTAATTCAATTTCAATATTAAAATAAGGACATTTTGACATTGAATGTCCGCCTCTGCGAATTGCAAATACGCATGTCTTTAGGGTGGTTTATTGCATATGTTTCATCAATTCGATTTCATCAATTTTTCCGCTATTATTTAATTCAGTAATTTTTCCGTCTTTAAGTACGATAATTTTTGTCGAGTATTTAATAATGTCTTGGAGGTTATGCGAAACTAAAATTAGTATACCATCTCTTTTTGTAATCTCTGATTTTGCTAATTCAATTATGTTTTTCGAAACAAAAGGGTCTAATGATGCTGTTGGCTCGTCCATTAACAAAATAGGAAAATCTTGCTCTAATGCGAATAATATTGATATTGCTTGTTTTTGCCCACCAGATAAAAATCTTATTTGCTCATTAATTTTACTTTCAATATCCATATTTGCCTTTTCTAAAAGCATTTGACAATAATGATACTTTTCTTTTGAATTAAAGAGTTTAAAAGAAGGTTCTTGTTTACTTTTTATTATGCTAAAGTTTTCGAAAACAGTTAATGCTGGGAAAAGATTAGCATCAACTGTTTGAGAAACTAACGGGATGTAGTAATTTTTTAATTCAGAATTTCCATTTGTTGAAATAATATTTTTAGTTCCGTTAAGGGGAGTTACATCACCTTTTAACAAACTTAAGAGTGTCGTTTTTCCACTACCATTCTTGCCCACTAACCCGACTATTTCTCCTGTTTTAGTTTTAAAGGACAAATCATCAAGAACCTGAACATATGAGTCAAGACCAATTTGATAAGAAAAGCTAATATTTTTTAATTCAAGTTTTATCATTCATCAAATATTTCGATTACCTATTTGCCTGTCAATTACTATTGACTTTTTCCTGAATCTCTCAATAAAAATAAACAGTATTGTTATAACTACTGTTGCAATTTTCATGTCAGTTGAAGGTAAGCCAAGGCGTAAAGCTATTGTGATTATTCCCTGATAAATAATCATACCAACTACACCAGATAATAAAAGTGTAAAAACATTTTGGGGCTTTAATAAAATCTCTCCGATTATTATTGAGGCTAAACCAATAATAACTAAACCTGTCCCCATTGTTATATCAACAAACCCTTGATACTGAGCTATAATACAACCTGCTATACCTGCAACCCCATTTGAGATACCTAAGCCAATCAGATTTAATTTTTTTATATCTAAATTTATGTTTTTCGCTGTTGACTCAGAATCTCCTAATGCCCTTAATTTTAAGCCCATATTGGTTTTAAGTATTAGATTTAGAAACAAAAATATAATGGCTATGATAATAAAAGATATTACCAGATTATAGTATTGACTACTTACAGAATAATCTGAAATCCAAAGTGTTTTCATCTTTATCAAAGATAAATTTGAAGTCCCCATTATACGTAACGAAACAGAATACAACATTGTCATTATAAGAATACCTGATAAGAGCTTTGAAATCTTTAGTCTGTTATGGAGAAAAGCAGTAAGCATACCAAAAAGAACACCAATTAGAAAGGACAAAATAAGAGCCAGAACAACCGAATTTGTGTTTATAAGAATTACTCCCCCAACAGAAGCTCCAACGATAAAAGTGCCATCAGGTGTTAAATCAGGAAATCCTAATACCCTAAAGGAAAAAACAACCGATAGAGCTAATAGAGAATATACAATTCCAATTGTTAAAGCAAATACTATTAATTCCATAACCTATTTGATTATTTTTGCTTGTTGATAATACTTATCAGGTATTTTAATATTGAAATATTTTACGGCTTCTTCATTAACTATCAATTTACCAGAATTATTTACTACGACAGGGATATCCGAAATATTTTCACCTTCAAGAACCCTGACAATTAGTTTTCCTGTTTCTTTCCCTAACTGATAATAATCCACTCCGAATGTAGCGATTCCTCCTTTTTCAACACTACCTTCATCCCCAACAAATAAAGGGATATTATTTGTCCTAGAAACTTTTACAAATGCTTCAAGCCCTGAAAGCACGGTATTATCTGCTGGAGCAAAGAACACATCACATTTTCCAACCAGTGAATTTGCTGCTGAAAATATTTCAGAAGTAGAGGAAACGGGTGCTTCAACAAGGTCGAAATTGTACTTTATTACAACCTGCTTAATTTTTTTCATTGAAGCTTCTGTGTTCGATTCACTTGGATTAAGTATTACTCCAATAGATTTTGCGTTTGGTAAGATTTCTCTTAAAAATTCAAATTGTTTATCATAAGGCCATTGGTCACTCGTTCCAGTGATGTTTCCATTTGGCTTTTCAATTGACTCTACTAGCCCAGCTTTGACTGGGTCAGTTACTGCTCCGAAAACTATAGGAATTGTATTCGTCACATTTTGACAAGCTTGTGCTGATGGTGTTGCTAGTGCAAGCATTAAGTTAGGCTTTTTAAGTGCCTGTTGTTTGGCAATTTGAGAAGCTACTGAAACATCGCCATTTGCGACCTGAAAATCATAATTAACAGTATTTCCGTTCTCTTTTGCCCAATCATTTACTACCTCTTGAACTCCTTCGTATGTTTTCTTTAGATTTGGATGGTGAATATACTGGTCAACCGTAATCAATATTTCGCTTTTATCTTGACATTGTGCAAAAAACAAAGACAGTAATAATAATAAATAAATATACTTGGATGCTTTCATGTATTTTTTAGTTTAGGTTACTTATAAAATTTTCAGCCTCTGAAAATGAAGAAATAAAGTCAGAATAAACTATTTGCTCAGTCCCATTCCCATCTTTTTTGTTAAGAAGTTCTTTATAGCATTTTTCATATTTTCTGACCGTATATTTGTTGCCAGGAAAATCAGAATCATATGAAGTAATTGTATTTTGATTAGATGAAAATGCTTTTTGAGCAAATACTGTCACCTTATTTCTTTTTTTAGAAATAGCAAAGTCATAAAACTCGTTTAAACTATAATCATTGAATACTGAATCAATAGAATCTTGATATGCAATTATTTTCAGTTTTAATTCAAAATTTCTTTTCTCAAATAACCTGAATCTTTCACTAATTGCCAATTTCTCTTTTAGTAACATCTTTGGAAGTAAAATATATTTTGAATGATATTTAATAGTGTTCCAATTGATGAACTTTTCAAATGATTCTCTTCCTGTATTATCTTCTATTTCTGCTTTTAGGTCATCTTTTTTTATGATTAGTATTCTGCATGCTAAATCAGGTTTTAGGTGTTTGAATTTTTCTTCTTGTGATTCATAATAATTTTCATCAGTTTTAACTACTTCTGAAGGTTTTCTAGTTTCCGTTGTTAAATATTCACATCTTCGATGAATAAGACTTTTGGCTATAGATGTAATACGAATTCTTCTTTGATTCAACAATTTATTGTTTATTGGAACTCCACAAGAACAGTTAATTGTGCATCCTATACATACAGTTTCCAACTCCGAAAGTTGTAAAGGTTCTAGTTCCCATAATATTTTATCTGTGTCATTGTTTGTTAGTAAAGTCGAAAGCTTATTTGCAATATTCGCTGCTCCTTCCTCAATAGCGTCAACGCCAGAACTTTTTAATTTCTTTGAATAAACTGATTCAATTATTTCACTTATTCTTTCAAGATTCTTTTTCTTCATTTTAGCATATCCGAATAGGCTAATAGATAAACCTATAAAAGTTGGTAAAACAATAGTAACTAGTATTTCAGTGATTAATTCGTGATTAAAAATTAACTTATCAAGAATTATTGGTTTGACTATGATAGGTTTTTCAATTTGATACAATGCAAATAGTATTGAACCAATAATCAAAAACAAAAAAGTTTCTTTAAAAGTCTTGAATTTCATATCTTACTGTTTTTGCATCTTATAAAGGCAAGTTCCATTATAATTAACTCTAAACCAGCTTAAGTACTGATTGTTATTCCACAATTTAATAAAATCAGTTTCATCATTATAAATATCCACTTCTTCAGGTACTAACTCACCATTTATTAATTGTTGTCTTGCAGGACAATGCCAAATTTTTCCTTCATTGTCCATCTGTATTCCAAGACCCTGTATGCACGGCAGTCCACTAATATATGCATCTGGAGAAATAATTGGAATATTATTCGAATTATCAAATTCAATTACCTTTTGTCTAATTTCTCGATATTCTTTAGGGGTTACTGGTTCAAAAAACTCTTTTGTTGTTTTTTCTTTTAATAGATATTCACCTTGAAAGATTGAATTGTTTGTTCTTCCAGTTGGCATATAATTTCCAGCTATATAAGTAATGTTGTTTTCCCTACAAAACTTGAAGATATCAAATACTTCATCAAGGTTTGACTTCATCAACAACGTATTGATGGCTAATCTGGTTGGTCTTGAATTATTGAATCCAAATTCAATCAATTTCTTTAAAGCAATATCTCGTGTTTTTGAATAGCCTTTTTGTCCTACCAAAATATCCTGTAACGAATTGTCGAATGAGTTTACTTTTAAAACAACAGATGCATTAATATCATTTAATAAAGTTGTGAAAGAATCCGATTTGGCTATTTCAATTCCATTAGTTGCGACAAGAACATTAATATTTAGGCTTTTTATGTACTCTGCAATTTTTATAAAATTGTTGTCAATTGTTGGTTCTCCAGCCCCGATAATATTTATTGTTTTTGCTCCTGCTTTAAATAGTTTATTTATGATTATCTTATAATCCTCAAGAGTCAATTCATTTTTATTTATTTCCTTTTTTAGTGACCCAACTTTCTCAACGTAACAATATGGGCAATTTAGATTACATTTATTTGATAAATCAATAGAAGGATTCAATACCCTTTCCCCTTGAATTGCCTCACGAATATGTTTACCTTCAAAAGTCCAAGCGTCCAATGTTGTATGCGGACAAAAAAGCTGTTCTAATTCAGAATCAGTATATTTGAGAATCTTATTTTCTTGCTCTATTTTAGTTGCTATCATATTCCACTTTTTTTACACTTTAAACATACAAATGGCACACCAAATTTTAAATATTTATCTTTACTTATATAGTTTAGCTCACTTTTAATCTCTTCCATTATCAATTTTTTCCCAAATTCTTTCAAAATATTATCCCAGTCAGGCAGAAAGTATTTTTTGATAAAATAATGATTAAAGAAAGCTGTGCCATTTGAAAAACACATGTTAAAGCTTGAATTAATGACATCAATTATCCCAAAACCAGCATTTAATAAATGTGTTTTGATAATTTCCAATGATGGTCTTTTTTTGTTTCTATGTTCAATTATACTGTCTATTTCTTTAAAGAGTTTATGCTCGAAAAGCACCTTGTTAAAGATACTGTAAAACTGAGAATATGTGTCAAATAAGTTAAATGTAAAAATAAAGTCACCGTTGATTTTACAGATTCTTGCACATTCATTTATTGCTTTTGCTGTATTATCAACGTTATTAATGCCATTATTAGATACGATTAAATCAAAATAATTATCATTAAAAGTTAATTTTTCAGCACTTTCATTCAATATTACAATATTCGAAATCTGATTTATTGCTATAATTTCGTCCAAATACTTAATAGATGTCTTGTCTATATCTACTCCATAAAATTTTGTTTTGGAGCCAAATCTTTGGGATAATTCTAATAAAGGAAATCCCTCACCACTTCCAATATCCAAAACAGTTTTTACTTTTGAATTGTAATCAATGTTATCAAGTAAAACTTGTCCAAAAGGTGCTGACCATAGTGGCAAATTAAATATTTCTGTATTTGTCTGATTTACAATTTCCATATCAAAATTTCTTTTGCTTAAAAAATATACTTAATTGTGCGTCTGCAAGAAATTGCTTTTTTGATTTTTTTAGTATTGATGAAGTATTTCGAGATTGGATATTCACTTCGGGTTAATTTTTTGGCAGTAATTTACAAAAAATTAGACATAATGTTCTCACTGAATTCAAAGTAGTTACCTTTTACAAGATAGAAAAAATGGCTGCTCAGCAGTATAATTTTTAACTTTAAATGGGAAAGCAATTGCCTTGCAGTAATGTAATATATTTTTCCAGAAGTACTACGCATATAGTCAACATCTTAGAGATACCCTAAATATAACCCATTGTAATTTCTCCCGGTTGCGGGTAATTCCCCCCGCCGACGAGCGCAACATCGCTTATTGTGTGGTGAGGACTTCGAAATGGGCGGGAAGTCATCAACGAAGTTTCTTTGTCGATTTTTCCTGCTACCGAGTGTATTTTTGTGGTTTCCAAAGCCTCCTTCAAGGTAAATGGCGGCAGGATGGTTGGAATGCGTTTCGCCAGCATGGTTTTCCCTGATCCGGGGGGGCCTACCAAAATTATGTTGTGGCTGCCAGCTGCGGCAATTTCAAGCGCGCGCTTTACATTTTCCTGGCCTTTTACGTCCGAAAAATCCAGCGGATTATTATTTACACGGGCATAAAATTCGGCACGGGTATCAACAATAGTTTGTTCAAGATCGAGGTCATCATTAAAAAAATCAATTACCTCTTTTATGTTTTCGGCGCCGTAAACTTTTAGTTTGTCAACAACGGCAGCTTCTTTTGCGTTTTGTTTGGGAAGAATAAATCCTTCAAAACCTTCTGCACGCGCATTTATTGCGATGGGAAGTACGCCTCTTATTGGTTGCAGGGTACCGTCCAGTGAAAGTTCGCCCATCAAAATAAATTTGCTGAGTTTATCAGCATTTATTTGTTGTGAAGCGGCTAGAATTCCGGCTGCCAGTGGCAGATCGTAAGCCGAACCTTCTTTTCGAATATCGGCAGGGGCCATGTTGATTATAATTTTGTAACGTGGCCATTTGTACCCGTTTAAACGTAAAGCCGATTCAATTCGCTGCTGACTTTCTTTAACGGCATTATCGGGTAGTCCGACCAGCATAAATTTGATACCTTTTGTTACATCAACTTCAATGGTAATGGTTGTGGCGTCGATTCCAAAGACTGCGCTTCCGAAGGTTTTTACTAACATAGAATCCGGGGATTTTTGTTCTACTTCTAAAAATAGAGAAATTAATTGAAAAGAAAAAGAATGTTGCCTGAATGCTTTTGTTTAGTGCTTTAGTTCGACGAATTAGCGTGAATTCATCGGATAGAATTAGTAAAGTCTTTTCCTTTTTACCAAATATGACAGCAAAACTTCCTGGAAATCTTTATTGATATCTGCTTCGGCAAGGTCAATTTGGTATTGTCCGCATTTTACTTTTAAATCTTCAAAATAGGAATTAACAGTTGAAACGTAATGCTTTTTCACTTCCCATGGATTTAATTTTATGGAATGACCGCTTTCCAAATCTACAAATTTATGCGGGCGATTACTGAAGTCAAATTCCCTTTCCAGGGTATGATCCGTAACGTGAAAAAGAATGACCTCGTGTTTGTTGTACCTTAAATGTTGTAAGGCTGAAAATAGCTCATCGGTTTTTTGGTTATCCAGCATGTCGCTGAAGATGATTACCAAAGAACGCTTGTGGACATTTTCGGCAATTTGATGAAGTACTTCAGTCGTGTTGGTATTTTTTCGAAGATGAGCATTTTCGGGTTTGATAAGATTGGAGAGTTTGCCATACATCAACTCTGCATTTACAGACGAAATACGCGGTGTAGTGTGAAATTCAATTTCATCGGAAAAGAGAGTTAATCCAACGGCGTCGCGTTGTTTTCGCATAAGGTAAATAAGTGCAGCCGATGTGTAAACCGAAAAAGCCAGTTTATTTTGTAAATGTTTACTGCCCTTTGAATAGGGGAAAAGCATTGATGATGAAGTGTCGATAACCAGTTGGCACCGAAGGTTGGTTTCCTCCTCGTATTGTTTTACAAAAAGTTTATCGGTTCGGGCATACAATTTCCAGTCGATGTGTTTGGTAGATTCTCCCTGATTGTACAAACGGTGTTCTGCAAATTCAACTGAAAAACCATGAAACGGGCTGCGGTGCAAACCGGTAATAAAGCCTTCAACCACTTCGTGTGCAATAAGCGGCAGATTGTCGAATTGGTGAAATTGTTCTATGTCAAAAATGTTTTTCAAAACAGTAAAAAAGAAAACTGTCATTTTGATGAATGGTTTGGAGAAATTTCTTTTCCTTTTTCACCGGAAATGACAGCTTGTAGAATAGAAATATTTTATATCAATGCATCCAGTTTTTGGGTAAAAACCTGTTTTGGAGCCGCGCCAACCTGTTTGTCTGCAACTTCGCCGTTTTTAACAAAAAGTACGGTTGGAATATTACGAATTCCGTATTTCATTGCAACTTCAGGATTGGAATCTACATCAACTTTTCCAATAACCGCTTTACCTTCATATTCGCCTGACATTTCTTCCACAATAGGTGCAATCATACGGCAAGGGCCGCACCATATTGCCCAAAAGTCAATCATAACTGGTTTATCTGATTTTACAACCAATTCCTCAAAATTGGCATCGGTAATTTCTATAGCCATAATTATTTATTTTAACAGTTATTATTTTATTTGAGTTCACAAAATTAACTAATTAATTCTATATCCAATGTCGGGTATTTCTTCAAAAAACCGTAAGAAATTATCGTTTAAATTAATTTTTGTATTCCTTGAAAACATGTCAATTTGCATATTGTTTTCAACGTCGTAAACATTAAATTTTAACAAAGCTTTTCCTTTATTGTTTTTTGCCAGAAGTTCTATTTCCTTTAATGTTTTTTCATTTAGTTGGTGTAGCGGAAGATTGATGGTTACACTCTTTATGTAGTTTTTCCTGACTTCAGAAAGCAACTCAATCTGCGAAACTTTAAATTCGTAGTAATCGCTGTTATATCTTTGTTTTACCGCACCTTTTATCATTACAAACAGACCTGTTTTGCAATAATTGTGAAAATTTACATAATCCTGACCAAAAAAGAAAAGTTCATAAGAATCGGTATAATCAGATAGCGTAAGAGTGCTGAAAGGATTGCCGTTTTTTGAAGTTCCTTCTCTTGATGCTGTTACCATTCCTCCAAAAGTGAGATCTTTGTTTTTGTATTTTTCAATGTCATTATTCAGGTCTTTCAGGAATACATCGCGAGAACAGAAATTTTCTATCTCAAGTTTGTAATCATCGAGCGGGTGGGAAGTTAAATAAATCCCGATAAGGTTCTTTTCCTTTTCAAGAAAGATAATTTTGGGCCATTCTTCAACCTGTGGTATTTCCGGTTTTTTTACAACAGAACTATCACCGATATCACCAAACAGGCTTTGTTGCATACTCTGGCTTTCAGTCTGAATTTTATTCCCGTACCTGATGAGTTTCTCAATAAAAGTTGTGGAATCATTTTCATCTTCACCGGCAAAAAAACTACTTCGTTTTATTTCTTCAAGATTATCAAATGCACCTGCCATGGCCAACGCTTCCAGGTTCTTTTTGTTGACAGTCTGGAGATTTACATTTTCCACAAAATCGTAGATATTTTTGAACGTACCGTTTTTATCACGTGCGTCTATTATATCTTTGGCAGCTCCTGCACCGACACCTTTAATTGCTCCCATTCCAAAGCGGATATCTCCATTTTTGTTGGCAGTAAATTTGATAAAACTTTCGTTTACATCAGGACCCAGAACATGTAATTTCATTCGGGCGCATTCCGTCATTAATTTGGTAATATCAGTAATGTTGTTTAAGTTACGACTAAGGTTGGCAGCCATAAATTCCGCCGGGAAATGGGCTTTCAGGTAACCGGTCTGGTAAGCAATGTAGGCGTAACAAACCGAATGAGATTTATTAAAAGCGTAGGACGCAAATGCTTCCCAATCTTTCCAGATTTTTTCAATAACATCATCCGGCTTTTTCCCTTTTAACTTGCATTCGTCAATAAACTGAAAATTAGCTTTACATCCTTCCTGAAATTTTACTTTCAGCTTGTCCATCACTGCCTTTTGCTTTTTACCCATCGCTTTTCGAAGCGTATCAGAGTCGCCTCGGGTGAATCCTGCCAGCAAGCGGGAAAGTAGCATCACCTGTTCCTGAAAAACGGTAATACCGTAGGTGTCGCTCAAATATTTTTCCATCATTGGCAGGTCGTAATCCACTTTCTGACGGCCATGTTTCCTGGCGATGTAGCTAGGGATATACTCCATCGGACCCGGTCGGTAAAGCGCATTCATGGCCACCAAATCCTCAAAACGGTTGGGTTTAAGGTCCCTTAGGTGTTTTTTCATCCCGTCCGATTCAAACTGGAAAATGGCTGTGGTTTCGCCGTGACTAAAAAGCTCGAATGTTTTTTCATCCTCCCAGGGAATGTCGTCGATATCAATCTCAATTCCTTTGGAAAGTTTTATATTTTCAAGGGTTTCCTTAATTATTGAAAGCGTTTTCAAACCAAGGAAATCCATTTTTAGTAATCCAATGCTTTCAACGTATCTACCATCGTATTGCGTGGTTGGCAGAGTTTCTTCGTCTTTGGTGGGCATTAACGGAATATGGTCGGTTAGCGGATCACGGCTGATTAAAATTCCGCAAGCATGAACACCGGTTTGCCTCACTGAGCCTTCGAGTGTTTCAGCAAATTTAATGGTTTTTGCCACCAATGCATTTTCAGAATTTTTTTCTTTCTTAAGTTCGTGACTCTCTTTAAATGCTTTTTCAAATGTCATCTTTGGCGCATCCGGAACAAGCTTGGCAAGTCGATCGGCTTCGGGAAGCGGCAGTTTTAACACACGCGCCACATCGCGGATGGCGAGCTTGGTTGCCATGGTTCCAAAGGTGCAAATGTGTGCTACTTTATCGTGCCCGTATTTTTTTGTCACATAATCTAAAACCAGTTGGCGGCCATCGTCATCAAAGTCGATATCAACATCAGGTAATGAAATACGATCAGGATTAAGGAAGCGTTCAAACAGAAGATCGTATTTTATAGGGTCAATATTTGTAATCCCAGTGCAATACGACACGGCCGCGCCTGCTGCCGACCCACGTCCCGGGCCAACCAGGACACCCATTTCACGGGCAACGTTTATAAAATCCTGCGTAATAAGGAAATATCCCGGATATCCCATCTGTTTGATCGTGTTCAACTCAAACTCTAGACGTGTTGCAACGTCTTCTGGAACAGGATCCCCGTATTTTTCTTTTGCCCCGTCGAATGTAAGATGACGCAGATATGCAGCTTCAAATTTTATTCTTAAAACCTTTTCGTATCCACCCAGGCGATTGTATGAATCCTCACCAAATTCTTCTATCAGTTTTTCTTCAGGAAATTCTTTTCTGTATTCATCTTCTGTTCCAAATTCTTCCGGAATTGGGAATGCCGGCATAATTGGTGCAGAATCCAGTTCAAAATTTTCAATTTTTTCAACTATTTCTGCCGTATTTGAAAGTGATTCAGGAACGTCGCCAAACAGTTCATTCATTTCCTCCTGGGTTTTGAACCATTCCTGTTTGGTATAGCGCATCCTGTTTGGATCGTCGACGTCTTTACCAGTGTTCAGGCAAATCAGCAAATCGTGCGCATCTGCATCTTCGGCATTAGTGAAATGAACATCATTGGTTGCAATTATTTTTACGCCGTATTTTTTTGCCAGAGGAATGATAAGCTTATTTACTTCTACCTGTCTGTCGTACACATCCTCTCTTTGCTCTGCAGCTTCTGCCGGATGACGCTGGAGTTCAAGATAATAATCGTCGCCAAATATTTTTTTAAACCACTGGATGGAGTTTTCTGCATCTGCAATGTGATTATTCATTAACAGCGTTGGGATTTCCCCTCCAAGACAGGAAGAAGAAACGATAAGTCCTTCACTGTATTTTTCAAGCAGTTGTTTGTCAATTCGCGGTTTATAATAAAACCCTTCGGTGTTGGCAATTGAAATTAACTTTACCAGATTCCGGTAGCCGGTTTTATTTTTCGCCAGAAGTATCAGATGATGTCCGGAACGGTCAACTTTATCGTTTTTGTCCTGAATTGTTCGGGCTGCAACATAAGTTTCACATCCTAATATAGGTTTTAGCCCCAGTTTTTTACAATTTAAATGGAATTCCTTTATCCCGAACATTGTCCCATGATCGGTTAGAGCCAGAGCGGTCATCCCGTCTTTTTTTGCTTTGGTTACCAGGTCACTAACGCTTGCGGCACCGTCCAGGATTGAATATTGCGAATGTACATGCAGATGTGTAAACGGAATCATCTTTCAACCTCTTTTCAAATTAATCCTTCAACTTCCTGTTTAAGACTATAAAGTTACAGATTTTGAAAAGTGATTTATGGGATGTTAATAAAAATTAGAAAATAAAAAAGCCTGAAGAAATTCAGGCTTATAATTCAATATATTGTGAAATTTGTTTTCGAATATTTTCGAATTCGTCGGCTGATAATTTTAGCTTTTTTGAAAAATTCAGTACATCTGCCTCCTCCTGCATTGGTATAAGATGAATATGCGCATGGGGTACTTCAAGACCTAATACTAAAACACCAACTTTTTCACAAGGGATTGCTTTTTTTAATCCAGTGGCAACTTTTTTTGCAAATAATTGCAGCCCGGTATACAAATCATCTTCCAAATCAAAAAGATAGTCTACTTCCTTTTTGGGTATCACAAGAGTATGACCCTTTGCAACCGGAAAAATATCGAGAAATGCAAAATAGTTCTCATCTTCCGCTACTTTATAGGCAGGAATTTCCTTGTTTACTATTTTGGTGAAAATACTTGCCATTTCCTTAAATTGAAATTTCAACAATTTCAAAAGGGATAACTCCCGATGGAACTTTTATTTCTACAACATCACCAACTTTTTTTCCAAGTAATCCTTTGGCAATGGGTGTGCTAATCGAGATCTTACCTTCTTTCAGATTAGCTTCACTTTCAGGAACAAGAGTATATTGCATTGTTGCATTATTCTTCTTGTTTTTGATTTTTACTTTATTCAAAATCTGCACTTGTGAAGTGTCAATCTTTGATTCATCCAGAATACGTGCATTTGCAATTTTTGACTGCAACTGTGCAATTTTTGCTTCCAACATTCCTTGGGCATCTTTTGCTGCATCGTACTCTGCATTTTCAGATATATCACCTTTTTCAATGGCTTCACCAATCTGTTTTGAAATGGCTGGGCGCTCTACATTAACTAAATGTTCAAGCTTCTTTTTGAGTTTATTTAGCCCTTCCTGTGTTAAATATGTTATCTGAGACATCCTGTATTCTCCTTTTCCTTTCTTGTTACCACATAAAAAAAACAGAAAGAATCCCGAACTTTCGGAACTCTTCCTTTTGCAAAAGTAAGTTTTTTATTCAAATTTAAAATGATCTGTCCTAAAAAATATTAAGTATGAATGTTTTAAGTGTACTTTCTGTTCAATATTTCGCTGTAAATTACAGCTTTCTTCAAAGAAAATGTATCTGAAATTTTTTCTTTTTTCTCATCTTTAATATTCTCCCTGATTTCATCTTTTAGAGATTCTGTATTTTCTGCAGAACTTAAGCCCTCGTTTTCAGCAGTGAAATATTCCCTTTGTTCGACCTTTTCTTCTTCAGGTGAAATTTCAACTTCTTCTCGTTGAGTCTTATATGCCTTTTGCGAGGGCTGTTCAACTATGTCATCAAGAAAACTCCAGATATTTTCTGAAGCATTATTTTCTGCATCTCCATTTTCAGGTTGTACTTGTTTTTTTTTCTTAATCTGGCCGATAGTCCCTGCAACTGCAATAATAAGGGTTAATATTATAATGATTAAGTCATCCATCGAATTAAATTATGTAATAAAATAGTTTACTTTGAAGTTATAAGTAAAATTAGAAAAATGAAACAGTTGTTCCAAATAAGAGCCATATATTTTGTTTTAACATTCACTTTAGTTTTAACTTCGGGTTCTTGTAATAAAGAAGACGATCAAATCATTCCAAACGTTTTAGTTCCCTTTACTATTAATTTAAATATTGTTAATGAACTTACTGTTCCTGGTAACTCGGTTTATTTCCCGGGAGTTAGTTTTGGTGGTGTAATTGTGTATTGTGAATTGCAAGGTTCGTATTATGCTTTTGATGCCGCATGTACTTACGAAGCAAGCAGTTCATGCCGGTTGAAAAACGAAGGTGTACTTGGTACTTGTGATTGTTGTGGTTCTCAGTTTATTTTGCTGGGGAGTGGTGATCGAGTAGACGGCCCTGCAACAAGACCATTGAGGAGATATAATGTCTCTTTTATTAATAATTCAACATTAAGAGTATACAACTAAAAATGGGTTCCAGATAACCCAAAACCCATTTTCTTCAGAAGAATATTTTTTAGTACCTGTAATGTTCAGGTTTATACGGCCCATTCATAGGTACACCAATATATTTTGCCTGTTCATCCGAGAGTTTTGTCAATTTTACGCCCAATTGTTCAAGGTGTAATCTGGCCACTTCTTCATCCAGTTTTTTGGGTAGTCTGTACACATCAATCTCATAGTCGTTTTGCCAAAGTTCGATTTGCGCCAGCGATTGGTTAGTAAAGGAATTACTCATTACAAATGAGGGATGCCCTGTTGCGCAACCAAGATTAACCAGTCTTCCTTCAGCCAGCAGGAATATACTATGACCGTTTTCGTATGTGTATTTGTCAACCTGTGGCTTAATATTTAATTTTTTTATACCCGGCCATTTTTCCAGTTTGGCAACCTGAATTTCATTGTCGAAGTGACCTATATTGCAAACAATTGCCTGGTCTTTCATTTTAGCCATGTGATCAGCTGTAATAACATCTTTGTTTCCTGTTGTAGTTACGAAAATATTTCCTTCTTCCAGTGCGTCTATCATGGTTTTTACCTCAAAGCCTTCCATCGCTGCCTGTAATGCACAAATAGGGTCTATTTCAGTAACAATAACTCTTGCCCCATATCCGCGCATCGATTTTGCACAACCTTTGCCAACATCGCCATATCCGGCTACAACAACAACTTTTCCTGCAATCATTACATCGGTGGCTCTTTTAATACCATCAGCCAATGATTCACGACATCCGTACAAATTATCGAATTTCGATTTGGTAACTGAGTCATTAACATTAATGGCAGGGAAAAGAAGTTTTCCCTCTTCTTTCATCTGGTATAATCTGTGAACTCCCGTAGTTGTTTCTTCTGAAACACCTTTTATATCTTTAGCTGTATTTTGCCAGCGTGTAGGATTTTTCGTCAGAATTCTTTTGAGTGCCTTGTTCAGTTCTATTTCATCTTCTCCATCCACCGGCACGTTTAGTACTGAAGCATCTTTTTCAGCCTCGTAACCACGATGAATCATCAGTGTGGCATCTCCTCCGTCGTCTACAATTAAATTAGGGCCAAGTCCTTCACCAAAGTCGAGTGCCTGATCAGTACACCACCAGTATTCGCCCAGAGTTTCACCCTTCCATGCAAAAACCGGTATTCCGGCCTGGGCAATTGCAGCCGCTGCATGGTCCTGGGTCGAAAATATATTACAACTGGCCCATCTCACATCAGCACCCAATTCCACTAAAGTTTCAATCAGAACGGCTGTTTGTATAGTCATGTGCAGACTACCCATTACCCGCGCACCTTTTAGAGGTTTTGATGGTCCGAACTTTTTCCGTATGGACATTAATCCGGGCATCTCTTTCTCCGCAATTTCAATCTCTTTTCTACCAAATTCAGCTAAATTAATATCAGCCACTTTGTAGTCTGTCTTTTTTACTGTTGCAGTAGTCATTTTTTATATTCTTTTTTTATTTATCAATTATCTGGAAATTAAATTGCTGCAAAACTAAATATATTAAAATAATTACGGGGAAAATTACTAAAAAAGTTACAGGGGGGGGGAATTAGTTGCCCATGTCGGAAAAGAATTTAATGCGCATTAATCGTATATCTTCCTCCGTGTATTCATCTTCCCCTAACTCATCCAGTGCAGCTTCAACAGAATCATTTTCTGCCTCTCTGAAATAGTCAAAAATTTCATCCTGATGATCTTCGTCCAATACATCGTCGATATAGTAATCAATGTTAAGCCTTGTCCCGGAATTCACAATTGCTTCAACCTCTGAAATAATATCTTTAACTTCAACTCCTTTGGAATCGGCAATATCATCAAATGAAATTTTTCTGTCAATACTGTGAATGATAAAAACTTTCATTTTCGATTTATTGGCAACTGTTTTTACGATAAGATCTTCCGGTCTTTCAATTTCATTTTCTTCTACATATTGTTTTATTAAAGCAACGAATTCTTTACCGTAACGTTTTGCCTTACCTTGTCCGACGCCCTGTATTTTTTGAAGTTCTTCGAGGGAAATCGGGTATTGAATAGACATATCAGATAAGGAAGGATCCTGAAAAATTACAAAGGGTGGGAGGTTGTGTTTTTTTGCAATTTTTTTCCTTAAATCTTTTAACATTGAATACAGTTGAGGGTCGCCACTGGTTGCGCCAGAAGGTGCTCCTCCTGTTGCTGCCGAGTCCTCTTCCTCTTCGTATTCATGATTTTTAACCAGCATAAAACTGCCCGGATTTTTTAAAAATTCATGCCCTTGTTCCGTGACTTTCAGAAGCCCATAGTTTTCAATATCCTTATTAATAATTCCGGCAATCATTGATTGTCTGAAAACTGCATTCCAAAACCTTTCGTCATGATCTTTCCCTGAACCGAAAGTTTCAAGCGAATAATGTTTGAATGATTTTATTGCTGCAGTTTTATTTCCTATCAGAATATTTGCAATGTGGTCTCCTTTGTACTTTTCATTTACCTCCAAAATAACCCTTAATGCCCTCACGACCTCATCTCCTGCTTCCACTTTTTCTTTTGGATTCAAACAGTTGTCGCAATTTCCACAGTTTTCATTTTCATACCTTTCCCCAAAATAATTCAGTAAAATAATTCTGCGGCATATGGCCGATTCTGCGTAAGAAACTGTATCGAGTAATAATTGTTTTCCAATCTCCTGTTCGGCAACAGGTTTACCGTGCATAAATTTTTCCAGCTTCTGAATATCCTTATAACTGTAAAAAGTAATACATTTCCCTTCTCCTCCGTCTCGCCCCGATCGGCCAGTTTCCTGGTAATATCCTTCCAGACTTTTAGGAATATCATAATGAATTACAAACCTTACATCTGGTTTGTCTATACCCATTCCGAACGCGATAGTTGCAACAATTACATCAACTTCCTCCATCAAAAATTTGTCCTGGTTTCCGGAACGTGTAGCAGCATCCATCCCTGCATGATAAGCTAAAGCTTTTATCCCGTTAACAACGAGAGTTTCTGCAAGTTCTTCAACTCTTTTTCGGCTTAAACAATAGATAATTCCTGATTTTCCCTCGTTCTGTTTTATAAATTTGATAATCTGAGTCTCAGGTTTAACTTTTGGGCGAACTTCATAATAAAGGTTTTCACGATTAAATGATGCTTTAAATACTTCGGCATCCAGTATTCCAAGGTTTTTCTGGATATCGTGTTGCACTTTGGCCGTAGCCGTAGCTGTTAAAGCTACAATTGGTGATTTACCAATTTCTTCAACAATAGGTTTTATTCTGCGGTATTCCGGTCTGAAATCATGACCCCATTCCGAAATACAGTGCGCTTCATCAATGGCGTAAAATGAAATCTTAATTTTTTTTAGAAATTCAATGTTTTCATCTTTTGTTAAGGATTCCGGTGCTACATAGAGAAGTTTTGTTCTACCATTTATTACATCATTTTTAACTTCCTGAATAGCTGATTTTGACAAAGACGAATTTAAAAAATGCGCGACATTGTCTTCCGTTTGCATCCCCCGGATTGAATCCACCTGGTTTTTCATGAGTGCTATAAGCGGAGAAATGACAATTGCAGTTCCTTCAAGTAGAAGTGCAGGCAGCTGGTATATCAGTGACTTCCCGCCTCCTGTTGGCATTAGAACAAAAGTGTTATTGCCTGACAAAACGCTTTTAATGGCTTCTTCCTGCTGTCCTTTAAATCGATCAAAGCCAAAATAATATCGTAGTTTTTCTGTTAACGAATTTTCCCTGTTCATTTATTTTCTCTTCCTAATCCTCTAGATCTCTTTTTCTTAATTTCTAAATTATTAAAAGTAAGAAAAATGACAATAGGAATTAATAAAATTTATGAATTAATCATTATTCGTTAAAATAAAAATCAGGTTGGGAATTTAGTAATGTTAAGAAGTGTTTATATTTGTGGAGTTTTTGATAAAATGAACTGAAATGAGCGAAAGCGAAAACAGGGAAGAACAATCCACCAAAAAAAATAAGAAAAAAAGTAAAAAACAGGATCAGGCGGAAATGTCGTTTCTCGATCATCTGGAAGAATTGCGTTGGCATATCATCCGATCGGCTTTGGCAATTGTTGTTTTTGCAGTGGTCGCCTTTATTTTAAAAGATTTTATTTTTAATACAGTTATATTAAATCCTCGTACTCCTGATTTCTGGACAAACAGAATGTTGGCAAAACTGGGAGATATGGTAGGTTCAGAAGCGCTTAAGATCAATCAAAAACCGCTTGAAATTATTAGTATTCAAATTGCCGGACAGTTCATGACGCACATTTGGGTTTCAATAATAGCAGGAATGATTTTATCTTCTCCGGTTATTTTTTATGAATTTTGGCGATTTATAAAACCCGCATTGTATGATACTGAAAAGAAATATGCAAGCGGCGCTGTTTTTTTTACTACCATCTTGTTTTTAATGGGAGTGTTGTTTGGATACTTTTTAATTGTTCCACTTTCCATCCATTTTTTAGGAACGTATAATGTAAGTGGGGAAGTGGCAAACCAAATTAATCTTAAATCATATATAAGCTCGGTTACTTCAATTTCATTGGCAGCAGGAGTTGTGTTTCTTATACCAATATTTTCTTACTTTTTAAGTAAGGTTGGGATTTTAACTCCACAGTTTATGAAAACCTACCGCCGTCATGCATATGTTATTATGCTCTTGCTTTCGGCTATTATCACTCCACCCGATATTTTCAGCCAGATAATGGTTTGTTTTCCTCTGGTTTTCCTGTATGAAATTGGAATTATTATTTCGCGCCGTGTAGTTAAAAAACGTGAAAAAGAGTTAGATGAAATCTAATTCCGTCAGAAAATTACGTTATTTGTCCTGAATGATACTTCGAGCAGAAAATATTGTAAAAAAATACAGGAAACGTACCGTTGTTAAAGGGGTAAGTTTTGAGGTAAATCAAGGTGAAATTGTAGGACTACTTGGTCCTAACGGTGCCGGTAAAACAACATCGTTCTATATGATTGTTGGATTGATCCAACCCTTTTCAGGAAAAATATTTATTGATAAGGAGGATATAACCAAGCTACCGGTTTATAAAAGGGCAAAAAAAGGAATTGGTTATCTGGCACAGGAAGCTTCTGTATTCAGGAAACTGAGTATTGAGGATAATTTGAAGGCAGTGCTTGAAATGACCAATTACACCAAAGAATACCAAAAAGAAAAATTGGAAACCCTGATTTCGGAGTTTGGTTTGCAACACATCCGAAAAAGTAAAGGGGTTCAACTTTCCGGTGGAGAACGACGTAGAACGGAAATTGCAAGGGCTTTGGCCATTGATCCAAAATTTATTTTACTTGATGAACCTTTTGCCGGAGTTGATCCTATAGCCGTAGAAGACATACAGAACATTGTAGTTAAGCTAAAGGGAAAAAATATTGGTGTGCTTATTACCGATCACAATGTACATGAAACGCTTTCAATTACAGATCGTTCGTATCTGCTTTTCGAAGGTTCAATTATGAAAGCCGGAACAGCTGAAGATTTAGCCAGCGATGAAGATGTAAGACGCGTTTATCTGGGGCAAAACTTTGAACTTCGTTAAAAGATCTTTACTGTAAATTTTCTTCATTTTTCTTATCTTTTGATTTGCAGATTCAAAAAACATCATTTTCTTTGCATCGCTGTTTTTGAAAAATACTTTTTAAATAAAAAAGCATTTTAAAAGCGCAAAAAATCTCTTTGAAAATTTGGTGGATTACAAAAATGAAGTATTTTTGCAGTCCCAAAATTAAGGGAATATAAGGAAGGCCCGTTCGTCTAGGGGTTAGGACGCCAGGTTTTCATCCTGGTAGCAGGGGTTCGAATCCCCTACGGGCTACTAAAATTTAAAAGACATTAGAACAAAATGGCACATCACAAGTCATCGTTAAAAAGAATAAGACAAGACGAAAAGAAAAGGGTACACAATAAGTATTACGCAAAAACAACCCGTAATGCAATAAAAGCTCTTCGGAGTGCAACTGATAAAGGAGAAGCTGAAAAAATGTATCCGAAAGTGGTTGCTATGATTGATAAACTTGCAAAAAAGAATATCATTCATAAAAACAAAGCTGCAAACTTAAAATCGAAATTAGCTGTACAGGTAAATCAGCTGTAAAAGATATGTAAATTGAAGAATAGCCTTCTGTCGTTTGACAGAGGGCTTTTTTTTGCTCTTTTTTTGATTTTTTTATTGTCAAATTGCTTATTTTTAAGCATCCAACTCCAGGCGCAATGAATAACTATAAAAAACTAAATATTAAAGAATGGGCTGTCGAAGATCGTCCGAGAGAAAAAATGCTGGTAAAAGGCTCGCGTTCGTTAAGCGACGCGGAATTAATCGCAATATTGATTGGTTCTGGTAATCTCGAGGAGACTGCAGTTGAGCTGTCACGTCGAATTTTGTCATCGGTTGGTAATAACATATCAGAACTCGGTAGAAAAGGTATCGATTATCTGAAAAGTTTTAACGGAATAGGGGAAGCAAAAGCAGTTACAATCATGGCTGCACTGGAACTTGGAAAGCGCAGAAAGGAAGCAGAGGTTTTTGTGAAAAAGAAAATTACCGGGAGTAAAGACGCTGCCGAATACTTTCAACCTTTGCTTGGAGACCTTAACCATGAAGAGTTTTGGGTTTTGTTACTGGACAGAGGTAACAAAATAATCGACAGTTTTATGGTAAGCCAGGGAGGCATTTCAGGTACTGTAATTGACGTGCGTTTGATATTAAAAACTGCCGTTGAAAAACTGGCAAGTGCAATGATTCTTAGTCATAATCACCCATCAGGTACAATGCAGGCTTCCGATGCAGATTTGAAAATTACACACAAAATAAAAGATGCTGCAAAACTTATGGATATTTTGGTACTCGATCATATATTAATCGGGCAAAACAGTTATCTTAGTTTGGCCGACGAAGGTATTCTGTAAATCAAAAATACTACCATGATTTTGTTTTATTCTGAAGAAATTAATCCGAGGATAAACTATACAGCCCGGTTAATATTTACACAAATTCTTGGAATTGAAGTCACATTCACAACAAATTCATCAGAGTTTCAAAAATATGATAAGCCAAAAATAAACTATTCGTATGAAAAATTTGGCGATGAATTTTATATTAAACCGCATCGTTTACTCTATTGCAAGGCCATCATTAATCCTGATTTTAAATCGGTATGGTACGAAGGAGAAAAATATTTTTTTGAAAGTTCAAAAGATTCTGAATTGCCCTTTGATCCTTTGGCAGCTTCATTTTACCTTGTTACCAGGCATGAAGAATATCTGGAAGAAGAAAGGGGAAAATATAAGCGCTATCCTGCAGAAAAAAGTATATTATCAAAATATGGGCTATTAAAAAAACCGGTAGTAAATATTTGGGCACAACTTCTGGCAAAAAAGCTGAACGAACGGTATCCTGAACTTATTTTCCCAAAATCAAAGTTTAAATTTTATTCTACAATTGATGTTGATAATGCCTGGGCATTTCAGCATAAGGGATTATGGCGAAGTGCGGGCGCATTAGCTAAATCCGTTTTGAAAGGAAAAATTGGTGAAGCAAAAAGTCGTTTAAAAGTTTGGATGGGAGGTGAGCCCGATCCCTATGATACTTATGATTATTTAGATGGGGTATTTAAAGGAAATGAAGAGAAGGTTCTGTTCTTTTTTCTTTTGGGCGACTATGCACGATATGACAAAAATATACCTTCAAAAAACAAGTATCTGCGAAGGCTAATAATTCAAACCAATAAAAAATACGAAGTAGGAATTCATCCCTCATTTGCATCAAGTAAGAAAAAAGGGAAAAAGAAACTGCACAAAGAAATTCAAAGGCTTGAAAATATAACCGGGGGAAAAGTGGAGAAAAGCAGGCAGCATTTTTTAAGATTAAAAATTCCAAGTACCTATAAACGACTTTTTAAAAACGGTATATCTGAAGATTACACAATGGGCTACTCTTCACATACCGGATTCAGGGCGGGAATTTGCACGCCCTTCTATTTTTATGACTTAAAAAAGGAGAGGGAGACAAAGCTGCTTGTTGTTCCGTTTCAGGTTATGGATGTTACATTGCGCAATTATTTGCAGTTAAAACCTGAAGAGGCGATAAAGGAAATAAACGAATTAATGCAGGAAGTAAAAAAGGTAGAAGGTACTTTTGTAAGTATATGGCATAATGAAACAATTAACGACCTGGACTGGTGGGAAGGATATCGAAATGTTTTTGAAGAAATGAACAGGATCGGATTTGAGTGGGCGAATGAATAAGTCAGTTAGATATATACAACATCAGAATATTGATTTTGAGAGGTGGGATGCCTGCATAAAACGTTCATCGAACCGACAGGTTTACGCAACATCCTGGCATCTTGATCACGCCACCGATATTTGGGATGCGCTGGTATTGGGCGACTATAAATTTGTAATGCCTTTGCCGGTAAAATCAAAATGGGGAATCAGGTACCTTTATCAACCTTTGTTTTGTCAGCAACTGGGAATATTCCCGACACCTTCAGATGAAATTGCAAAACGTTTCTATTTAGAATTGACAAAAGCCTTCCGTTATTTTGATACCCAGGTAAATTCCCGAAATCCAAATATTCAGGTTGATAACAATATCGAATTTTTACCCCGTAAAAATTATATTCTTAACCTAAATATGAATTATGCAGGTTTGTATTCTGCCTATTCAACCAATACAAAAAGGAATTTAAAAAAAGCAGAAAAAAATTCATTGAATTTTGTGGCAGGTATAAGTTTAGAGGATTATCTGGATTTCAAGTCTCAGCATATTCAGGTAAAACTTGCAAAGGAACAATTTAACCGATTAAAAAGTATAATTGCTTTTGGACAATACAAAGGAGTTGGGAAAATTTATGGCGTCTACACATCTGAAAATAAATTGTGTGCTGCAGTTTATTTTTGCCGCTATGAAGATCGGGTTACATATATGAATGCAGTTTCTGATGAATTAGGTAAGGAATTGGGGGCAATGCCCTATTTAATTGATAGGTTTATTCAGGAAAATGCAGGGAAAAATCTGGTTCTTGATTTTGAAGGATCAATGATTCCGGGAATAGCCCGTTTCTATGAAGGTTTTGGAGCTTATCCGGAAACCTATTTTCAACTTAAATATAATCGTTTACCTTTGCCTTTAAAGTGGTTAAAACGGATATAGATGAGTAAACTTCCTCGTTTTTTAAGTTTGCAGGCAAGCCGCCTTTTTTCGGTGAATTCACTTTTTAAAATAAATACTCCATTTTTTCTTCCGTTTTATCATGTTGTGAGTGATAAAAAATTACCCCACATACAGAACTATCCGTATAGAAATACAATTGATTTTGAAAAGGAACTGGACTTTTATCTCAGATATTTTAAGCCGGTTTCTCTTGAGTATCTCATCAAAAATCCGTTTTCGGAAGAAAATTTTTTTCATTTGACATTTGACGACGGATTAAAAGAATGTGAAGAAATTGTTGCACCTGTTCTTTTGAAAAAGGGAATACCAGCAACTTTTTTTGTGAACACAGCTTTTGTCGATAATAAAGCACTTTTTCATAAATACAAAGCCAGTTTGGTTCTTGATGAACTGAAAAAAAATCCTAATCCGGATGCTGCAATGGTATTAGATAGAGCTGGTTTTTCGAAAGAAAATATTTTAAATGTTTCGATTTCCCAGACATCGGTTTTAACAGAGGCAGCTAAAGAACTTTCCATTAATTTTGATACTTTTTTAAAAACAGAAAAACCTTATTTGACAAGCAGGCAAATTTTAGATCTGGATAAACAGGGATTTACAATTGGAGCACACAGTCATGATCACCCCGAGTTTTGGAAGATTTCATCAGCTGAGCAGTTGAAACAGATAAGAAAAAGTATGGATTTGATTAATGAGCTTGTACAACCAAAAATTAAAGCTTTTGCCTTTCCGTATACCGATAATGGTATTTCTGCAACCGTTCTGGGAAAGGTGTTCCGGGAAAATATTTGTGATATTACTTTTGGTACAGCAGGATTGAAATACGATACATTTGATTTTCATTTTCAAAGGTATCCGGTGGAAATTAGCGGGGATTTTCTTCAAAATATAAAAGCTGAGTGGATGTATTTTCTTTTGCGAAAGTGGATAGGAAAAGCAACAGTAAGACATTAATGTTGGAGATAAAAAAAATACGGTTGTCTGAACTGGAAGATTTTGTTCAAAGCGAAATGTTCAGGAAGTTTAATGTTGTCCCGATAACTCAGGCCCGTGCAAATTCGTATCTGCAAAATTCCCGGGCAAAGTTTGAAGATGTTGTCCTTTACCTCGGATTTGTTGGAGACCAACTCGTTGCCTTTCGAAGTTTATTTGCTGACCTTGCGTTTGTTGGTGAAAATCCGATTCGTTTTGCCTGGTGCAGCGGAAGTTGGGTACATCCCGGCTACAGAAGAAAAGGGTATTCAAAACAACTTTTGACAGAGGCATATTCCGATTGGGATAAAAAATTGATGTTTACAAATTATGCTCCCGAATCAGAGCAGTTGTATATAGAAACCGGGTGGTTTCATCCCATTCATCAATATAAAGGAGTTCGTTGTTATTTGTTCCCTAAAACCGAAAAGTTACTGTCAGCCGCTAGTAAGAATGCACTATCCAGAATAACTTTCAAAGCAATTGATTTTATTGTAAGAATATTCGTCTCTTTTAAATTAACCTTTTTTAGACCGACAATAAATGTCGGGTATGCATTTGAGGAAACGGTTTTGCCCGACGATGAATGTTACCAAATGGTTCAGGAAAATAAATCAGTTTCACTATATCGTAGAGGGAAACAAGAACTTGAATGGATTTTTAATAATCCGTGGATTTTATCCGTGGAATATGACTCAGGCAGAAATTACCCTTTTTCATCATTTTCGGATGATTTTTTTTACAGAACCATAAAAATTTTCAGATCGAATAAATTTATCGGGTTTTTTATTTTTTCGGTACGTGAAAGACACCTGAAAACACTTTTTTTTCAGATTGAAGAAGGACTGGAAAATGAAATTGCAGCATTTCTGAAACAATATTGTGTTGAAAATAAATTGGAAATGGCAACTGTGAATAATTCAAAAGTTGGAGAAGTTTTATTTAAACGAAAATTCCCATTTTTGCACGTGAAAAAAATGGGACAAAAAATATACAGCACATTTGATGTCAAAGGAGGATACTCTTTTCAGGATGGGGATGGGGATGTGTTTTTTACGTAATTTTTGAAAAAATGGAAATAAAAATTTTGGGCAACAATCATTCAGTTTTAGACCAGTATTTGGCAGAAATCAGGGACGAATCAATACAAAAAGATCCACTTCGCTTTCGTGAAAATTTGTACCGTATTGGTGAAATTTTTGCCTATGAAATAAGTAAAACTCTTGATTTTCAGGTATCGGAAGTTACTACACCGCTGGGAGTCGCAGATGTTCCGGTTCTTCAAAAACAGCCTGTACTGGCAACAATATTAAGAGCAGGTTTACCAATGCATAATGGACTTCTTCGTATTCTTGATCGTGCTGAAAATTGTTTTATCTCGGCTTTTCGGAAATATACTGGCGAAGGGAAATTTGAAATTGAATTTGAGTACATGGCTTCACCGTCGCTTGAAGGTAAAGTGGTTATTCTTTCCGACCCAATGCTGGCATCCGGGAAATCAATGGAAATTGGCTACGAAGCATTATTCAGCAAAGGAACTCCGGCACACGTTCATCTGGTGGCAATCATTGCAAGCAAACAGGGGGTGGAGTATGTAAAAAACAATATAAAAGCTAAAAATGTAACTCTTTGGCTGGGAGCGGTTGATAAGGAGATGACTGCAAAATCATATATTGTTCCCGGTCTGGGAGATGCCGGAGACTTGGCATTTGGTGAAAAAATTGATTCGAAATAAAAAACCCGGAGTTACCCGGGTTCTTTGATCTTAGTTAATCATTAAGGTATTTAAAAATAAACTTCAACGTTTACACTATCTCTGTCAAATCCTTTATCCTTCAAAATTTCCATTGCATCAAAAATCATATCACTGTTTCCACAAAGGTAAAATGCGGTATTTTTATCGAATTCAGCATGTGTAATGTAATCAGTCACTCTTCCGTTAAAATCGCCGGTTTTATCACGCGACGTACATAAAACATATCTGTCTTTGTCATAGTGTTCTTTTTCATAAGCTTCATTTTCATAACGAACACCATGAATCAATTGATAGTCAAGATCAGGAAAACTTTTAACCATACTGTGAAAAGGTGCTATCCCTGTTCCACTGGCAATAAATACATGTTTATGTGTATTTTCTTTTTTTGTGTCAAGTCCAAATTTTCCAAATGGTCCATGAACTTCAACCAAATCACCCTTTTTAAGGTGTTTTAATTTTGGTGAAAAATAACCACCTTCCACTTCTTTGACCAGAATTTCCAGATTTTCTCCTTCTTCAGCACTGTAAATCGAGTATTCACGACTTTGATAATCACCTTCGATAGAAAGTGAAATGTGCTGGCCGGCAATAAATTTAAACCTGCTTTTAGGCAAGGTTACAACAAATGTATTTTCCGTTAAATTTTTTATTCCGAGAACTTTGTAATAGTTGGTGTTTATCCCAATTTCCGGTTTCATTTGTATTGTCATGGTATCTAATTTCTACTAATTTTTGTGCAAATATAATTCTAAAAAATAATTAAAGACATTTTGGTATCTTTTTTTACCGATGTTTATAGAGAGTTAACCGATTTTTAACAGAATTGTTCGATAAGTAAGTATAATTTCATTCCAGTTTTGAAATAATTATTTCGAACACAAGTCATTATCAAAGCCAAAAAAATGAAAACATTAATTACCTATTCAACATCACACGGATGTACAGAAAGAACTGCTGTTGAGTTAAAAAAATTATTAGGTGGTGAGGTTCAGCTTGAAAATCTAAAAAATAATTCATCATTGAATTTAGATGATTACGATCGTGTAATTATTGGAGGTTCAATTCATGCAGGACAAATTCAAAAACGCGTTAAAGATTTTTGTTCAAAAAATCTTGATGAATTGAAGACCAAAGAACTTGGACTTTTTATTTGTTGTATGGAAGAAGGAGAAAATGCTCAGAAACAACTATTAAATGCATTTCCCGAGGAATTACATGAAGTCGCAAAATCGACAGCCATTTTTGGAGGCGAGTTTGATTTTGGGAAAATGAATTTTCTTGAAAGACTCGTTGTAAAAAAGGTTGCAAAAGTAAAAGAAAGTACTTCCAGAGTTGATCATCAGGCTATTCACTCCTTTTCAAAACGAATGGATAAGATATTCAACCCGTTCCTGTTTTTAGTTTAGAAGTTTAGATAGAAATCTTTGGTAAGATTCTGATACGGTTTTGAAAAGTGTCTGGCATCTTTTTCAAAAATGGTTAAACAATCGTTTTTCAATTCCGTATTTTTTTTGCTGAATTCCATCAGGTAGCGGTTTACTTCCTTGTCAGGGGTTGGTTTTATTTTTGTAAGTCTGAACAAATAAAGTCCAGTTTTTTTAGCTTTTTCTAAGAACCTCTCAGCCTGAATCACGGGAAGTATTATGGCCAATTTACCTTCGGATGTTAATAGTTTTTCAGCACCAAATAATAATTCATCAAAAGTTAGAAAGTCACTATGTTTGGCAATGGCCAATTTACCATCGGCCGATTTCTGATCATTTTCAAAAAAAGGAGGATTGGAGACGATGACGTCAAATTTCTCATCTGATCTAAATGCAAACTCCTGGAAAGAAACATATTTTATTTTTATGCGGTCAGGCCAGGGAGAATTTTGACAATTTTCCCTGGCTTCATCAGCTGCGTTTTTTTCTATCTCAATCCCTGTTATTTGGGCTGAAGTACGTTGTGCCATCATCAGGGCAATCACACCAGTCCCTGTTCCAATGTCCAAAATTTTTTGTTCGTTTTGAACATTTACCCAGGCTCCGAGAAGAACACCATCGGTTCCCACTTTCATAGCAGTTTTTTGCTGACGTACCAAAAACTGTTTAAACTGAAAATAGTTATTTCTGCCCATTACATTATAAATCTTCTCAAACCGTCTTTTAAAAGTGTCACATTGAAATTCATGAGTAATCCAAGTTTATATCTTCCAAATTTAAGATAAGTAAGAATTTGTGCTACATGAACGTCGGAAATAGCGTCAACTGTTTTAAGTTCAATCACAACCTTATTTTCAATAAGTAGATCAATCCTGTAACCGTGATCAAGTTTAACTTCTTTATAAACTATAGGCATTGGTTTCTCTCGTTCAACATAGAGCCCACTCGCATTCAGTTCATAAAATAGACATTCTTTGTATGCTGATTCAAGAAGTCCGGGACCTAACGTTTTATGAATATCGATGGCTTTACCAATAATAATTTTTGAAAGTTCATTTTCTGTCATTTTAAGTAATATTTTGGAGATTAATGAATCCAAAATTACACAAAGAAGCTCAAAGAATAAACAAAGTTTCTCAAAGTAGAACAATTAACATTAAAACAACTCTGAGTTTCTTTGTGGTATCTCAGTGAAACTTTGTGTAACAAAAATTTGAAAGTTGGACTTTATTAGAAGTTTTCAAAAGCGCCTAACCCGAAAAGGGCAAAGTCATATTTTATCGGATCAGTTGAATCAAATGCCCGAATTGCCAACGTAACTTCCTCTACTGCTTTCCAGTCGTTTGATTTTCGAGATAAAAGCCCCAGTTTTCTGGCAACATTTCCGGTATGAACATCCAGCGGTAGCATTAAATCTGACATTGGAATTTTATCCCAAATCCCGAAATCAACACCGCGATTATCTTTTCTTAACATCCATCGCAAGTACATATTCAGACGTTTCCCGGAAGCACCGGCGGCAACATTTGAAACGTGTTTCCGAGTACGCTCACCCTGTACTTCAAAAAAAACAGAATAGAAATATTCAAGTGCTGATTTTACTGTACTTCCCTTCTTATAACCTGTTTCAAAGACAGATTGCAGGCCACCATGGTTTTTATAGATATTTTGTAATGACCGAACAAAATAAAAACAATCTGCACCATTAAAAGTCCGGTGCACAAATTTTTCTAACTCTTTACGGTCTTTGGCTGAAGCATTCATAATAAAATCATACGGTCTGTATTCAAGCAAAGACATCAGTTTTGTCGCATTTTTTATTATTGTTGTTCGGCTTCCCCAGGCAATGGTCGCAGTTAAAAATCCAGCAATTTCAATGTCTTTTTTTTCTGAAAATTTTTTTGGAATCTGAATGGGATCAGTTTCTATAAAAAATGGTTGATTGTACTTGTCTGCTTTTTCGTCGAGAAATTCTTTTAAATCGTTTAAACGCATCGCCGGCTCCAATTAATCAATCACTCCATCCTTAATGTGAATTATTTTGTCTGAACGCTCTGCGAAATTGTCGTCGTGGGTAACGATAATAAATGTTTGCCCAAAGTCATCGCGGAGTTTAAATAGGAGATCGTGCAAATCATCGCGGTTTGTTGAGTCAAGATTTCCGGAAGGTTCATCGGCCAGCACTGCTGACGGATTGTTAATCAAAGCCCGTGCCACTGCAACACGCTGTTTTTCTCCACCTGACAGTTCTGAAGGTTTATGTTCCATTCTTTCTGAGAGTCCAAGATAATTAAGCAGTTCTTTGGCTCTTTTTTCGGCTTTCGGTTTTGATACTTTGCCAATAAATGCAGGAATACAAACATTCTCCAGGGCTGTAAATTCCGGCAACAGGTGATGAAATTGAAAAACAAATCCAATCTCCTTGTTCCGGAAATTTGACAATTCTTTTTCAGAAAAAGAAGAAACTTTTTTGTCGTTGTAATAAATTTCTCCGCTGTCAGGATTACTGAGTGTCCCGAGAATCTGCAACAGAGTTGTTTTGCCGGCACCACTGGCTCCAACAATGGAATACAATTTTCCTTGTGGAATTTCGAGGTTGATTCCTTTTAAGACACTAAGGGTTCCAAACGATTTTTTTATGTCAACGGCTTTTATCAATCTTTGGAGTTTATTTTAAAACTTTAAAGATAGAGGATTATTATTTCTCTCACCACATAAATCATATACAACAGTACTAAAAAAGTTCCTGAAATTTTTCCAATTCTCCACTTGCTGAATAGTAAAAGCAGAAATAGTAAAATAACAGAAGAAAACAGGATTATTGTTGAATACTGCAAATTCCCGTCACCTGCACCAACTGTTCCGCCATGTATTAACATATAAATTGCAAACGGCAATCCAAGTCCAACTAAAATGTCAAAAATATTTGACCCGATGGCATTACTAACCGCCATATCTCCACGACCTTGTCTGGCAACAATCATAGATGAGAACAAGTCGGGGATTGATGTTCCTATAGCCAGAACTGTAAGTGCAATAATGCCTTCGGGTATGTTGAGGAATCCGGAGATTAACACAGCTAGTTCTACCAGAACCCAACTTAATCCGGCAATAATTATTACTGCTTGAAGAAAAACAAGGTAGTAATGCTTTTCAGAAGGAAATAGTCGCCCAAGGAAACGGTCGAAAACACTTATAAATCCGTTTGTATTTTTCTTTTCTTGTTTAGTTTCATCATACGGAAGATCAGAATAGGGAAGGAGCTTTTTCCAATAAATTGCAGCAATAACATAAAGAATGTAAATCGTTAATAGAATTCCGGCCTCACCTAAAGAAAATGAACCATCCCAGATAAAAAGCAGGAGTAATGCAACAGCAACGGAATAAAAAATTAAATCACGAATAACAGGCTGCCAGGTTAATTTTGCCTTTCTAACTATTGCCGACACCCCAACAATGACAAGCAGATTAAATATGGCGCTACCCACAATACTGCCTACCCCGATTGCCTCGTGCTCACCGGGTTTAAAAACGGCAAATAATGCCACAAAAAGTTCAGGAGCACTTGATCCAACTGCCATAAGTGTAGCACCGGCAGCATCACTGGAAAGTTTAAGGTCCTTGGAAATACGATCTAATGAATGGATAAAAAATTGGTCTACAATTCGGGCAAGCAGTATAAAACAAAGTAAAAGCAGAACGATATAAATAACTGGCATATCATTTGATTTTTGCAAAATTAATCTTGCATATAATCTGTAGCTGCATCCTGCCCGCTTTTATCTTCCTTTTCGACACTTTTGGAAACGTTTTCAACCTCCTTTTTTATCTTTTTAGTATCTTTTTCTACATCAGAAACTGCTGAATCTATGTCTTTTTTCAGATCAGAAGTTTGCTCGTCAAAATCTTTTTTTAACTCTCTGGTCTTTTTATCGACTGTCCTTTTTACATCATTTATATCTTTTTTGATATCCGATGTATGTTCATCAAATTCCCTTTTTATTTCGTTTGTAGCTTTTTTAAATTCCCGCATACCTTTTCCAAGTGTTTTGGCAATATCAGGAATTGCTTTCGAACCAAAAAATAGCAGTGCCAGCAACATCACCAGAACAATTTCTCCGCCACTTATGAATAAAATATAATTTGTCATTGCTATCAATTTAACGCACAAATATACAAATTGGAACCATCAAATTCGCCGGTTTCAATAAAAAAGTAATAGCCCTGCAAAAGGCAAGGCTATTACTTAATATTAAACCTTAGTTATTACTTTTTTCGTTTCGCAACTGTTTTTGCAATCCGTTTTTGAGTATCAAATGCGATAGGTGTTGCTATAAAGAGTGAAGAGTATGTCCCCACAACAATACCTACAAGCAACGCAAATGTAAATCCACGAATAGTTGCTCCACCAAACAGGAAGATGGCCAGCAATACCACAAATGTTGATAACGAGGTACTAAAAGTACGACGCAATGTGCTATTTAAGGCCTCATCTACATTTTCTTCCCTGTTTCTTTTTGGATGTAAATTCAAGTATTCCCTTATACGGTCGAATACAACCACAGTATCATTAATGGAATATCCCAGCACGGTAAGAATTGCCGCAATAAATGCCTGGTCGACTTCCAGCGAGAATGGCAAAACACCATACGCGAGTGAGAATATACCAAGAACAATTAATGAATCATGCGCAAGAGCAGCAACCGCTCCTAATCCATATTGCCAGTTACTAAACCGGATGAGGATATAAATAAATATAATGATTAATGAGAAGGCAATGGCAATAGCAGATTCCTTCTTAATATCGTCTGAAATAGTAGGTCCAACTTTTTGAGAACTCATCTGATAATTTTCAGTAAATTGCTCAAGCGTAACATTTTCATCTATAAAACCACCGTTCTTAAGACCTGTCATAAGTAATTCCTCAACCTCATTATCAATATTTTCACTTTTGTCGTCAATTTTATATTCGGTTGTGATTTTTACCTGATCATTTTCTCCGAATATTTTTACCTCCGGTGCTTCACCATAAACTCCGGCCAGTGCTTCCTGAACATCAGCTACCTGCACGTCTTCATCAAAACGAACTACATAGGTTCGGCCACCTTTAAAATCGATGCCATAATTTAATCCTCTTACGAAAAGTGAACCAATTGAAAGTAGAATAAGTGCACCGGATATAATATAAAAGGTTCTTCTTTTTTCAAGGAATTTGATAGCTGTATGTCGAAGCCAATTATCGGTTGCAGTTGAGGTAAACAGTATTTTTTTGTTTCTTCCGAGTTGCCATTCGAAAACTAAACGAGTGATGAAAATCGCGGAGAATAAAGAAGTCAGAATACCAATGATAAGAGTTGTTGCAAAACCTTTAATCGGTCCCGAACCAAAAACGTAAAGTACGATACCGGTAAGAAGTGTTGTAACCTGTCCGTCGATAATAGCAGAGTATGCGTTTTTGTAACCATCGGAAATAGCTAATTTTAATCCTTTACCTGAGCGGATTTCCTCCTGAACCCTTTCATAGATCAAAACGTTTGCATCAACCGACATACCAATGGTAAGCACGATACCTGCTATACCGGGTAAGGTTAAAACAGCTCCAAGTGATGCCAGTATTCCGATAATAAAGAACATGTTTGCAATAAGTGCAATATTAGCTACAAGACCGGCATTTTTGCTATAAAAGAATAGCATATAAATCAGAACAAGTGCAAAGGCAATCATGAATGACAAGAAACCGCTGTTAATGGCTTCCTTACCTAATGACGGACCAACTATTTCTTCTTGAATAATCCTTGCCGGAGCAGGCATTTTCCCTGATTTCAAAATATTTGCAAGGTCTTTAGCCTCTTCAATACTTTCCAACCCGGTGATGCTCGAACGTCCTCCTGTAATTTCACCAGGGGAAGTAGGAAACGAACGAACATACCCGTCCAAAACAATTGCGATTGATTTATTAGCACTTTCTTTTGTTAACCTGGCCCATGCTTTCGCTCCTTCTGAATTCATTGTCATGTCTACCTCAGGACGAGAAGTTACTTGTTCAAAGTCCTGATAAGCATCAACAATAACATCTCCGGTTAAAGGAGCCTGTCCGTCGCGTGTAGTAACTTTTAATGCAATTAGGCTGTAGTAAGTATCTGCATCATCGGCAGACTTTGCCGTCCATCGGAAAAACATATCCCGTGGAAATATACTTTTAACCTGCGGCAGATTTAGATATCTGTTAACTTGAGCAGTATCCTTGAAGTGTGCTACACCAACCACCGGACCACCAAGCAATTGGCCGGTCTGATCGGTGCTGGGATTTAGAACAGCAAAGAGTGGATATTCTTTTTTGAAGTCAGCAAGATTGTCAAGTGCAGCAGTAGTATCACTTACAGAACTTTCTTCCAGTTCAGAAAGCAATGAGCTTTCCTCTTCAATTACAGAATCCGTTTCGGTAGTTTCTACTACTGAATTATCCTCTTCTGTAACTTCTGATGCAGGGCTGCTGCTTGCTTCAATCTCTTTAATTTTTTCGTTTGCCTCTAGTAAATAGGGATATGCTTCTGAGTTTTCAAATGTCTCCCAAAACTCAAGCATGGCGGTTCCCTGTAAAAGATTACGAACCCTGTTCTGATCTTTTACTCCGGGCAATTCAACCAAAATACGGCCTTTGGTTTGTAATTGCTGAATATTAGGTTGTGCTACACCAAAGCGGTCAATTCTGGTACGAATAATATTAAATGCATTGTCGATTGCTGAAGATGTTTCGTCATGTAACACATTCAATACCTCCTGGTTTGTAGAGTTAAAATTCACCCGGTTTCTTAATTCAAGTGTGTTAAAAATAGAAGCCAGTTTTGCATTCGGATCGATTTCTTCAAAAGCTTGTCCAAAGAGCGTAACAAAGTCTTCCTGGCTTTCTGTCTGGAGTTCTTCGGCCCTGTTTAACGCAGCATTAAACGTTGAATCAGTACTGTAATTTGACATGGCTCTAATCAGGTCGTCAACAGAAATTTCAAGCGTAACGTTCATACCACCTTTAAGGTCAAGCCCTAGGTTCATTTCCAGTTCCTTAACATCTTTGTAAGTAAATTTTTTCAGTCCGAGAAAGTTGTATACTACTTCACTGGACATGGAGTCTAGATAAACATATTCTTTATCAGGATCTCCCTGTGCATATTCGACGGCATTTTTTTCAATTCGCTGTGCCTTCCAGGTAAAAGTTAACTGGTACAGACAAACTGCCGCTAAAAGAATTGCAAAAGTTAAAATTGCACCTTTGTTTTGCATTTGATTTTAATTTAAAAAGTTAAAATTTTTTGTAATAATATTTTTTTGATTTCAATTCAAAAAATGATATGTGTGAATCACACCTGAAATATAAAAGGGACTACATGTGTAGTGGAACATCACCATCGGGAAGTGTAAAGTGATAACTTCGGAAAATAAGAAAATAGCAGGTTAATATTAACGGCATATTTTTGATTTTAGCCTCCTCTTTTAAAACCTGATAATTTCTTAATTGATGATATTTTTGAAGTAATTTGTTATGTGATTGCTGAAAATTTTTCCGGTCGGGAGCTTTTTGCTCTGATGTTTTAGCTGTTGTTGAGCTGTTTTGCGAAAACAGATATATAGTCCCGTTTTCAGCAGAAGGTTGGCTTGATTCGTTTGTCAATTCATCAAGATCAACCGGATTTTCTTCAAAATAATTATCAAAAAAAATGGCAAGGCCAATCAACGCAGCAAAACTTACCAATTTTATGGCTGTTTTTTTTGATATTTTTATTTTGATTTTCACTGCCTTTTTTTAAGCGGAGCAAATATACCGAAATAGTTCAGGTTTGCAAAAATGAAGTTGTTAAATTTGAAGGGGTTTTCAGGATTTATGGTAGTTATGCAACACTTGTTTGTTTATGGTTCTCTTCTTTTCCCTGAATTAGTGGAAAAACTTACCGGAAAATATTTTGTTTCTGTTCCGGCTGTTTTAGATGGTTACAAAAGATTTACCGTAAAAGGTTGTGATTATCCGGCGATTATTCATAACAAAAAATCAAATGTTGAAGGCCGTCTTATTCTGAATGTTGATAACATGTCATTAAAGATTTTAACATTTTTCGAAGGAGACGAATACGAAAAAGAAACTGTTTGGGTATTAACCGGAACGAAAAAGATGGAAGCGCTCGCATTTATCTGGCGCAATGATTTGTTATACCTGGAAGATTTTGACTGGAATAAAGATTCTTTCCGGGAAAGTTCACTATCACTCTATCTTGAAAAAATTGCTCAAGAGACTAAGGATGAATTCAAAAGTTCAAATTTTTAATTGCAGATATCTTTTTTTATAGTTGATAATAGCTTTATATTTCATAAGGAAATCGCCTCCGATTAATCCACAAATTTTCAGTTTTGTTGTTCGATGATACATTTGATTTATTCCTGAAAGATCAATCAAGGCGGCTGTTTGTCCTTTTACCTCAAACTTTTCAAGATAGAATGTTTTTAAAATTGCTAATCTGGCAGCGATGGGCTTTTCACCTATACCTGCTGAGTGGATCTCTTCTGTTTTTTCTTTTGAAAGTTGGTATAATTCTTCCAGATTTTTGTCAAAGACGGTTTTTGAAGCACCGGTGTCAACGGCAAAATAACCAATGTTTCCATCATTAAATTTCCCGCTGATGACAATGTGGAAATTGTCCTCCTCCAACTCTACAATTTGCAGTGGAATTTTGAACTTCATATGATAAAAATAGACAAAAAAAGCGGCTGATTCAGAGAACCGGCCGCTTTATATATTTAAGTTTATAATTAACTACAGAATATTCATTCCGTCGAGTACATCCATAACACCTTTTACAGCATTGGATGAGTTCACCAACAATTCTTTTTCGCTTTCGTTTAATGCAACTTCAATAATTTCTTCCACACCGTTTTTACCCAGTTTAACCGGTGCGCCAACAAACATGTCATTTAAACCGTATTCTCCTTCCAGTCTAACACAGCAAGGAAATATGCGTTTTTGATCCATAACAATGGCTTCAACCATCTGTGCTGCTGCAGAACCTGGTGCGTACCACGCTGAAGTTCCCATAAGATTAACCAGCTCGCCTCCACCTTTTTTAGTCCTTTCAACAATAGCATTAAGTTTTTCTTCGTCAATGAGTTCGGTTACAGGAATACCTGCTACGGTTGTGTAGCGTGGAAGAGGAACCATGGTATCTCCGTGTCCGCCCATTAACAATGCCTGAATGTCACGTGGAGATACGTCCAGCGCTTCAGCAAGGAAAGCACGGTAGCGTGCGGTATCCAATATTCCGGCCATCCCCATTACTTCATTTTTAGGTTTCTTGGCAGTAACGTAGGCAGCATAAGTCATCACGTCCAATGGATTGGATACAATAATAATTTTTGCCTTTGGTGAATATTTTACTACATTTTCGGTAACGCTTTTAACAATACCTGCATTTATAGAAATTAAATCATCACGGCTCATTCCTGGTTTTCTCGGAACACCTGATGTGATGACAACAACTTCAGAATCGGCAGTTTTTGAATAATCGTTGGTTGAACCTACCAATCGTGAATCATAGTAATTAATAGGGGCTGTTTGCCATAAATCCAAAGCTTTTCCTTCTGAAACACCTTCTTTAATATCAAGCAATACAACTTCCTGAACAATATTTTTTTCCGCAACAATTTGCGCACAGGTTGCACCAACATTACCGGCTCCTACTACTGTTACTTTCATTTTTTATATGAGTTTTTATGATTAAAACAAGATTATAAAATAAACATTTTTTCGATATATTTTTTGAGAAATGCAAAGATAATTGATTTTGCGAATGTTTGAAACTATTCCGGTAAGTGAATTCCGGTTTAACATTTTAGTAAAATCCTGTCAGACTCATAAAATAAAAAAGCCCCGACATTTACAGCCGGGGCACAAAAAACAATGTTCAAGCATGATAGCCCGGAAATTTTAATCCATGACTATCTAAAAAATATTATAATTCGATTTGAATTCCGTTGTAAAAATCAAGAATTTTAGCTCTGAAAATGTATTCGTATTTTGCCTGTAAAAGTTCCGATTGCGCGATTGTCAGGTTGTTTTTACTTTGATTATATTCTACAGAGTTTACCATCCCAACATTAAACTTTTCCTCGGTGTATCTAAAAGCTTCTTCTGTCGATTTTACTGCTTTTTCGCTTGAAACATAACGATTCAAAGCTGCTAGTGCATTGGTGTAGGCTTGTTCAATATCTTTTCTCAAAATATTACTGGCCAATTGAAGTCTGTACTCATAATCTGCTATTTGAATTTGTGCATTTGAAATACCATTCTTAATCTGGAATTTATTAAAAATGGGTATGCTCAGATTTAATCCCACCCCATAGCGGCTATTCGATTTTAACTGGTCGCTAAATGATTTTTGGGGATAATCCGAGCTCATAATTTCGTAATACTGGTTGTTGTAATTAAGGCCAAGACTTAATGTGGGATAGCGATTACCTTTTACAATTTCCAATTGTTTTTGTGCGCTTTCAACACGAAGTTGAGCAGCTTTAATTTCAGGGCGCACGTTAATGGCATTTTTGAAAACATCGTAGGAGTTTGCCATGGTTATATTGGCTTTTATTTCCGGAAGCAACGGCTCTTTCACTTCGAAACTTTCTGACAGGGGAAGTTCAAGTAATTGGTAAAGCGTAAGATATGCAAGCTGAACGCTGTTTTCCCTGTTCACCAGATTCAATTCTTCCTGTGCAAGCTGGGCTTCAATTTCAAGTAGCGCACCACGAGCCAAACTACCTGCATTTACAAGTTGTTGTGTGCGATCTATTTGTTGTTGTGTAACTTCAATTTGTGCATTGGCTATATCAACAAGTTCTTCTGAAAAAAGAATTTCCATGTACGAAGCAACAATATTTAAAATCAGATCATCTTTTGCTTTTTGAAAATCCTGCATGGTAGCTTGTAAATCAAGTTCGTATCGATCTACTGTATTTTGAAGTGTAAATCCGTTAAACAGAGTTAAATTCGATGAGAGGTATCCGTTGAGTTGCGTTGAGTTTACACTCTCGTACACATTGTCAGCATTTAATGATCGGCCAAAGCTGTAATTGTTTGACATACCGGCATTTAAATTTGGAAGCATGTCTGATTTTGCCTGGCTGACCTGATTTTTGTTATATTCAGTGTTCAAGGCCTGCTGTTGAATTTGGATATTGTTTTCCAGCGCATAGTCTATACACTGTTGCAGCGACCATGAATTCTGAGCGAATGTGAGCGTTGACCATAAAAATATTCCGAGAATTAGGGCAAAGAGTTTCTTCATTTTATTTTGTTTTTTGTTTAAAAGCGAATTTACATAAAGGCAATTTAAAACCCTAAATTAGCCTTGTGATGATTCATTTTCATTCAGTTTTTTTGGATCTATTTTTTCACCTTTAACTTTATCATCGGTTTTTAATCCCTCTGTTATTTCAATATTTATTCCGTCGGAAAGACCTGTTTTTACGTACCTTTTTTCAAAATGCTGTTCTTCTCCGGTTTGTATTTCAACATACGAAGTATTGTCTTCAAACTTCAGCATCCCTTCCGGGATTACCAAAACGTCGTCTTTTCTGTCAAGAACGATATTGGCATTTGCACTGTATCCTGCACGAATAAACTGTCCTTCTTTTAAATGAACATTGGCCTTAATTTCAAATTGAATGGCGCCGTTTTCTTCTTTACCTTTTGGTGAAATATATTCAAGTACGGCGTCAAATTTTTCTTTATCAATGGCACCAATCTCCAATTCAATGGGCATTCCTTCCTTTATTTTTCCAACTTCCGTTTCATCTACCTTACCTTCAAAAATAATGTCGTTCATATCGGCAACTGAAGCAATGGTTGTTCCGTCGTTAAAGGTGTTCGACTGAATAACTGAGTTGCCGACTTCAATGGGAACATCCAGAACCATTCCATCGATGGTTGAACGAACAAGTGTATTAGTAGCACTTTCGGCCTTTTTTGTTACACCATTTTTGATTAATTCCAGATTATTTTCAGCTGCTGATAATTCTTCTTTTGCTGAATCGTAGGCAACTTTTGCATTTTTGAACTCTTCGTAGGAGATTACATCTTTGTCGAAAAGTTTTTGCTGACGATCGTAATCAATCTGCGCATCTTCAAAACTGATTTTTGCTCTGTTTAATCTATTCTCGGCAGTGTTCAGAGTAACCATGTCGGGAATAATTTTTATCCGTGCTATGGTTTGGTTTTTTTGAATCCTATCGCCAGCTTCAATAAAAATTTCATCAATAATACCGGAAACCTGTGGTTTAATTTCGATTTCTTTTCTTGGCACAACTGAGCCGGTTGCAACGGTTTTCATTACTACATCGCTAATAAACGGATTTTTGGTTTCAAAAAACTCCGGTTTGTTTTTCGATTTGTTGTAAAGAAAGAATAATGTTCCGCCAAATGCGGCTATTAAAATTACAACACCTAAAATTCTAAATACTTTCTTCATGACTTTTTGTTTTTTGTTTTCTGTAAATATTTTTTCTTATTAATCTTTTTCATTTAATCGTTTACCCTTTAGATTCCTTCATCACGCAATGCATCTATGGTTTTGATTTTTACTGCACGACGTGCCGGAATCAATCCTGCGCCAATGCCGGCAAATACTAAGACTGTAAGAGCAGACACAGCCATTTTGAAGCTGATTTCCGGCCGACGGAAGAATATTTCATCGCCACCAGTGTCAAGTGCCATATTGATTAATTCCAGAATCCCAACCCCAAGTGCAAGTCCAATGTAACCCGCAATTACTGTTAGAAAGACACTTTCCGCTACGATGTGCATAATAACTTTGCCCGGCGTTGCCCCGATAGCTCTCTGAATGCCTATTTCCTGGGTTCTTTCCTTGATTATCACAAGCATGATATTACTGACTCCAATAATCCCTGCGAATAATGTTCCAATACCCACAATCCATGTTAAAATCTGAATGCCTGTAAATAACCCCATGTATTTTACCCACTCTACTTCAATGTTGAAAGAACCAACAGCCTGAACATCGTCAGGTGCAATGCTGTGCCTTTCCTTCATTAATTCCTTGATTCGATCTTCAACTTTACTTACAGGAACACCCGGATCGGAAGTGATGGAAAAGAAGTGAACATTGTCGCCATAGTTGTAAGTTTTTTGCATGGTTGTGAAGGGAATCATTATTGTTTCCGGTTTTTGTCCACCGTTAATATTAACTCTCGTTTCAGGATGAACAACACCCACTACTTGAAAATATACGCCATTTATTTTGAGATATTCTCCGATTGGATCTTCATTTTTGTCAAACATCACTTCAACAACACGTTCACCAATCACACATACTTTTCTGTTTTGGAGAATGTCAATTTGATTTAGTAATCTGCCTTTTATAGGCGTCCAGGGATCGATTTTATAAAATTCAGGATAATCGCCATAAATATTAAAAGCACCTGTTTTTTCACCTCTGATAGTATTATCTCCGCCATTGGCATCAGGACCGAACAAACGTGGTGATAAGTAATTGATATCACTGATATTTGCCCTTAGATACTCAATATCGTTGTTTTTATATATCCAGCTTCTGCCGCGTTGAAAACCTTTATAGGGTTTGCTCGTTCTTTCATTCCAGAAAAAAGCAGAGTTTGATGCAAACGCTTTAATTCCGTCCATTACGCCATTCTCCAGTGCTCTTCCTGCCCCCGACATTATAATCAGCATAAAAATCCCCCAGAATACACCAAATGCTGTCATAAAACTTCGCATCCGGTTTTTTTTCAGGGCACTTAATATTTCTTTCCAAAGATCTAAATCAAACATTTTTTTAAAGTTTAGTTGAAAGCTTATTCATCACGTAATGCCTCGATGGGTTTAATTTTTGAAGCTCGTTTTGCCGGAATAAATCCTGCAAGCGTACCTGCAAAAACCAGCAACAATGTGGCGGAAATGGCAACACTTAAATTAACGGTAGGATTTCTGAAAATGGTTTCCCCCTGTCCTGCGTTGGTAGCTGCAGAAGCGGCAAATTGTTGTTCAACAATAATATTTAGGCCTTCCATCAGTCCTGTTCCCAATACCAGACCGATATACCCTGCTATTGTAGTAATCAATATCGATTCAAGTAAAATTAGCCCAACAACGGAACCGGGACTCGCGCCAATTGCTTTTCTGATACCTATTTCCTTGGTTCTTTCTTTTACTATAATTAACATGATATTACTAACACCTACTACACCGGCGATTAGGGTTCCAATACCAATTATCCAAATGAAAATATTAATCGCTTGAAATATCTTCATGGTTTCGATAACATCTTCCAGCTTATTGTATGAGCCCAGGGCAGATTCATCGGTTACGTCAAATTTGTGTTTTCGTGCAAGAGTTTCTCTCACGTTTGATTCAATTGCCTGGCTTTCTTCGAGTGTTTTTGCATCAATGGTTAATGCAAAATTATTTAAACGGTTTGCGCCATTGAAGACCTTCTGCCCGGTTGATACCGGCAGATACGCATTACGGTGGCGTGTACCTCCTCCTTCCTTACAAATGCCAACTACTTTAAACGGAACATTATTTATTCTAACATATTCGCCAATGGCATTTTTATCTTTAAAAAGTGCATCATATATATCCTGGCCCAGTACAACTGTTTTGCGTGATTGTTGTATATCTATTTCATTGATGAACCTGCCTTCAACAACTGAAATTGACTCTATTTCTTTTAATCCTGGATGACAGGTAACAGCGGTATAATCACCATATTCGGTTCCGTACGAAAATCTGTTTCCTCCTATGTAGTATCTTCCCGACGAATAATCAACACCTTTTAAATCTTTAACTATATCATAGTCTTCGTTTGTAAGCTTTATTTGGCGACCTTCTTTTAAACCCTGATAGGGAACGCTTGTTTTTCCACTATAAAACCACATTCCATTAATGGCATCGTTTTTAAAATTCTCGGAAACGCCGTTTTTAAGTCCATTTCCGGAACCCAGAAGGATCATGAGCATAAAAATCCCCCAGGCGACACTAAAACCCGTAAGGAATGTCCTCATCTTATTTTTTTTGATGGTGGTGAAAATTTCCTGCCATTTATCTATATCAAACATCTTGATTTTTGTTTAAGTAAAATTTTGGATTATTGGCGCTGAAACAATTTGTTAAAACATAAAGATTAAGCTGTTTCTAACTGTTTGGAATATTGATTCTTGAATTGTTTTAAATCACCGTTTTTAATGATTTCAGCAATTTTCCCATCTTTCAGCCGGATAATTTTTTGCGTCATAGCAGCTATATCGTGCTCATGAGTGACCAAAATTACCGTAATACCGTCCAGATTTATTTCTCTAAGAATTTCCATAACTTCATAAGAAGTGCTGGTGTCCAGGGCTCCGGTAGGTTCGTCTGCAAAAATAATTTTGGGTTTCGATATTAGTGAGCGGGCGATGGCAACTCTTTGTTTTTGACCACCCGAAAGTTCATTTGGCATGTGCTCAGCCCATGGAAGAAGACCCAGCTTATCAAGATATTCCAATGCTATTTTATTCCTTTTTTTTCGGGTTACCTTCTGATAATAAAGAGGGAGTGCGACGTTTTCCATTGCATTTTTGAAGGAAATAAGGTTAAACGACTGAAATACGAATCCAACCAACTCGTTTCGTAATCGCGCTGCCTGTTTTTCAGACATATCCTTAACCAATTTCCCGTTCAAATAGTAGGAACCCTCATCGTAGTTGTCCAAAATACCCAGAATGTTTAAAAGGGTAGATTTCCCGGAACCCGAAGATCCCATAATGGAAACAAAATCTCCCTGTTTTATTTCCAAGTTGATTCCTTTTAAAACATGCAGTGAATTATTACCGGTTACATACGACTTGTGTACGTTATCAAGACTAATCATGGCTTAAAATTGTTTTCTGTTTTGTTTCGAATTCAGGTTAAAATTGACAAAATCCAGGTGAATCATCATCATTTTTTCGATAAACACCCCTTATTTTTGGCTGAAATTTACTTTCTAAAGTATTCTTTCAAAAAAAAGTGGATTATTCAATTTTATGTTTATTGGACACCGGGATGTGGAATTTGTTACATTTTCCCAGTTCCAATTCACAAGGAATTTAGGTGATGAATTAAGCGTTAAGTCGTTTTGTATGATTTTGAGGATTATAAAAGATTACTGCAATTTTCTTTTGTGTTAAACTTCCAGATTAGAAAACTCACGGGTAACCACGTAGGAGTACTCAGGATATTCATACATGGGCATTCGTGCTTCGGTCTGACCAATTGAATATCCAAAGATCCTTTCGTACTCATCCCGCTCTTCCCCCATTTCTTCCAGTTGATTTAAGTATTCTTCTATTGATTTTGATTCAATCACTATTACTTTCCCAATTTTATCGATGATTGGACTGTGATTTCTCGTGCGATCATGATCAAATTCCAGGATTCGTCTTCCATATCGGGTAATGCCAATGGTTCTGAACGTTAAGCTTTTTCCCACGCCTGGCAGGTTGAGTATATTTCTGTCGGTGGATAAAAATGGCAAGTCGTTATCTAAACGTAGTTTTTCAATATTATTTCTCATATTTTTGGAATCAAGCATAATTTCCTGGGCAAATTCCAATTCATGTTCCGGAATGTGTCCCATAACTTTTTCCTCCATTTCTTCCTGCACAGCCCTTGCGTTTGGTGTAAAACAGGCGCTGTTTTCTTTAAAGCCTTTTACAGTGAAAGTGTAATAAGGAAGAACGCCAATATTGTTGAGAACTTTTCTGAGTTTTGCGGAATGCCCTCTTCTGGAAGCAGCTGTAGTAAAAACAAGTTGATTAGTGACCGCCCAACCCGAATTTAATAGAATTTGGATTGCTCTGCGCACTTCAGGAGTTACTTCCATAGGCGACTCAAAATGGGTTTGAATAACAAATTGTTTAATCCCAATTTTTGAAGCTTTAATTTTAAATTCTGAAAGAATATTACCCAATTCAGGAGTAATACGTTGCGGCAAATAAACCGGTAATCTTGTCCCGATTCTCACCCTTACAATTTCTGCATATTTTTCATTTTTTGGGCGTAACAGATTTTCATTTTTTTTCCGCAGGGCCATTTTGTATATCTCGTTCAGGATATGTTTCAGGTTTTTATCAGAGCTCATCAGGGCATCTCCACCGGTGAGTAATATGTCGCGCAGTTGTGCATCGTCTTTAAAATAGTCGAGCAGTTTAGGCAACCTTTCTTCCCATGATTCATTTGGTTTTAGTTTTTCCAGATCGAAATTAAAACGGCCACGCTGAAAATCATACATTCTCTGACAGCTTGCACATAATCCGCCACAAGCTCTTCCAACAGTATCGGGGATAAAGATTGCCACTTCAGGGTAGCGGCGATGAATGTTGTGCGAAGGCAGAATCCAGCCGGCGGCATTGGGTTTGCCTGTTTCAACTTTATCTTCTTTTTCCCAGGCAACTATTTCCCCGAATTCCTCCACTAATTGCTTGCTGTAAACAATATAACACCGAATTGCAAGATCTGCTCCGACGGCAAACTCCGGTGTTTTTACATTCAACAATGAAAGATAATAGGGATTAACAAAGAAGGGAATTCCTTTTTCCCGGGCATTAAACAAGATTTTCATAGTATCGGGATCCAGCGAATAATCAAGCATTTCATTTAACAATTCAGGAGATCGAATCGCAAATCGTAAATGGAATTTACTTTCATTCCACCATTCTTCCATTTTTTCAAATTTTTCTTTTTCCGAAAGGCCATGGGTAAAATAATAACGATTACTAATTATCTCTTTGTTGTCGATTTTTTTAATAAAAATGCCAATAATTCTTCTTTTATTCTGGGCCCGTAGCTTTATGATTTTTTCATCGATACCGGAGGGGTATCTGTCCATCCAATTTTGAATTTGATTATTCCTTGGAGGTATCCAGGATACCGTTCCATTTAACTGTCTGAAAAGTTGAAGCATGTCTTTAAAAAAATCGGGTTTTGCTCCACCTGTTCCATAATTTGTTGCGAGCCAAAGCATTTTTACAGGATTGGTAACAGCCACTTCACCATGTATATTTTGATCCGGGAATTCTTCACCGGCATGGTCTGTATAGTCAAGTATGCGTATGGCCGCAAAATCTCCCCAACTCAAATGATTAAATAATTCAGGATTGTTTTTTTTACTTGTATAAAATTTTTCTGCGGCTTGATTTCTTTTCAGTTTTGGCAATATCCAGTTTCGAATCGAAATGATCGCTTCTTTTTCACTTTCAGTATTCAGCAAAATATTTTCAAGTATTGGATTTTCATCCAGAAGTTTTCGCAGGATTCTATGGGAGTGAACAGTGATAGCTATTTTATCCAATTTGCTAATTGTTCCCATGACTAATAATTTATATCAAGATTGCTCTTATCTTTAATTTACAAAAAAATGGCCTGATTTCAAAGAGAATACGTATTTAACTTGCCAGGAAAAATTTTTAAAAACGCTGCATTTTTAAAAAATCGCAACAATTTTCATGCGATTGTTGTACATCAATCAAATCGATTATCTTTGCGCTGATTTTTAATGAATTGAGTTTAAGGCTGTATTGTGAAAACAACATTTGTCTGTTCCTTTAGCTTAATCTTAAAAAATGGGAAATGGTACATAAATCAGGTTTTGTAAATATTGTTGGTAATCCGAATGTTGGTAAATCGACCATTATGAATGCATTAGTGGGAGAGAAGTTGTCAATCATCACGCAAAAAATGCAAACAACCCGGCATCGGATTAAGGGAATTGTTAGTGGTGATGATTTTCAAATTGTGTATTCCGATACTCCCGGAATCTTAAAGCCCAACTATAAATTGCAGGAAACCATGATGAAATTTGTGGATACCGCCCTGATTGATGCTGACATTATTTTATTTGTAACAGATGTACAGGAAAAGGTAGGTAAGAATCCTGAATATATTGAGAAGGTTCGTAAATCGAATATGCCAGTGATTGTTTTGATAAACAAAATTGATTTATCGAATCAGGAAGAAGTTGTTAAGCTCTATAGCTACTGGTCAAAGACTTTCCCCGGAGCGGATGTATTCCCTGTTTCGGCTATAGAGAAATTTAATATTGAACCTTTATTCGATAGAATTCTGGAACTTTTACCTGAGAATCCTCCCTTCTTTCCGAAAGATGATTTGACCGACAGAAATGAACGATTTTTTCTGCAGGAAATCATTCGGGAAAAAATTTTGTTGAACTACCAAAAAGAGATACCATACTCAGTTGAAGTGGAAGTGGAGGAGTTTAAGGAGTCAGAAAAAATAATAAATGTGCGTGCTGTAATATATGTGTCACGCGACAGCCAAAAGGGAATTATTATAGGCCATCAGGGGAAAATGATTAAAAAAGTTGGAACTGAAGCACGCCAGGATGCGGAAGAGTTTTTCAATAAAAAAATGTTTCTGGAGTTGTATGTAAAAGTTGCAAAAGACTGGCGGGATAAGGATGGTCATATAAAAAAATTTGGGTACGATGCATATTAATTTTATGCAGATAGAATCGTTAAGATATAGTTATTCTTTAACTTGTTTAAAGCCCGTAAAAATCAGAACGAAAAATGAATAGCAAGATAGTAGCAATTGTAGGACGTCCAAATGTTGGGAAATCAACTTTGTTTAACCGGCTTACTGAATCAAGAAAAGCCATTGTTGATGAAGTTTCAGGGGTTACCCGTGACCGAAATTACGGAAAGGGAAATTGGAACGGCGTCGAATTTTCAATTATTGATACAGGTGGCTATGTAGTAAATTCTGACGATGTATTTGAAGCTGAAATCAATAAACAGGTTCATCTTGCCATTGATGAGGCAGATGTAATACTATTTGTTGTGGATGTTGAAGCCGGGATAACAGATCTGGATGATGCAGTAGCTGCTATTCTGCGGAAGACAAAAAAAGAAGTTATTCTGGCTGTAAATAAAGTCGATAATAACCAGCGAATTTTGGATGCACAGGAATTTTATGCACTTGGGTTGGGCGAACTGTATTGTATTTCTTCAATGACAGGCAGTGGTACCGGTGACTTGCTGGATCATTTGATAGAATGCTTCCCGCATAAGGAAGAGACAGAAGAGGAAACAGATTTACCACATCTTTCTGTAGTAGGAAGACCGAACGTTGGGAAATCATCGTTTATAAATGCGTTAATTGGCGTTGAACGAAATATTGTTACTGATGTCGCAGGAACAACACGCGACTCAATTCACACACGATACAATAAATTTGGCCACGATTTTATGATTGTGGATACTGCCGGCTTACGAAAAAAAGGTAAGGTAAGCGAAGATATTGAGTTTTACTCGGTTTTACGTTCAGTACGAACAATTGAAAATTCAGATGTTTGTTTGCTTTTAATTGATGCTGAACGAGGGGTAGAAGCACAGGATGTAAATATTTTTAACCTTATAGTAAAAAATAAAAAGGGCGTAGTAATATTGGTAAATAAATGGGATTTAATTGATAAGAATACCAATTCGACCCAAAAAATTGCCAACGAAATAAAAGAACGTTTGGCTCCGTTTACTGATGTTCCTATTGTTTTTATTTCCGCAAAAACCAAACAAAGGGTTCATAAAGCACTTGAGACAGCGATTGAAGTTTTTGAAAATAGAAAACAGAGAATAAAAACATCAGAATTGAATGAGGTTCTCCTGGAGGCAGTTGAAGCATACCCGCCACCTTCAGTAAAAGGGAAATTCATAAAAATAAAGTATGTAACACAATTGCCTTCGCCAACACCGGCTTTTGCTCTTTTTGCCAATCTTCCACAATACGTAAAAGAGCCCTATCGAAGATATATTGAAAATCAAATAAGAGGTAATTTTAATTTTACGGGGGTGCCCATCCAGGTTTACTTCCGGCAGAAATGAAATTTGCAATTGGCATTTTAATTTAATCCCTATTTTTGTGTTAAACTGAAACATGCTTTTTAACTCACTAATATTTGTTTTATTCGGAGTTGTTTTTTTCCTCGTTTCCGGTCTTATAGGGTCGAAAGTTAAAGGTCGCCTGATTTGGCTTACTGCAGCTTCTTTCTTTTTTTACGGCTGGTGGGATTGGCGTTTTTTGTTTCTCATAATTTTTAGCGGACTGGTTGATTTTTTTGCTGCCCGGGCGATGTTTAAGAAGCCGGAAAATAAAAAACTTTTTTTGATCCTATCGATTCTGGCCAATATAGGTTCCCTTTCATTGTTTAAATATTCAGGTTTTTTTGCTGAAAATCTTGATATATTGTTTGGCCTTGAAGGAAGTAAATTTTCTATCGCTTCACATATACCCGATTTTTTTCTTATAACACCGATTGGGATTAGTTTTTACACCTTTCAAAGTATGAGCTATACTTTCGATGTTTACAGAAAAAAAATTTCACCTGCCAAAAATGTACTGCATTTTTTTGCTTATTTATCCATGTTCCCGCAGTTGGTTGCAGGACCTATTGTACGTGCAAAATCAATGTTGCCACAGTTGCTTGAAGTAAACCATGTTTCCCGTGATGAACGCTGGAACGGACTTCAGTTTGTTATAAAAGGGTATTTTAAAAAGATGGTTATTGCGGATAATCTTGCACCCTTGGTAGTTGCAGCATTTGGTGCGCCTGAAATAAATCCGTCTTCAATGTATTGGTGGGGGACTATCATTGCTTTTGCACTTCAGATATATTGTGATTTTAGCGGTTATACCGATATTGCAATCGGGCTTGGAAAATGGATGGGATACCAACTTCCTCAGAATTTTAGTCATCCCTATATTTCAACTTCGTTACGTGAATTTTGGTCGCGCTGGCATATTTCGCTTTCCACATGGTTTCGCGATTATCTATATATTCCCTTGGGAGGAAGCAGGAAAGGGAAAATCAGAACTCATTTAAATCTGTGGATAACCATGGTTATTTCAGCATTTTGGCATGGTGCAGCCTGGACATTCATAATGTGGGGAGTTGTCCATGCTTTCTTTTCTTCGGTAGAGAAAATTACCAGATGGACCGATAAAATGACTTCTAATCTTATTCTAAAGTTTGTAGCATGGGGCATTGTCACTGTGCAGATTCTTGTTTCCTGGGTATTCTTTCGCGCCAATTCAATATCTCAGGCCTGGAAAATAATTCAAACAATGTTTGCATTTAAAGGAGAAAGTTATTTAGGGTGGGGATTAAACGGAAGTGTTTTTATTTTGATAATGATTTTGTGGGAAATCTCTTTTGTGTTGAATATGGGGCAAAAAGTGCGAAAAAAATATCCTTTTGCAGATATGGTTTTTTACGCATTACTAATTGTTATAATTGTCTTTTTTAGAGGGCCTGGAAGCGAATTTATATATTTTCAGTTTTAAGGATGAAAAAAACACCTGATATATGGATAACGCTGGTTTTGGCAATGTTTATGACAGTTGCCCTGAGTTTTGTCTTTCCAAAAAACGACGAGAAATATTTGGGTGATCTTTTCTGGACAAAAAAAACATTTGCGCCATCTGATTATAATATTGTTATAATGGGTGATTCGAGAACTTACAGGGGAATTTCTCCAGATATTATGCAGGAATTTCTGCCTGACATGAAAATTCTGAATTTTGCCTATTCAAATGGCGGTCTCAATCATACAATGTTTAATGCTGCTGAGGAAAAACTGGTTGACGGTAACAATCCAAAAATTATTGTTTTGGGGATTTCACCAAACACTGTCACCGGATTTTCGTCGAAAAACGATCAGTATTTCCAGGAATTAGGTCGTTCGCGTGAGGAAATATTGGAAAGACTGTATCTGTATCCTATCCTTTACTGGTTCTCGCCGACGTCTCTGGAAGAGCTAGTGAATAAAATTAAAGAGAAAAAGGAAGTTTTTTATTACAGAAACACTTTTCATATGAATGGTTACATGGAATCCGAAAAATATCCTGTAGATACCCTGGAAGCAATTCCTTATTATGAAGATGATTTTGCACAGTATAAAGTGGAAGAAGAAAATATCAATGATTTATTACAGCAGGTAAAAACCTGGAACAATCAGGGAATAAAAGTTTTAGCTTTTCGTCCTCCTGTTTCAGTGCCGATGAAAATGTTGGAAGATTCAGTTGGGAAATATGACGAGTATAGAATTAAAAAGGGAATTGAAGAGTCGGGAGGCTACTGGATTGATCTTGCACAGGGAAACTATAAAACGTATGACGGAAGCCATTTGGACGTTGAGTCAGCAGAAAAATTATCAGTGAAAATTGCTGAAAAAATAGAAGCGTTAGCTAAGCAGGATTCTTACTGAGCAGCTAACGCTTTTTAATATTAATTTGATGGCTTTTCAAACATGCTGTCGTCTAATTTTACATTGAAATTAACTTCTTCCATAATAATTTCAGCATCTCCCATTGGAGTTTCCGAAACTATTTTGGTAGCAATTTTTATTCCGTCGAAATCTTTATAATCCAGCATTTTTTGTGTGGCATTAATTTGCTGTCCCATTGAAACAGCGCTGCCTTTTACCTGGCTAACCAGATAATTATCAGCGTTTATGTAGTAATTTCTAACCACGCCATTGTTACTGGTTACTTTTAGATTATACATTTCGGTGCCATCGATATTTTCTTTACCTATAAGTTCAACCTTGTGCCCTTTTTTCTCATAGTTGTATAGTTCCCCTTCTATGTCGGCCTGCGCTATTGCCTGGTCAAGTTCTGCACCAGTTAATTCCTGTGGCTCATCACCAATCATTGGGGAAATCACCCAACCTTCTTCTCCGTCAAAGACCTGCACCATCTTTTGTCCCATTATATCCATGTCCATTCTTAATTTGTTGGGTTTTTTCATTTTCATTTCCAAAGGAATTTCCATGCCCATTTGGTTAACTTTTGCCTTTATTGAATAGGTTTCAACTTTAGTGAGTTTGTCCTGACCAACTGCTTTGAAGTGTTTGTCAAGAACTTCTTTTAAGTTTTGTGCCTGGACAAATCCAACCGACGTAATCAAAAAGAAGACAATAAGCGTAAAAATCGATTTTTTCATTTTGTGAGTGTTTATAATTTAATTCTAAATATTGGTAACATTTTCAACAAAAAAGTTACAAAATTGATTTCGGTTTAAAGGCCATTTAGAAATATATTTCTGCAATTATGTTTTCGAAGGAAACACCTTTTTGTATTAGTAAATCGCGAACTTCTACGACCATAATTGCTTTCCCGCAAATAAAATATTTTATATCAGGGAAGTCAGTTATTTCTGATAAATACTGGGTGACTCTTCCGGGATACACATTACACGATGATTCGCGGGAACAGCAGCGTATATAGTTCTCACCTAAAGCCCATTCAAGTTCGTCTTCAAAATAAAATTGGTTCAGATAGCTTACGCCGTGAATGAGTTTTTTATTTTCAAATAACCCGGACTGAAACATGCTGCAAAATGGAGCAATGCCTGTTCCGGTGGCAATACACCAGGCAGGTTCCTGAATACCGAGAAAACTTCCGTATGGTTTGGATACATAAATTTTGTCTCCCGGTATATAAGTTGCCAGTTTTGGTGTCAAAAATCCATCATCTTTTATATTGAAGAGAATTCTGATTTCATCTTCCTGATTTCCACTGCAAATACTGTAAATACGTGGAGGATGTTCTTTGTTAATACCAATTTTTACTACCTGCCCCGGGATAAATTTTTCATCGCGTTTAAATGAAATGATATGTACTCCGGGTGATATTTCTATATTGCCGGTTAAAATATATTCTTTTAATGTGCCTTCATTTTTAGAATTTCTGGCAGGCATTGTATTATAAATTTCTGAAAGAGAAAGTAATGATTAAATTTTCTTCGGGAGCAATCAACATATTTTTAATCCTGTAATAGGCGTTGAGTGTTTTTGCCTGAGCAACTTCGTCGGAATTGCCGCTTATTGTTAGAGGTGTTATTTGATGCGCTTTGATGAGTATATTTTCAGGCACATCGAAACCAACTCCGGGTTGAACCAATTCGAGTTCATAATCAATATCCGACTTATTGGTTATTTCGAGTTGGGTGCTTGTTCCGTTCTGTATTTTTAGTGGTTCATTGTTGAAATTCAGAGAAGCAAAAAAAAGTGGCTCTAAAAATTCAGTTTTGCCAACTATAGTATTGTCAAAATAAGCAGCTGTTCTTCGGCTAAAAAGGGCCTCTTTTATACTTCCCGAAGTTTTACTCTTTGCAAAAACGAGGGTTATTGGCCGGTGGTTACTATTTAAGTCATATGACATTCCAACCGGATCATGTACATCTGAATTACAAAGGATTGTGAGCTTTTTTTCATTTGTCCAGTCGAGTGCCTCAGGATAAAACTCATTGCTGTTGTATATCTCAATCCCGTGTATCAAATCATTATTTAATAATTCAGTGTGTTCATCCCACCATAACGTTGAATCCGGTTGTTGTGTCTTCCATCCCGGATGGTTCCAGAAAATAAATGCACCCTGGTCTCTGGCCTCCTGAAGTGCATCCATCACGTCTTCCCGTTCCAGTAGATTTGCATTTCTTATAAATATGGCATTAAGGTGTCCCGGAGGCATACTTCGTGTTATTTCAGCTGCTCGTATCAGGATAATTTTTTTCTGGTTGGCCAGAGGTTCAGCAATTTCGAAAGGGCGGTTATGTCCGGCAATCATATCTTTTGAATGCGGATTATATTCGATGTGATCGGAAATTGCGATTGCATCCAGTCCTTCTGCCCAGGCTTCTTCCACCCTGACGGTTGGCCATACCGTACCGTCAGAAAAAACGGTATGCATATGAAAATCACATTTTAGAGTCTGGTAACCTGTAATATTGGGAATGTTGATGATTTTTCTTGATTGTGCGCATACAATCCCCGAGAGAATGATCAAAATAAAAAGAAGGATATGCTTTTTATTGCACATAGTTTCTATTTTTAAATATGAATGGTGAAGTAAATATCCGGCTTTTTATTCAAGTTTAAAATATATTTATATTAAAAATATGAACATCGCAGATACTTAATAAAATTTAAAAAAACTGCCTCCTTTTCAGACAGGCAGTTTTAAGGGATAATCCCGAATTGATTTGTGTAAACACACATCGAAAATACATTTTCTTTTGATTTGTACCAAGAAATATTTTTAGCAGTTGTATGTTTTTGGGTATTCATAATCTTTTTAAATAAATTAGATTTATTCTTGGGGAGAATCATTCCCAGTTTTCATTTTTTTCATTGGCTTAACAACAACTTCCTTTTTGCACGAAGGGCAGATGTAAATTTCGCAACCCGTACAGGCAAAACAGTTGCTGCAACTTCGTGGTACATCCAAATTTGAAAATTTAAATCCACATTCGCTACAGTTATAGAACTTTTCTTTTTTTTGACCGCCAATCATTTTCTTATAAATATAAACAAACGGAGTAGAGCAAAAATAATTACAAGTGTAAATATAATTGCAGCTCCCGATGGAATATTCAAAAAGTAGGAAATAAACAGGCCTGAAATGGTTCCAACGAATGCAAAAACTGATGAGAGGATTAATAATTTTTTGAAGTCGTTTGTAAAAAGATTCGCTGTTGCCTGAGGGATGGTTAAAAGTGATAATATCAGGATAATTCCGACAACACGGATATTCAAAACTACTGTTAATGCAATAAGGATAATAATCAGGTAATTAAACAAATTGACCGGTATTCCGGCGGTCCGTGCAAATTCTTCGTCAAATGCTACAAAAAGAATTTTGCTGAAGAGCAGGAAGAAAAAGGCGATAATAACGATATTCAAAGCAAACATCCACCAAAGTTCGGAAACGGTAACAGTTAAGATGTTTCCAAAAAGATAACTCATTAGATTGGGAGTATAGCCGGGCGTTAGAAAAACAAAAATAATTCCCAATGCCATACCGAGTGACCACCAAATGGCAATGGATGAATCTTCTCTTATTTCCGCAACCTTTGTAAAAAATTGTATGCCTAATGCAGCTAAAACGGCAAAAAGTACTGCTCCAAGAAGAGGATTAAATCCCATCAGAAACGCCAAACCTATTCCACCAAACGAAGCATGTGTGATTCCTCCACTTATAAAAACAATTCGTCGCGAAACGATATAACTGCCTATTATCCCACAGGAGATACTTGCAAATATGGCGGCCAAAAATGCTTTTTGGAAAAAATCGTAGGTAAACAATTCAGTTATAGAACTCATATCAATGGTGGTGTTTTAAAATGGTGTGCGGAATTTCACCATGTGAGATAATTTGAATAGGACAATTGTATCCGTCAAGTTGTTCCTGCGTTATTGTACTGCTTGGGTGATAATGCAAATCGCCGTTAACACAGGCAATTGTTTTCACATAACTTGAAATTGTTCCCAGATCATGTGAAACCAGAATAATTGCTATTTCATTATTTAGATGACTCAATCTTTCGTACAATTCTCCTTCGAAGCGATTGTCAACGAATGTATCCGGTTCATCCAAAATGAGAATTTTAGGCTCACTAATCAATGCCCGGCATAAAAAAACACGCTGCATTTGTCCTCCCGACAGTTGTCCAATAGCTTTATTCTTTATGTCTGAAATGCCCATTTCTTCCAGCAATTGATTAATTTTTGTCTTTAACTTGGAAGACGAAATTTGATTTCTTTTTTGCATTAAGGTTCCGGAACGTACGACATCAAAAACTGTTATGGGAAATTTTTTATCAATATGCCTTACCTGGGGAAGATAGCCAATAGGTTTTTTTCTGCCATCAAAATCTTCACGAAAAATAATTTTTCCATGTATTGGTTTAAGTAATCCCAGGATGGCTTTTAACAGGGTTGTTTTTCCACCCCCGTTTGGTCCGATTACTCCAATAAAATCATTCTCGAATATGTCAAGATTAACATTATCCAAAACCGGAGTTTTATCATATCCTACCGTAAGATTCTTTATTTTAATAAGCGGTTCCATCAAAAATTGTCTGCGAGAATTTGTGTAATTTCCATTAAATTTTCCGACCAAGCAGGATCAAGAGGCCTGATTTGAATAATTTTGCCTCCGATTTCTTCAGCAAAAACGCGGGCATGTTCCCGGTCAAATTCACTTTGTATATAAATAATTTTTATACCTTCTTCTTCTGCTAAATCAACCACTTCAGCAAGATGCTGGGGAGTTGGCTCTTTCCCGCCTGATTCCAGCGAATATTCGATTAATCCGTAATCCCGGGCAAAATAGGAGAGACTTGGATGGAAAAGTATTATTTTTTTTCCTTTATAATTTTTCAGGATATTTTTGATCTCAACATTAAGCTGGTCTATTTCTTTAACAAATTTCAGGTAATTGACTTTGTATTCCGACCCTTTGTCGGGATTAAGAATCGTCAGTTCATCAGCTATTCGTTTTGCCATTTGTTTTACAAGCACTGGCGACATCCATGTATGTGGATTTATTCCATTCATATGTACATGGTCGCCATGTTGTTCATTATTTTCGGCGATTAAATCCAGCCCTTCAGAAAGGTCAACCACCTTCATTTCCCGATTTGCCTGCTCAATTTTCTCTCCCCAGGAATATTCGAAGGCAATATGCCCCATACGAAACCAGACAACAGAATTGGCTAAGTCCTTAAGTTGTGATGGTAATAAAGTGTATGCTGCCGGGCTTGCTCCAGGAGGGATCAGAACGTTCACCTCAAAATCGTCACCGGCAATTTTTTTAACAAAAGTTCTTTCCGGCAAAATACTTACGGTTATAACATTCTTGCCTTCCGTATTATCTTGTTGTGTTTTTGAATTGCAGGAAAACAGCAGTAAAGCAGCAAATAATATTAGAATTAGATTTCTCATATTTTGTAAGTCAATTTTCGTTGAATTTTAAACAATAAAATGCAAATTTAGTTTTAACATCCGGAAATCGTAATTATTCTGTATCCAAATTTTTTACATCGATTTTTTCTTTTGGAGGTACAGGATCGTAACCATGTGTCCCCCACGGATGACATTTTGATATTCTTTTTGTAGCAAGAATAAATCCTTTAAACGGGCCATGTATTTTTATTGCCTGAACAGCATATTCTGAGCAAGTTGGTACATGCCGGCAGGAGGCTGGTGTTAACGGAGAAATGGCAAATTTGTAGATATACACAGGGATCAATAAAATCCAACCGATAGCTTTTAATATTGCTTTGCCAATTTTTTTCATCTCAAAATTATATTTGCAAATCTACAATTAATTTCAAATCTCCTGGAAAATCGATTTTGATAATTAATTTGTAATATTTTTTTCTGAACCTATTTAAAATCAGAATTATGGGTAATAAATTATCCTCTTTTTCAGAAATTGAAACTTTTGTTGCCAAAACAAAGGGAAAAGTTTATATTACTACGCATAATTAAATCTTCAAAAAGAATATGAAAAAAGCAGCAATTGGTATCGATATAGGAGGAACAAATACTAAAATTGGTGTTGTTGATCAGGATGGTAATGTTTTAATCAAAAACAATATTTTAACACCAGATCATGGCAATGCTGAAAAATATATCGCAGAACTGGCAACATCCGTTAATGAATTAGTTAAATCATTTAAACAGTCAAATAATACTGAAATTTTAGGAATAGGTGTCGGAGCGCCTAACGGTAATTATTACAGCGGGACTATTGAGTATGCGCCAAATCTGTCGTTTAAGGGAGAAGTTCGTTTCATTGATATGCTTAAAAATCATTTCCCTGAATTGCAAGCTTTGGCCCTGACCAACGATGCAAATGCCGCAGCACTCGGAGAAATGATATATGGAGGGGCAAAAGGAATGAAAAATTTTGCAATGTTTACTTTGGGGACTGGAATTGGAAGTGGATTGGTTGTTAACGGGGATTTAGTATATGGTCATGATGGTTTTGCTGGTGAATGCGGACATACTACTTTAATCCCTGATGGCAGATTATGCGGATGCGGAGCTAAAGGGCACCTGGAAGCTTATTGTTCTGCAACCGGTATGAAAAGAACAGCCTTTGAACTTTTGGCATTCTATAATGCTAATGACAGTTTGCTGGCAAATAAAACTTTTGAAGAGCTGGATTCGAAAATGATATATGATGCAGCTATAAAAGGAGATAAAATTGCACTTGAAGTTTTTGAAAAGACGGGTGCGTGGCTCGGACAAGGTTTAGCTGATACAGTCCACCATTTAAGTCCGGAAGCCATTTTTATTTTTGGCGGACCAACAGCAGCAGGTGATTTGATATTCAATCCTGTAAAAGAAAGTATGGAGAAACATTTACTTCCGATTTTTAGGAATAAAATCAAAATTTTACCTTCAAAACTTAAGCCTGGTGATGCCGCAATTGTTGGAGCCAGCGCACTGGTATGGAAAGAAATTGACTGAAGGTTTGGGGAATGTATAACTATGGAGACTTTACATTACAACCTTATTTAGCTTATTATTAAACTCTGATGATCTTTCGGTGTTTCATAATTTTGAGACATGAAATTGAAAATTCTTTTTATATCGTTATTTCTGCCTTTTTCTTCCGGGCTTTTTGCACAAAATGCGATAGATGCAATTGAAATGATAGCAAAAGGGGAGAAGGAAATATTTTCTCAGAAATTAGAGTTTCAGGAAAGCCTAAATTACAATTTGTTTGATTTGGTTTACCAGCGAATGAAATGGGACGTAGATCCGGGGGTGAGATATATTCAGGGAGAAATCACTTCTTATTATAAAAGCAAAACCGAAAGTCTAACAAAAATTGAATTTGATCTTCACAACGGTTTGATTGTCGACTCGATAGTTCAGAGAAACAAAAAGCTTGAATTTTTGCATGCTGAAAATATAATTTCAATTCCGCTTTATCATGAACTTCTGAAGGGTGAGTTGGATTCAGTGAGTATTTATTACCATGGCGTCCCCAACGAAAGTGGTTTGGGCTCTTTTGTCAAAGATGCTCACGACGGAGTCCCAATTATATGGACATTGTCAGAACCTTACGGAGCAATGGAGTGGTGGCCTTGTAAACAATCACTTTCCGACAAAATTGATTCAATTGATATAATTGTTAAAACTCCGGAAATATATCGAACTGCGAGTAATGGAATTCTTTTGTCAGATTTAGTTGAAGATGGGTATCGGACGATGCACTGGAAACATCGCTTCCCGATTGCAACATATTTAGTGGCTATAGCCGTAACAAATTATTCTTATTATTCCGATTATTTAAGATTAGAAGATGGAGACAGCATTGAAATATTAAATTATGTGTATCCGGAGAACCTGGGCGATGCAAAAAATCAAACACCGGCTACCCTCCAGATAATGGAATTCTACAACGAACTTATAGGTCAATATCCGTTTGCAAATGAAAAATATGGCCATGCACAATTTGGGTGGGGTGGCGGAATGGAACATCAAACGATGAGTTTTATGGGACATTTTCACTATAGTTTGATTGCACATGAACTGGCTCACCAATGGTTTGGCAATTACATTACTTTGGGATCGTGGCAGGAAATTTGGCTGAATGAAGGATTTGCAACATATATGACTGCTTTAACATTTGAAAACCTGACAAGTGAGTTGGATTGGTTCAACTGGCGCAAAGGAAACGTGGAATATATAACCAGTTATCCTGGCGGTTCAGTATTTGTAAATGATACAACAGATGTGTCCCGGATTTTCAGCAGCCGCCTTTCTTATTTAAAAGGCGCTTATTTATTGCACATGTTACGCTGGATTTTAGGAGATGATAATTTTTTCAAGGGACTTAAGAATTATTTTAATGATCCGAAAATTGGCAACGGATTTGCCCGAAATCAACAATTTGTTGAGCATATGGAAGCAGTTGGAGATACAAGTTTGACGGAGTTCTTTAATGATTGGTATTTTGGTGAAGGATACCCTGTTTATTCATTGAATTATTATCAGGAAGAAACTAATCGATTGGTAATTCAACTTTCACAAACCACAACTCATGAATCAGTTGATTTTTTTGAAATGCCTGTTCCTGTGAGGCTTTATAATGAAGATAAAACAGATTCAATTGATTTTGTTTTGAATCACCTTCAAAATGATCAAACATTTGAACTAAATCCCGCTTTCGAAGTTAGTGAAGTAAAACTGGACCCTGAATACTGGATAATTTCAAAAACTTCGGTAATTACGCAGCTTCCTTTGATAAAAGACCCAAATGAAATAGTTGTGTATCCAAATCCTTTTTTAAGTGATGTAAATGTCTCTATTCCTGACCATATGAAACCTTTTAAGGCTAGTCTCTTTAACCTTGAGGGTAAACTACTTCATAGTTTTTCTGAAAATCAAACGGTATTCAATATGGAAAACCTGAATAAAGGAGTTTATGTCATAAAAATTTATACCCCGAATTTAGTTGTAGAAAGAAAACTCATTAAGTACTAAAAAGAGTTTTGTTCAGGATTCTATTTAAAGAATGTCTATCAACGTTACAAAATTTGTAATAAATATTTATTTCGGTTTGATTATTATCTGAATTGATCTATTTTTGGTGACACGAATTTTCAAATTGTTAACACAATGTCGGTAAAAAGATTTGGAGTTTCATTGGATGAAGAATTATTGGAAGCGCTGGATAAACTTGTTTCCGATAATATGTTTGCGAACCGCTCGCAGGCAATCCGGCATTTGATCGAAAAAAATTTAGTTGAAGAAAAATGGAAATGTGATAATATTGTGGCTGGTGCAGTTATTCTGGTCCACGATATCCAGAAAAGAGATCTATTAAAAAGGTCATCCGAAATTCAATTTGAATATAGTGATGTAATCCTTTCTGTTCAAGGATTTTATCTTAATGAGAAAAATTATCTTGAAATTATTGCCGTGAAAGGTCCTTCAAAAGTTTTAACAGAAGTTTCTGAAAAATTGATAAGCATAAAAGGGATTCAACACGGGAAATTAGTTATGAGTAAAGCAGAATAAATTTTTTTTATCCACTCGGTAACACGAATCATAAAAATAGTAACACTAACCAACAATGAAAACCAAAAAAACCTTATTTTTAATTGTTATAATTGTAACCTTCTTTTTGAACTTTAACACACGAGCTCAGCCTTCGATGACAAAGGATACCTTTCAGATTGACGAAGTTGTAATAACGGGATCGCCGGTGAAAGTGAATCGAAACAATGTGCCAATGGCCGTTTCCGTTGTAAACAGAAAACAAATTGAGGAAACCGATGAGTCTGCACTTCTACCTGTTTTAAATGGTAAAGTTCCAGGATTGTTCGTTACTGAACGTGGCATAACAGGTTTTGGGGTGGCAACAGGTTCTGCAGGACAAATATCAATTCGTGGTATAGGAGGAAATCCAACAACCGGCGTACTCATGTTAATTGACGGCCATCCACAATTTATGGGGATAATGGGGCATCCACTTCCCGATTCGTATGTTTCTTCTGATGTTGAAAAAGTGGAAGTAATCAGAGGACCTGGTTCAATTTTGTATGGTTCAAATGCCATGGGAGGTGTTATAAATATTATAACGAAGAAGCAAACCGATGATGGTATACACGGTAACGCAAGGATTTCATATGGATCTTATAATACTCAAAAATACATGGGTTCGTTGGGTTTTAAAAAAGACAAATTGAGTGTATTTGCCTCTTTTAACCATGATCAAACAGATGGTCACCGCGACAATTCAGATTTTAAGATTGATAACGGTTATGTAAAACTGGCATATTCAATCAATGAACATTTTAATGCATCAACGGATTTAAGTTTAGCTGGTTTTGATGCCGCCGATCCGGGACCAGACACGTTGAATGCAAGTTTTGGCGAGACCATTGATATTTTAAGGGGATATTGGGCTTTTACGCTTCAGAATGAATTTGAAAAATCTTCCGGTTCGCTTAAACTTTTTTACAATTTTGGAGAACACGATATTACAGATGGTTTTCATTCCAGGGATAAAAACTACGGAATCAATTTCTATGAATCATTACATCTATTCAAAGGGAATAATATTACATTGGGAGCCGATTACATGATTTACGGTGGGATGGCTGAAAATTTGTTTGCAATGAACGGAGCAGGAATGGTTTTCGCTGATACTACTGTAAATGAATTGGGTTTATATGGTTTTATTCAACAAACTTTACATGAAAAACTAGTTTTGAATGGAGGGATTCGTTATCAAAATCATAGTGTTTATGGTAGTGAATGGATTCCTTCTGTTGGATTCGCGTATAATTTTAACGAAACAACTTCGTGGAAGGGAAATGTTTCGAAAGGTTTCAGGAGTCCTACATTAAGGGAATTATTTATGTGGGGACCGCAGAACGCGGATTTAAATCCAGAATCGATTTTAAGTTATGAAACCGGAGTTTTAAAAACTTTCTTAAATGAAAAAATCAGTGCAGAATTAACCTTTTTTGCTGTAGATGGCAATAATTTGATTGTTACAGTTCCGGTAAACGGAACAATGAAATATATGAATTCTGGTGATATCTCGAACAAAGGTATTGAATTTGCGTTGAATGCTGAGGTTGCTAAAAATTTAAACCTTAACACTACCTATAGCTACATAAATATGGAAAATCCGGTTTATGCAACACCGGAACACCAGTTTTATATTAGTGCTGACTATTCGCTTAAAAAACTGCAAATGGTGGCAAGTATCCAGCAAATTAGTAATCTTGATAATGATCCACTACCAATCGTAAATAAGGAAAGTTACACATTGGTAAAAGCGAAGGCGTCGTATAATTTTGCAAAAGGCATGAAGATTTATGTGAGTGGCGAAAATTTATTAAATCAGGATTACCAGGTAAACAGATACTACACTATGCCAGGGGTTACAATCTTTTCAGGTATAAATTACACTTTTTAATTTTAGTAATACCAAGTAAATAAACTGGAGATCTTATTTAAGTCTGACGTGAGTTAATTTGTCAGGATTTTATCTGTTTTGCAGATCATTTCTGAATGAAGTTCGAACACAACGAAAACCAATATATGATTTTGCTGTATCCTGATATTCGTACGTACGGGTTGAAACACGAATAAAATAAGCCATGTCTTTCCAGGAACCTCCTCTGATGACTTTCCGTTTCATTATCGGGGGGTCATCAGGCTTTGCATTGTATTGAACTTCCGGATTTAAATCGCTCATTATGTCATAGGCTCCTTCATAAAAAGCTGTACTTGTCCACTCAGCAACGTTCCCTGCCATATCATAAAGTCCAATTGGGTTGGGATCAAATTCACCCACTTTCATAGCGGTAGTAGTGGTTGGGCTGTCGGCCACATAGTTTCCACGAAGCGGTTTGAAGTTGGCAACAAAACATCCTTGTTGATTTCGGGTATAATAACTTCCCCATGGGTACATTGCGTTTAACAATCCGCCGCGGGCAGCCATTTCCCATTCACTTTCGGTTGGCAACCTGAAGTCATGTGCAGGAGTTTCGTTAAATCGTGAATTATATTCAGATTGTAAATTTGTTCTCCATTGACAAAATGCCCTGGCCTGATTCCATGTAACGCCAACAACCGGGTAATCATCAAAAGCCACGTGGGAAAAATATTTCATTGTAAACGGGTCGTTGTATGTATACGCAAAATCCCTAATCCAGCATAGTGTGTCGGGGTAGATAGGGACAACTTCATGCATCAAAAAACTGCTTCGGTTTTCAATTGGAACAATTTCACCATTTTCTCTCATAACTGAGCCGTTGTAACGTTGGTTTTCAAAATCGTAACCATTTTTTCTTTTCGCTGCCTGGTTATAATCTACCCAATAATATTCATAAATAAGTTTTCTGGAATCAACCTCTTTTTTGAAAAAAAAGCGTTCTTCTTCAGGAATGTAGAGGTCTTCCAATGCCATTTGGTAATCTGGATCTTCCCAATCGATTTCTTCATTCCAGTTTAGTTTTGGATTTTCAAGGGGAACGCCATTCAAGTCTTCCGAAATCAGAAAGTCAGGATTGGCATCTCCAAGTAAGCGACGTGCAATTGAATCTCTTACATAATACACAAACTGACGATATTCATTATTTGTGATTTCAGTATCGTCCATCCAAAAGGATTCCTGCGAAACGGTTCTTACTTGTGTATGTGTAGGTATAACTTCATCATCGGAATATCCCATTCTGTATTTGTCCCGCTGAACGTAAACCATACCAAAGGGGGTGGGTTCGAACCATTCACCACCAATTTTCTGCTCGCCCTGAAGATAAAGGTTTGATTTCTGGCACGAATGGAAAAGCAATCCAAGAATAGCTAGTATGTATATTATTGCTTTTTTCATTCGACGTTTACCTGTACGTTCTTATTGTTAACGCTAAACACTTTTCAAAATTATATGCTGGCAGGAATAAAAAAGCCTTATGAGAACATAAGGCCTTTTGTATATGTATTATCATTTTTAGTATTCCCAAAGATCTTGCTCGAAATTAAAGATCTCACTTTCAATTCGTTTCGATTCGAGCATGGCATCTTTACCGGATAAGTATGAACTAATTTCACGATTATTATAAACATTTGATTCCTGAACAATATAGCTGTTGAAATACCTTTTCATAAAAAGATCGTCGAACGACATCTGGCTTGCATCATTATTCGGGTTTAGAACCAAATTTGTTGCTAGCAGATCCCTTACTTCTGGATAATATACCCAGAAAACTTTTTCTCGCTGTATTTCTCCGGAAATATCATTTTCCCGAACATACTCACGAATCGGGCAAATACCAATAATGCGTACATTTAGAGTAGATGTTTGTTTATCAAAATACCACTCTTCTTTAATCATGTATTGCTTAATTTCATTTGGACGCTCAGCACCTTCAACAACAACATCTTCCATTTCTCCTGTGTCAAAATTAACTCTTTGCCTTGTTGTTGTTTCTGCACCCATTTTCCCACGTGCTTGTTCGTAGGTCATAGGAATTTTAAAATCGTCATCCTGTGTGGCATCATAAGGTGTAATTTGTCCGGTACTTATACCTTCCATAAGTAAAGTAATAAGGTTTACTTTTCCTCCCATTTCACTGGTAGGATAGTAAAGTGGCAAATTCATTTTTTCACGTAAATCTACAATACGCCACACTTTTTTCGACCAGAATACATCCGCTTCACGCACACCGGGTAAAGGCATGGGTTTTTTCTGGTAAACATCGGTAATTTTATATGCACCATTTACAATTTGTGCGTTAGATTGTTTTGCCAAACTAATTGTAAAAACTAATATCCCTAAATAAACAACTAACTTTTTCATAGCTTATAAAATTTTAAAGGAAAGTGGATCAAGGTCTCTTGAGTCCCCATTTTCTCCAACTGCCTTAATATTTGTAATATGAACCCAGCTTTGAGGATTTAGCCTTTTGAATTCATTCAACTGTTCTGTTGTAAAACGGTTTGAATTCGAAGGGAATCTGTTTGTATATCCACCAGCACCTGTTGATTCAACAGTGAATTCGGTAACCGTGTATGTATAATCAAAATCAAAATCTTCCAACACTGCCAAAACCCCCTGTTGAATTTCAAGCTCTTCTTTTTGTATTTCGCCACTAGTGCGGCCGGCAACCTGAGCAACCGGGTCTGGTACGGCTTTCACGCGCCAATCAGAAGTACCTACGAGTCTTCTTTCTCCCCCAATGTTAGCGTAAACCGTTACTTTGGTTTTGGTTCCCTGTAAATCCAAATCTGTTGGTTCAATAATATATTCATCGCCTCTCTTGGTAACCTTTCCATTACTCATTGTAACCTCAAGATTTTCTTTAGGTATTCCCCCTCCGCCAACATCAAATGGATTTTCAAGTCCACGATAAAATACATTCATTTTTGTAGCCGACATGGTAACACTCGGCTGAGTAACCTGAAAGTCTTGTTCAAATCGATAATTTTGAATAATACCGGCTGGTGTTTTATATTTAATCAAACCTCCCCAGCTAAATTCGCCTACTTCGCTTGTTTTTACCCGGTAAGTTGCTTTCCCATCAACTACTTCAACCTGTTGGTCGTTGATAAAAATTTCGGGTTGTTGCGTTGTATCTTCAGCGGCCAAGAAAACTTCGGCAACATATTCGTCTCCCTGAAGAATTACATTTGAATTTGGAATTACCTGGGCAGCAAGTTTATTAAACTTAAACGAACCGGCGTCAATTTGCGCATACAGGTATTTAATAATATTAGCCTCAGAGTTTAATACATCAATTTGTATTTTAGAAAGTAGGGCCAGAACTGCAACGATTGGTTTATCTTCAAAATGTTCTGATTCCCAGGATACACTTTCACCCCCTTCTTTTAAGTTTACAGGAGGATCAGATGTTTCCAGTTCCTGAAGAATTGTTTCTTTTATTTCAACATCATCTTCTGTAAGCATTCCTACCAAGGTTTCCCGGTAGTCAGTGATTTGACTTTTTAATTCTTCACCCTTTTTTTGGGTAATCATCATTTCTGAAGGAACATTCAGATCCTGTTCATTTTTTAATTCCAAAGTATCGCCGTTTTCGGTAAACAAGTAAAAACCGTCTGAAGAAAATGGATTTTCTTCGTCAACCAATTCACTTCCTGAAGTTTTTACCAGCTCCTCTTTTAGCTGAGCGATATGTGAATATATAGCTCTGGTCTCATTCCGTATAACATCAGCCTTGTTTTTCCATTCTTCGACTTTCGCCGGGTTTTCGATGTAGGCTTGTTCAAAAGATGAATAAACCTGTGCATTTTGCATGTTTACCGCTTTCATTGTTTGCATAAGGCTTGAATCAACTACCTTAAATGCATCCAGAACTTCCGCAGCTACATTTAATGCCAACATTGCCGTAAGGACAATGTACATCATGTTTATCATTTTTTGCCTCGGTGTTTCCGGACAATTTTTTGCACCCATAACTGAATCTTCAAATTATTTTTTGTAACTCATTGCACCCAGCATGTTGCCATAAATGGTATTCAAGGCTTCCAGGTTTTTATTCAATTGCTCTGCGTTATCTTTGTATTTTTTCAGTTCATCAACTGATGATGCAAGAATTTCGTTCATTTGTGTCAGGTCGTTGTTGAATTTCTGGGTTGCAACCATTTGTGATTTCGTATCGGTTAGTTGCGATTCAAAGCTTTTATTGAGTTCCAGAATATTCTGATTCAATTTTTCAAGGTTACCTGAATATTGTTTTGAACCTTCTCCAATCGTATTTAAACCACTTGAGATTGAACTTGATGCCATTTCAAACGATCCTGCCAGTTTTTTCCCGGCTTCAGCCAATTGAGATGAAAATTCTTCACCGGTTTGTTGCATTTTTGAAATTGCATTCTGACCCGATTCAGACAGATGTTTGGCTGTATTTACGTAAGAGCTTGCAAGATCTCCAACTGATTTATTAATGGTCTCATTTGCCCTATTGTTAATTTCTGCAAATGTATTCATCGATTCAGATGCGGACCCCAGATTTTTCACATAGATATCTGTTGCCAATGTCGCAGAAGAAATATCACTTATCCCTCTGGCTGTATTGCTTAGTTCGTTTAATCCTTTCCCAACTCTGTCAAGTAAGTCGGGTGTTAATTCTGAACTGGAAAATAATTCGTCAAGACCCTTTCTGTTTCTTTGTCCCAGTTCTTCCATATCCATTAATTCATAATCTTCTCTTAATTCAGGGTAAACTCTGCTCCATTCCGGCATCTCTAATGGCGGTTCAAAAGCAGAAAGGAAGAATATAAATGCTTCCGTTATCAAACCAATAGTCAGGAAAAGTCCTGAATATTGCCAGTGTTGAAGTTTAAAAAGTGCACCGATCATTACTACGGATGCACCCCATCCATAAATATACCCCATGAATGTCTTCCAACGCTTTGTTTTAAAAATTTCTCCCAGGTTCATATCTTTAGATATAGGTTAATTTTATTTTTAATTGAATTCGTCTCCGAAAGTTGAACGAACACAACGAAAACCGATAAATGATTTTGTTGTATCCTGATATTCATAACTTCTGGTTGATACTTGTATAAAATGTGAAATATCTTTCCAAGAACCACCACGAATTACTTTTCGTTTCATAACAGGTGGATCGTCGGGTCTTGCATTATATGTGAAAGAAGCATTAATATCGCTGTAGTATTGATATCCTGCTTCATCATAAGCTGTCTCAGTCCATTCAGCTACGTTTCCAGACATATCATACAACCCATATTCATTTGGTTCATAACTGCCAACTTTCATTGTTCCGATTCCGCCGTCTTCAACATAATTTCCGCGGAAGGGTTTAAAGTTTGCCAAAAACACTCCCTCCTCGTCTCGTGCATAATATCCTCCCCAAGGATACATAGAATAAACTTTTCCACCTCTTGCTGCATACTCCCATTCTACTTCAGAAGGTAAACGGTAGGCCTGCAATTCTGGTTCTCCTCTTGAGCTTAAATAATCGGACTGAATTTTTGTTCTCCAGTTACAAAACGCCCGGGCTTGTTCCCAAGTTACACCAACAACAGGATATTCCGAGAATCCGGGATGCCAGAAGTACCTTGTTGCCCATGGCTCATTGAACGAATAAGTAAAGTCTCTTATCCAACACAATGTATCAGGATAAACGTAAACAGCATCTTGCATAATAAACGCAGAGCGGTTTTCAATCGGGACTAATTCTCCCTCTGTGTTATAGATATTTCCGTTATAACGTTGTGTTTCAAAATCATAACTATTTGCCCGTTTGGCAGCCTGCTGAAGGTCAATCCACCAGAATTCATAAAGCAATTTTCTGGTGTCAATTTCCTTTTTACCAAAAAATCTTTCATTTTCCGGTATATACATATCCTCCATCGCCATTTTAATATCAGGATCTTCCCAATCTATTTTTTCCCTCCAGTTAATTCTTGGAGGATCAATTGGATTCCCGTCTCTATCTTCAGTTATTAAGAATTCGGGAAACTGATCTCCTACCATTCTACGAGCGATTGAATCTCTCACCCAGTTAGTAAACTGTCTGTATTCAGAATTTGTAATTTCTGTATCGTCCATCCAGAAAGCTTCCTGAGATAAAGTTTTGGTAGTAACCAGAGACCTGCTTGCGTCCTGATCACTTGGGCCAATATTGAAACTTCCCCTTCTGACATAAACCATGCCGTAAGGTCGTGATTCACTCCATTTGCCCCTGTCTTGTACTCCAATTAATTCACCATTCCCAGATTGGTTACAACTTGTAAATGCTGAAACACTTAAAAGTACTATTCCGAAATAAAGAAGTTTTTTCATAGCACAACAAAAATATGGCTTTTCTTATAAAAATCTTACACTTTTATACTTTTGGCTCCGTTTTTTCTCTAATTCAATAGCATATGTCACAAAAATCTCATGTGATGCGAAACCATAATATCCAATAGATGATGTAACAAGATCAAAGGAATATCCTACTTTTAATCCATTTAACATCTCTAATCCCATCAGCAATGAAACTGCGTCATTCATCCTATATGAAATTCCTCCCCAAAACCTGTCATCATATACAATTCTGCCCGTAATATCCAGTTGCCAACTTGCAAAGTCAGTTTTTATTAAGGCAGTAGGTTGCAATTCAAATAACGGGTCACCTAACTTTATATTGTATCCTCCCATTAAATTATAATGTCTTGTCATATAATAAACTTCAACATCTTCATATTTAATTGGAGCCTGATTTATATGCATTGCAGAGGCACCTAGAAAATAATTATTGGAAGAAAGGTATAACCCAAAACCCAAATCCAAAGCGAGCTGGCTTACTTCCCCCTGCGGAATTAATTCATCTCCCTGTCCGCCACCTGTACCATTATAAACATCATCTGAAGATGTCCAATCTGCATCGGCGTCAATTCCCATATTAAACAATCCTGTAGATATTCCTATTCCCAATTCACCAAAATTAATATTTGTTTTATAAGCATAATTAAAATTAATCGTTGTATTCTTTGCGTATCCTAACTGATCGCTTATAATATTTAATCCTATTCCTCCTTGTGTTCCAAATGGCTGAATTGCAGCGTCCATGCTAAAAACCAGCGTTTTTGGGGCACCTTTAAAACCTTCCCATTGATAACGATTTAATAGTAATCCACTTATCGCATTTTCCGCTCCCGCATAACCGGGATTAATTCCCAACTTATAATACATATAGTTGGTATACTGCGGATCTTGCTGACTATAAGATGCTAAATTTAATATAAATACTAAAAATAAAAAATTAATTATCCTTTTCGTCCACTTTAAATGCATCTTATCTACCTTTTTCAAACCGGTTTAAAGAAATAAAAAAATGTTATCCGTAACAAACTTTTATCGTTTGGTATGCAAAGAACGTTAACAAATTGGTATTATTTTGATAATTCATCTATTTTTTGAATATACTTTAACCATATTTCAGGGATTTCGTTCTCCGAAGCCTCATTATACTCCTTCTCTGTACAAGCTACCAAAATTTTATCCTCGTCTATTGACCTTACTTCAAACCACCATCTTCCTGTATCCCTACATTGGTAAAAGATAATAGGTTTATCAACTCCTTTAACTTCGACTTTGTATGAAAGCAGGTTTTTCGGTAACTCATTTTTTGTTTCAATACGTTTATTAAATCCTTCAAGGAAATACCAAATTATTTGTGCCGAAAGCTTAAAGGCTGTTGTATTGTCATCTTTATTCCAATCGGTTTCAAAAATGCCAAATACTTTTAGTTTGTTACTTAATCCGGCATATTTTGCAAGTTGACATGCCTCCTCGCTATACAAACCATTTGGATTTTGATAATGCTCTCCAAGAATCTCGGAATATTTTATTGCCCCGACATCAAAAGAAAGAACATCAGTATTTCTAAAAACCGGTTCGGAAATTGTAATATCTTCGTGCAGCAACCCAAGTCTTACATGTGTACCTAATCCTTTCGTTTTTGAAAAAAGATCAGGTGATACCAAATGAGACTGATAACCAACAAGGTTGAACTGGAATATTTTTGGTCTTTTTTGAAATATGCGTGACAGGAAATTCGTTGAAGAAAATATCTCACGTCCCTTTTTTACATCAAGCAGCGAATCAATGCATGTAAGAGAAAAGTATCTTTCGTTGGCAAAAGCCTCACTAATCCCAACTGTTAAATCCTGGCTTCCACCAATTATAATTATTGTTATTTTTAGTTCTGTTAAGTATTCAACTATGTCGCGCAAAGCAAGGAAGATTCCTTTTTGACCTCTAGCTTTTTTCAGATGGCCAAAATCAACAATATTCATTTTCCGATCAATAGAGGAAAGTTTGTACAGTTCCTCTCTTATCTTGTCAGTTGAATTTATTTTTCGATGCTTCCAGGTGCCATTAAAATAAGGAACACTAAAAACTGCCACGTCCAATCTATGAATATTTGCAACTGAAAGTTTATTGGTCGATTTTTCAACGATTTGCCCAATAGAATACTTCCAAGCATCTTTCATTTTATCTGCATACCTGGAAAAATCGATTGGCACAAAATATTGTTGTACGTCCATAAGTTTGGTTGTAAGAAAAGCAAATGAATTAAGCACTTGCTTTTGTTTTTATTATTTCTTTTTTGAACGTTTTGATTTCGTTTCCGGAGCTTTGTTTATAAGATTCATACAATCTTCCAAAGTCAATTCCTCAGCACTTGATTTTTTCGGAATTTTATAATTTTTCTTTTTATATGATATATACGGTCCCCATCTGCCATTTAAAACTCTTAATTCGGGTTCTTCATCAAAAGTTTTTATAACGGCCTTCCTGTCCTTTTCACGTTTTACCTCAATCAGTTCAATTGCCCTTGGCAGTTCAACCGAGAAAGGATCATCTTCTTTTCCAAGCGAAACAAATTTATTGTCGTGTCTCACATATGGGCCGAACCTGCCTATTGAAACGGTTACTTTCTTATTTTCATATTCACCTAATTCACGCGGAAGTTTAAAAAGTTCAAGGGTTTCTTCCAATGTAATGGTCTCCAGATGCTGACCAGCACGTAAACTTGCAAACTGTGGTTTTTCTCCCTCTCCGTCGGTTGATGCTTCTCCCAATTGCGCAACCGGCCCGAATCGTCCTATTTTAACAGAAACCTCCTTGCCGGTTTTGGGATCTGTTCCCAAAATACGTTCACCTTTCGAACGTTCAGAATTTTTAAGCGCGTCTTCAACTTTTCCGTGAAATGGCTGATAAAATTTATCAATCATTTCATTCCATACTTTTTTCCCATCAGCAATATCGTCGAATTCCTTTTCCACTTTTGCGGTGAAATTATAATCCATAATTTGCTGAAAATTATCAGTAAGAAAATCATTCACAACCATTCCAATATCTGTTGGGAAAAGTTTTGATTTTTCGGCACCGGTTATTTCTGTTTTATTTTTTTCCGCAATCTTTCCGTTTTTCAGGGTAAGTACCTCAAATTTCCGTTCAACTCCCAGGCGATCTTCCTTTATAACGTAATTTCGATTCTGAATAGTTGTAATTGTCGGTGCATAAGTTGACGGACGTCCGATGCCCAATTCTTCAAGTCTTTTTACAAGCGACGCTTCAGTAAAACGAGGCGGACGCTGAGAAAAACGCTGTGTTGCAACAACAGACGAAAGCTGAAGTGAGTCGTTTACTTTTACGGGTGGAATGATTTCATCTTCATTTCCATTATTCCCGTTATCATCATCGGTTGATTCAATATAAACTCTCAGGAAACCATCAAAAATTAATACTTCTCCTGACGCTAAAAACTTTTCTCCTGAATTAGAAATGGATATTGTAACCGTCGTTTTTTCAAGTTTGGCATCTGCCATTTGTGAAGCAATGGTTCTTTTCCAAATTAGGTCATAAAGCCTCTTTTCCTGACTTGAACCATCTACTGTCTCATTCTCTATATATGTAGGGCGAATTGCTTCGTGAGCTTCCTGAGCCCCTTTTGTATTTGTTTTGTAATTTCTGATTTTTACATATTTATCGCCATGCAGGTCCTGTATCTTTTGTTTGGCAGTGTTAATAGCCAGGCTAGAAAGATTCACAGAATCAGTACGCATATAAGTTATTTTCCCGTTTTCGTATAAGCGCTGTGCTACTGCCATGGTTTGGGAAACAGAAAATCCCAACTTACGACTTGCTTCCTGTTGAAGCGTAGATGTTGTAAAAGGCCTTGCAGGCGATCTTTTTCCCGGTTTTTTTACCACATCAGCTACGGTAAACTCTGCATTTTTGCACCCTTCCAAAAAAGCCAGTGCTTTTTCACGAGTGCTGAATCTTTTTGACAGTTCTGCTTTTAATTCGGATAATTTACCTTCGCTATCCTTAACAAGGAAATAACCGTTGACCCTGAAAGATGATTCGCTTTTGAAATTTATTATTTCACGTTCTCGTTCGACAATTAAACGAACAGCGACCGACTGGACCCTCCCTGCTGACAAAGACGGTTTTACTTTTTTCCAAAGTACTGGTGAAACTTCGAAACCAACAATTCTGTCAAGCACACGACGTGCCTGCTGCGCGTTTACAAGATTCTCATCAATGGAACGCGGATTCTCTATTGCTTTAAGAATCGCTTCTTTTGTAATTTCGTGAAAAACGATTCGTTTGGTGTTTTCAGGTTTTAGTTTTAAGACTTCTTTTAAATGCCAGGCAATTGCCTCTCCTTCACGGTCTTCATCGGAAGCAAGCCAGATTATTTCCGCTTCTTTCGATAATTTTTTTAGTTCAGTAACAATTTTCTTTTTATCTGGGGAAACAATGTATTTTGGCTCGTATTTTTTTTCGATATCAATTCCAAAATCTTTCTTTTGCAGATCTCTAATGTGCCCCATACTGGAGGTTACAAAATATCCTTTCCCAAGAAATTTTTCTATGGTTTTGGCTTTTGCCGGCGACTCAACAATTACAAGGTTCTTGTGCATATGTTTTGTAGTTCTTTCAAAAAATTTTTGCAAATTAAAGAAAATCAAACGCTAAGTTCAAAATTTAGCAACTTAATTTTTCAATTCTATTTTATTGATAATGATGAATTTATTTTTCCGGAGCCAAAATAATGATGATAATCTCTGCGTTTAAACAATTGTTGCGAAGATAGAATCATATATATTTGCGGTGGTGTTTTAATTCCGGTTTTTATGTCAGAAAAGAAGAAAAAATATACAAAATATATCGTAGTATTTTGGTCAATCATTACCTTAGGAATTGCTTCAGTTTTTCTTTTGTTCTTTATGATTGCCAATGGCAAACTTGGCTTTATGCCTAGTTTTGAGGAGCTTGAGAATCCACAGAACAATCTGGCATCTGAAATATATTCAGTTGACGGAAAGGTGCTTGATAAATATTTTATCCGTGAAAATCGTACGTACGTAAATTATGAAAATTTACCCAAAGAACTCATTGACGCATTAATTGCAACTGAAGATGTTCGTTTTTACAGTCATTCAGGTATTGATCTTAGAGGCTTGGTTCGCGTAGTAAAAGGAATAATTACCGGAGACACCAGTTCAGGCGGGGGAAGTACCTTAAGTCAGCAATTGGCAAAAATGTTGTTTCCGCGCGATGCTATGGAGAACGGGTTACAGTTAGCCCTTCGTAAATTTAAGGAATGGGTGATTGCTGTAAAGTTGGAACGCAGCTACACTAAGGAAGAAATTATTTTAATGTACCTGAACAAGTACGATTATTTAAACAACGCAGTTGGAATAAAAACAGCAGCACAAGTATATTTTAGTGTTCAACCTGATTCATTAAAATTGCATCAGTCGGCCATGCTTGTTGGGATGGCAAAAAATTCATCGCTTTATAATCCGGTTCGGAGGCCGGATATGGTTTTGGATCGTCGAAATGTGGTGTTGAACCAAATGTACAAATACGGATTCATTTCAAAAGAAGTTAGGGACTCGGTAAAATTGCTGCCGCTTGATATGGATTATCACAGGGTGGATTATAAGAGCGGTGCAGCCCCTTACTTCAGAGAATATTTGCGTTTAACAATGACGTCAAAAAAACCAGTTCGGGAAAACTATGCATCGTGGCAGGGACAGAAATTTATTGAAGACCTGGATGAATGGGAAAATAATCCGCTTTTTGGCTGGTGTAATAAAAATGTAAAACCCAACGGCGAAAATTACGACTTATATAACGATGGGCTAAAAATTTATGCAACCATTGATTCCAGGATGCAAAAGTATGCCGTTGAAGCAATTGAACAACATCTTCGTTACGATCTTCAACCCTTGTTCGATGACAATATGAGTGAATTGGCCAATCCACCTTTTGGAGATAACATGAGTGATGAAGAAGTGGACCATTTACTTTGGTTAAGTATTCGTCAAAGTGAACGATATCGGGTGTTAAATCTGCGAGGATTGGATTCTACTGAAATCAGGAAAAATTTTAGAGAACCTGTGGAAATGACTGTTTTTTCGTGGGAAGGTGAAAAGGATACTGTAATGGCACCTATAGATTCAATCAAGTATTATCTGCGTTACTTCCGCTCTTCCTTTATGGCAATGGATACCGAAACAGGTCAAGTCCGTGCTTATGTCGGTGGTCCCAATTATAAGTATTTTATGTACGATATGGTGAAAGGGGGCAAACGTCAGGTAGGTTCTACTGTAAAGCCTTTCTTGTATACTCTTGCGATGCAGAATGGGTATACACCTTGTACAAAGGTTCCATATGTAAACCAGCAGTTTCAAATGCCTGATGGTACAATATATGAACCTAAAGATTCGGATGTGGATGAGGAAAAGGATGGTAAACTTGTCACCTTAAAATGGGGTTTGGCCAATTCAAAAAACAGGATTTCGGCATGGGTATTAAAACAGTTTAACCCACAGGCAGTGGTAGAAGTAATGAAACGGCTTGGTGTTTACAGCCCGATTGATCCTGTACCTTCCATGTTCCTTGGAACTTCAGACATTACGCTTTATGAAATGGTGGGGGCGTTTACTACTTATGCTAATCTGGGTGTATTCACGAAACCTTACTTTGTTACCCGTATTGAAGATAAACACGGAAACGTGATTGCTACATTTCAACCTGAAAAACACGAAGCTATAGATGAGCAAACGGCATACCTGATGTTAAGTTTAATGCAGAGTGTCATTAATGAAGGAACAGGTATTCGGCTACGTATTTCAAATTTATTTCGTGAAAGAGTAACCGAGGATTATGGAAGTTTCTCCATGCCAATTGCAGGGAAAACAGGAACCACACAAAACCACTCCGATGGCTGGTTTATTGGCGTTACACCAAAATTGGCAGGTGGTGTATGGACAGGTGCTGATTTGAGAAGTGTCCATTTTAAAACCATTACAAGCGGGCAGGGTGCTAATATGGCATTGCCTATCTGGGGCTATTTTTATAAAAGAGTTTTAGCCGATTCTACTTTGGGAATTACTGAGGAACAGGCATTCAAAAAACCTTTGGAATTTAACATTGATCTTGATTGCGATGATGAAGACGATCCGGATACTCCTACCAATTTTAATGACTTCTTTTAATCTTATTTTAAATTTTTTAGGTTAAAATCTTGTTGAATTATTCAAAGGTGATACTGAAATTAGTATGTAAGACAAAATTGTGTTACAATACATTTGTATTTCAGATCAGGTGAAAGCTGAGGAAAATTCAGTTTATATGATATTGTTTTTCAGGATTTAAAATTAACTCAGAAGAATACTATTTAATATTTTTATTCAGGGTTAATTATTGTCGAAAGATGAAAAATAAAACAACTGTAGATTTTTATTATAAGATTAAAAGTCTTTTATCACCTGAAGATTTCAAAAGGATTAAGTATAAATTGTATGATGTTACAAATGAAAGCCTTGAGGCATTTTCCCATCTTATTGTAGCCGGATATTCAGTAGATTTTGCCTTGAAAAATTATCATAATTTATATGAATACATCAAAGATAAACCAATGAGGTATTCAGAAGCGCTTGTAACTTATGCCTTTTATCCGGGAGTTGAAGGGGGAATGCATGTTTCTAAAACGCAATGGTTTGAGTTGAACTAATCTTTAATAGTTGATTTTAGAAATTATTATTTCTAATTTTTTCCGGTTGTAATTCCTCCATTGGTTTCCCTTCTCTGTTTTTTGCTGGATAACCTATTGTTATAATGCTTAAGACTTTATAATTTTCCGGAATAGCCAGAATTCCCTGAATGTATTTTTCTGAAGATATTTTATCAGAATACATTCGGTTTCGAATTTGAATCCAGCAGCTTCCCAATCCCAGTGATTGTGCCGTAAGCTGAAGTAAAATGGAGGCAATTGAACAATCTTCAATCCAAACGTCGTTTTTGGTTTCGTCAGCACAAATCACTACTGCAAATGGAGCGGTCGAAAGTGGAGTTACCCCGTGGGGTTTACATTCCTTAAGCTTTTGAATTTTCTCTGGATCATTAATAAAGATAAATTCCCAGGGATTAATGTTTTTTGACGAAGGTGAACGTAACAGCGCCTCTTTCAGGACTTCAATTTTTCTCGGCTCGATTTTTTGTTCTGTGTATTTTCTTATGCTTCGGCGTTTTCTTAGAATCTCAATCATGACAATGATTTGTACATTAAATTTCATGCAAAAGAATAAAAAACTTTGCAGATTTCAGTAAACTTAGAGTGGCTCATTTTTGTAAATTGATATCTCTTAATTAAAGACTGGTATTTTGATTGGATATCAACTCAGGGGAATTGAGGTTTTGATCATATTGTGGCGGTGATTTAGAAAAATTCAGCTACTACTGCATTCTGTCTTTGTTCTAAAATAATTAAAACAACCGTGCATCATACGATAGCTTATTTTTCAATTAGTTTTACATTTTCAATTATTAAATCAGAATTCCCGTAATAATAAATTCTAAATTCAATGTTGGTGTATCTTTTATCCGTACTGAAATCTACTTCAAAGAAATCTTCTTCCTTCGAACTAAGATTTTTAGTGTTCATCTCTTTTTTTGCAAGAATAGTTTCACCATAATCAGCAACTACATCAAATAATGCAATAGTTTCAGGTTCATTGGTTTTTGTTGTCAGTTTGAATTGCACAACAAAATCACCAATCCCTAAAGGAAAATAAGGTCCCCACATGACATAACTATTTTTCAGACTTGTACTATCTTTTAAAATTGCCACTTTCTCTTGTGATTTATTAGTCGCCTGGGCAAAGCCGAATTCTTCCAAAGGCATTAATTGCTTACGTTTAATTTTTTCATATTCGTTAATATCGCAGTTGGCAAGTCGGAAAGGTTCACCTTTTTTGGCTAATAAGTAGCCAAACTGCTCAATAGTATCAGGAAAGTTATTCAACCACATATCTTTGATTAAATATAGTTTGGGCTGAGCAAAAACTTCATTAACTAATTCTTGGTTTCTTACATTACTTTTTTCGTGTGCAGTTGTTTTAATTTTTGTAGGATCGGGACAAGCTGAAATATATGAATTCCAAAAATCACCAATAATTCCAATTTCTCCTAAAGTTGAAAATTCACTTCTAATGGCAATTTGAGACTGTAGAGTTTTTGGCCTGATAAATTTTAGATAATGTATTGTGCTTAGACTTCCGGTTATAATTGTGACGAATAACACAGAATTGATAATAGTTTTTTCCCTTATATTTAATTGTAAATTTTCAAGAAACAGAAGTATGAAAATAGAAAGAGTGACATAAGATGTTATAAAGTACCATCTCCCCATTTCGTTTAAATATACCCATTTTGAAAATAGCAGTATAGACAGAATTACTAAAAAGTCTAAAGCAAAAAAGGAGAGCCATTTGTTATTCTTTAAAAGTATTACCGTTTTTTTATTAATGATATTTACAATGAAATACACCAGGGAAACAATAACCAACCACGAATAAATGCTGAATAAAATTTCATCATTTCGAAAGAATAGCACCTCTGAAAATGCGTTAATTAGAATTTTCAACCCACTTCCAAACGTATTCCAATCATTAATGCTTGTGTAATTTTGAGCTATTGCAGTTGAGAATGATTTGGCATAGCGAATGAAAGTATATGTTCCAACAATTCCAATTGCCCCGTAAGCAAGAACATTTCGGTTAACGTTGTTCTGTTTGGCAATAATAAAATGATAGAAAGTAATTATTAAAACTAAAATGCTGATTGAAACAATAGCTAAATCTGACACCCAAACTGAGATCGCGAACAGTAATAAGGTAAGTATTAAATATAAATGATTTAATAACGATTTTCTATTTGAAAAATCAATTCGATTTATGAAATAAATTGCAAAACCTATCAAACTATATTGCACTCCAAGTGGAAAACGTGTTAGGTCGATAAAGCGTATTGGAGGGAAAAACCATAAAATTGCAAACAATAATTTTGTTGTTTTATTTTTAAATAAGCTTGAAAAGCCAAGAAAGCCTAATATTAAAATGAGATAATTAGAAACAGAAACGGAATAAACGGGGGATAAACCAAATATTTTATGAGGTAGCTGACTGATTAAGGGGATTAAAGTACCACCCCTGTTTTGTCCCCAACAATATAAATCTTGTGGAAGTTTATAGTAATAGGTCATTAAGATGTTAAGGGCATCGTCTGAATTTAACAATGGGTAATATCTCGAAGAATAAAGAAAAAATGAGATAATAATAAGAGTGACTAAACCAAGATAATATAGTATGTTACGAATATTCATTAGTTCACCCTAAAATAAGCAAAATTTCGGCATTTATTTTTACAAGGCTGCTGAAATAAAAAAAGGATAGCTTCACTAAAGTGATGCCATCCTTTGTTATTATTTAACTCTAATTCGTTTTATTTTAGTCCGCTTCTTTCAAGCAATGCGTCAACTGTAGGTTCCTGACCACGAAAACGTTTATAAAGAACCATTGGGTGTTCTGTACCACCTTTTTCCAAAATATTTTTGCGGAATGAAGCCGCTACTTCTTTATTGAATAATCCTTTTTCTTTAAAGACACTAAACGCATCTGCATCCAGTACCTCTGCCCATTTGTAACCATAGTAACCGGCCGCATATCCTCCGGCAAACAAATGCCCAAACTGGGTGCTCATACAAACCGAATCAATGACCGGGAATAAACGGGTTTTTTCCCAGGATTTTTCTTCAAAAGTTTTTAAGTTACCGGAATAAGGTTCTTCCAGTGTATGCCATGCCATGTCAAGGTATCCAAAACTAAGCTGGCGAACCGACAGGTAACCTGCAAGATAATTTTCCGATGCCTTAATCTTGTCCACAAGTTCGGCAGGAATTTTTTCTCCGGTTTCATAATGAACTGCAAAGCGATCGAGAAAATCTTTTTCAACTGCCCAGTTTTCCATAATTTGCGAGGGTAGTTCAACAAAATCACGATAGACACTGGTTCCTGATAAGCCGGAATAGGTACATTCAGACAGCATTCCGTGTAGGGCATGTCCAAATTCATGCATAAAAGTCTCAACTTCCGAAAAAGTAAGTAAAGCCGGTTTGGTTTCTGTTGGTCTGGTGAAATTCATTACAATTACAACATGCGGTCTGGAATCGACACCATTTTCTTTCCACTGACTTTTAAAATCGTTCATCCATGCACCGTTTTGTTTTCCCGGACGAGGGTGAAAATCAGTATAAAGAACGGCAAGAAATTCTCCCTCAGAATCATAAACTTCGTAAGGAATAACTTCTTCATTGTAAACGGGAATATCTTTATTCTCTTTAAACGTAATTCCGTACAGTTCAGTAGCAAGTCCAAAAACACCATCAATAACATTGCTTAATTCAAAATAGGGTTTCAGCATCTCATCGTTCAGGTCAAACTTTTTTACCTTGACTTTTTCGCTATAGTAGCTCCAGTCCCATGGCATAATTTCTCCCTGAAATCCTTCCGAAGAAGCAAATTCCTGAATCTCTGCTTTTTCCTTTTTAGCTACATCATAGGAAGCTTCAAATAAATCATCCAAAAGATTGTAAACACCTTCGGCATTCATTGCCATCCGTTGCTCAAGTATATAATCGGCATAATTTTTATAGCCCAGCAATTGTGCAATCTCCAGACGTAACTGAACAATTTTTTTTACAATTTCCTGATTGTCGAGTTCATCACCTTTAAAAGATTTGGAGTTATATGCCAGGTACATTTTTTTGCGTAACTCACGATTGTTGGCATATTGCATGAACGGAAGGTAACTGGGTTGCGTAATGTCAAAAATCCAGCCTTCCTTTCCTTTTGATTTTGCCTTTCCTGCTGCAGCTTCTAGAGCACTTTCCGGTAATCCGGATACTTGATCTTTATCGGTAAGATGTAGCTCAAAACTATTGGTCTCTTTTAATACATTTTGATCAAATTTGAGAGAAAGAACAGAAAGTTCGGTACTTATTTCACGAAATTTTTCTTTCTGTTCATCAGAAAGATTAGCACCGCTTCGAACAAAATTTTTATAGGTATTTTCAAGAAGCGTTTGTTGTTCAACCGTCAAATCAAGGTCGTCTTTTTTATCATATACCTCCTTTATACGTGCAAAAAGTTCCGGATTTAGTGTTATATCATTCTGAAATTTAGTCAACAATGGCGAAACCTCCTGTGCGATTTTCTGAAGTTCGTCGTTGGTTTCAGCATTTAAGAGGTTATAAAATACCCCTGATGTTCTGCTCAGCAAACGTCCGGCATTATCGAGCGCCGCAATGGTATTTTCAAATGTGGCCGGCGATTGATTTTTTAAAATGGCCTGCACGTCAGCTTCTCCCGCTTTAATCGATTCCTTAAAAGCCGGTAAAAAATGTTCATTTTTTATTTTCTCAAAAGGTGCAGTTTCATGCGGAGTATTAAAATCTCCCAATAAAGGATTGGTCTGTGCGATAACGTTTTGATTACTCATTATAATTACTGTTAATGCAATAATGATTTGAATTTTTTTCATGTACATCTGTATAAAATTAAACATGTTAAATGTGTAAACAGAGTGTCCCATTCATTACAAAAAAATGTGAATATTGTTCAAACAGGTAAATGTGGTTTTTTTATTTCTTTTTCTTTTTTTTCTTTTCAACCGACCACCCGAATTTTCCGATTTTTTTACCTAATCCGAAGTAATGTCCATGGCTGTAAACCAGAGGTTTTGCTTTGGAAAAGCTAAAAGCATCTTTTTCGTTGAGGTAGGTATCATCGACTGAAACACTTACTACCTCTGCAATAAACATGTGATGGGATCCCAACTCAACTATGTCTTTTACCTTGCATTCTATATTAACAGGAGATTCTTCAATGGCTGGAGCTTTAACGACTTTTGATGGAGCAGGAGTTAGCTTCATTTCCTTCCACTTGTTGTATTTTCTTCCTGAACGACATCCACACCAATCGGTAGCTTTTGCAAGCTCTTCCGTGGTTAGGTTTATTACAAACTCACCTGTACGTTTTATTATTTCGTATGAATGTCTTCCAGGTCGAACAGAAATGCTGCACATCGGTGGATCGCTGTTTATTGTTCCGGTCCACGCAATGGTAATAATGTTGTATTCCTCTTCAGTCTCACCGCAACTTACCATTACGGCTGGAAGCGGATAAAGAATTGTTCCGGGTTTCCAGTATGTTTTTGCCATAGGTTTAAACTTTTAAATGAATGGCAAAAATAAAAAATCAAAACAAGGATAAAAACAGGATCGGGTAACTTCGAATATTTTACTATTTTTCCTTAATAAAATAAAAATTTTGGAAATGTATAAGTCGAACTAATCTTCCGGATCTTTCCAGTCTCCGTTTTCGCGGATTAGCTGTTCCAGTTCCTCGACTGCATCTTCGTATGGGATATGGCGTTTTATTGGTTTTAATCCTTTATAAAGATTTACCTTGTTGTTTCCGGCGCCTACAAAACCATAATCTGAATCGCCCATTTCTCCTGGACCATTCACTACACATCCCATAATTCCGATTTTTAAATGGTCGAGGTGTTTGAAATGCGCTTTTACTTTTAATGTTGTTTCATGCAAATCGAACAAAGTTCGGCCACATCCCGGGCAGGAAATAAATTCAGTTTTTGTGGTTCTCATCCGGCTGGCCTGCAGAATTCCAAAACTAATATCTTTCAATTCGGTAAAAGTGATATTTTCACTGTCGTTTGAGATACAAATTCCATCGCCATAACCGTCGAGCAGAAGTCCGCCAAAATCAACCGAAGCTTTTATTTGAAGATCTTCAAGAGTTTCTTCTTTGTATTTACGGTAAAGAATCACAGGAACTTTCCAGATGTGTGTTTCCAGGCTCATAAAAAAGGCCCTCAATTCAGCCATTGGGTTTTTATTGAAACTCTCCAGAATGAGAACCGTTTTTCTTGTTTGTTTCAGTTTTGTAATGATTTCAGGATGACTATCCATAAAACGGTCGAATTCCATTTTATTGGTACGGATAAATTTCATCCTTCCCCATCGGGTACTTTCAAAAAGGTATTCTTCGAGCGTTATAATAGGGTATTCCTCACCGTGAATGTCAAGAATTTTATTGCCGGAAAGGAAATAATCGGGGATTAATTTTCCCCTTATCGGGATCATCTCCTGCAAACTGCGATCTCCAAGGTCGGCTACTACCACAGGAAGTTCCTCTCCGCCCATGTTCAGTACAGGCCGGGTTGAACGCCTTTCGTATTCAAACGGATTTGGCTGTGCGATCAACGGTGCAGTAATTGGCTCATGATCCTGGAAGCTTTTTGCATGGTTGACCAGTTTTAGCGCCACCGGAATTTCTCTCACAGGTCTTTCAGTTAAAGAAACACGGATGGTATCGCCAATTCCGTCGGCAAGTAATGCGCCAATACCAACAGCAGATTTTATACGTCCGTCTTCTCCTTCACCTGCCTCTGTAACACCAAGGTGCAAGGGATATTTCATGTCTTCCAGCCTCATTTTGTAATTCAACAGACGTACGGTGTAAATCATTACGCGTGTATTACTTGATTTGATGGAAATAACAACATCGTTAAAATCTACTTTTTTACAAATCCGAAGGAATTCCATAACCGATTCAACCATCCCCGACGGGGTGTCTCCGTAGCGGCTCATCACCCTGTCCGAGAGAGAGCCGTGATTTGTTCCAATTCGCAGTGCCGTATCATTTTCTTTTAACATCTGTAAAAATGGAATAAACTGATCTTCAATTTTTTGAAGTTCTTTTTTATATTCTTCGTCGGAGTAAATTTTGTTGATAAACTGAGCTCGTTTATCGTAAAAATTTCCAGGATTTATTCTGATTTTTGAAATGCTTTTAGCAGCAATCTCTGCTAATTTTGGATTGAAATGAATGTCGCCGATAAGCGGGGTTTTATATCCTCTGTTCAGCAACTCTTTTTTTATATTTTTTAAATTCTCAGCATCGGTAATACTCTTTACCGTAACCCGCACATAATCAGCACCTGCTTTAATCAGGCGGATAATCTGTTCAACGATCGCTTCTGTGTCCGATGTATCTGTATCAGTCATAGTTTGAATCCGGATAGGATTATTTCCACCTACCGGAACTCCACCAATATTCACTTCCCATGTTTTCTGCCTCTCGTATCGGGTTAAGTCCTTTATATAATTGAAATTACGATCTTTCATCTACCAATATCTGTTATGCTGAACTGCAAATTTAAACTAATGCTTTCAAAATAAAAAGAATCGACTATTTTTGTTTGCAATTATAAATGTATGACAGTAGAAACGAGCAATATAACAAAACTGTATGGAAAGCAAAGGGCGCTCGATAATGTTAATATCTCTGTAAAAAAAGGTGAACTAGTAGGTTTCCTGGGGCCAAATGGAGCAGGAAAGTCTACATTGATGAAAATTATTAATGGTTATTTGCCCGCCAATTCAGGAGATGTTTTTGTGAATGGACAGAAGGTAACATCGAAAAATTTGGAAGTTCGAAGGAATATTGGTTATCTGCCTGAAAATAATCCACTTTATACCGATCTATATATTAAAGAATTTTTGGAGATTACAGCTGGTTTTTATCAGTTGTCAAACAAAAAGAAAAGGGTGAATGAGATGATTGATCTCACCGGACTGGGCGCTGAGCAACACAAAAAAATACGTGCCCTTTCAAAAGGTTACAGGCAGCGTGTAGGACTAGCGCAGGCATTAATTCATAATCCATCGGTATTGATTCTTGATGAACCGACAACTGGTCTTGATCCCAATCAGCTTGAAGAGATAAGAGGTTTAATTCGCGAAATCAGTAAGGAAAAGACTGTCATCCTGTCTTCTCATATTATGCAGGAAGTGGAAGCGGTTTGTAATCGCGTAATCATAATCAATAAGGGGAAAATTGTTGCCAACGGCGGAATTTCTGAAATTAAGAATGGCAAATTGAAACAAGGGCAGGTTGTTGTTGCCGAGTTTGGAGAAAAGATAGACGAGCAGAAATTGAATTCAATTGAAGGTGTTGAAAGTGCTAAAGCAGAAGGAAGGAGCTGGTTGATAGAATCAAATGGCGAGGTGGATATCAGACCTGTGATATTTCAGTTTGCGGTTGAGAATAAACTTACTTTACTCACCTTGCAGGAAAAACAACAAAACCTTGAAAACGTTTTCCACCAGCTAACCCAAGATCAGATTTGAGATTTTTGTATTTAGTGGTGAAAACTTTAATATAATTTCAGAAAGAAATTGTATTGCGTATATCAATCTATTTTGGTGAATTAATCTAACAATAAACGCATCCAATACACCAACTCAGAATTTCTCCTGTCTGAGTATCAATATACAAAAAATTTATGCCAAATAATTCATCAATTTCTATCTTCCAGCATTCACGAATTTCAGTGTTTAGGTTATCGTTTTTGAATATAAATTGTTTTGATGTCTTAAAATTGTGTTTGCTTTCCCAGAGATTAATACCTTTTCTTTTTTCAACAAATCTGCATGTAATAGCCAACACATCACTGAGTGTATAGACTTCATTTTCTGGAATATATGTATTTGGAAACCAATTTTTCTCAATTTTTAGTGTATGATCATTTTTACTAAATGTAAAAGAGATGAAAGGGCCATTGAATTTTATCCCTTGAATTGTATTTTGCCGAAGTACATATTCCTGTATGTCAAAATAATTTTTAATTTCTGCCCAAAAATTTTCTTCTTTGTACTCTTCCATAACCTCAAAATAATGGTCAATTATGGTTGCACTTCCTCCAGTATATCCCGGAATATGTATCCTAAGATCATCTCTCAATTCTATTGATTCTGACACAGGAATACCTAAAAAGTATTTGTAAGATTGAACAATTCCTCCCAGTACATCAATAACATATTCAGCGGTTATAGAATCATTTTCATTTAATGAAATTTTCCCCTCCACAAATCCATATTCGTTCAAACTTAAACCTTCATAAATATTTATTTCCTGAAATTCGGCATTTCGTTCATTCCACTCCATCCCGGTTAATGGTTTATATATGGTTGGATATCCGGGCTCAGGCAGCGGTCTGGAATCAGGTTCTTCTTGGCAAGCGGAGAAAAAAAGAAGAAACATTATTAGTGTTAAGAAGCCGGTTTTTGAATTCATTTTGACCTGTGGTTTAAAGATTATTCATTCAAAAATATAAAATTCTGTGCTCGCTTGAACAAATATTAAATTGTTATTAAACAGCTATATACCAGTTTGGAAACCGATTCACACAAAAAACTTCTTATAATAATTCTAAATAACTTTTTTATTCAAAATAAGTGTTTTATTTTTGCTGGTGCTACGTGGAAAGATTTGAGATTGATTGCAACCACTGAAAAAAATGCTAAAGCAATCGTGCTTTTTTTCAAATTATCAATCAATACATCCCGCAGCCCAAATAGTAAAATGTTTAACAATGCTGGCGTGTTCAGTTAAAAAGCTAGGGATTATGAATTATTTATTTACAAGTGAGTCGGTATCAGAAGGTCATCCTGATAAAGTCTCCGATCAGATTTCAGATGCAATGTTGGATCAATTCCTGTCGTTCGATCCGGATTCGAAAGTGGCAGTTGAAACATTGGTTACCACCGGGCAGGTTGTTGTTGCCGGTGAAGTAAAGTCAAAAACTTATGTTGACGTGCAGGAAGTTGCACGAGGTGTAATCAATAAGATTGGCTATACCAAAGGTGAATATCGTTTTGAAGGTGATTCATGCGGTGTTTTAGTAGCTATTCATGAGCAAAGCCCGGATATTAACCGGGGTGTTGATAAAGAAGACAAAAAAGATCAGGGTGCAGGCGACCAGGGAATGATGTTTGGTTATGCCTGCAAAGACACAGATAATTATATGCCTCTTCCATTGGAGTTGTCGCATTTGATTTTACAGGAACTGGCTGATATCAGGCGGGAAGAAAAGGTAATGACATATCTGCGTCCTGACTCAAAATCTCAGGTTACCATCGAATATACTGATGATAATGAACCGGTAAAAGTACATACCATTGTGGTTTCTACTCAACATGACGAGTTTGATGAGGACGAACCAATGCTGGCAAAAATCAGGGAAGATGTAATTCGTATTTTAATTCCAAGGGTAAAGGCAAAATTGCCGGAACGTGTTCAGGCATTGTTTGGTGATGATATTATTTACCATGTGAATCCAACCGGAAAATTTGTAATTGGTGGTCCGCATGGAGACACCGGATTAACCGGAAGAAAAATTATTGTAGATACGTACGGTGGACGTGGTGCACACGGGGGTGGAGCATTTTCAGGTAAAGATCCTTCGAAGGTTGATCGTTCAGCGGCTTATGCTTCTCGTCACATTGCAAAAAATCTTGTGGCAGCAGGTGTGGCTGATGAAATTTTGGTACAACTTGCTTATGCGATAGGCGTTGCCCAGCCGGTTGGAGTTTATGTAAATACTTATGGAAGAAAGAATGTTGCTCTGTCTGATGGCGAAATAGCCGAAAAAGTAAAAACGATATTCGACCTAAGGCCTGCAGCAATCGAAGAACGGCTCAAACTTCGGAATCCGATTTATTTAGAAACTGCGGCCTATGGCCATATGGGACGTATTCCGGAAATGGTAAAAAAGACATTTGAATCGGCTTACAATGGAAAAGTTGAACTGGAAGTTGAACTTTTTACCTGGGAGAAACTGGACTTTGTTGATGCGATTAAAGAAGCTTTCGGGATTTAGTTCCCGGGGGTAGTATTATTAATACGCCATGGGCGATTCGCAATTCGTGGGTCGCCCTTTTTTTGAAAGCCTCTCTGTAAAAAGGGGAATACTAAAAATTTAACTTCAATCCTCCGGTCCGTCAGCTGGCGGACCATCTACTTTTATGAAAGGAGGATTCATCCAGAACAACCGATTTTATATAAATTTTCCTTTCCTAAAGGGAATACAAGGGATTTTAAAATTTTATATTAAAATATTTTCATACATGTTGGTGATTCTTATTAATTATGATTGTTTTTTCTGAAAAATGATTCTGTTAGATGTAACTTCTTTTTTCTTATGTCGAATAAATAATTGAAAACAATGATTCATTTAAAACCAAAGGTCATGGAAGAAAAATTGGTTACAATCGTGGTACTGCCTTACACAAAAGCGCATATTCTAAGAATGCGTCTGGAGGCAAAAAAGATTGAGTGCGTTCTCGAAAACCTCAATCTTGTTGATAGTTCAGTATCGTTTTCCGTCAAAGTAAAAGTGATGGAGAAAGATGTTCCTAAGGCCATGCCTGTTCTTGATAAATTGCTTGGAAGTAAAGCTGTTAAGCCGGACCCAGAATTAGAAAAGGAAGAAAAACATATTTTGGTTCCTATTGATTTTTCACTTAATTCTGAGAAGGCCTGTAAAATGGCCTATAATATTGCAGGTCACCTTGGAGTTAAAATTGTATTCCTGCATTGTTATATTAATCCACTGCTTCATTCCATACCCTTTAGTGACGTTTATGCTTACGATCCATCATTACTTGTTAAGATGGAGTATGCAGAAAAAAATGCAAATGAAAAATTTCAGAAATTTATGACAAAATTGTCTAAAACGGTTGACAAGGAAAAATGGGAGCAGGTTGCCAGTGAATTTATCATAAAATCGGGTTATCCTGACGAAGATATTCTTGCTTATACTGAAAAACACCATTCAGAACTTATTGTAATGGGGCGGGGCGGCGATTCTAAACAGGCGGAAACTATGGGCAGTGTTGCTGTTGATATTATTTACAATTCGAGTGTTCCTGTTTTTGTGGTTCCGGAAGATTCAAAGACAAAGGAGATAAAAGAGTTTACAAGGGTACTCTATGCTACCAATTTTGATGAAAAGGATTTTGTAGTTGTTGATAAGCTGATGGGATTACTAAAATCATTTAATGTAAAACTGATTTGTGCCCATGTGGGACAACCAAAGGGAAATGGTTGGGATATCGCAAAACTGGAAGGAATGAAAGAAATCCTTCACAAAAAATATGAAAATAAAGATTTTGAGTGTAAGCTAATCGTGGGGAATAACATTTTGGATTCATTGCAAAAGGTTATTGATGAAGAAAAGGTAGACATTTTATCATTAACCACTCACAAACGAAATATGATTTCAAGGCTTTTTAACCCAAGTTTTGCAAGAAAGATGGTGTTTCACACTAAAACACCTTTGCTTGTTTTCCATGCTTAATGTTTTATGCGGAAAAATCTTTTTTCAGGAAAGTAGCAGTCCGATTTATTGTTTCAGAAACTGGTGTATACCGGAAGTTGAGTTTTTCTGTGATTTTACTTCCGTCGAATTTATTGACATTGTTTGAACTGGAGACAGATTCACGTGTAATCATGGATGGTTTTCGTATTAGCCATCCCCAGAAAGTAGCTGCCCTCCAAACAACTCCTAATAAACGGTCGGATGTAAAATATTTTGGTCGGGATTTTTCCAGTGCATCTGCTATTTGTGTAAAAAGTTCACGATAACTTAAGTTATCGGCATTTAAAATATACCGCTGGTTTTTGCAACGATCAAAATTATCGGAATGCATTAGTTGAGTCATTGCCTGTACAACATCCAGAACATCAACAAATCCGGTAACACCACGTGTGTAAAAAGGCATACCATCCCATATTGTTTTGAAAAATTTTGCACTACCTGAGTTCCAGTTTGCCGGCCCCAGAATTATTGAAGGATTTACTATCACGGCATCCAACCCTTCTTCAATTCCTCTCCATATTTCGGCTTCAGATTTAAATTTACTTTCAGAATACCCGGATATTTTTTTTGAAGGAATCCACTGGGTTTCTTCGGTGACAAGATGTCCGTAGGGTAAACGTCCTAATGCAGCAATAGAACTTACATGGCAGATTTTTTTTACCCCGTTTTCAATGGCGGCATTTACAATATTGGCGGTTCCTTCAACATTGTTTGAAATCATTTTTTCGCGCTCTCCTGAGCGAAATGAAACGATAGCTGCACAATGATAAATTTCAGTAACTCCGGCCAGTATTTTTTCCAGTAAAAAATAATCAAGAATGTCACCATCTATCCATTCTATTTGGCTAAACAATTTCTTAGAATTTTCTGAATAGTAGGAAAAAGTTTTTTCAACCTGCTGTAGATTGCTGTTTTTACGTTTTAATGCCTTCACTTTTTCTCCTGCATTTGTTAAATGATACAACAAATGCGCCCCCACTAAACCCGTTCCTCCGGTTACAAATATCATTCGTTTTATTTAAATTAACTGTTCCAAGGTGTAACAGCCTTGGCCCCAAATTCTTTTGCCGTTAGTTTATCAATTTTTACTTTAATAACCCCTACATTTTTCACTGCCGGTTCGTTAAATTTAAATTCACGGTCACTGTATTGAGCCATCAGAATTTTGAGCAAATCATATTTTTCATCGTAATCATTAATTATTTGAGCTTCACCTTCCACAATAACCGATTTTGATTTAACACGGTAACTACAACCGGCCCTTACATCCTGCCATTTTAGTTCTTCTCCCAATGTCCAGTTGATGCAAACTTTCGGATTTTTTTTCAGAGTCTCCCACATTCTGCCGCTTTGTGCTGAATGTAAAATAATAGAATCGCCATCAAGGGCAAAATTCATTGGTAAAACGTATGGGACATCCTCTGCCGACATCCCTACATAGCAGGTTTTACATGAATTTATAATCTTTTCTATTTCTTTTCGGTCTTCAATAAAAAGTGTTCGCATAAAATTTGCTTATATAAAGGTTCGGTTACCCAGTTGATCCGACAAATGTTTTTCAAACCCTTTTAAGGTTCATATATTTTGATTGTTCCTCGATGACCTTGTCAAAATCATTGCTTTGGGACGCAGTATTGATTTCTTTTTCAATGTCTTCAAGCATTATTCTTATTTTTCGCAACTTGTATTCATGAACAATTCTTGGAATAAGTAAATCGAGAATATCTTCTTCTTTTTCGGTATAAGCGCCTGCTTTTGTCCAGCGTTTACTTTCCACAAATTTTTCAGAAAGTAAGTCGGTTACGAGTTTACTTACTTCTCCATTGGGATGATATATAAAGTGTTTCCAGGGATCAAAATTTTCGTTATCAAGGTTTTCTTTTACATCATTAAAAATAATCTGAAAAATGGGTTGGTCCGAGATTAATTCATCGTTTTCAAGTTCTTCAATCATAAATTCGCCAACAGAAGTTATTACCGTTTCATTCGGATTTTCTGTTTCATCTTCAAACAAAGGTAATTTGCAGTGTTTTAAGAGAAAACGTAAAAATTCAAGTTCTTCCACCATAAAATCAGTAGAGTTCTCAACTTTTTGGGCAACAGGCTGTGGAGTAGTTTTTATCGATTTCTCCCGAAATTCTCTTTTGCGAAAATCATCGGTTTGTTTGCTTTTTTGTTTTCGTACTTCGGTGTACAGAACTTCTTCATTAACATTTAGCAGTTTACTACATTCCCTGACATAAACCGAGCGGGTGATTGAATCCGGAATTACCGAGACGGAACGAATCACATCTGAAATCAGTCTAGCTTTAGCAACTGGGTCGTTTTCGGTTGGTTTTTAAGAGAAGACGTGTTTTAAACTGGATAAAATCGGTTTCATTTTTCTGAATGTATTCGAGGTATCCGCTGGCTCCCTTCTTTTTCGCGAAAGAATCAGGATCTTCGCCATCCGGGAGCAAAAAGTACCTTAACATTCATACCCTCTTCCAAAACCAAATCGATTCCTCTAAGCGAAGCTTTAATACCTGCTTCGTCGCCGTCATAAATAATTGTAATATTGGAAGAAAAGCGTTTAATGAGCCTTATCTGTTCTGAAGTAAGTGCAGTCCCTGATGAGGCAACCACATTTTCAATTCCGGCCTGGTGCATCGAAAGAACATCAGTATAGCCTTCTACCAGGTAGCATTTATCGTTTTTGGTAATTTCACGCTTGGCCTGAAAAATACCGTATACTACCTTGCTTTTGTGGTAAATTTCTGATTCCGGAGAATTAAGATATTTGGCTGACTTTTTATCGTCTTTTAAAATTCGACCTCCAAAAGCAATTACACGGCCAGCCAGGTTATGAATAGGAAAAATAACACGCCCGGCAAATCGATCACGTTGCCAGTCGTCCCGAACTATCGTCAATCCTGTTTTTTCCAGGAAATCAATTTTGTAACCCTGCTTTTGTGCGACTTCCGTAAACGGTATTTTTCCGTCGGGGGCATAACCCACCTCAAATTTTTTCAGAACATCGTCGCGAAAACTACGCTCCCGGAAATAACTTAATCCAATGCTGCGGCCTTCATTTTCATTCCATAAGTAACGGGTAAAAAATTTCTGGGCAAAAGAAGAAACAATCATTAGGCTTTCACGCTCATCCTTCAATTGTTTTTGTTCTTCTGTTTCTTCCTCTTCAACAACCTCGATATTGTATTTTTTTGCCAGCCATTTTAGAGCCTCGGGATAGGTAAGGTTTTCATGTTCCATGATAAAATTCACCGAGTTACCGCCTTTGCCACAGCCAAAACATTTAAAAATCCCTTTCGCTGGAGAGACAGTAAAAGAGGGAGTTTTTTCATTGTGGAAAGGACACAGGCCAAGCATGTTTACACCCCGCTTTTTCAGGGTAACAAAATCGGACACTACATCGCTAATCTCTGCAGCATCTAAAATACGTTCTATGGTAGCATGATCAATCACGATTACAAATGTAGAGAATTCAATTTAAGAATGCTGATAAATAATCTTTTTGGTAGTTTATATCTGCTAATGTTTTTAAGAGTAAACCTGACAAGGAAAGGTTGATACAATTAGTTCAAAAATATCGGATACTTATTATTAAAACGAAAACCTATGCCCAACATTAGGAAATTAGGATTATGGAAATCCCGGAGGCTGTATCCAATATTCAAAAATGATTTTCGGGTCAGTTCAATTTTCAGAGCGAGTGACTGGTAGTAAATATTCATGTCACCTCCTTCATGAATTATATTTTTGCCTACTCCAAGACTTACAGTGAAATAAGGCATAACGTAATCTGCCCTAGCGGAAATTCCTATCGCTAATTGCTCTTCAAACGGTGGTTTGAAGAACTCCTGTTGAGTTCCTGCTAAATAATCATGTGTATAAATGTTGGCGCTCCCGTTATACGTTCCATCGATGGATATTCCTGCACGGAATTTATAACCAATATTATACATAGGAGCAAAATAGAATCCAAGTACGGGGTAGAGTTCAGGAGATGCTAATTTCCCATTCTTAAAGTCGACACCAGTGCGGCATCCTGAGCCGAAAAAAACCAGATCGAAACTCATATGGCGTGGAAATTCTTTTATCGGAGGCAGATCCTCCTTTGTTTCCGCATGACGTCTTTTCTTGTTAAAATTGTAAACCAATCCGATCTTCCCACCTGTTGTGTTTAACCCGTTATTCGGATATTTAGTATTTCCATTGGAAAAATGTGTGAGAGTGATCCCGGAGGTAAGATCTAATTTAGGTGAAAGTGTCCAGTTTAGATATAAATCAGTACTGACATAAGCATTTGTTTTGGAACCGATAACGCGGTTATACGGATTATTTTCAGAATTATATGGATTCCACCCAAAAGATAATCCAATATTCCATTCATAATTAAGCGACAAAAAGGAGGCGAATTGCTTAATACGGCCTCCCTGAAAAAGGTAAAATACAAACGGGTTTCCCAATTCTTTCTTATTCCCAAAAAAGTAACGAGCCAACCCTATTCCCTGGTTTGGTCGGCCGTAAATCCTGTCGGTATAAGAATTTGGATAAGATTGGAATGAATATTTCATATGCATGGAAAATGCATTTTTGATGGGTTCGTGTTTTTCATTTTCTCCCCTCAGGAATGAATTGGTTGGGAAAATATATTCAGGACGATTTTCGAACGTCAGTTGATGGATAAATGGAGTGGAATATAATGAAGAGTCTAAATTTTGAATTTTGGAAATATTATTTTCAATCCCTAGCCTGTTCCCGTCATTCTGTGCTGTAGTGTTTAAAATAACAGATAAACAAAACACCGTTCCTAAAATGAATTTTTTACAAACCTGCATTTTGTATTTTATGTTTTTTTGACTTATTCATAATATGGAACAGAATTTAAGGGGCATAAATATATACTTATTTATTCAACATAACTTCAGAAGAAGATTCTTTTGATGACGGTCTAAAATTTTTGGAATACAAAGTCAGCTTTTTTTCATGTTTCGCAAGAGAAAAGCAAGAAAAATTTAATTGATGTGTCTTTTAATAGGAATTCGCTTTTGTTATAAGTAGTTGATTATAAATTAAAGGTATAAGTGTATTTAAGCATAACGCTTCTGTTAAAATAGGCGGGTAATTTAGGCGTTTCACGTTCCGGATAAGTGTTTCTTCCTTCGTTGAAAACCAGATATAAATCAGTGCCTTCGCGCGGGTTGTACCTAAGTCTTAAGTTGGATATTATTTGTTTAATTGCTGAATTGTATTGAATGAATCCGGAAAATGAAAGTTTTGTATTAAGCATATAAAGTCCCCTAATCCCGAAGATATGATTGGTAAGTTTGCTGTTTCTTTCTGAAAAATTAAGATGATCAAAAACGTATGTTGCACCAACTTCTACTCCGTTTGAAATATTCCAGGTTGGATTAAGCTGCTGGGATATTCTTGTTCCATCATAAAATTGTCCGGTTTGTAAAGTTGCGTCTATTTTAAAAGCTTTTGTTCCTGGAGATGACAAAGACAAAACTGCGTCCCAAAATTTATAACTACCGATAGGAACACTAACTGAGTTAGATAATTGAAAACTCTCTTTAAGCGACTCGTAATTGTATTCCACGTTTATTGAGCCATTCCAACCTTTTTTACCAGTAAATGACCATCCGGGTGCTAAGTAATAGGTTAACAGAACATTATCTCTTGCGTCATTAAGCGTATAAGTAATTAACGATGGAACATGATTTTGCAGTTTCGATTCTTCTTTCGGAATGAAAGTATAGTTTATCCGGGTTTGATAAATATAATAATCATCGAAAACTTCCATCCCAATGCCTGGGTCAAAATTAATTCCTGAATAGGTATATAAAAAAGAATATGCCAGTCCTTTGTTTCTGCGTCTTGTCCAGTCAAGGTATATTCTGGCTGGGTCAAAAGATGCAATTTTTACATCTGTTGTGTCATTAAAAGTTTGTGCCCATCTAACTGTAAGATATTCGTCATTAAATAGTTTAAGCACCGCATCAATTCCGTAATCAATGTTGTAGGTTCCATCCACTCCAATTCGTGAAGTAAACATACCTCCTGCATAAGAATTTTCATTAAGCAATCGTTTTTTTACCCTGAATACCCCAAAATTTTCAGAAGGTAGATCAGAATATTCCGAAGTTTGCAAATCCATCAATCCGATATCCCATCCGTTAACACTACTCATAAGTCTTGCCCCACCTAATATTCGAACAGTATTTCCATTGTGTAATCCAATTCGCCGGGAATAAAATAAGGTATTTGGGCCACCAAGGCTAAAATCGAAAACACTTGCCCGTTCAAGAAAAAATTTTCTCTTTTCAGGATAAACAAGGCTAAACCGGGTAAGATTGAATTGTTGTGCATCGGCTTCAACCTGGGCAAAATCAGTGTTTAATGTTAAATCGAGGGTAGTGTTTGAGTTTATACCATATTTAACATCTAATCCAGGTTCCAGTTTATAATCTCTTTTATAAATGTATTTTGTTCCTTCATCATTCAAATTATACGATTGTTCAATTCCGGTTAAAACATAAGGACTAATATAAAGTGGCTTTCGCGGTTTCATTCCCGAGAAGACCCCATCTGCATAAGTTGAAGGCTTAACATCACTGTAACTCCCCCAATTATATGGGGTGTCTGGGAAGATATAAATTTCATTTGTTGCCGGAAGATATCGAAGGACATTGAATCCCATAATTGTCTTGCCGTCTTTACTTTCGAAACGAAGGCTTGATATAGGAATCTTCATCTCTGCATACCACACTTGGTTGTCAATTTTAGTTTTTACTTCCCAAAAGGTATTCCAATTGATATCCATGGGGCCTGTATTTTCTTCAACTGCGTCGTTACTGATTGTGGCATCATATCTCAGGCCATTAGGATTGGTAAAAAAAAGTACGCTGTTCTGATTATCATTATAAGTGTCAAATTGCAATCCTAACCAATCACACGACCTGCTGTTAAAGTCTCGCACCTTACCAATTGCTTTAATCATATCCTGTGTTTCAACATACATTGCTGCTCCCAGGTAAATATACTGGTCATCAAATGCAAGTCGGATATCTGTCTTTTGTGAAGGCGGTTTTCCGTAGGTTGGTTGTTGCGTTATTAGCTGGAATGGTTTTATTTCTTTCCACACAGCTTCATCCGGTTTTCCATCAAAAATAATTGGTTGGGTAAGTTCCTGTACATTCCAAAAGGTTTGACTAAAAGTTTTTGAGATGATGACCAAAAGTAATAAGAAGCAGATAGTAGGTTTAATTGAGGTTCTCATTATCATGAATTTTGATAAGAAAATGATGGTTTTTATGGATTATAAGTTAATGATATTTCACTTGAATTCAAAAAATAATATCACTTATGTAAATCATATATGTTTATTTGGCTTATCGTTATAGGAAACATGAAAATCAGGAATTTACAATGAAATAGTTATTTTTAGAACATGAAAAAGAAATTGGTGGTATTATCTGGTGCGGGTATGAGTCAGGAGAGCGGGCTAAAAACCTTTCGTGATATGGGTGGGCTTTGGGAACAATATGATGTAACCGAAGTGGCAAGTCCTGATGCATGGCGACAAAATCCGGAATTGGTGATGCGATTTTACAACGAACGTCGGAAATTACTTTGGGAGGCAAAACCCAATGCAGGACATACCGGAATTGCTGATTTGGAAAAAGATTTTGATGTTGAAATCATTACACAGAATGTAGATGATTTGCATGAACAGGCAGGAAGTACAAAAGTTTTGCATTTGCATGGTGAACTTAAAAAAGCGCGAAGTACCATTGATCCAGATTTAGTTTATACACTTGACCACTGGGAGTTGAAAATGGGGGATAAGTGTGAAAAAGGAAGTCAGCTCAGACCGCATATTGTTTGGTTTGGAGAGGCTGTTCCTGCGTTGAACGATGCTCTGCCAATTGTCCAAAGCGCAGATGTTTTGGTTGTTATCGGAACTTCACTTGTAGTATACCCTGCTGCCAGTTTGGTACATTATACTAAGCCTGAAATTCCTATATTTGTTATTGATCCTGGTCGTCCGCAGGTGACATCTGAAAATGTGACCTATATTCAGGAAAAAGCAGGCAAAGGTCTGGAGATTCTAAAATTTGAACTTGAAAAATGGAAATAAAATGCTAAAAAAATTATTTGGACCTATACTTTTTATTTTGTTGGCACATATAGTCGTTGCCCAACGTTTTGAAGGAGGCGTTTTTGCCGGATTCAATGGGACACAGGTATCAGGAACACAGATAAACGGTGTTCCGTTCAAAGGGTACAATAAACCAGGAATACTTGCAGGGGCATTTGTAAGAACAGACGTTGCTCCGGCTGTTTTTGCCGGACTGGAAATAAAATATTCTCAGAAAGGAGCCCGGAACAGGGTGAAAAAAGATGAAGATCCGGATAAGTATATCATGCGTTTGGGATATATCGATATTCCGGTTTTTGTTGGTTTCAGAGCAAATGATAGAAGTGCTGTGGTAGGAGGAATTTCAGCGGGTTATCTCATCCATGCAAAAGAGTTTGATGAGTACGGGGAATTTGTTCAGGAGGACCAAAATGCATTTAACGATTTTGATTTACAGCCATTTGTCGGTTTTCAGTATGACATGCTCGACCAATTAAAACTTGATTTAAGAATAGCGTATTCTGTATTGCCGATACGAAAAATATCGGGAGAGGACGCTACAAATTATTATTGGTACAATAACCAATTTAATAATGTAATTTCGCTGGCATTTTATTACAATCTCAGCAGGTAAATATTCTTCTACTTCTCGTCCCTTAATCCTCCGTTCAATCATAAATAAAATTTGTTGAAAGCAGAATTGCTGATTTTTTAAAGTTGCTATACATAACAATTTTTGTAACTTGTAGATCAAATTAAAGTTACGCCATGAATTTTCAGAAATTTCCTACAGGAAACAGATGGTCTGTAAAAATTACAGAAACTAAATCTACTTCATTTATTACCAGTAATCTATCAAATTTCTTATTTGTTTGATTGACGTCTGCCGGCATTTTATTAACAGAGAAGGATTCTTTAAAATTTTAATAACTAAAATAAATTTTCAAGGTGAAATGTTTTGTTACCGGAGCCACCGGATATATTGGAAACAGACTTTTGGAGGAGCTTCTGAAACGAGGGAATGAAGTGCATATTTTGGCCCGTTCCCCTCAAAAACTAAAATTTCAAACCGAAAACAGGGTTGAAGTATTTGAAGGAGACTTGTTTGATAGAGATGTTTTGAATAGAGCAATGAATGGATGCGATGTGGTTTATCATTTGGCAGCCTATGCAAATTTATGGTCAAAAGATAAAAATCTGGCATACAAAACAAATTTCATCGGCACTAAAAATGTCTTGGAGGTTGCTCTGAAAAATGATATCAAAAAAATTGTTTTTACATCAAGTGCTGCTACGCTTCCACCTTCAAAAGAAAAAGAAGAAGTTGATGAATCGGTGCCGTTGCCCGACCAATATTTGACTGACTATGAAATCACCAAAAGGCAGGCAGAACAATTATGTTATGAATATAATAGTAAAGGCCTTGATATCGTAATTGTTAATCCGCCTCGATTGTATGGCCCGGGTTTTTTAAATAAAAGCAACTCGGTTACCATTATGATTAAAAAATATTTAAACGGAACCTGGCGTTTTATTCCTGATGATGGTTCTCAACTGGGAAGTTATGTTTTTATTGATGACGTGGTAGAAGGACATATTCTGGCAATGCAGAAAGGAACTCCCGGTGAGAAATATATTTTAGGAGGCGAGAATGTTTCTTACAATCATTTTTTCAGGACTCTTGCTGAAGTCTCGATGAAAAAGTACAAAATGATTCACATTCCGTTTTTTCTCATGCTGGGCATTTCTAAATTGGAATATTTTATGGCTGAAAATTTTGGCAAACCACCATTAATTACTCCTCCTTGGGTAAAACGATATTTGCAACATCGTCCGTTAAACAGCAGAAAAGCCAAGGAGGAACTAGGCTATAAAATTACACCATTGAGAAATGGAATGGCAAAAACGATTGAATGGTTAAAAACTGGTTCACATGAATGATGAAGAACAAAAATACTATACTTTAATTACCGGAGCGAGCGCCGGAATTGGAAAAGCGATTGCCGTTGAATGTGCAAAAAGAGGATTCAACTTGTTTTTAGTGTCATTGCCCGATGCGGAACTCACAAATACAGTAAATGAAATAAAAAGTGACTTTTCAGTGAGCATTAAATCGTTGGGTATTGATTTAACAGAATCTGCCTCGCCGCAAAGGGTGTATGATTTTGCAAAGGGAAACAAAATAAAAGTCAACAACTTAGTGAATAATGCGGGAGTTGGATTTGAGGGAACATTTGAAAGTCTTACCCCGGAGCTTATCGATAAAATGATTCTTTTGAATGTTCGGACATCAACATTGTTAACTCTTCTTTTTCTTCCGGAAATGAGAAAATTGGAAAGAGCACATATTTTAAATATTAGCAGTTTTGCATCTTTTGTGGCGTTACCTAATAAAAGTGTATATGCTGCCACCAAAACTTATATTTTATTTTTAACCCGGGCTTTGAACCGTGAACTTAAAAAATCCAATGTATTGGTTACATCCATTCATTCAAGTGGCGTAACATCAGAACGAGCAAAAAGAAATATTCGAAAACTTTCAGCTTTAACACGCATAACAACTTTAACTCCCGAGCAGGTTGCCCAGACAGCAGTGGAAAATATGGTTAATGGGAAAAAGTTTGTTGTCCCGGGACTGGCGACAAAATTTTATTATATGCTCGGAGCGATCTTACCGCAAGGATTATTGTTAAGGATTGTAGGTAAAATTTTTTCCAAATCTTCCTGATTTTCAGGAAAAAAAATCAGGTCGGGAAATAACCCGGCCTGAAAATTTTTCAGAACTTATTTTATTGTCGTTTAATCCTCAACATACGGGTAATCTTCAATAGCAGATTCAGTAAAAGGTATCCATGAAAGTGAATCTTCTTCCTCTAACATTTTGTCGTGCATGAATGCATTGGTTCCGTATGTAAGTGTTTTTGCATTGTATCCAAATAAACGCATAAATGCAGTTGCAAATGCTGAATTATGGCCCGTATTACAATAAAAAACCACTTGTTCGTCGGAAGGAACAGTTTGCATCTCTGAAACAATTCCCAATGTGCCTCCCGGTTTATATCGAATTGCACCGGGAATATGTCCGGATTCATACTTGTCGCGCCGGTCATAGTTAACGATGTAGAAATTACCAGGAGCTTCGAAAATTTCATCAGCATAAATAAGTGCTGCAGAATATCCTTGAGCAAAAACCGAATCCAATCGGGTAGCTAGAACTTCCTCTCCGTTTGTTTTTCCAGTATTTAATAGCGGAAAGTCACCTGCCTCGGCTTTTTCATTGTTCGTTGTTTCCAGCTCGCTTTCATACTTTGACGAGATAACATCTAACCAGGATCCTTCCGCAAAGTCTTTATTCCAGCCACTCATCCCCCAGCGCATAGCATATACATTGTTATATCCGGCAAGTCGTAACAAAGCTGTAGCATAACTTGATCCTTGTCCGGCATAACAAACAACAACAATTTTGTCGTAATCAAATGGGTTTATTTCATTTTTAAAATAGCCGTACAAATTCCGGAATTGTACATTTTTTGCACCTTCGATGTGCCCGTTCACAAAAATTTCAGGATTGCGGATATCCAATATCAGATTGTTACCATTCAGTTCTTCGTAAACTGAGGAGGCATCCATTAATGATGGAATATCCCTGCTGTTCGCATAATCGCCCATTTCCACAAGCTTATCCAGCAGCAGTCGTGTCTCCCTGTTAATCTCTGGCTTATCCTGGGTTTCAACCTGTCCGGTCCCTATTTCTTTTGTCTTTTCCGTCTGGCTGCCCGAACAGGAAAACATAGTCACTACGAATAAAAGAAAAAGGGCCTTCGGAAATATTTTTAATTGAAGCATAATTCTTCCGTGTAAGAAATTTTTAACTGTTACTTTCTATCGGATTCATGTCTTTATCGTAACGAACGGTTTCAACCCTTCGTCCTGCATCATCGTATTTGTATTCTACAATTGCAACACCGTTGTTTGGATTATTTACAACATTTTTGTCTTTATCTAAAGAAATACTTTTTACCAGGGCACCGTGTTCATTGTATTCATTTTTTGTGACGGGAATATTTTTCCCGCCCAAATATTCGTCATCCTGATCGTAAAGGGTTGCTTCAGTTATATATCCGTTATCATCGACAGCATACACTCGTTTCGCCCAACCCCAGTATAAATTCGATAATTGGCCTACTGTATTATGAACGGAGAAGGTCAGCAAATCTCCTTTGTCGCTATTTTCAAATAGGAAATAGGAAACTCCGACATCACCGCAATTTTCAGCGGTACAGTTATACAGAGTATCTTCTTCGTAGTTCGCCATTCGCGTAACGTAGCCATTTTCATCATAAGAAAACCGGAGTTCGTAGAAAGGGCAAAATGGATTCATTATTACTTCATCTCCAGCTAAATTATAGCGTAATTCCTGAATCATGCCATCTTCCAGTTTTGTCCATTTATAATTGTGGATATTATTCATGTTTTCAACAGGTTCTCCATTTTCATCTAAAAATTGCAGGGCAACTCTTGTTCCATTCTCGTCTAATGTATATTCCTGCACAAAAACGCCACTGTTTTTTACAGCTTCTCCATTTTCATTATAAAACTGTTTTATTTGCTTGTTTCCATTGTATGTATAGGTAATTTTTGCTGCTCCCATGTTTGAGTAACCAAGTAAAACTCCGTCGCGGTTATATTCGACAGAAACCAATTGCCCTGCATCATTCCATGTAAATTTGTAATTGTTTATCGTTTCTGCATCTTTTGCTGAAATGGGATGTAACCCTTGTTCCAGATCCCAGGGTGTTTCGCTGAACTGCAAATGTCTGTAGTATTTTACATTCGCGTTCTCTTCAGTTTGGACAGGCCTCTGGTTGCAGGCACCTAGTGCAAAAACCGCAGCCATAATCAGAATAAAATGTGTTAATTTCATTATTTTAATTTTTAATTGTTGAATTCTTTTATTTACTGACATTTAACATTGGTCAATAAAGAATTGTTTACTCGTTGTAAATGAATAAAACCGGGGAATAGATTGTTTGTTTTTAGGAATTTACCATCCAGATTGAAAATATATCCAGATAGTTCCAGAAAGATTTTAGTACGTCTTCCGGCAAATTACTTTTTTCAAGCGCAGTTTTGTAGCATTCCAGCCAAACTTCCCGGGCTTCCGGTGTAATTCTGTGGGGCAGGTGCCTTTTGTATAACATGGGTTTTCCCCTGCGTTTGCTAAAATGCATCGGGCCTCCACAGACTTGGATAAAAAAATCGGATGAATTTTTTTTTGCTTTTTCCAGTCCCGCTTCATCTTGCGGAAATAATTTACTTACAGAACTTTCCGTCAAAAGATTATAGTGGTCACTCACCAGTTTTCGAATACCTTCTTCGCCCAGTAGGGAAAAGATTTGTGACGAAGGTAATTGAACATCAGGACGGTTTCCGGGTGTATATTTTGAAATAATAAATTCCATTTGTATAAAAAATTACTTCAATTACAACAAACGGAATTCAAAGAGGTTGAAATATATATCGGGATTATTTGTATCCCCTGATTTCGAGCAATCTTTTCAATGTATAGGGATATAAATTTCGGTTCTTAATTTCTCCGGTTCGGTATCTTCCGGCGCATTTAAATATTTTTCGAAACTGTGTACATTTCTGAGCTCGGATTTACTTTCAGGTAACCATTTCCCGAAGATATACTCATAACTGTTTTCCAGCTTTTCATAGGGTCCTTTGTGCGTAAAAACGGCGAACTTACCTCCCGGAATCTCCTGAGTCCCAATTTCACCCTCGGGTTTGACATCTTTGGTTATGGCTACACATGCATCGTACCTCAGTTTTTCGGAATCAGTAATTTTCGGGTCGTCGTGACTTATTCCTATGAATTCTGTTTTAAAGCCGAACAATTTTTTTGTTTTCGCGAATGTACAAACTGTTTCCCAGGCTTTTTCGGCGCTTTTGTTATAATTTCCCAACGCTCTCGCGTAAATTACTTTCTTGGATTTAACATTTTTAATTTTTGGCTGTAAACTTTTTAGATTTTCCATGGCATTAAATTTTATTTTTATCTGTTCTGATTTTGGTGTTGCTGAATTGTTTTTTCGAAATTCTACCGGTGAGATTCCATACCGTTTTTTAAATGCTTTTGTAAACGAGGAAGGAGTCTCATAACCCACATTAAAAGCAATGTTATTTACTGTTTCGCTTGAATAGAGTAAAAGGCTGGCAGCTGTTTCAAGGCGCAGGCGAATAATATATGCTCCCAATGATTCACCGAGATAGGCTTTCATGATTCGGTGAAAGTGATACTGCGAATAATTTCCTATTTCTGCCAGCTTCGAAATGTCAGGATTTTCGTCCAAATGATTGTTTATGTAATGGATGACTTTATTGATTCGTTCAAAATAGAAATTCTGCGTATCAGTTTTTACATTCATTGCTTTATCAATTATGGTTCAAAAATAAAGCAATGTCTTCAAACTAAATTTTCCAATCTTGCTAATCATTAAGAATTTATATTTCGGCAAAAGCAAGTGTTGCCACGCTTACTTTTACATTCTCAATATTTAAGAGTTGGAATGCACATGCCTCAAGTGTTGAACCGGTTGTGATTACATCGTCGACAAGCAAAATATGCTTACCTCTATATTCATTTGGCTTCTTTATCCCGAAAATTCCTTCCACGTTCTGCCAGCGTTCAAATCGGTTTTTTCGGGTTTGGGTAGAGGTAAATGTTTTTCTGTATAAGTTGTCTGCAGAAACAGGTATTTCCAAAGAATCTGAAATTCCCATTGCAATCCATTCGCTTTGATTGTAGCCTCTCAATTTTAGTTTTTTGGGATGCAAAGGAACCGGAATGATTAAATCCAGATTTTGAAAATTTTTAGACTCTTTTAAAATATATCCGTATCGTTGCCCTATTTCATAACCAAGTTCTTTCATGCCCTTGTATTTGATACAATGAATTAGTTTTTGATATCTGCTTCCTTTTTTATAAGAAAAATAGGAGCTTGAGTTTTCAATTCGTACTCTTCCCCAAAAAAGTTGAGCAACTTTATTTTCACTATTAATATGAAAGTTGGTTACCGGCAAATCCTGCCAGCAATCAAAACACAAATTATGCTCGTTTACCTTTAAGCGGGTTTCACATGTAGTACAAAGTGATGGGAAAAACAGTTCAAAAAAGTCGTTGATATACGGGGTTAATCTGTTCATGCTTAAGAGTTAAAAATATTTGTTGTGTTAAGTTTGATAGAAAGGGATAAAAACACTTAACAAATCTTTAACAGTCAATTAATTGTATTGTAAACTAAAATAGAATTAAATGTTCTAATTTGCAATTGTTTTTAAATATTCAATGTGAAATTAAGTTTTTGAAAATACTTTTCCCACCTCTCTAATTCTTTCTTGAAATTGTTCCCGGGTTGTCTTATCAGAAGACAACCTTTTTTCTTTTTAGATTGTATTCAAGGGCCTTTGTTTTATCAATTCTTAAAAAATGCCTATTAATTAAAAGTCACAATTTACTATGTTGTATATAAAATGTACTTTTGTTTTTTTAATATTTCTGAAATAAATTTTTAAGAATTGAAGAGATTATGGAAAGACAAAAAATTAAAGACATCCTTCTAAACGGAGAAACCGGCAAACAAGCGCTTGTGAAAGGCTGGGTGCGTACCAAAAGAGGCAGTAAGAACGTGAATTTTATTGCACTGAATGATGGGTCAACCATTCATAACCTCCAGGTAGTTGCCGATGTTAATAATTTTGATGATGCAATTCTTAGAGAAATAAATACAGGCGCATCGCTTTCTGTAGTTGGAAAACTGGAAGAATCAGCCGGTAGTGGTCAAAAAGTGGAGTTGATTGCTGAAAAAATTGAGCTTTTAGGAAAAGCTGATCCCGAAAAGTTTCCTATTCAGCCTAAAAAGCACTCACTTGAATTTTTACGTGAAAATGCACATTTGCGTTTCCGCACAAATACATTTGGTGCCGTATTTCGTATTCGACATGCCATGGCGTTTGCTATTCATAAATATTTTAATGAAAAAGGTTTTTATTATTTACATACACCCATTGTAACTGCCAGCGATGCCGAAGGTGCCGGGCAAATGTTCCGGGTTTCGACACTCGATCCTAAGAACCCGCCGTTGACAGAAGAAGGAGAAATTGATTATGCACAGGATTTTTTCGGAAGGCCAACTAATTTAACTGTTTCAGGGCAACTGGAAGGAGAATTGGGAGCTCTTGCTTTGGGTGAGATTTATACTTTTGGACCCACGTTCAGAGCTGAAAATTCAAATACAACGCGTCATCTTGCAGAATTTTGGATGATTGAACCGGAAATGGCATTTTACGATTTGAAAGACAACATGGATTTGGCAGAAGAATTTCTAAAATCATTAATTAAATATGCTCTTGATAACTGTCTGGATGACCTTCAGTTTCTGGCTGATCGCTTAAAACAGGAAGAAAAGAATAAGCCTCAGGATCAACGCTCCATGGATTTAATTGAAAAACTGGAGTTTGTCTTAAATAACAACTTTGTTCGAATTACCTATACCGAGGCTATTGATATTTTGAAAAATTCGAAACCATATAAAAAGAAAAAGTTTCAGTTCCCTGTTGACTGGGGAGTGGATCTGCAAAGTGAACATGAGCGTTATCTTGTGGAAAAACATTTTAAATGCCCGGTAATTCTTACTGATTATCCGAAAGAGATAAAGGCATTTTATATGAAACAAAACGAAGATGGGAAAACGGTTGGTGCTATGGATGTTTTGTTTCCACAAATTGGAGAAATAATCGGTGGTTCGCAGCGTGAGGAGAACCTCGGGAAGCTGGAAAAACGCATGAAAGAAATGGGTATCCCGGTGGAAGAAATGTGGTGGTATCTTGATACAAGAAGGTTTGGTTCTGTAGTACATAGTGGCTTTGGCCTTGGTTTTGAGAGATTTATTTTGTTTGTTACCGGTATGGGGAATATCCGCGATGTAATTGCCTTTCCCCGCACACCAAAAAATGCAGAATTCTGATTTGGCTCTTAAAGTTGCAGCATAAAAAAAAATACTAAATTTACGGGGATAAATTTTGGGATATGGAGCAAAAGCTGTCACTTCAACAAAAATTGCTTCAGAAGCTTTCACCCCAGCAGATACAGGTGATCAAGCTTTTGGAAATCCCTACTATGCAACTCGAACAGCGAATAAAAAAGGAACTTGAAGAAAACCCCGTTCTGGAACTGGAATCGGATAATCCGGATTTTGAAGATGAAGGAGAAGTGCAGGAGTTAAAATCTGAAGCTGATGCGGACGATGAGGAGTTTTCTTACGACGATTATTTAAACGAAGAAGATGAAACTCCATCCTACAAACTTTCAGCAAATAATTACTCAAAGGACGATAAATACATAGATATTCCTTTTTCTGTTGGCACTACTTTTCATGAGAATCTATATGAGCAGCTTCGTTTGGTAGACCTGTCGGAAGAACAGCAACAGCTTGCCGAATATATCATTGGAAATATTGACGACGACGGCTACTTGCGCCGTGAGTTATCAGCAATCAGCGATGACCTGGCATTTAATATGAACATGGATGTTCCTGAAGATAAATTACTCGAAATTTTGAAAGTTATTCAGGAATTGGATCCACCCGGTGTGGGAGCGAGAGATTTGAGAGAGTCGTTGCTGATTCAGTTAAACAGGAAAAGAGGAACAGATTTGGAACTGGCGAGGATTATTGTAAAAGATTTTTTCACAGAATTTACGAAAAAACACTACGATAAAATTCAGAAAAGGCTTGAGTTAACCGAGGAAGAATTGAAAAGCGGTATAGACCAGGTTTTAAAACTTAATCCTAAACCCGGGAGTTCATATAGTAATCCTCTCAACCGTTCAAATCAACACATCATTCCCGATTTTATTCTTGAAAATACAGATGGAGAATTAAGCTTGAGTCTTAACCAAAGGAATGTACCTGAACTGAAGATTAATGATACTTATTTGGGTATGTTGCATTCGCTAAGTGAAAAAGGTAAAAACAACAGAAGCCAGAAAGATGCTTTAATGTTTGTGAAACAAAAAGTAGATTCGGCCAAATGGTTTATCGACGCGATTCGTCAACGGCACCATACCCTGCTGTTAACCATGTCGGAGATAATAAATTTTCAAAAGGAATATTTTCAGGAAGGTGAAGAAACAAAACTGAAACCCATGATTCTTAAAGATATTGCAGAACGGACAGGACTGGATATTTCAACCATTTCCAGGGTGTCGAACAGCAAATATATTCAGACCAATTTTGGTATTTATCCTTTGAAATACTTTTTCTCAGAGGGTCTTCAGAAAGATGATGGGGAAGAGGTTTCCACACGTGAAATCAAAAAAATATTGCAGGATTGTATTGACAACGAAGATAAACATAAGCCGCTTACCGATGAAAAACTGGCACAGATTTTAAAAGAAAAATCCTACAACATTGCCCGTCGAACAGTAGCTAAATATCGCGAACAGCTCGGAATCCCTGTTGCCCGGCTGAGAAAGGAATTATAGAATGACGGAAAAAATAGCTAAAATTTTATCGATTGTATTTCATCCTGTAATAGTTCCAACCCTCGGATTTCTGCTCTTACTGAATACAGGATTTTATTTTTCAATGATTTCGTGGGAGGCCAAACGTTTTATTTTGCTTGTTTTGGCATTTACTACTGGTATTTTACCCATGTTAACCGTAGCAATAATGGCTCTCAATCCCAAATTCGATTTGTCTATGGATAAGGCAAAAGACAGAATTGTATTGCTTTTATTTACATCGGTGTTTTATTATTTGGGATATCTTATTATGAACCGGATGCAGGCGTTTTCGATTTTTAAAATTTTTTTGGTAGCCTCGGTTTTAGTCATCGTTATTTTGTTTACGATTACTATCAAATGGAAGATTAGCAACCACATGGCTGCATTGGGAGGAGTTAGCGGTGCATTGTTTGCTTTATCTTTTCGAACAGGGATAAACCCGTTTTGGGCAATCATAACTGTAGTTACTGTATCCGGTGCAGTAGGCAGTGCCAGAATAGCGCTAAACAAACATGATTTGTGGCAGGTCTTGGCGGGTTATTTATTAGGTTTTATTGTCCTGTATGTTTCAGTATATTTTTTCTGATTTTGGCTATTCAACAAATTTATAGCCGATACCTTTTAATGTTTTTATATGGTCGTTGCCAATTTTTTCGCGTAATTTACGAATATGAACGTCAATTGTGCGGTCTCCAACAACAACATTGTCTCCCCAAACAGAATAATAAATTTCTTCGCGTGTGAATACTTTTCCTGGTTTTGAAACCAAAAGAGAAAGCAATTCAAATTCTTTTCGGGGAAGAATCATTTCCTCGTCACCGATTCTGATAAGGTATCTTTCTTTATCGATCAAAAGATTTCCAATCGTAACCGTATTTGAATCCTGAATTACAGGTTGCTCTGCAGCTTCTCCGGTTCTTTTTAACAATGCTTTTACCCTGCTTACCAAAACTTTCGGTCGCACTGGTTTGGTGATATAATCATCTGCACCCGCTTCAAAACCTGCAATTTGTGAATAATCCTCACCTCTCGCTGTTAGGAACGCTATTACGGTATTTTTTAGAGACGGGATTTTTCTTATCTCTTCGCATGCGGCAATACCATCCATTTCCGGCATCATAACATCCAGAATAATTAAATGAGGTGTAGTTTTTTCAGCTACTTTTATTGCTTCCAGTCCGTTTTTTGCTGTGTATACTTTGTAACCTTCTTTTTCAAGGTTATAACTAATAAATTCGAGAATATCAATTTCATCATCAACAAGAAGTATTTTGAAAGTATTGTCACTCATATCAGAGACCTTTAAATTAAGAATGCAAATGTAATTGGTTTCTATTAAACCGTTATTAAAAATACAATAAAATTGGGTTAAGGCAAAGTTAGGTTATTATTTGGCTTTTTCAAGTGTGAAAGTAAATGTGGTTCCCTCATCAAGTATACTCTGTACATTAATGGTTTGATTATGCGCTTCAATAATATGTTTCACTATAGAAAGTCCAAGACCTGTTCCGCCTTGCTCACGTGATCTCGATTTGTCTACCCGGTAGAATCGTTCAAAAATTCGAGGTAAATCTTTTTTGTCAATCCCTATTCCATCGTCAGAAACTTCGACCACAATTTTTTCATCAAAATCGTAAAAACCAACTTTAACTGTACCTTTTCTTTTTCCGTATTTAACTCCATTGGTTACCAGATTGGAAAGTACTTCAATAATTCTTTTTTTATCTGCTGATACCAAAATAGGTTTATCACTTTTTTTTGTGAATTGGAGAGAAATTTTTCGCTCTTTGGCAAGCATGTGCTCTATTTCAAAAACTTCCTCGGTAACTTTTATGATATCAAAAACGGAATATTGTGGTTTTAATTCACCGGTTTCTAATTTGGTAATTGATTCCAAATCTTCAACAATGGAAACCATCCGATCAATGCTTTTTTCAGAACGGGTTAAATACAATTTATTGATTTTGGGGTCTTCCAGGCCACCTTCAAGCAGTGTTAAAATATAACCCTGTATATTAAAAATAGGCGTTTTCAACTCATGTGAAACATTACCGACAAACTCCTTTCTGTAGCGTTCCAAATCACGCAGCCGTTCTATTTCCTGCAACTGGTTTTGTGCCCACTCTTCAACATCATGCTCTACTTCTGCAATTTCAACAAATCCAAGGTTCTTCTTTTTTGCTTCCTTTCCTTTTTCAGGAAAGTAGTTTATAATTTTATAGATTGGCTTTATTTTATCAGATATAAATTTGTTTAATAAATATTGAATCAGAAAATAGGTGATGAGGAAAAAAATAAGTGATGCAATGGCAAGAAATAAAAAAAATAAGCTAGTTTTAGGAGTGAAAATTCCTATTACAAAAACAAAAATTGTTAAAATTAAGGATATGATTAACGCTACCTGTCTTGAAGAAATTTTATCCATTTTTCATTTTTTTAAAAGTACAAAATTAGAAAAAATTGTTATTAACTGATTAACAGTAATTTCATGGTTAGTTAATATTAATTTAATGTATTGAAAATGTATTAATTCTTACTTAGCTTCTATATTTGCCTGCCGTCAATAAAAACTAAATAATGGAAAATTTTTACCTAATTCTTGTTGTAATTCTCTTTGCATTAGCAATTTCCGATCTTATTGTAGGTGTTAGTAACGACGCTGTAAATTTTCTGAATTCAGCCATTGGATCAAAAGCTGCGCCAAAGTGGCTGATTTTTTTAATGGCCAGTTTGGGAGTTTTGATTGGAGCAACCTTTTCCAACGGGATGATGGAAGTTGCCCGTAAAGGAATATTTCATCCTGATATGTTTTTCTTCTCTGAAATTATGATCATATTTCTGGCAGTTATGATTACAGATGTAATCTTGCTTGATATGTTCAATACTTTTAGTATGCCTACTTCCACAACTGTTTCAATTGTTTTTGAATTATTGGGCGCTGCTGTTGTTGTTTCTATAGTGAAAATAAAAGCAAACGGTGGCTCTGTTGCTATGGAGTTGGTAAATTATATTAATTCAGGGAAAGCTTTAGCAATCATTGCTGGAATTTTATTATCGGTTTTTATCGCATTCACGGTTGGTGCCATCATTCAATACATTGCCCGTCTGATTTTTTCTTTTCAATATAGAAAACCAATGAAATATCTTGGTGCTGTTTTCGGGGGATTAGCAGTCACGGCAATAACCTACTTCATTTTTATTAAAGGGATGAAGGGATCTTCTTATGCAGACTTTCAGATTAATGAAACAGAGACTTTGCAGGATTGGTTTAAACATCATTCAGGATTAATATTATTATATGGATTTTTATTTTGGGTAATATTTATTCAGCTATTAAAGTGGATATTCAATATTAAAATATTAAAAGTAATTGTCCTTATTGGCACTTTTGCATTGGCCATGGCTTTTGCAGGAAATGATTTGGTCAATTTTATTGGTGTACCGCTGGCAGGATTCAATTCATTCAAAGCATGGGTTAGTGCAGGCGCGGGTTCACCTGATTCATTTACAATGGAAATGCTGGCCGGAAAAGTTGGCACACCTACCTATATGTTACTGATTGCAGGCCTTATAATGATTACAACTTTGATTTTATCACGAAAGGCAAAATCGGTTGTAGCCACAACAGTTGATCTGTCGAGGCAAAGTGAAGGAAGTGAAAGGTTTGGTTCTTCATTGGCAGCAAGAATCATTGTCAGGGGGACAACCAACTTCAATAAAAAGCTAGTAAAGACTTTACCTAATTCTTTAACTAAAACTGTACAATCAAGATTTACACCTTTTTCGTATACAGCAAATGAACTGGACCCTCCTGCCTTTGATAAAATCAGGGCGTCGGTAAACCTTGTTGTAGCCAGTATTTTAATTGCGATAGGTACATCTTTAAAATTACCGCTATCAACCACCTATGTAACTTTTATGGTTGCTATGGGTACTTCGCTGGCTGACAGAGCTTGGGACAGAGAGAGTGCTGTCTATCGGATTTCTGGCGTTTTTGCTGTAATTGGAGGTTGGTTTTTAACCGCTCTGATTGCTTTTTCTGTTTCCGGTTTAATTGCATTGTTTATTGCACTTGGAGGTACATTTATGATCTTCGTTTTTGTGGCAGTAGCAATTTTTATGGTAATTAGAACGCATATGATGTTCAAGAGACGTTCGAAAAATACTGATTTCGAGGAGGATGATGTTTTTTCTGAAAAAGATGAGGTTGAAAAAGTTCTTGCAAAACTCAACAAGCAAATAGTAAAATCAATACTTTCTGCCAGTAAAATTCTTTCAGTAAGTATCGAAAGTTTTCTAAATGAGGATAGAGGGCAATTAAAGGAAGGTTTGGAGTTAAATCTTGAGTTAAACAAAAAATCTAAGAAGCAAAAAAATAAAGTTCTTGATACTTTATCTAAAATTGAAGGAAATCTGGATTCAGGACATTTTTATGTACAGGTAATTGACTATCAGCGTGAAGTTGCACACTCACTGAATTTTACGGTTGAACCTTTGTTTGAGCATCTTGATAACAATCATAAACCCTTTATAAAAGAGCAGGCGAAGGAAATGAGAAATCTGATTGTTCAGATTGATGAGTTTATGAATTTTATGTTACACATTGTTAAAGAAAATAAATTTGAATCAATCAAAGATTTGATCAGCAAAAGAGATAAATTAATTGTTGTTTTAGGTGAATTCGAAAAAGCTCAGATAAAAAGAATTAAGGCGAAAGTGGTAAATACACGAAATTCGGTTTTGTATTTTAATACAATAACAGAAACCAAAAATTTACTTCTGCATTATATTAATTTAATCAAAGCATACAGGGACTTTATTACTTTGACACAGAAATAAATCATTAAGATTTTTAAAAATTGGAGGTTACTTAACTGAAACGGATAAGTAACCTCTTTTTGCTTTGCCCGCTTATCTTTATTTCAAGAAGCTGTTCCCAGCCATGTTACTTTTGAGAATTTTTTAAGTACTAAAATGGATTGGATTAAATTTTTTGTTACAATTATTTTTACATTCAAAACATTGATTGTAAGGGGTACTTACAATATGAACATGGTAATATTTAATCGTTTTGTAATATTTTATTAATTTCTGTGTAATCTCTTTAAAACACTTTTGCTGTCAGAAAAATTAAAATTCAATCTTAAGTAAAATGATAAAAAATCTTTGTGTTGTTGCTGTTTATACTAGGTATAAGTTCAACAACTTTCAGTCAAAATGAAACTGATGATTTTAAACCGAATGGAAAACCTTTAGCTTTGATTTTTGACAAATTTTAATAGCCAGTTTTTCTGACGGTGAGGCAATGCCTGCATTTGAAATTACCAGGGGCTATCTGGGGGTATGAATACAATTTTAGTAAAGAATGGTATGCAAAAGCCGTTTTAGATGTTGGTAATCCCGGTGCTGGGAGTCATGAGATGGCGGGCTTATTTGAAAAATGCTTATGTTCCCAATATTCTAGTGGCAATTTTACAGGCCTATTTTGGTTTATGTTTCAAGCTACCGCAATTCAAAAGCATCGCGAAGAAAATTTGGGGGGTAACCGTTAGTATTTGAAAAAGTCATTTGAGGACGCTTATAAGTTTAATTCAAGTGCCGATTTAGGATTTAATCTTGAATACAGGTTTTCGGATTTTTGGTCAGCATGGATTTTTCTGTTATAAATGGAGAAGGGTATAAAAAGTTGCAGGGTGATAAACTTTGTGAGGCCCGCGGCTTGGCTTAACAGTAAAACCGGTAAGTGAAGTTACTGCACGTGTGTTTATTGCCGATATAACAGGTGATGAAGTAAAACAGCAATCTTTGGCAACTTTTACTTGCATACACGGGTGAAAAGTTTGTGTTAGCCGGAGAGTATAATTTTCAGAAGAATTTTGGCATGGCAGATGGGCATGATGTTTATGGGACATCTTTTTTTACTACTTATAAGGCCTCATCAAACATAAAATTATTTGGGAGATATGATAATCTTGCTTCGTCTACACTGGATGGAGAAGACACACCATGGCAGCAGGGTAAGGATGGTCAGCTCTTTATGGCAGGTGTTGAATTGTCGCCGGTTAAAGGTGTAAAGATTTCGCCGAATTTTAGATTTTGGGATACTGCAGATGACGCACAGCCCAATACAACATATCTGTATTTAAATTGTGAACTAAAGTTTTAATTATTTAATAGGATTAGAAAATGAAAAAAAGTATTAATTATAGTATTTGCGGCATTTGTTCTTGCTTCATGTAATTCTTCGAATAAAAATGGAGAAAATAAATCGTCGAATGTAGAAAAAGTGACTCTTACTGCAGCTGGGGCAACTTTCCCAATGCCATATTATAATATGGTCTTCAAGGATTATACCGAGAAGAATGGTACACTTTTAACTTACGGTGGAATTGGTTCCGGTGGCGGAATCAGAAGTTTAACAGACAAAGTTGTCGACTTTGGAGCAACTGATGCATTCCTTGAGAATGAAAAGCTGGTAGAAATGCCTGGTGAAGTTGTTCATATTCCTACAGTTATGGGAGCGGTAGTTATTGCTTATAATCTTCCGGGTGTTGAAGGCTTGAAACTTTCAAATGAATTGCTCGAAAAGATATTTATGGGAGAGATTACAAAATGGAACGATCCTTTAATTAAGGCGAACAATCCGGATTTAAGTTTTCCCGATATGGAGATTACATTTATTCATCGTTCGGATGGAAGTGGAACTACCAATATTTTTAGTGATTACATGAGCAAAATTAGTACAAAATGGGCTGATAATGTTGGTGTTGGTAAGTCTTTGCAATGGCCTGTAGGTATGGGAGCCAAAGGTAATCCGGGGGTTGCGGGAACCATCTCGCAAACGGAAGGTTCTATTGGTTACATCGGATCAGAATATGCATTTGCTCAAAAAATCCAAACGGCAAAAGTGCAAAACAGTTCAGGAAATTATATTGAACCAACAATCGCATCGGTTAGTGCAGCAGCAAACAGTGAAATTCCTGCTGATACCAGGGTAATGCTAACAAATTCGGCAGATCCGGAGTCTTATCCAATCAGCGGATTCACCTGGATAATCCTTTATAAAGAGCAAAACTACAATGGCCGTTCAAGAACGCAGGCATTGGAGACAGTTAAATTCCTTGATTGGCTGATTAGTGAGGAAGCTCAAAGCCAGGCTGAAAAAGTACACTATGCCCCGCTTCCTGATTCAGCTGTTGAAAAGGCAAAAGTTATTTTACGCTCGGTCACTTATGACGGTGTTCCGTTGTTGTAAGAAATAATATGGATTCTTTATTTGACACAGGTGAATCAAAATACACTTGTGTTAAATTTCTACAGAATTTTTAGTTCGTTTTGAATATTTTAATTCGATTATTTACGAATAATGAACAGCGATAAAATAACAAAAGGGATACTGGTTTTTTCTTCCCTGATTATTTTGTTTGTTGCTGGCGGAATGGTTTTTTCTCTTGTAAAAGGGGCAATACCTGCATTTGAAAGATTTGGTTTAAAATTTATTTATTCCAACACCTGGAATCCTACAAGTGGATCGGAAAATTACGGAGCACTTCCATTTATAGCCGGAACGATAATTACTTCGGTTGCGGCTTTGATTATCAGCCTTCCTCTCTCTTTTTCAACTTCTTTATTGCTTGGTGAATATTACAGAGGTACAAAATTGGCAAAGGTTCTTGGAATGATGGTTGATCTATTGGCAGGAATTCCTTCAATTGTTTACGGGCTTTGGGGATTTTATGTATTACGGCCCTTGCTGGTCGATCTGGGTTTGCCCAATCAGGGTTTTGGCATTTTTACGGCAAGTATCATTCTCGCTATAATGATAATTCCTTACGCAACATCGCTGAGTAATGAAATTATTTCAATGGTTCCGAATGAACTAAAGGAAGCAGCCTATTCACTAGGTGCCACAAAACTTGAAGTTATTTTTAATGTTATAGTGCCCTCTGCCAGATCGGGGATCATTGCCGGCTATATTTTGTCTTTTGGAAGAGCCCTTGGAGAAACTATGGCCGTTACCATGTTAATTGGGAATGCTAACCTTGTTCCCAAAGGATTCTTCAGCACCGGAAATACAATGGCCAGTGTTATTGCTAATCAGTTTGGTGAGGCTGAAGGATTAAAATTAAGTGCTCTTATTGCAATCGGACTTCTGCTTTTTGTTATCACGGGTGTGATAAACTCACTTGGAAAGTTTATAATTAAAAAAATGGCTTAAAATGAGTACATCTACAAAATATGCAGAAGCCACTAATTTAGGTGCAAGGTCATTTAAAGACAAAGGATTTAAAGGTTTAGTGATTTTTCTTTCTTTAATTACTATTTCCCCTATTGTTTTAATAATATATAAACTTATAGCAAAGGGTATAAAACAAATTAGTTTTGACTTTATTTTAAAAACTCCGCCCGATACATTTGAAGCGATGACTGCTTTAAGTAACGGAGAAATTATTCCTGGTGGTATTGCAAATGGGATAACTGGAACTTTGCTAATGGTATCTCTTGCAGCAGTTTTGGCTATTCCGATAGGAGTAATCACAGGAGTTTTTCTTTATGAAAATCAGGGGAAATTTTTAGCGAATCTTACGCGTAATGTTTCTGATATTTTACAGGGAGTTCCATCGATAGTTTTAGGGTTGATTGCTTATTTATGGGTCGTTAAACATATAACCAACGGATTTTCTGCTTTAGCCGGTAGCGTGTCGTTGTCCATAATGATGTTGCCAATGATTGTTCGTTCGACCGAAGAAACACTTAAAATGATTCCCGCGACAATCAAGGAAGCGGCGCTCGCCCTTGGTGTACCCTATTACAAAGTAATTCTGCGTGTGCTCATCCCTACCGGATTTAGTGGTTTACTTACCGGAATTTTGTTAGGTATTTCAAGAATTTTAGGAGAAACTGCCCCTTTAATGTTAACTGCGCTGGGAAGTACAATTATTAATTTTGATGTTTCAAAACCTACCAGTGCCATTCCTTTATTAATATGGGAATTTTATAACGACCCCAATATGGTTGATTTAATATGGAGTTCTTCTTTGTTGTTAATGGCGATGGTATTGCTTTTTAATATTATATCAAAAAGAATTGCTGCAAGGAAAAAATAAGAATTTAATGAATGATAATATAGTAAATATAAAAGACCCGGTTTTAACCATTAAAAATTTATCGGTATCCTATGAGAAAGGTAAATATGCAGTAAGCGATGTTTCTGCCGACATAAAAAGAAATAGCGTAACTGCAATCATGGGTCCTTCCGGCTGTGGGAAAAGTACCTTGTTAAGGGCAATAAACCGGATGCACGAATTGTATGAAAATATTGAAACCAAGGGAACTTTAATTCTGAATGGAAAAGATATTTCAGACATGCCAACCATTAAACTGAGAAGACATACAGGAATGGTTTTTCAGCGGCCGAATCCATTTCCTACTATGAGTATTTATGATAATGTAATAGCCGGATATAAACTCAACGGAATCAGGATGAAAAAATCTAAACGTGACGAAATAGTTGAACGGTCATTACGCGATGTTACCCTTTGGGATGAAATAAAAGATACATTATATAAAAAAGGAACTTTTTTATCGGGAGGACAACAACAAAGATTATGCATTGCAAGAGCACTGGCTTTTGATCCGGAAGTGATTCTTCTGGATGAACCAACATCGGCACTGGATCCGGTGGCTACTTCAAAAATTGAAGATCTGCTTGTAAAACTAAAAGAAAACTATTCGATTTTGATGGTTACACACAACATGGCTCAGGCAGCCCGTATTTCTGATTATTCCATGTTTATGTACCTTGGTGAATTGGTCGAATATGGCAAAACAAAAGACATGTTTACAAAACCAAAAGACCGTAGAACAGAAGAATACCTGACAGGTAAATTCGGTTAATTTTTTTAACTTCACTTAAATTCAGATTAGATGACAATAAAAAAGGATGACGCCATAAACAGTATTCTGGAAGATTTTGAAACCTTCGCAAATTTGATTTTGCAACAGCTTGATTTTCTGGAAAAAATAATTTCACCTGATGAGGATATAGACATAAATGGCTTGATAGATAATATTTTATCAAACGAAAAGAAATTGGATAAGCTGGAAATAAAAATCAGTGATAAAATTGTAAATACTATAGTTTTGTATCAACCGGTTGCTTTTGAAATTCGTAAAATCATTGCCTGTTACAGAATTGTAATAAGCCTGGAGAGAATAGGCGACCAGGTAGTGAATGTGGTTCATATTATACAAAAAATTAACGCGTCAGAAGTTTATTTAAAGCTAAATGACGTTGTATCTAATATGCTGATTCAAAGTTCAAATATGGTAAATAAATCCTTACTGGCTTTTACAAAAGATGACAGGGAATTTGCTATATGGACAATTAAAAATGATGCAGCAGTTGATGAAATAAATCATAAAATGTTGAAGAAGGCGATTAAAAAAAGCAGTATTTCTAAAGAGAATAAAGCGGCTTTAACTGATGTAATTGGCTTTAACAGTATGGTTTCGAATATTGAAAGAATTGCCGATCACGCAACAAATATTGCTGAGGCTGCAATTTATTCCATTGAGGGGAAAGATGTAAGACATTCGAATAAACTTGAATAACAATGAGTTATAGCTCCAATCCGAAAATATTAGTTGTGGATGATGAAAAGGATCTTTGTGAGATTCTGGAATTCAACCTGTCAAGTGAAGGTTTTGATATTGAAACTGCCCATTCGGCAGAGGAAGCTTTAAAAAAGCCTTTGGAGAAATTTGATCTGATATTATTGGATGTGATGATGGGCGAAATGTCCGGATATAAAATGGCTGATAAGATCAGGAAAGAAAAACATTTAACGGTACCCATTATATTTCTTACTGCAAGAACTGCTGAGAACGATATATTAACTGGATTTAATGTAGGAGGAGATGACTACATATCCAAACCTTTTTCAATCAAAGAAATAGTTGCACGTATTAAAGCTGTTTTAAAGCGTGGGAGAACCGAAGTTGAATATGGTAACCTTCTGGAGGTTAACGAGATGGAGGTTGATGTGCAAAGTAAAACTGTTTCAATTAAAAATAATCCGGTTAATCTGACCCGTAAGGAATTTGAGATACTTGTATTGCTGTTAAAACACAAAGGTAAGTATATCGGCCGCGATGAGATTCTGGATCGTATCTGGAGCGACGATGTGATTGTTACAGAACGAAATGTAGATGTGAACATAGCCCGGTTGCGGAAGAAAATCGGAGAATATGGAAAATTTATTAAAGGAAAATCCGGCTACGGTTATCGTTTTAAAAACTAATTATTAATACCATTTAAAATTTCTAAAAGTGCCAATTCAGAAATCTTTCAGACAAAAAATATTTTTTTATTTCATAGCAGTATTTGTTGTATTTACAGCTGCAATATTACTCTTTCAACTCAACCGTGAAAGAAATTATAAAAAGGGTCAGCTGGAGAATACTTTGGAGAATGTAACCGAGGTTACTTACAATTACATTGAGCATTACGATCTTCTGGGCAGAAATAATATGGCAAAGCTGGATACTCTTGCTTTTCTTATTCCTCAGAATAACATCAGAATAACAATAATAGATAAAAAAGGAGTTGTACTGTTTGATAGTTTTGTAAGTGATTATGGTTCAATGGAAAACCATTTCGAACGACCGGAAATCCAAAAAGCTCTTTATTCTGAAATTGGCTCAAACATCAGGCATTCAGAGACAACAGGTCAGGACTTTTATTATTACGCGCGTAACTTCAACGATTATTTTGTGCGGGTTGCAATGGTATATAATATAGAGGTTGAAAATTTTCTGAAAGCAGAGCGATTCTTTATCTTTTTTATCATAGCTATTTTCCTGATTATATGGTTGCTAATAAATGTAGTAACAAAGAGGTTATCTATATCGATTACCAAATTGAAAGATTTTGCAATAAGGGCGGGCAAGAATGAGCCTATCGATTCTGTTTTTGATTTTCCGGAAAATGAACTGGGTGAAATTGGATCGCAGATTGTAAAGATTTATAATTCATTGAAAAAAGCGAAAGACGACGTTGCGTTGGAAAAAGACCGGCTTTTCAATCACATGAACATTCTGAATGAAGGTATTTCGTTTTTTACGCCCCAAAAAGAACGAAAACTTGCAAACAGTCACTTTATTCAATACATCAGTATTATTTCCGATACATCAACGATTTCGGCAGAACACATTTTTTCTATTCCCGAGTTCAAAAAGGTGAACGATTTTTTGGACAAATATCTCGGAAAAGAAACCATCTTCCCGAACAACGAGCTTCCGCAGATTGAGTACACGATTCATAAAAACGAAAGTTATTTTAAGGTACTTTGTATAATTTTTGCCGATAAGAATTTCGAAATATTGATAACAGATATAACCCGTCCCGAAAAACGAAGGCTGTTAAAACAACAATTAACTTCGAATATCGCCCATGAATTAAAAACGCCTTTGGCATCTATTAAAGGGTATGTCGAAACGTTAATGGGAAATCCAAATATTGACAGGGAAAAACAACAATATTTTATTGAGAGGGCCAATAAACAGGTTGAAAGGTTAAATTTGTTACTGAATGATATTTCATTGTTGAATAATATTGAAGACGCTGGGGAGTTGTTTGAAATTAAGCCAGTTAATGTTAAAAGGGTAGTTTTTGATGTTATCGAAAACCTTGAAAACAGATTGGCGCAAAAAAATATTAAGTGCAGACTGAATATCGATGAAAATGTGGTTGTTAACGGCAATGATTCGTTACTATCATCCGTATTCCAGAATCTTATCGAGAATACCATAAATTACGCCGGATCGAATATCAACATAGAAATTAAAAATTATCTTGAGGATAAAAAGTTTCATTATTTCAGTTACACTGATTCGGGTGTTGGTATTCCGGAAGAACATCTGAACCGTATTTTTGAGCGTTTTTACAGGATTGATTCCGGACGTTCAAGGGAACTCGGAGGAACAGGACTTGGTCTTTCCATTGTAAAAAACGCAATTATTCTGCATAAGGGAAATATTTCAGCAAGAAACAGAACTGAAGGTGGAATAGAATTTTTATTTACACTTGCAAAAAAATAGAATTTGAAAAGAAGAGTGCTCATCTCTTAACCTAAAGTCAATATTTCATTTTTAATTTATCACAAAAAAATGCACATAATTTACGTGCATATTATTCATTCATAGTTATTTATGATTTGTTGCATTTTTATTAATCAAATGTAATAATTGCTTAAAGCAATATTAATCAGCGTGTAACATTATTGCGTTTGCTTCGCTCATGAATTAAATATTCAAATTTTTTAAACACTGCAGAATTTTAATTATGAGTAGAATTATTATTAGCATTTTATTGCTAATTAATGTAATGATGGTTACAGCTCAAACAGGAACAATTAAAGGAACTGTAACCGACGCGGAAACAAACGAAGCCCTTATCGGGACTACGGTATTTATCAAAGGAACTACACAGGGAACAATTACAAATTTCGATGGAAATTATGTAATTCCAAAACTTGAACCAGGGAGCTATATCCTGGCGATTTCTTTTATTTCCTATGATACCCAGGAAATTACGGTTGAAGTAAAAGCGGATGAAGAAGTTATTCTTGATGTAAAATTACTACCAGCCACACTCGAAATTGGGGGTATAGACGTGGTTGCAAAAGCGAATAGAGAATCAGAGAATATGCTTCTCCTTGAACAGAAAAACTCAGTTTTGTCATCGCAGGCGATTGGTGCTCAGGAAATTTCACGAAAAGGTGCAAGCGATGCTGAAGCGGCAGTAACAAAAATTTCAGGTATTTCGAAACAGGAAGGCGTTAAGAATGTATTCGTCAGAGGTTTAGGCGATCGTTTCAATGCTACAACATTAAACGGATTTCCCATTCCATCAGAAGATCCGGAGTACAAAAATATTTCACTTGATTTTTTTGATTCAGATATTATCAAAGCGATTGATGTAAACAAGGTATTTAACGGAGAAATGGCAGGGGATGTTGCCGGTGCAGAAATCAATATAAATTCTAAAGAATTGGTTGGTGACTCTGAGCTCAATATTGGAATCTCGGCATCAGCGAATACCGAAACGGTAAATAAAAATTTCCTTATTCCTGATGGTATCAGTGACTTTGGTTTTGCTCAAAATACAGCAAGTCCATCAAGCGAAGAAACCTATGCTTTTAAAAACTCTTTGGATCCTTCCTCTCAGGATCTTCAGTTAGGCAAAGGTGCCGGATTCTTCGGAGGAAAACGTTATGAAATGGGGTCAAAGTCTAATCCATTAACATTTTACGCAATAGGAAGTTATTCCAACGATTTTAGTTTTACCGAGGGAATTACCCGTAAAACGACAACCAATGGGACTATTTTCCGCGACCAAAACACAAAAAAGTATGAGAGAAAGTCGTCGCATTTAGCAATGGCGAATTTAAATTACGATTTCAAAACATACAGTCTCACTTATAATTTGTTAGCTATACATACCGCGACCGAGACTTTAAGAGACGATTATGGTATGGATGGAGAGTGGTTTCAGTCTTCCTCAGAATATGGGTATCTTGGTTTGGTAAGGCGTCAACAGAATAACGACAATACATTACTGGTTAATCAGCTTCTCTTAAAAAAAGATTTCAGTAAACGTTTTTCATCGGAGGTTGGTATCGCTTATAATTTTAACAATGGGAAAGAACCTGACAGGCGTGTCAATTATTTATCCTATGTTGGCGACAATACGTTAGAACCTCTGCGTGGTGCAGGCCGTCAACACAGATATTACGGCGATTTGAAAGAAAATGATTTAAATGCACAGGCAAAAGTTATCTACAAATTATCTACAAATACAGAAAATGTTTCTTCTATTGAAGTAGGATATAAAGGTCGGTTTTTAACAGACGACTATGTGGCTAATAGTTGGGATAATACCCGTACTCAGGCAACTTTGCCACAACTCGAACTTGATAATTTCTCTCTTAATTCAATTTTTAACCAGGAAGAATTTGAGCTAGGGCATTTCAGAAATAAAGAATATAATATATCAACATATAGTGTAGATAAAATAATCAATTCAGTTTATACTCAGCTAACCTATGAACTCGGACAAAAGTTTATAGTGAACGCTGGTCTAAAAGCAGATGATGTAAAACTAAGTATAAAATATGATGTAAATAGTGGAGCAAAAAAAGGTTCGAATGATCTTAATGAGTTTTACCTTTTGCCTAACCTGAACCTAAAATATACCCCGAATAATGAAAATGTATTTCGAATGAGTGCTAGCCGCACCTATACATTGCCTCAGTCAAAAGAAATATCTCCCTTACTCTATGAGGGACCGCAGTGGAGTTCACAGGGGAACCCTGATCTTCTCCCGTCAACGAATTATAACCTTGATTTGAAATGGGATTTTTACCTCACTCCAGGTGAGTTATTCTCTATTACAGTTTTTGGAAAACTAGTTCAAAAACCTCTTTCAAGGGTAGAAATAAATAGTGCTAACGGATTCTTATCCTATGCCAACATAGCCGATGAAGCAAAACTGGCGGGAGTAGAGGTTGAAATTAGAAAGAACATTTTTTCAATCGATGCTAAAAGTAAACTCAGTACGGGGATCAATTTTTCATACATAAGTACTGGAGTCGAAGTTTACAAAGATGAAAGTTCAACACTGAAATTCACAAATGATAAAACAAAGTTGGAAGGTGCTTCACCCGTTTTGGCGAATGCTGACTTATCATACCAGTTTCAAAATGGCAGCTTTGATATGACGGCTTCGGTAGTTGCAAGTTACTTTAGTGATCGCATTTATTCAGTAGGTGTTAACGGTTATAAAGACATTGAAGAAAATGGTCTTACTACAATTGATTTTGTGTCTTCCATCAAAATTAAAGAGCATTTGGGAATAAAGTTAAAGGCAAACAATCTGCTTGATCCAGAATATAAATTGACACGTGAACCAAGTACTGAGGGCGCTGAACCAGTTGTGTTAAGTAGCTATAAAAAGGGATTAAGTTTTAGCCTTGGTCTCTCCTACGAATTTTAATTAAAATATATCAATCTCATAATTTTAAAATTTTAAAACATAGAAAAATGAAAAAATTACTTTTTGCACTTTCAATTGTTACGATTTTATTCGCTGGATGCGAAAAAGATGATCCGGAGCCCACACCGGAACCTACTGATGTGCTTAGTGGTGATATAACAGATGATGTTACACTTGATGCATTCTCTACTTATAAGTTAGAGGGAACCTTAAGTGTAAAAAACGGGGGAATCCTAAGAATTCCTGCAGGTGTTACTATTAAAGCCAATAAAGGTTTTAGTAATTATATTATTGTAGAACAGGGAGGTAAAATTATGGCAGAAGGAACAGCCAGTAATCCAATTACCTTTACATCAGCAGAAGCCAATCCTGCAGCAGCCGATTGGGGAGGTATCTGGATAAATGGATATGCTCCGATTTCAGGAGGAGGTACTGGTGCAACTGAGGTTGATGCTACACTTCCTTATGGCGGAACCGATCCAAATGACAACTCAGGAATTTTAAAATATGTGATAATCGCTTATTCCGGTGCCCAGTCAAGTGAAAGCATTGAGCACAATGGTTTGACCCTGGATGGTGTTGGGTCTGGAACCGTAATTGAAAATATTTACGTTTATGATGGCGCTGACGATGCCGTTGAATTTTTTGGAGGTACTGTAAATGTTACCAACATGTTGGCGGTCAACTGTGATGACGATATGTTCGACGTAACCCAGGGCTGGAGCGGTACCTTGGATAATGCTTATGGTATTTGGGAAGCAGGTTATACAAGTACTGAAGATGATCCGCGAGGAGTTGAGTCAGATGGTAATTTAGATGGTGAACATCCTGAACATACTGGTCAGTCTAATTTTACTATTAGCAATCTTACAATTAAAAATGCATCGGATTATCTGATGGAAGACGGTATCAAAGTTCGTCGTGGCGCTACTGCAACGATTACCAATGCTTTGCTTATAGGTGGTTCTGCTAAAAACCTTATTGATGTAACAGATAGTAAAGGTGATGCAACTACAGCTACTGCTATAAGTTTGACTGTTCAAAGTGCTTCAAGCACTTCAGGTGACATTAAAACTAATGGCACATACTCAAATGTAGTAATTGAAGGCGGAAATACAGGAGCCAATACTTCAGCATTTGCCTGGACAGGTTACAATTTTAATTCCAATGAAACAGCAACAATAAATGGTGATGTGACCGGTGAAATGAGGTTGAATGCACTTTATGATTACACTTTGGATGGTACACTTAGCGTAAAAGACGGTGGAACCCTGATTATCCCCGCAGGAACCCTGATCAAAGCTACTTCTGGATTTAGTTCCTATGTGATTGTTGAACAAGGAGGTACGATTTTGGCAGAAGGTACCGCTGAAGCCCCTATTACTTTTACATCAGCAGAAGCTAACCCTGCGGCAGCTGACTGGGGTGGTATCTGGATTAACGGATATGCTCCCATTTCAGGAGGTGGTACCGGTGCTACCGAGGTGGATGTTACCTTACCATATGGAGGTGATTTGCCTCATGATAATTCAGGAGTTCTTAAATATGTGATTATTGCCTACTCAGGAGCACAATCAAGCGAAAGTATTGAGCATAATGGTCTGACATTAGACGCTGTTGGGGATGGAACCGTAATTGAAAATATCTATGTGTATGATGGTGCTGATGATGCCGTTGAGTTTTTTGGAGGCACAGTAAATGTTACTAACATGTTGGCGATTAACTGTGATGACGATATGTTCGATGTAACACAGGGCTGGAGCGGTACTTTAGATAATGCTTATGGTATTTGGGAAGCAGGTTATACAAGTACAGAAGATGATCCGCGAGGAGTTGAGTCAGATGGTAATTTAGATGGAGAACATCCTGAACATACAGGCCAGTCTAATTTTACGATGAGTAATATTACGATTGAAAATAATTCCGACTATGTAATGGAAGACGGTATTAAAGTACGCCGTGGTGCTACTGCAACGATTACTAATGCATTACTTATTGGCGGCACAACTAAAGATCTTATTGATGTCACTGATTCAAAAGGTCTTGCAACAGATGCAACAGATATTAGCGCAACAAACTCAGGAGTGACACTCACAGGGAGTGAAGTTAAACGCACAACTACAATTAATGAGGTGGAAGTAACTTCCAATGCTACTGTGACTGTTGCAGGTGGAAATACAGGAGCTGATGCTTCTGCTTTTGACTGGACTGGATATGGATTCTAAAAGATGTAAAATTGATCTGGAATTTATACAGATCGATTTTGCTTTGCAGTGTTTGATAAAGGCATATTAAAATTGCCTTAGCCCCGGGTTATTCCGGGGCTTTTATCAAAACCTGTATGGCATGTTTATAATCCTCAAGCACACGGTTTTATTATCAAACACTGTAATTTTATACATTATGAAACAAACATTATTAATATTCTTTTTACTGGTATCAGTTAATTATTTTGCCGGAGCTCAGGAATTGGTTGAGAAAGATGGCATTTATTTACTCCATGGAGAACCTTATTCAGGAAAATGGACAACATATTTTGAAAATGGACGGATAAAAATGGAAATGAAAATTACCGACGGTAAAAAAGAAGGTAAGATCAAAATTTATTTTGAAGATGGAAAATTAAATGAGATCCGGTCATACAAAAACAACAAAATGCATGGGAGATGGGTAATGTACAACGACCATAATATCAAAGTCTCAGTAGCTCGTTATAAAAATGGTTTTAAACACGGGAAATGGTTAATTTGGAACGAATACGGTAATTTGCTTTACAAACTTTATTATACTGATGGCGAAAAGAGCGGCGTATGGAAAGAGTATAACGAGAATGGAAAAATAATAAATAGTAGAGATTACTAGAAACATCTTTTAATAGAAGTGTAATATTTTTTTAACGGGCATGTAACAGGGCAGAGTTAATTTTACATTGAATAAGTGAATTTTAAAAAGTCAGAAAATGAAAAAAATTACTTTAGTCATATTACTTGTATTGGGAGTTTTTATAGTAAATGCAAAAGAAAAGAGTAACAAAACAAATGACACTGAATCAAATGCCAGTTTGGTTTTGTCCGGATCGGTAGCCGACGAAAATTCCGGCGAAGCATTGGTAGGTGTTGAGGTGAAAATTGTTGGGACGGATTTAAAAACATACACCGATTTTGATGGTAATTTCTCATTTGAGAATGTTAAACCGGGAGAGTATAAGTTAGCTACGAGTTATATCTCCTATCAAAAAAACACGAAATCCCTGAATGTTACCTCCCATGAAAACGATATAAAAATAAAGCTGCAAACTTCTGATTATTGACGGCAGAATAGCAGCCTTTTTTAAATACTTAAGATTGAATCCGCTCCTGAGTGCAGGGGCGGTTTTCTTTTTTTAATCAGTTTCTTCCTACACATTAATTTTGAAAAATGAAGATAAAGATACAAGGCTGCTTAATAATTCTGACTTTTAGGAATTTTGGCCTCAGTTACACTTGTTTTGATAAATGCGACTTGCCTTAATATTGGTTCATCTGAAATCGGTTTCTGAAATTTCCGGGTGTCATTCCTTCTATTTCTTTAAATACTCTTATAAATGTATTTAATGAACCAAATCCTACTGCCTCAGAAATGTAATTCAAAGAGTAGTCTTTTAGTATGTCATTTTCAATCATACTTTTGGCTTCTTCTATTCTGTGTTTATTAACAAAGTCGTTAAATGAACATGAAAATTCTGTATTGATTAAATTCGATACGTAAGTCCTGTTTGTTTGCAGTTTTTCCGACACCTGGGTTATTTTTAAATCCGGGTTTCGATATATTTTCCCGGTAATGAAAAGATGCTCAAGTTTTTGTTTCAATTGTTTTTGGTTATACTCTTTAATTTTTTCAGTTGACTGCTGTTTTTCATCCTCTAACAGGTCTTCAACAGTATGGTTTTGCATATATCCCTGAAACCCGATAAAAAATAGCAAGACGCTAAAAATGAAAGATGGAATAACAAGTAAATAAGTTGAATTTAAGAAGATATCTCTTCCAATTATGTTGAAAATAACACTTGCAATTGAAGTTAATACAAATGAATACAAAAGCAGGTTTACCCAAACAATAGTACGGCTTTCAAGATTTGAATAGAAATTAGCAATTCTGTTATTGTATGTACTTACCAGTCTACGGCCCCTTATTAAAAAGTAAATTACCTGAATGGCAAATATTGCTCTGGTGATATAAAATACAGCTTTTTGCAGACGAATATTTAATGTGTTTTGAAACTCCGGATTTCTTTCCATCAAAAAACCATAAAGGTAATCCAATCTTTCCTCAGAGCGCATGGTTATATAAATAGCTGCAGATACTATTGATAAAATTATAGCCGGAGCTAATAATATGAGGTTTTTTAAATTGTATTTTGTTTCTATTGTTAAAAGTTTGATGTACCAGTAATATAGAGGGTAGACTGATAATGAACAAAAAATATAAATGGAATCAAAGACAAGATATCCTTTCTCATTTTGTTTGAAGAAAAGAGCATGAGATAAATAAAGCAGGAAAGCTGTGAACATAAAAACACCTAAAAAACGCTTTGCTTTGTTATTATTTATGTTTGAAAATAACAATACAATTGACCAAAAAAAGGTAACATACATTGGGGTGTAAATAACTAAATCTCTAAACATTCCGGATGACGTATATGGTACATTGTTACAGGCATGTAAAATACATTATATTTTGTTTTGTTTTTACGTTTTGAGTATCAAATTTACGATATGTTAAATCAAAGGATGGTGATTAGGGTATTTTTGAGTTTGAAAGGTTTCTAACAAATATTTTAAAAAACAAAAATGAAAAACTTACCAAATTTAGCAATTCTTACATTGTTGGTTGTCTTTTTTTTCTCATGCGAAAAGGAAGATTTCGAGTCGATAGGAGGTTCGCAATCTCCAATGGGTGAAGTAGGCAATAGAGTAACATCATCTTCTATGTCAATTGCAGGCGTCAGTTCATTTACAGCTGAGGTAGTTTCACTGGAAAATGGAGTGTCAACTTATTCCGGTAGTGCAACAGTAACAAATGCAGCCATAAAAAATATTTTGGCAAATGCTCCCGAGTGTACGGTTAACGGAAATACCGTTACTGCAACTGGTATTAAATTTAAGTCTACAACCAAAGGAATTGAAAGCATATCAGGACTTTCACCCGGGGTTATTGTTAATTATGATGCAAAAGTAGGCGATACTTACCCTACAGGTGATGGTCATAAAAGAAAGGTTGTTGCCCGCTCTTCAGAAGACGATTATTCTTATGGTTTTTTCAATATAAAAGTTATAAAAGTTGAAGAAGATTTGAATATGATGGGTGTAAGTAAAATAACCTATTGGGCAAATCACAAGTTTGGTCTGGTTGGTATTGAGTTTAAATTAGATGATAATACTACTGCAAAATTTCCCGTATATAATACTTTCGAAAACTAGCAAACAGGCTTGTCTCTTTATTAAAACGATACAATGGCATATTTAACCATACTGGGGGAAAAGAAGAAAATTCCCCCTTTCCCACATCATAAAAATTATGTATATCGTTGTTACAGGTTTTTCGAAGTTAAAAACCTTTTTACATTTCTCGCAATAAACGGAACTTTCAGGATGTTTAAGGAAGCCTACCTGAATTGGAAACATAAATGTGTGATTCCTCGTGATTTACTTCTCGATCCAACCAGTGCCTGTAACCTAAAATGCAAGGGTTGTTGGGCGGCTGATTATAAGAAGAACAGCGATTTATCCTACGAGAAGTTGGACGAAATTTTGACTGAAGCAAAAAAACTCGGCGTACTAGATGTTCTTATGAGCGGCGGTGAGCCGTTGATGAGGAAAGATGATATTTTAAAACTCTGTAAAAAGCATAACCGACTAAACTTTGGATTATTTACGAATGCGACACTTATTGATGAAGCTTTTGCTGATGAAATGGCAAGGCTGGGGAATTTAAATGTTTTTGTAAGCATCGAAGGATTTAAGGAAGAAACTGACTTCAGAAGGGGAGAAGGTACCTTTGACAAGGTTATTCGGGCAATGGATATTTTAAAAAGTCGCGACATTGGTTTTGGTTTTTCTGTCTGTTATCATTCTAAAAATTATAAAACGATTGCCAGCGATGAATTTTTAGATTTTGTCCGCGAGAAGGGAGCCTGGTTTGGTTGGCTTTTTAATTATTTCCCAATTGGCAGTGATGCCGACGTTTCTCTTTGTTGCAGTGCAGATCAGCGGGCATACGTAATGAAAAGAATTGAAGATTACACGAAAAAAAATAAATATACAATTATTGATTTTGCCAATAGCGGGCACAAAGCAATCGGGTGCGTTGCAGCTGGAAACGATTTTGCACATATTAACGCAAATGGCGATCTTGAGCCCTGTGCATTTTGTCACTACTCAGATGTTAATTTGCATGATATGTCACTTGAGGAAGCACTACGTTCTCCTTTTTTCAAACGATTCAGAAGTATAAAACCATTTTCGAAAAATTTTACACGACCATGTCCTATGGTTGATGTACCTGAAGCCCTGGTTTATGTAACCGATTTGAAAGGAGTAAAATCTACTCATATGCATGCACCTGAAAGCGCAGAGCAGCTTGCTCAGAAAACCCGGCCTTTTGCTGCGAAATGGAAAATTAAGGCCGACAAAATTTATAAAGAGATGCCTCGGGGCGAAAGGAGAAGATTCGGGATTCTTACTCAGTTGTTTCTTGCAGGTAATGACAAAATGAATCAGGTAGATAAATAAAATTGTGAATGCGTTTTTAAAATATCAATTTAAATGGCTTGGACTAGTATTTATATTACTGGGAGTTGCATTTACTGTAGCTTATTTTGGGTTTAATTTCAGATTTACAATGCCTGTTTTTGCAGTATATTCTGAATTTTTAGAAGTTAAAATATTAAAGTCTTTTACAACTAATTTTGCCGATGAAACAATATTAATCCTTTATCTGGCGGGCTTTTTCTTATCAATTTTTTCAGAAGAAAAAAATGAGAATACAACGATAAAGAAATTGAGAATAAAGGCTGTTCAAAAAAGTATAATTATTTATTTCATCTGGCTGTTGTTTTCAATATTGTTTATTTACGGGAATGGATTTATTTCCACTTTAATAGTCAATATAATTTTGCCCTTTATCGTCTATCTAAGCTTTTTTCGAGTATTGGTTTATTTAAATAGAAAAAGAATTAAAATTGAATAGTTCTTTATTTTGAAAAACAATAAAAACGAAAAATGATTATAAGTATGCTTAAAAACAACTAAAATGCCTGAATTAAGCATCAATATTTTTACGAATTGAATCTAATTTTAGATATTTTTATTAAACGTTTCTTGATTAAAAAATGAATCCGATAAGTTGTGAACAATGTGGGAATTCCCTATCCCTTGAAAACAAATTTTGTCCGATATGTGGCGCAGCAAAAACTGATGTTTTGGAAAAAATTATCACCTGCTCAAATTGTAAGCATGTTAATCCTTTAACTGCATCATTTTGCGAGAAATGCGGAACACAATTATCAAAATCAAATGCTGATCCAAAATCTAAAGAAAAGGAGCCTGTAACCTTTCGTTCACGTGGAGATTATTCAGGAGAAATGATAAAAAGCAAAACTTCACGAGGATGGAAAATATTTCGTAACATAATTATTGCCATTGTACTTTTCGGAGTTTTAGCCTTAATAATTTGGTTTCAGACTGATCCTGATGCAGGAAAAAAACTAACTGATGCTTTGATGGGGATAGGCTTTATGGCAGTTTTCTTTTTTGTAGGCTGGCTTTTTATGCGGGGGAAAAAAAGAAGAAGAGGAAGCAATTATGATGACGACTATTACAGCGATGTTTCAGATAACAATGATTTTGATGACGATGATGATTAATAACTAACTTTAAATATATGTCATTCTGTACAAACTGTGGAAGTGAAATAACGCCTGGATCCCGGTTTTGTGGTACTTGTGGAAAAGAGCAGCAACCTTCTGCAACAGTATGCCCGAAATGCAATAAAAAACTCAAAGAAAACGAAAACTTTTGTTCCAATTGCGGAACAGTAATCAACAACATCCCTAATCCGGGTTCAGAAAAAGAACCTGAGACTCAAAAACCAAAATTAACCAACGAAGGCCGGAAAATAATAGATGCCGGGCCCAAAGCAGGAAGTAAGCGTCCTGTAAAAAAGAATCCTGCTTCTAAACCTATCATTAAAAGTAAATCGTCACAAAAAAAGAAGCGCAGTTCCGTAGGCTGTTTTTTCAGAACCATTTTTATCCTTGGCGCTATTGTAATTGGCGCAGCAGCTATCATTTTTGTAGTAAATATTTTTATTGAGGACACTGAAAATTCCGCTTCAGAAACACAAAAAATTGCTGCTGGTGATGAAGGCCAACTTAAAGGTACTGATATTCCTGGCATAGTCGATATTGAAGAGGGAGACCTTAGCCACTTACCTGAAAATCGTGATAATTCTTTCGGGGAAGTTGCAATTATCGATTTTTCTGAAGAAAGGGCTTTAAAAGAAACAACACAAACAGTTGAAAAGGCTTTTGCAGCAGCCGATACCGTTCAATTAAAAAGTTTACTTACTGACGAAAGCAAGAAAAAATACGAAGGTGTATTTAAATCAATTCAACCTGAAATGTCAGCCTATGCCACAGCATTCGATTCAAAAAAGTTAATTGCAAAAACCGAAATTTATGCCCTGTATCTTATTGAAGATGAGGATGGAAACGAATATACAGCAGAGTTTGCGCAGGTAGAACCCGGTGTGTGGAAATTGGTACGATTTTAAAATTGGCGAAATGAAAAAAAACAATAATATTTTTAAAATTAGAGGTCTTTTCCTGATTTTGACTGGGTTGCTTTTTTTAGGATATGGAAACAAAAAAAGTCATCCAGACATTAACAATTTAATTGTTGAAGGATTTGTTTCCCGTAACAACAAGTTCGAATTTTCAATGGCTAAATTTCAGGACTATTATTTCACTTTAAATATCGGGAAATTAAAAGGTGATTATATTACAAAGGCCGGATTGTTTAATCCATCGGAAGTTCCTACAGTTGGCGATTGGTCGGTTGGAGAGCAAAGTACTACTTACACAGAAAAGAAAAATGAAATATCAGCTCAGGAATGGATTAAGCATGGCGGATTTTCTGCTGATGTTCCGGAAGTACCTGCCAGTTTAAGGCATTTTTATGATCCTACCCGTCCTGAAGGTGAACGTTATTTAACCGATCAGGTAAATTCAAAACTTTTTGCTTCAGCACAGTCGTTTATGAAAAATCCGCATACCGACGGTGTTGAATGGGCTTTGGGAGAAAAAGGAAATTTCGGAGTACTTGAACATGTTTATACCTGGGAAAACGGGAAAAAATATATGGCAGGTGCCTTGGAACAACCTGATGTTGCAAAACGTAAAGAAATGATGGCAAAAGCCTGGCGTTCGTTGGGCGAAACGCTCCATATGATTGCTGATAACGGTTGCCCGGCGCATGTTCGTAATGATGGACATCCTTCATTACCGTTGCCAATTTTCTCTTATTTTGGAAACCCCGATCCCTATGAGGAGATAATGGCCGTAAGTTCTTCTGCTGCCTATGATGGTGGACCAGTGGATAAAGATTTAATGGAATCGTTCAGATACGCAAAAAAAGTGAGTGAGATAGCACATGAACTGGCCGTTTTTACAAATACCAATTTTTTTAGCAATGAAACCATTTCAGGCACCGATTGGAAAGGAAATTCAATAAAACCACTGGCTCATCCTGATTATGTTTATGATTCTCCAAAATTAAGTGCTTCATCGTATAATAAAGACCATTACTACTATCGAAAAATAGCTGGTACTGACGTGAAAATGTGCACCGACATGCAATTTTTTAAAGGATATGCAATATATCGTACCGACCCTTATATAGATCAGGAATGTGTTGAATCGCAGGCAAAAGTTTTATTTCCAGCTATTAAAGAAGCGGGTATTAATGTCATGAAATTATTTATTCCGGATTTGACGGTAGAAATTTTGGAAATTGAAGAAGATGGAAGGATTACAGGTCGAGTTACTCATAAAACTGACGAGGAATATCCTGACCAGATATTGTATAATGGCCCGGTTTATATTAAAAATACACGTCAGGATATTATCACTCAGTGTACAGCTTTTAAAGGAAAATTTGAAGGGAAACTTGGGAAAGCCGGTTCCGATATTTTTGCTGAAGTTGAATTTGGTGGCGTTGCAGTGCGTTCGAAATATGAAAAAGCCGATATTTCTTCATTCTCACTTGGTCATAAAAGTTCAACCACTCCTGATAAAATTACCATGCCATCCAGTGACAGATTAAATGATCCCTTGTCTCGTTTACTAACCATTCGCGATGTAAATTTTACGGTTTCCGACGAAGGCGATTTTCAGGTTCAAATCCCCGGGTATGTAGTTAAAAAGCCCTGGAATGAAAGAAAAGGTTTCAGTATTAATAACGGAGTTCAGGAGACTATAGGTCATGTAAATTTAACAGGGCATATCGAAGAAATGAGAAAAATTGATGAGTATAAACAAAAAGGAGGGTCAAGCAGTGGAGTAAAAGTTGGCTCAATGAGATATACCAGTAATGGAAGTTTCTCCGATAAAGAAGAATTGTATCCCGGTTCAGAACAATCACAAACAAATCGTTCTTACAGTTTCTCTGTTTCAGCGCAGTACGATTTATATGTAATTATTGACGCTAGCAAAATGGAAGCACCTGTTGCCATTCAAGCTCGTTTGATAGAGGGATCTGAAAGATACTCCGGACTGCCCAGAGGAATGTCAAAAGGGGTAAAAGAACAAATTACTTTCGAAATGAATAAATAAAAATAATTATGGCATTTTGTTCAAACTGTGGAAATGAGATTAAAGCTAATGCTGCATTTTGTGGCAATTGTGGCCAGGCAGTTGGCGGAGCACCTTCTGCCCAGGCTGGTTCTGTAACTTTTGATGTGGTAAACCGCGAACGGTTAAACATGGTAAAAGTCGATTTAGTCAATGCTGCCTTCAGATACGAGGCCGGAGCCATGCATTACATGAAGGGAAATCTGGAACTTGAGTCAAATGTGCCAAGTGTTGGCAAAATGTTCAAATCGATGGTTACCAGGGAAAAAATAATAAAACCAGTAATCTCAGGAACAGGAACTGTTTTCATGCAACCTTCCTTTGGCGAATTTACAATTCTGGATCTTCAAAATGATGAGTGGATTTTGGATCAGGGGGCTTATTATGCTTCTGATATGCGAATTGAAATCGGAGCATATACAAACCGTGCTATAAGTGCCATGTTTTCAGGCGAAAAGTGGTTTCAAACAATAGTTGCCGGCACCGGAAAAGTAATTATCAATTCTGCCGGACCATTGGAAGAAATTGAAATGACAAACGATAAACTGGTTGTTGACGGTAGGTTTGCGGTTGCCCGGACTTCGGGAATAGATTTAAAAGTAACCAAAGCCACACGGGGAATTTTTTCAACCGTAATTTCTGGTGAAGGCCTGGTAAATACTTTTAGTGGTACAGGAAAAGTATTGATTGCACCGGTCGACAATTATTTCAATACCTTAATTCATACAATGAGAACTATAAATAGTAATGTTTTAAGCCTAAAAAAATGAAAAAACAAAAAATTAAACGGTTTGCTGTTTTGTATTTTTTATTCCATTTGCTTGCTTTTAATTCATTCAGCCAAAAGGTTTTAAATGAAACTGAAACCAATTGGGTACTCGAAGCAAAAGCAGAAATGGAAAAAGCAGTTAGCGACCCAACATTAACCGAACAACAACGTTTGGAAATGGTAGAACACAGCACCCGGGTTTTAAAAGAATACGGGCAACCTTCAGAATTCCCTGATGATGCCATTCCATTAAAGAAACAAACGAATGCTGAATTTGAACAGATCAAAACCAATATTTCGGAACTGTCAAACTGGTCACTCGAGCTTGAGTTTCAAACCCTGGAACAAAAAAATAAAATCATTAACTCCATGCAGATTTCAGTGGTTGAAGAGCAAATTAAATTTCTCATTCCGGGAGTTACGCCCATTCAGCTATCGAAAGATGTAGTGAATACGGTTTTCGACTGGAACATTACCGATGGTGCTAACCAGGGTGCAATGGGTGATGCAAAAGGACTGGCGTCCAGATTTAAACAACTTGCCGAATCAAAAGAGCTGATTAAAAAAATCAATCAGTTAATTGAAAACCAGAAGGAAGAACTTCGGGAAGTGTATGAAGAAAAGCAATTGTACGACGAACTTGATGCAAAACTGCGAAAACAATACGAATACACGCAGGCATCTACTATCACACAGCGTGGATATGAGGGGGCCCAACTTGCTGGTTCTCCAAGTTCAAGTAATTCAGGTTTCAAAGCAAATGTTTTAGTTGGTACCTGGAAATTCGGATACGAACAAACAGGTTATTTCTACTGGACATTTAATAACGATGGCAGCTGGAAATTTGAAGATAAAATGAACGATGGACAAGAACCTTTAACCGGAAAGTATTCTTTAGCCGGAAATATGCTTAAACTTATTGGCCCGAAAAGCCAGTGTGAAGATGTTGAAGGTACCTATACTGTTGAAATCGATCCCGAGGAATTTAGCATTAGAAACGTTTCAGATCCATGCATGAGTAGGCGTTTTACCTTGAGTCATGTCTGGAAAAAGTAAAAATTGAAAGGAATTTTCGATACTATATGAATCGAAAAATTTATGCCGTATTCAAATAAAATACATGATCAGGCATTCGATCGTTATCTGTATAACAGTAAAAACTGGAAGTTTCAGTTTTCGTTAATTATTGCAGTTCTGGCAATTGCGGGCTTTTTTATTTATGGAAGGTTCAGTAATGAAATGGACAATCCCGAAGCGCTGCAAATTGGACTGGTAATCGGATTAATGTTTATTGTAATTGGTTATTTTTCAGGATTGTCAAAATCAAAAATCAACGACTGGGATGGCGAAGTAGTCGATAAGAAAATTAAAAAGACATTTAAAGACATTGGTTATCATGGCTCTAAAGCTGAACGGTATATTTTTACTGTTTTAATAAAAAGTGAAACCGGTAAGCCCCATGAGATAAGTGCTGAAAATGACGAGACAGTTTATAATTATTACAAAATCGGAGATAAAGTGCGATACCACGGAAAGTTAAAGTCGTTTGAGAAGTTTGATAAATCGGGCGATTCAATTATTTTTTGTAATGCCTGTGCATTTTTACATTCTATTGAGGAAAATGTTTGCCGGAATTGTGGATGTCCTTTACTAAAATAATTAGATTAATTTGTCAGTATTATGAAAGAATTGGTTTCAAAAATTAAAAACAGACAAAATACGACGGTTCGGATTTTTGGTATTCTAACCATTTTAGCAGTGTTTATGACGGTTCTTCCCTTTGTTGAAGAAAATCCTTTAACAGGAATCTGGGCATTGGCATTTTTAGGCTTCTTTTTTTCAATAACCTTTTTTATAATTTCATTGATTTTTAGAAATCGGGCTAAAAAAATGGACAAATTAAAAACTGGCGAGAAACTTCTGGTTCACCTTGTACTGGATAGTGAAATGATTAAAAAATATGCTCAAACTTTACGTGAAGAAAGTAAAGAAAAGAATAAAGCAATTATGTGGGTAATTGGGATTTTATTTTTGATTGTAACCTTAATTTTTCTTTTTTTTATAGAGAAAGATGAACGAGGAGCGTTTCTGTTGATTATAGGTTCTATTGTATTAATCGTATTTGCTGCTTCACGCTTCTTCCCGTGGTACTACTACCGGCGTAACTTAAAAGGCGATGGTCAGATTCTAATAGGAGAGAAATACGCCTATTTCAACGGTTATTTTCACAACTGGGATTATCCGCTTTCCGGCTTATCAAAGGTAAAATCTATAAAAACTCCCTTTCATGGCATTTATTTGGCTTACTATTACACCGACCGCACCTGGCAGCATACTCATGAAATAAAATTTCCTGTACCCGAAGACTTTGATCCAAGTCCAATTATTCAGCGTTTAAAAAGTACAAATAAAAAGTAATTTACTACTTCATTTTTAATACGAAATAGTATAGAATCGCAGCTATCCCAAAATAAATCAACAATTTATATCGCGGAGTATAATCGGTTTCAGGACAGTTTAAAAACGGGCAGCATTTCAAATAATGAACAGTTATAAAACTATTTCCGTCATTTTTTAGAAAAACAGGCCCCTGTACCTTTTTCGAATTTCCTGAATATGTCTTGTCGGAAACACTAAATTCGTAATCATAGCTATAGGTGTAGGAGTTACGAATTGTTTCGTTACGTTCACCCATTTCCCTGCGAAAACTGGTAACCTTCGCTTGTGCCGGAGTCCCGGCCAGCCATAACACAGTTAAAAAAATACCATAAAGTAGAAATAATGAACCGGTAATGCCAATAATAATTTTACCAATAGGTGAGCGTTTTTTTTTCTTTTTCATTTTGGTTAACTAGTAATTCCAAAAAATTTGGATTTTTTCTGTGAAGTTATGCAATGAGACAGTTCACTAACTTTTTACAGGTGAATTTCTTTCACAATGAAATAACCCATATAATTTATGTTATAAATATGGTTATAAATATTCAAAAATTGGTTCCTCTGGAATTTTAAAAAACCGGTTTTCCCCATTTTTAAATTCTTTAACAAGATATTCGTTCAACACTTTTGTTTCCTTTGAAAAGAGTTGTTAATTTTAACATTTTTAATCTAAATCATACAAAATCAAATAAAATGAATAGAAAACTTAGAATGGGAATGGTCGGTGGTGGCACCGATGCGTTCATTGGAGCAATTCATCGTCTTGCAGCGTTTATGGATAACCAGATTGAGCTGGTTTGTGGCTGTTTTAGTGTTGATCCTGAAATATCAAAAGCATCTGGGAAATTATATTATTTGCCTGATAACCGGGTATATGAAACTTATCAGGAAATGTTTGAGAAAGAGGCTCAGTTACCGGATGGTGAGCGTATGGATTTTGTTTCCATAGTAACACCCAATTTTGTCCATTTTGCGCCTGCAATGATGGCACTTGATAATGGGTTTAATGTAGTTTTGGATAAACCAATTACATTCACTTTGGATGAGGCACTTCAGTTGAAAGCAAAACTTGAGGAAACAGGATTGGTACTGGCGCTTACTCATACTTACTCGGGGTATCCTGCAGTTAAACATGCAAAGCAAATGGTTGCCGACGGTGAACTCGGGAAAATAAGAAAGGTTTATGTTGAATATCCACAGGGATGGCTTTCTGCAAAAGTTGAGGATCAGGGAAACGCACAGGCGTCCTGGAGAACTGACCCAAAACGTTCAGGTAAAGCGGGTTGTATGGGGGATATTGGTACACATGCCCATCATTTGGCTGAATATATTACCGGTTTAAAAGTTACCGAACTTTGTGCCGAACTGAATGTGTTTGTTCCAAACCGTTTACTTGACGATGATGGTGCTGCTCTGCTTCGCTTTGATAACGGCGCCAAAGGTGTTTTAATTGCATCTCAAATTGCAGCCGGTGAAGAGAATGCAATTAAAATTCGTGTATACGGTGAAAAAGGAGGAATCGAGTGGCTGCAACACGAACCCAATACTTTAATTGTGAAGTGGTTTGGAAAACCAACACAAATTATGCGTGTAGGCACAAGTATGGATAGTGCCATTGCTGCTCATAACACAAGAACTCCGGGAGGTCATCCGGAAGGATACCTCGAAGCATTTGCCAATATCTACAGGAATTTTACAATGACAGTGATGGCAAAAATGGATGGTGTCGAACCTACACCTGAAATGTTGGATTTCCCTGGCGTTGAAGATGGCATCAGGGGTATGGAATTTATTGATACTGTTGTAAAGGCAGGGTATGATGATACTGTTAAATGGGTAAAATTTGGCGAATAAATTTTTAATCAGATAAACTTAAAAAATTAAAATATGGCTAGACCAGTAACATTATTTACAGGACAATGGGCAGATTTACCCATTGAAACCATGTGTGAAAAAGCAAAACAATTTGGCTACGACGGGCTCGAACTGTGTTGTTGGGGCGACCACATGGAAATTGCAAAAGCCGACCAGGCATATTGCGATGATAGAAAAGCTCTTTTGGATAAATATAATTTGAAATTATATGCTATATCAACTCACCTTGATGGCCAGTGTGTTTGTGATCCAATAGATCAACGCCACAAAAGTATTGCAAGTTCCCGTGTTTGGGGTGATGGAGATCCTGAAGGGGTTCGTCAGCGTGCTGCCAAAGAAATGATAGAAACAGCGAAAGTAGCAAAAATGCTGGGATTGGATACAGTTATCGGTTTTACCGGGAGCCCGATCTGGCATCTTTTATATTCATTTCCTGCAGTTCCTCCTGAGATGATTGAAAATGGGTATAAAGATTTTGCAAAACGCTGGATTCCTGTTTTGGATGAATACCAAAAACTGGGTGTTAAATTTGCACTTGAAGCTCATCCTACTGAAATCGCTTTTGATATTCATACAGCTCACATGGCATTAAAGGCTTTAGATTATCATCCTGCATTCGGATTTAATTTCGACCCAAGCCATTTTGGATACCAGCATGTGGACTATGTTCGGTTTATTTATGAATTTTCTGATCGTATTTTCCATGTACATATGAAGGATGCATACTGGAGCGATGTGCCGAAAACGGTTGGTGTTTTTGGAGGACACATGGAATTTGGTGATAACCGCAGATACTGGAATTTCAGAAGTCTTGGCAGAGGTAGTGTTAATTTCGAAAATATCATCAGGGCATTGAATGATATTGGTTATAACGGACCATTGTCGGTTGAATGGGAAGACAGCGGAATGAATCGCGAAGCCGGAGCGACTGAAGCATGTGCATTTGTAAAGAATGTTGATTTTGCTCCTTCCGATGTTGCTTTCGATGACGCCATGCAAAAAGATTAAGATAAATCTAAATGAAACAAAATTAAAATGACAAACAGAAGAGCATTTATAAAGAATTCGGCGATGGCAACTGCTGCTGTTGGATTAACCGCAACTATGCCTTTGGCAATGGAATCGTGCGTTGGTGCCAATGAGAAATTAGTTTGTGGGCTAATTGGTGCCAACGGCATGGGATTTAGTGATTTACAAGCATTTCTAGGACAGGAAAATACAGAATGTGCAGCCATTTGTGATGTAGACGAAAGCGTTTTAAATAAACGTATTGCTGACACTGAAAAAATTCAGGGTACTAAACCTAAGGGATTTTCAGATTACAGAAAATTATTGGAAGAACCAGGAATTGATGTGGTCATTATCGGAACACCGGATCACTGGCATTGTTTGCCGATGGTTGAGGCTTGCCAGGCAGGAATGGATGTATATTGTGAAAAACCGCTAGGCAATACCATTGAAGAAATCAACATCATGGAACGTGCTGCAGCGAAATACGATAAAGTTGTTCAGGTTGGGATGTGGCAACGCAGCGATCCGCACTGGAGAGATGCAGTTGATTACGTAAAATCAGGAAAGCTGGGTAAAATACGTACGGTTCGTACCTGGGCTTATCAGGGCTGGATGGGATCTATACCCGTTCAACCAGACAGCGACCCGCCGGAAGGAGTTGATTATGATTTTTGGTTGGGACCAGCCCGGAAAAGGCCATTCAATCCAAATCGTTTTCATTTCAATTTTAGGTGGTTTTATGATTATGCTGGCGGATTGATGACCGACTGGGGTGTTCATATCATCGACTATGGTTTATTTGGAATGGGAGACCCAACACCAAAATCAATTATGGCAATGGGTGGAAAGTTCGCATATCCTGATGATGCAGCTGAAACACCTGATACATTGCAGGCTTTGTATGAGTTTGATGGACACACAATGTTGTGGGACCATGGAACTGGCATAAACGCAGGGTATTTCGGACGTGATCATGGTGTTGCTTATGTTGGGAATAACGGAACCTTGGTTGTTGACAGAAATGGTTGGGAGGTTATACCTGAAAGAAAACAAAATAAAGATTTAATCGAACGTGTTGATTTGATAAAAGGAACAGGGCAGGGGCTCAATTTACACATGGCCGATTTTATTAAAGGTGTTAAAATCCGTAATAAAGATTTAAATGCAAATATTAAAGTTGCTGCCAACACTGCGCGTGTTGCCCATCTTGGAAATATCGCTAACCGAACAGGAAAACGATTGTACTGGGATAGCAATGCCAGTAAGTTTGTGGGAGATGACGAAGCAAATAGTTATTTGGTTCCAACTTATCGTGCACCTTGGGAATTGCCCAAAGTTTAAAATTTAATATAATCCCAAAAAAATAAAGCTCGCTATTAGCGAGCTTTATTTTTATAAATACTTTAAATTTTTTCAAATTAAAACTAGAGGCTGAGCAGGATTTCTGCACCCCAGAATAGTCCAAAAATAACCAATACTCCTGCAATTGTTCCTGCAGCCAATGACATGATTAAATTTACAGGCAGTTTCTGCCTTTCATTTTCAGGTTTTGTTTTAATAACAATCTGATTCTGATTCGTTTTTAATTCCATTGTTTTCATTTTGATTAAAAAAAAGACATAAAAGTCTTCTGCAAAGCTATGACATTTTTAAAAAACATGCTAAAAAACACGTGCGATATGAGTTTATTGTTAATTTACTGTTAACTAGCTTAGTAACAATTTAAAAACGAAAATTGTCGAAAATTGTTTTTATTTGCGAGGCTTATTTATTAACATTTTATCAAGAAAAAGGCAATTTGGAAAGTATATAATTGGGCACCTGTAAGTTTAAATTGATAGATGATAAACTGCATTTGGTGAGACACTTGTGCTACTCCCAGCTATATCCGATTCCCAATCCAAACCAAGCCCACCGGATTTCTTCTGAATTAACCATTGGAGTCCAGTTGAGGTTAAACATTATGCCTTTATTTTGCGGCTGATATCGTATGCCAGCTTTTGCAAAACCAATAAATCCAATATTTGTTGTTCCTGTCGGGAAAGTAGTTTTGTCTGGTTTGTCTTTCAAAAATATACCATTTGAAATTCCAATACCATATTCAAATAAAATCTTCTTTTTACCTGCTAGGCCATTGACTTCCAATGGGATAACTATCACGTCAGGAATCATCCCCAGGCCAACACGGAATCCCAAGCCACTATTTTTCTCAGAAAAACGCGAGTCAAAATTTACGGAACCGAAAACACCGCTTCCAAGTAGTTCGGCGTACATGGTTTTTTGTTTTTTGCCTGTATGGGATTGAGCCGATGTGACTGCCAAAAACAATATGGTAACCAGAAGTGTAAGGGTAATTTTTTTCATAGGAACAGACGCAAATGAAATTTATGTTGCCGATTCAAATTGATTGAGAAACCGGACATCATTTTCAAAGAAATGACGAATGTCTTTGATTCCGTATTTTAGCATGGTAATCCGTTCAATCCCCATTCCAAATGCGAATCCGGTATATTTTTTACTGTCGATGTGGCATGCCTCAAGAACATTGGGATCAACCATTCCGCACCCAAGAATTTCGAGCCAGCCGGTATATTTACACACGTTACATCCTTCGCCTCCGCATATTGAACAACTCACATCCATTTCGGCGCTGGGCTCGGTAAACGGGAAATAGGAGGGGCGAAGCCTGATTTGCGTATCTTCTCCAAAAAGTTCTTTGGCAAAATACAACAGTGTTTGTTTCAGATCGGCAAACGATACATTTTCATCTACATACAACCCTTCAATCTGATGAAAAATACAATGCGAACGGGCAGAAATGGCTTCGTTACGATAGACTCTCCCAGGGAAGATAGAACGTATTGGAGGTTGTGTCCTTTCCATTACTCGAATCTGCACACCTGATGTATGTGTCCGCAACAAAACGTCAGGGTCCTGTTCAATAAAAAAGGTATCCTGCATATCTCGGGCAGGGTGTTCAGCCGGGAAGTTTAAGGCAGAAAAATTGTGCCAGTCATCTTCAATTTCCGGGCCTTCTGTAACGGTAAAACCAAGCCGTCCAAAAATGTTAATAATTTCATTTTTAACAATAGCCAGAGGATGACGGGTGCCTAGTTTCATCGGTTCTCCCGGTCGGGTAAGATCCAAACCGGTTTCGCTTCCGCCGTTTGATTCAAATGACTCTTTTAAAGAATTAATTTTTTCAAGTGCAAACGTTTTTAAATCATTTATGGCTTTTCCAACCTCTTTTTTCTGCTCAGCAGGAACATTTTTAAAATCAGCAAATAATTTATTGATGCTTCCTTTTTTGCTAATGTATTTTATACGAAGTTCATCAACTTCTTCCAGATTGGAAGCAACTGCCGATTTAATTTCTTCCTGTAAAGCCTTGATTCTGTCTAACATTTTTATTCAACTATGAATTAAAGCCACAAAGATAATTATTCCATTAGAATGTTAGAAGAATTTCTAATTGACTTTTTATTGCGTTCATTCGTCTTTATTTCAACGTGGCGTTCATTAAAACTGGTTCGTGATCGGAATATTGAAAATTTTGAAAATCAACTTTTACATTTTCCAATTCGATATTTGGCGATAAGATAAAATAATCGATGATGGTGACTTCAGTTTTTCCCGGTGTCAAAGGATTTTCAACTCCGCGGTTGGTTGGTTTTTGGGGTTCGTAGGAAATTTTCCAGTCTTCAGGGAAAAGTGTTTTTTCAAGAGCTTCCCGTCTGACTGCCGGGTAAACCGTTTCAATTGTTTCAGGTTGATAATCCGGAGGATTCTGATTCCAATCGCCACCCGCAACGACATAATTTCCTTTTTCAAATTCATTCAACATAAAATTCCGAATCAGAGGCATCTCAATATCGCGTAATTTTCCACCGCTGTCATAAGCCGAATTGTGAGTGTTAATGACTACGAGTTCTTTTCCGTTTGGTAAATGAAACCGTGAAACCAAAAAACAACGATCGAGCATAAAAAGTCGTTTGGGCCAGGCATAAGCTGAATAATAGGAATAACGTTGCGACGAAATGGGGAAATATTCTGAAAAAGTTGCCTGCCCCATTTCAACTTTCCCAAGGGGGTTTGTTAAGGGAACAGGAACAAACTGAACCTTATAGTTGTATCCGAATGATGATGAGTGGCCTGTTAATATCCCTAATGCCATACTTAGTTCATCCTGAAATTTTGTACGGGAGGATTCTCTGTCGACCTCCTGTAAAAGAATAAAGTCGATACTGTCCGTCAATTCCAGGTAATCAAGAATTCCAACGGTATATTTTTCAATTTGATTTCTTGTCGGTCTAACCATTTTTCCACCGTCGTAGAAAAAGTCCATTTCAGCACCTAACCCTGCATAACCAATATTCCAGGTAAGAAAAGTTAATGTTGAATCCAAAATTTCTGTATTTTCCTGTTTTCCTGATACTTCCAGTTCAGTAACTTCGGCCGGATGATAATCAGTAAAAACACCAACTAAAATGATAAAAACAAGGTAGAGCACAATTACCAACGCGACCAGAAAGAAAAGTCGGGACAAATATTTTAAGAGTTTTCTCATTCAGGTTTATTAGGTATTTACAATATAAAGAGAGTTGCAGGTTTTACAAAACATTTGTTCTTTTAATTTTATTAAACTTGTGGCAAATAACCACTTAGTAGAAAACTATACCTGATGAAAAACGGAGGAAAGTTGTATTTTTCCAAAAAAAGTTGTTTAAAATGATAAAACCCGAAATTCACTGCAAAAATGTGGGATACTCAAACGCTACACTTATTTTGAATGGCGAAAATTCAGTTTTGGTTGATACAGGAGTAAAAAGTCAGCTCAAAACCTTTAAAGTCTGGTTCAAACAACACAATTTAAAACCGTCGAATATTAAGCTGATTATTTTAACGCATACGCATAACGATCATACCGGCAATCTTGAAAAGTTGAAAAAATACACAGGAGCAAAAGTTTTGGTTCACATCAATGAATTTGAACATTTGAAAAAAGGTGATACTCCCATTCCAATTGGATTGGGAAATTATTCAAAGTTTATTTCAAAACTGGGAAGAAAGCTGATGCCAAATTTTGCATCTCCCAAACCTTTTTTAGCCGATTTGGTAAATGAGAGCGAGTTCAGTCTAAACGATTTTGGAATTGAAGGGAAAGTTATCTCAACACCCGGTCATTCGTCCGGTTCGCAAGCCGTTTTGATTGGAGAAAATTTAATTTCGGGCGATGTATTTGTAAATATGCGAAACGGACAGATTTTCCCCTCATTTGCCAATGATCCGGTGACTTTGCTGGAAACCTGGGAGGATATTTTCGATAGGGGAGTGAAAGTAATTTATCCCGGGCATGGAAGGAAATTTAATATCGGGAAAGCTTTCCCGGAATTTGAAAAATGGAGTAAGAAATTAAGGTAAGAAACTACTGGATTTCAAAACTGGTTTCTCCAATTACATTTCCGTCTGCGAATAAATCAACCCTGTATTCTCCCGGTAAAAGTTCAGGCTCGTTGGTATTATCCCAATAAATGGCAACCGGTAATTCCTGTCCCTCGTAAACTACTTCCCGCATAGCAGAATATTGGATTTTTACATCTTCAAACTGGAAAAGGTCATTAGGTGATTTGTTCAGTAATAACTGATCCGGACGTGTAATTCGGGCATAAATATTTTTATCCCCCCGGTCGGCGGTCAAATTTTTATTTAAAACAAAATTGATTCTTATTTTTTCAGTTCTTCTTGCAAACCGGGTCTCTTTACTCCTTGAATTTAAGGCTTCTGCAACCAGTTCCCGGGCCTCAAGCCGTGAAGCACGTTGAACAGTTTGCTCCAATCGTTCGTTTTGCCTGTTTAATTGTTGGTTTTCAGTTTCGACTTTTTTGAATTGTTCCTTCACTTCCAGGTTTTCAGCCATTAATTCCTTATTCCGTTCATTTAGAGAATCAATCTGAGCCACAAAACTTCTCATAATTCCTTGTAGCGTGTTTACTTGTTTTTGGTAGTCACTTATCCTTTCGTAACTTATTTTTTTTGTTTGTTCCACTTCCAGAAGTAAATCTTTTACTTTGGTTTGCGCAACTAAAAGCTGTTCGTTTATGGTGTCATTTTCAGTACTTAGGGAATCATAACTGGCAACAATTTGATTTAACTCAACCTGAATGGAATCTTTTTCAGCTTTGATTTCATTCATAATAGCGCTGTGTTCTCTTCTTTGGAGAAAAAACAGAACAACAACTACTACCAATATAACAGACAACACGATAACAATGATGTTATTTCTTTTGTCTTTGACAGATTGTTTTTTCGGTTCACTTAAATTTTCCATAAACGAAACGATAAGATTATATAAGCTATAAACGTTGCAAAATTAATAATCTTTTATGCTGTTACAAATAAATAAAGCTGCCTATAAATTCAGACAGCTTTAAACGTATTTTTTTTGTGAATCTACTCCATTAAATTTCCGATTTTTATTCCAAAATATATGGTTCTGGGCGACATAGGTCCGTAAATATATGAAGGGTCCCGATCGATTCCTGTATCAAAATCATCCTGATAACTGTTAAATATGTTTTTTACACCACCCGTAAATTCCATGCTCATAATCTCCGACAAATGTATTTCATATGTGAGTTTTAATCCCGCATCAAAAAATGAAGAGGAAGTATTTAATTGCCCGATTTCGGGATTTTCTGCTGAAGGGCCAAAATAAGGGACCAGCATCGGTCCGGAGTAATTTCCGGTGAACGCTATTCCAAATTCATGCACAGGATTATAATTCATACTGATATATCCATAACTATCCGGTGAACGAAAAAATCGTGTTTCATTAAATTCCTGTGGTTTGTCAAATTCACTTTTTTGAATGGTAAACCCTGACTGGAGCTGAAATTTATCGGAAGGAGAAGCATTGATTTCAAAATTTAATCCCTGAACGGTTGCTCCGTCTTCTGCGTTCACCCTGGTGTATATTACTACGCCGTTTTCATCGGGAGTTCCGTATTCGTTTGAAAACGGATCGTTAAGGCGTGTGTAAAATATTTCGCCCAGAATTTGTACCATCCATGGGCCAAACATGTTTGTATGATCAAGTGAAGCTGTAAGACTGCTGGAAGATTCTTGCGTTAAATCTGAAGCGTTCTGATGAAGAACCTTACGTGATCCGGATGTTTCAATGTGCAGGTCTTCATCAAAAATCTGTGGAGCTCTGAATCCTTTTGCAAATCCAGTTCTGAACTGTAGTGTTGGGGTAATATTGTATAATAAGCTAATTCTCGGACTCATTACGTTGCCGATAATGTCGTCACTTTCTTTTGTGACATCGGAGACTGTATAATGATCATACCTGACTCCCGCAGTTATTACCAGTTTATCCAGCTTCCATTCTGATTGAAGGAATGCGGCCTGTGTCATCATTTTTTGATCGGCAACCAGAGTATTTCCGTGGTGCACATTTTCAATTGCATCATAGTACCCCAGCTTTTTATCTTTCAAAAAACTTCCGTTATACTCCAGCCCCGAAATTAAAGTAGCAGGTGCAAAAAGCAGAGACTTTATCTCCCGGTTGTACTGTAATCCTGAAGAAAAAGTAAAATCTTTAGTTTCACCGTAAGCCGATAAATCCTGATTGGCACCGTAATACGATTGACGATCTACGGTTTGTATAGAAAAAAAGGCGGAAAACTTATCTGACTCACGCATTAGCAAGTCAAAATTTAATGCACCTGAATTTATGTTGTGAGTAACGCTTTCTGCAATATCAGACTCATGTAAAGGAAGTTCAAATTTGTTTCCACCTCTTCTGTATTCATTTATTTTAAAATAGTCCAGAGTTAATTTACCCCGATCAGTAATCCTTTGGAAAATTCTTGTTCCAATAGTAAGATTTTTAAGCAGAGCTATTTCTGAAAAACCATCAGCATTGGCATCATAGGGATCACGCTTTCGGGTAAAACCAAAAAGACTCATCCCTGTTTTGTAATCATCGCTGATAAACGAACCATTCAAATTTAAACTGGCGTCTCCAGCCGTATTTCCATCAGTCCCGGCACCGGTTGCCGAGTAATTTCCTGCTGCAGCAAAATTATTTGTCACCGGATCTTTGGTAATAAGATTTATTGTTCCGGCGATGGCGTTACTGCCATACATAGCAGAACCACCACCTCTGATTACTTCGACACGTTCAATCATATTTGCTGGGATTAATTCCAGACCATAAACTCCTGCCAGTCCGCTAAAAACAGGACGTGAATTAATCAGGATCTTAGAGTAAGGCCCTTCGAGCCCGTTCATTCTTACCTGTGAAAATCCGCAGTTCTGGCAGTTGTTTTCCATTCGAAGTCCAGGCGCAAAATTTAATCCTTCACTTAATGTCACATTTGAAGTACGCTGAAATAATTTTGGACTAATGCTGTTTACAATGGTTGGTGATTCTCTTCTGTTTTTTTCGTTTCTGTCGGCGGAAATTACAATTTGTTCCAGGCCAATAATATCCGGATCAAGTTCAAGTAAAATTGTTAAACTCTTTTTCTCTTCCAGTTCAATTTGTTTTTCAAGTGTCTTGTATCCTAATGCTGAAATAACGATAGTTTGTTTTCCAACTGGAAGATCCGTCATTTTAAAATGTCCGGTGGCATCAGCTGCTGTGCCAATTGTAGTGCCTTTTACAGTAATTGTTGCAAAAGGAATATGTATTCCTTTTGATTTTATATCACCAAATAACATGGCATCAGTTTTTGTTTTTTTTTCAGGGTCATCATCAGCAACACTGAATTTGAACATTATTAATAATGCACAAAATGTGTATATTAATTTCATAGTATTTTTTTGAAAGATTGCAGACAAACACAATTGTTGCTGTCATTTTTCACAGATATTTATTTAAACTTAATTGGGAGTCACGAAATAAGAGAAGGTGGAGCACGCGGAGTAGTGCTTAAATAAAAGAAAAGTCTGTCAATTCTTTCATTGGACACAAAGAAATATTTTGTGAAAAAGTGGTTGTTATCTTTTAAAAGAACTACTTCAGGAACAATAAAAACATCCAGATGTATTGAGTGAAAGAAACAAATTTCGGTTTTCGAATGATTATGGTCATTAATTGGTTGTCCATCTTTCTTATCAACAGGGTGTGAGTGAGTTACTACAATGCCATTGGCATAAAAGTGAGTATGTTTGTCTAAAATAGAATGCTGGACAACAAGAAAATATGCCGGAATGACAAGTAAAAGGACAAATTTTATATTTTTTCTAATTAAAATCAAGCCGTAGTTTTGCTACAAGTTGCTTCAGCAAAGTTAAAAATGTTTCTAAATAAATTTGAAGCAAGTAATAATTTTACACTTTTTTTAATAATGACTAAACGTAAAACAACAGTTGAAATATTTAGTTACGGGGAATATACAAAATGGGATAAAGAAAATAAGTTAATTCCAAAAATTTTAAAGTTTACAACCACCATAAAGGCTGAAATCGGAACAGAGTTTGGTTATGTTTTGCGCATTAAAAACGGGAAAGGGAAAGTTCTAAGTTTTAAAATTGACCATCCGCCGTTTACCGATGAAAATGGAAAGCTAAGACCACCGTTTACTGGTGAGCAGTTTATAAGAACCAGCAATTTTGAATTTTATTTAGGTGATTGTGTTTGGGAACCGCTGGAAGATAAACTTGGAGATTGGGAAATTACTACTTATTTAGAAGGCGAAACTGTAGCACAGAAAAAGTTCCGCTTGGTGAAAAAATAGCATATCCAGCTATCTTCCTAGGCAGCTTTTTTAACCAATTCTGACAGTTTTTCAAGTGACTTGTCAGCCACATTTAATAGATCGTCAATCAGTTTCCTGTAGAACTGTTTTACCATTTTTGGATTTTCTTTCCCGTCCGGATGATTGGCCCTAATCCTGAATTCACGATGTCTTACGATAACTTCTTTTACGATATCCAGAACCTTTTCATCCTCAACTTTTGAGTTCTCTTCAAGAACCAAAAAACAATCGCTAATTACTAAAGACATTACCAGATCAATATCTTTTTTAAGATTTTTTATGCTTGCCATAATAATTGAGATTTTTGTTTAAAAGTATAAAAAAATACCAAAGAAGTCGAATTAGCGACGTTGTTGTTGAATTCCTCCTCCTCCCGGTATCTGAATCGGATTAATTTGCTGTTGCTGCCGCTGATTTTCCTCTTCGCGTCGGGCGTCCTCTTCAGCTTCTTTTCTCCGTTGTTCTTCGAGTTCCTCATCAATAACTACTTTTACGTAAGTTGGATCAGGCGTCAAATCCCATGGAACTGTGCTATCCCAATTTGAACGAACCTTGATAACTTTATTCCAGTAATAAACCTGTTCCGGCTGAAATTTATCCTGGTAACTTCCCGTATCCCACTCGCCATTGTTATTGGTGTCGAAAATAACTTTAAGTATGTATTTCGTAGGATTAAGATAATCAAAAATAACAGTTTGGTCTGTCGATATTTTTTTTTCAGTCAGAAGTTTTTCTTTACTATCCATCAATTGTACAATAGTTGATACACTCACATTTGAACATTCAACCAGGATTCTTCCATAATAATCTTCTTCGCGTGTTTCAAATTCGCTTGTTAGTTTTCTGCTGGTTATGCCATAAATATTTTCCGCACCGGCTGAATCAATTTCAAGGGTGTATTTTGTTTCCGGTTCCCAATCAAAGGAAATATTATAGGTTCTCCATTCAGAAGTATCTTTTATAAACCGGTATTCAAGAGGCGCTCTTAATGTATCATCGCTTAAATACAAGTTAATGCTATTTTCATTGATGCTTTTTAATGGCTGGGGTGAAGTTATCTTCAAATCTTCATTTAACTCTACTGTTTGGCCAAAAGAAACTGTCCATCTGAACTGTTCGATTGGTGGTGGAAGATTCTCTTGCTCTTCATTATCTGCTCTGCTTCTTCGTCTGCTTTTCGGTGTCTCAATTTCTTCCGGTTCAGAGAAATTCATTTGAATCGTATCATGATGTACATATAATTGTTGAGCAGTGTCAAGTTGGAAATAGGAAACATCCATTACCAATGTATCCATATTTGCGATAAGTGTGTCGGTAATCCACATGGTTATTGAATCCATGTTTATGTCAGGTTCAAGCATGTACCAATCCTGAGCATCAATATTTATCAATTGAACATCAAACGTATCACTAACAGATTCATTAAAAACAAAAATACTTTTGTAGCGGTCTTCCCGTTTGTAAGAGTCAAAATATTGTTCAAATAAATTTTCTGTAAATTGTTTTAAATAAATAGGTTCAGGGGAAAAATGTACATGACCGGTAATAAGTAATGAGTCAACTCCGTTAACCAGAGTGTCCAACTCTTCCACAAATTCGGCGGACGGAACTACGATTGAATCATAAAAAGCAATTTCCTCAGCTCCTTCATTGTATTTTAAATCTGAATTAGCATCATTGATGGCAAATAAGTGGTATGTGCCGGATGGAATGTTATCGATCATAAAAATACCCAGTTCGTCCGTTTTGGCAATAAAATCGGGTCGCTCGGTAAAAATCGTAGAGTCATGAAGGTTATCATGCAATAAAACCAGTGAGCCCTCAACAGGGTCCATGTTAAATCCGTTAACTACTTTACCTGCTACGCGAAGTGAATCAAATGTATCGCCGGTACTAAAAGAGAATCTCAAATTTTTCAATGGATTTCTCTCATTGTTATCCTCTATCGAATTTTTAAAATCAAGCGAATATGTAGTACTATCCTTTAACTCTTCATTGAACTGAACAATAAGAGTTTTAGACCTGGTTCTCACGGTAGGTCTTTTTTCCAGAGGAGGTGAAACAACAAGTACATCTGAAATTTGGTCGGTTACTACATACTCATTAAAAGTAAATCTAACCTCGTTGTTATCATAATTTAACGCTCTGTATTCAGGTTGAGTACTAACCAAAACCGGTGGGATAGAATCCCGCGGTCCGCCTGTAGGCATCCCCTGATTAGCACATGATGAAATAATTACAATCCATGCCAAAACTGTAACAATAAAAAGAGGTATTTTCGCTAAATATTTCATCAAATTAAAATGGATTACAAACATACAAATTCCTGCAAACAATGAATGTTATGTGTTGTTAAATTAACTTACAACACCTGAATTTTTCCTAAATCGTTTTCTTAATAATGAACGGATAAATGGTTTATGATGAAATTTTGTTCCTTCAGGAAACTATAAAACCAACTATAAAACCAAAAAGTAAAGACAATGGTTAGAATAAAAAAAACTAACTTGTCAATAATTTATTAAAAGACAGTATGACAAAAAAGAAGAATAAAAAAAAGCGATATTTAAAAAACAAAAAAGCCGGAACATTCAACAAAAAAAAGCTCAAAAATGCAATTCTTTCCATCCTTTATGAAGAGCCTTCAAAAACAGTAAATTATAAACAAATTTCGAACTGGCTTTCGATAAAAGATCCGGAAACCCGTAAGCTTGTCCATGTGGTATTGCAGGAGTTAAAAGAAGATGAATATCTTGATCAGATATCCCGTGGCAAATATAAGCTGAAAGCAAAAACCGGAGCTGTTTCCGGTGTTGTTGAACTTCAACCCCAGGGATTTGCTTATGTGAACAGTGATGAGGTTGATCGACCGATTTTGATTTCGCAACGAAATCTTAAACATGCAATGGAAGGTGATAAGGTACGCGTTCATTTGTATGCCCGAAGGAAAAAACACGATTTAGAAGGTGAGGTCACTGAAATTATTGAACGTGCAAAATCGGTATTTGTAGGTACGATTCAGTCTTCCAGGAATTTTGCATTTCTGGTTCCTGCCGGTAAAGTTGGGTTTGATATTTTTATTCCAAAAGAAAAATTAAAAGGTGCAAAAGACGGACAAAAGGCAATTGCAGAAATATTGGAATGGCCATCGCATGCCCGCAGTCCTTTTGGTGAAATTAAAGAAGTTTTAGGCGATACAGGCGATAACGATGCTGAAATGCACGCGATTTTAGCAGAATTTGAATTACCTCATCGATTTCCGGAGAATGTAGATAAAGCAGCAGAAAAAATACCCATGGAAATTCCGGAGGATGAATTGCAAAAACGCAGGGATGTACGCCAGGTTACAACGTTTACAATTGATCCTGCAGATGCAAAAGATTTTGATGATGCACTTTCTATTCAAAAATTAAAAAATGAAAATTGGGAAATTGGAGTTCACATCGCAGATGTAACGCATTACGTAACTCCAAATTCAATAATAGAGGAAGAAGCTAAAAACCGTGCAACTTCTGTTTATTTGGTCGATCGTGTTGTGCCGATGTTACCTGAGCGATTGTCAAATGGTGTTTGCTCTCTTCGTCCAAATGAAGACAAACTTTGTTTTTCAGCCATTTTTGAAATGAATGATAAAGGAGAGGTTTTAAATGAATGGTTCGGAAAAACTGTAATACATTCCAATCGGCGGTTTGCCTATGAAGAGGCGCAGGAAATTATTGAAACCGGTGAAGGAGATTTAAAGGAAGAAATTTTAAAGCTGGATGAGCTGGCAAAAAAACTTCGTGACAAAAGATTTAAAAAAGGTTCAATAGCCTTCGACAGGATTGAAATAAAATTTAATATCAATGAGAAAGGTAAACCTCTTTCGGTTTATTTCAAAGAGGCAAAAGATTCCAATAAACTGATTGAGGAATTTATGCTGTTGGCAAATAAGCTTGTTGCGGAAAAAATAGGAAGGGTAAAACAACAAAAATCACCCAAAACATTTGTATACCGAATTCACGACAAACCCGATCCGGATAAACTGGTTTCGTTTAATACTTTTATCCACAGGTTCGGATACGGAATTCAACTTTCTACACCAAATGCTGTGGCAAACTCATTGAATAACTTGTTAAACAATGTAAAAGGTAAAAAAGAACAAAATGTGGTTGAAACATTGGCTATCCGGGCTATGGCAAAAGCAGAATATTCAACCAGAAATATTGGACATTATGGCCTGGCATTTGAATACTATACGCATTTTACATCACCTATTCGTCGTTACCCGGATATGATGGTTCACCGGCTGTTGGAAAGATATTTGGCTGGTGGAAGATCCGTGAACGAGCAAAAATTTGAAGATTTATGCCGTCACTCTTCCGATATGGAGACCAAAGCCGCAAATGCTGAACGCGCATCAATTAAATACAAACAGGTTGAATTTATGCAGGATCACATCGGGAAAATTTATCCGGGCGTAATTTCCGGAATTACCGACTGGGGAGTGTATGTTGAATTGGAAAATAAAATTGAAGGAATGATTCCTATTCGTGAGCTGGATGACGATTTTTATATTTTTGATGAAAGGAATTACGCACTGGTGGGGAGACATACGCATAAAAAGTACCAACTTGGCGATGAGATAACTGTTAAAATATGGCGCACGAATCTGGAAAGAAAGCAGCTTGATTTCCTTTTAGCTGAAAAGTGAAACTAGTTCTTCGAATATTAAATAGAAAATCATCAGCTATTTAAAGGTGTTTTAGGAAAGTTGATATGAACTCGTCTGTTATAGTAAAAAATTCAAAAACGTTTTTACGGGTAAAATAAATCGCTATATTTGCTTACTTCTTTATGTAAAAAAACAGACTAAAAATGCAGATCAACCAGGATAATGGCAATAAAAAAGACCAGAACAGGGAAGCCATCTTAAAAATTGCCCGTGAGATTTTTAGTAAATACGGCTATAAAAAAACAACACTCGACGATATTGCAAATGCGGTAAGAAAAGGGAAAAGTTCACTCTATTACTATTTTAAAAGTAAAGAAGATCTTTTTCAGGCTGTCATTATTAAGGAAGTTGAAATTCTAGCCCGTGAACTTGAAATCGTAATAAACCGAAATACTGATCCGGTTGATAAACTTCGGGATTATATTTTGACCAAACTTTCTACTTTCAGAAGCCTTGCCAATTTTTATCACGCCATAGAAAGTGATGTAACGGCTGTTGATTTTATTGAAGAAATAAAACATAAATATGAGCAGGATGAAATTCGTATGATTAAACGAATTCTGATTGAAGGTGTCCGGAAAAATGAATTTGAAATTTACGATTTTAATTTGGCTGCAATTGGGATTACCACAGCAATAAAAGGGTTGGAAATGCCTCTTTCAGCAGGTAACTATGGTAGTGTTAATTTAGAAAGAAGTGTTGATATTATCTTGAAAATCATGTGTTACGGAATAATGAAACGCTAGAATTAGAAGGATTTCAAAAGTATAATTACGTTTCATTTATTAGCTCTGTATTTTTTATTGTTTGTTCCTGTTATTTTTCCAGCCCCATTAAAATTTATTTGACTGATCAATAAATTCCATTTTTAATTTAGTTAGTGGAGTTTTAAAATAGTATTTTTACGTGCAAGGCGAAACCATTTCCAAAAAACGGGAATCCATCTTACTTTTTTAAATTTGTATTAGATTATTTAAATAACAAGGTTATGTTTATTGTACACGTTTTTGTTCATGTAAAAGAAAATAGGATTGAGGATTTTATTGACGCAACGGTTGAAAACGCCAAAAACAGTTTGAATGAACCGGGAATTGCTCGCTTTGACTTTGTTCAGCAACAGGAGGATCCGACACGTTTTGTTTTGGTCGAAGTTTATCGTACTCCGGAAGATCCGGCTAAACACAAAGAAACTTTGCATTACAGGAAATGGCGCGATACAGTTGCTGAAATGATGGCTGAGCCACGAACAGCCATAAAGTTTAATAATGTTCATCCGGATGAAAAAGGGTGGGACTAAAACCTTGAACTGAAAACAAAAGCTCTGGTTATCATTTTATAGCTTTACTTCAGGTTTTTCGAGTATTCATTTATTAACCAAAGTTTTGATGTTTTTAATGTATTTATTATTTAATACTTATGACTTTTAATTATTATGCAATGGATTTAAATTTTGAATTTGCTACTGCTACACGAATTATTTTTGGCAATTATACTACTGAAAAATTACCGGATTTGATTTCTTCAATGGGAAACAATATTTTGTTGGTAACAGGGAAAAATACAGAACGTGCAGAACAGGTGCTGGTTAAAATCCGAAAAAGAGATTGCAAAGTTGAAATTTATTCCGTTGAATCGGAACCAACAACAACTATTATAAATGAAGGAATAAATCTTGCACGTGTTGCAGGTTGCAACCTTGTTGTTGGATTAGGTGGTGGAAGTGTAATTGACAGTGCAAAAGCTATTGCCGCAATGGTACCAAACAAAGGCGAACTTTTAGATTATCTTGAGGTAATAGGGCAAGGTAAAGCATTGGTAGACCAACCACTTCCATGTATAGCAGTACCAACCACTTCGGGGACAGGTGCAGAGGTTACAAAAAATTCGGTAATTAAATCGGCTGAACATAATGTAAAAGTAAGCCTGCGCAGTAACAAAATGTATCCGGATGTAGCATTGGTAGATCCGGTTCTAACCATGTCGATGCCACCAGAATTAACGGCAAGCACCGGAGTTGATGCATTGACACATTTACTTGAAACCTTTGTGTCGAATCAATCAAATCCGTTTATTGATCTTCTTTGCGCTGATGGTATGGAAAGAATATCCAATTCTTTGGAGACAGCATTTAAAGATGGCAATAATCTTGAGGCCAGAGAAAATATGTCGATGGCAAGTATGTTGGGTGGAATGGCCTTGGCTAATGTAAAATTGGGTGCGGTACATGGATTTGCAGGCCCAATGGGGGGAATGTTTCCAGTGGCACATGGGGCAATTTGTGCTTGTCTTTTACCTGCAGTAATGGAAACAAATATTGAAGGAATAAAACAAAGAAATAAAAAGGAACAATTAAAAAAATACGATCTTCTTGCGAAAATTTTAACGGGTGATAAAATTGCCAAAGCTGAAGATGGGACAGAATGGGTAAAAGAATTAATTAGGGAACTTAAAATTCCACCTTTGTCAGATTTTGGGTTAGCAAACAAGGATTTTCCGGAATTGGTTGAAAAGGCAAAAAATGCGAGTAGCATGAAAGGAAATCCTGTGTTGTTAAATGAAATAGAGTTAATGACAATTCTTGAAAAATCAATATAATTCGGTTTTTGTGTGTAATCCAAATGGAACAATATTTGTTTTATAAACAGTATCTTTGTACAACAGAATTATAAATTATGATAGGGAAATTTTTTTATACACCCGGAACCAAAAAGTTTCATATAACCCCACGGTTTCATGATCCTGATCAGGAGGAACGGGATGACAGGGAAAGACGAATAAAGGAGGAACTCGGAATTGTAGATGAAAAAGTGGATGATGGAAAACCCTACCGTCCAAATGTTAGAGGTCAGTTCAGGAGGTCACAGGGTTGGCAGGCAAAATCATCGGAAAAAGCCAGAAAAAGTTCCAACACACGTTTGATTATTCTAATTCTGATTCTGACACTTATTTTTTATTTGTTTTTTTATTCTGATTTTACGTTTTAGTGAGTGATATTATACAGTTATTACCCGATTCCGTTGCCAATCAGATTGCCGCGGGTGAAGTAATTCAGCGGCCTGCCTCGGTTGTAAAAGAATTAATCGAAAATTCGCTCGACGCAGGTGCCACCGAAATTATAGTTCATGTTAAGGATGCGGGAAAAACGCTTATCCAAATAAGTGACAACGGATGTGGCATGTCTCCTACAGATGCGCGCATGGCTTTTGAACGTCATGCAACCTCAAAAATTAATTCTGCTAATGATCTTTTTTGTATCCGAACCATGGGATTCAGGGGAGAGGCTCTCGCGTCAATAGCTGCCATAGCTGATGTTGAACTTAAAACAAAAAGGACAGAAGACGAATTGGGTACTTCCCTTCACATTGTTGGATCAGAAGTAAAAAAGCAGGAGCCAACAGCTTGCTCAAACGGAACTAGTTTTTTAATTAAAAATCTTTTTTTTAATGTTCCTGCACGAAGAAAATTTTTAAAGTCAAATACTACCGAACTAAAACATATTATATATGAAATTCAGCGGATTGCAATTCCCAACCCTGAAATAAAAATTTCTTTTTACCATAACAACGCACCATTATATGAACTTTCCAAAACGAATTACAGAAAGCGGATTGTAGATGTTTTTGGAAAAACTTTAAATCAAAGTCTGGTACCGGTAAAGGAAGAAACGAGTCTCATAAAAGTTCATGGTTTTGTGGGGCAGCCAAAGTTTGCAAGGAAAACGATTGGTGAACAGTTCTTTTTTGCAAACGGACGTTTTATGCGGCATCCCTATTTTCATAAAGCTGTGATGCAAGCCTATGAGAAATTGCTTCCACCGGATACGTTTCCATCGTATTTTTTGTTTTTTGAATTGGACCCGGCGAATATTGATATAAATGTTCATCCAACAAAAACCGAAATAAAATTTGAAAACGATCGTGCTATTTGGCAAATAATACATGCTTCAGTCCGGGAGTCTTTGGGCAAATACAATGTCGTACCTTCTATCGATTTTGATCAGCGAGGGAGTATTGATATTCCTGTTTCGAAAAGAGATGTTTCAGAAATTTCCTTCCCGGATATAAAAATAGATCCGGACTACAATCCCTTTGATACAGAAAAATCGGGACTTTCATTTGGAAATAAAGAATTTAAAAAGGATAAAAGTAATCTCGATCACTGGGAAGACTTGTATGAGTCGAATAAAAAGGAAATTCCCGGTGAAACTCGGCAGGTACATTTTGATTCTGAAAATAAAGATAATTTGTACGGGCAAACCAAAGAGCAGTTCACGGGGAAAAAATTCTTACAGGTAAAACAAAAGTATATTTTAACACCTGTCAAATCCGGGTTGATGGTTATCGATCAAAAGCGTGCACACGAACGGATTCTTTATGAAAAATTTTTGGAAGTGCTTAAATCAGATTCCGTGGCCAGCCAGCAACAACTTTTTCCGCAAACCTTGGAATTAAATCCTGCAGACTCTGAACTTTTAAAAAGTATTCTTTCTGATTTGCTTTCCCTTGGATTTGATATTCGTGAGTTCGGCAAAAATACCTTTATTATAAACGGCACACCGGGTGTTCTTGACGTATCTTCTCCTGAATTGATAATTGAAAAAATGTTGGAGGAATACAAGAATTCACCTATGGAAGCGAAGAAAAAGGCCAAGGAACAAATAGCCGGTTCATTGGCAAAAGTATCAGCGCTAAACTATGGAATTGAGTTAAAACAGGAAGAAATTGATCGTTTGATCGACAATTTGTTTGCTTGTGCGACGCCTAATTTTACACCTGATGGGAAGAAGGTTTTAACAATAATTCAGACAGAAGATATCGAAAAAAGTTTTTCGAAATGACATTATGTCGTTATTTTAAAGGATTTTTAAATTGGTCTGGCAATTGCTGAGACAGTGTTTAAATTTGAATTACAAAATATTAGAAAATAGAAACTGAAAATAATAGTTCATGAATTATAGGCCTGTTTTAAACAATATACCTCCGGTTGTAAAGAATCTTATTATCATTAACGTACTTTTCCTGATCGCCACCTGGGTATTCAAGAATATGGGTGTTGATTTAGTGGATATTTTTGGAATGCACTACCCCGGTTCTGATAAATTTATGCTACACCAGATAATTACGTATATGTTTATGCATGGAGGATTCACACATATTCTTTTCAATATGTTTGCGCTTTGGATGTTTGGCCGAGTATTGGAAAGTGTTTGGGGACCTAAACGTTTTTTGATGTATTACATGATAACCGGAATAGGTGCCATTGCATTACATACTTTGATTAGTTATTTTGAAATTTCATCAATTCAGAATACAATTGAAGCTTTTCAAAATGCACCTTCGGCTGAACAATTCTATGATTTTATAACCAGTCATGAGAAACAAATGTCTGGTCTTGTGTATACGAATGGCGGAGGGAATCTATACAATGCTTCAATGACCTTAGCAAACGAATGGTTGGATAATCCGGAAAGTACTCGATATGTTGCTACAGCGAGCAGTGTAATGAATAATTTCTATTATGCAATTGTCAATATTCCAACAGTTGGAGCATCGGGTGCAGTTTTCGGTATATTGCTTGCGTTTGGAATGTTGTTCCCCAATACACAGTTAATGTTACTCTTCCCACCTATCCCTATTAAAGCCAAATATTTTGTTATCGGGTACGGCTTAGTCGAACTTTATCTAGGATTGGCACAGCCGGGAAGTAATGTTGCTCATTTTGCACACCTTGGAGGAATGTTGTTTGGGTTCATACTCATTAAATACTGGAATAAAAATTCCAGAAACTTTTATTAGATATGGATATTGTTAACGACATAAAACATACGTTTAAGGAAGGTTCTGTTCTGACAAGGTTAATTTATATTAATCTTGGTGTATTTTTACTGGTAAAATTGGTTGCCGTATTTTCCATACTTTCCAATCAGCCTTTTTCTCTTACATATTGGCTGTCGCTACCATCAGATGTAAATAACCTGATTCGTCAGCCTTATACAATAATCACTTACATGTTTTTACATGAAAGTTTCTTGCATATTCTTTTTAATCTTTTGGGGTTATATTGGTTTGGGAAATTGTTTCTTTTTCATTTTGAAGGAAACAAGTTATTAAGTGTTTACTTATTGGGAGGTATTACAGGCGGTATATTGTACATGGTTTCTTACAGTGTTTTCCCAGTCTTTGCATCCGTTAATGGTTTGTTACTGGGAGCCTCTGCGTCAATTTTTGCAATTTTGGTTGCTGTTGCCGTTTATGATCCAAACCGCGAGATTCATTTGATGTTTGTTGGCCCTGTGGCTTTAAAGTATGTGGCCGGATTTTATGTTTTACTTTCCGTAATTAGCATATCATCTTCCAATCCGGGAGGGAATATTGCGCATCTGGGAGGTGCCGCTTGGGGATGGTTTTATATTTACCAACTCCGGAGAGGTAAAGACTGGGGCAGGGGATTGGTCAAATTTCTTAACAAAATCCCGGATACGTTCACACAGAAAAGTAAGATGAAAGTCACTCACAAGCAACCACCACGCGACGACTACGAATATAACCGACAAAAAAATAAGCAACAGGACGAAATAAACCGGATTCTCGATAAAATTGCAAAATCAGGTTACGAAAGCCTAACTAAGGAAGAAAAAGAGTTACTTTTTAAGCAGGGTAAGAAATAGGATTTGGAGATTTAACTCACGGTTTAAATATTGTCTTCTTCTTCTTTTTCAGCATGAGCCTGATAAATGCTTGCATTCAACTCAAAGCCAATCAGCAAAATTAAAGACATAAGGTACATAAGCAACAAGATTATTAACAGTGTACCAATCGAACCATACAGTTTGTTATACTGACTAAAATTATTGATGTAGAATGCAAATCCTCCTATTGCAATAATTGTTAGAATAGTTGCAAGTGTTCCTCCCGCTGAAATAAATCGCCATTTGGTCTTTTTTGCCGGAGCCATATAGTACAAAAAAGAATAGGCGAAAAAGAAAAGAGCAACCGTAATTATCCATTTACTTATAGTCAATAAAAATACGTTAACACTATCACGAATAAAGCCATGGCTTTCAAGGTAGTTAATAAAAGTTTGACCACCTGTTAACAAAGTAATAGCTAATGTTAAAAGAATGGATAGAATCAATAACAAGTAAATGGCAGCCAGGCGTTGGCTCCACCATGGTCTCCTCTTAATGCTATGTATTGTGGCATCAAAAGCACTCATCATAGAAGCTAATCCGTTGGTAGAAAAGATTAAAGCCATAAAGAAACCAATCGACAACCATTCACCACGTTGTTCTAAAAGTATTCCTTCAATGGTTTCAATGGTACCTTCAATGGTTTTGAACGTACTTCCCGGTACCATCTGCTGAATAAGAATAAATAATTCTTGTTGGAAATTTTCGATCGGGATGTATGGGACTAGAGTAAATAGAAATATTACAAAAGGGAAAAATGCGATAAAAAACGAAAAAGCAATAGCTGATGCCCGGGTTGTGATAGAACCGTTAACGATACTTCTCCAGAAAAACAGGGCAACATTATAAATGGGAACACCATCAAAAAAAGGCAGTGAAACTTTTTGTGCCTTCTCGACTATCTTCTTCCCAAATTTTTTTAACCGAGATTCCTTAATAAAACCCTCTTTCATTGGGGTGTCATTCTTTTTCAATTCTTAGTTGATGAATATATTCTTTCCCTTCTTTTTGCTTTAATAAAAAATATACTCTGAAATTGCCTTTTGAAGTCACAAGCGTTCCAATAACAGATTTTGCTCCCTCTTTGCTGCTGTTGCTGTCATGTATAATACTAAAATCGCTTGGAACATAATCATTAAAAAAGTTGCCTACAATTTGCTGCGCCTGTGCTTTACTGTAAACATTTTCATTTTCAAGCACAACCAGTTCAATGTTCTGATTAAAATAGCGAGATAATACTTTTACTTCTCCTTTTTTTAAACCCTGAATAATTTCGTTAGGAATTTGCGCATTACATAAAATAGTAGTAAAAACCAATCCAATAGTTAATAATGCTGTAAAAAATAGTTTTTTTGATGAAGTCATACTTTTCAATTATTAAGTGTCGATCTGATAGCAAAAACTGTGCAAAAACAAAGAATACACTTAATTTTAGTGTAAATTTATAAAATTAAAATTCAATTAACGGAATGAAGCTTACTTTATTAGTTGTTGGTAAAACAGATAAAACCTATTTGAAAGAAGCAATTGAAGTGTATGCAAAACGTTTGAAACATTATGTTCCTTTTGAAATTGAAGTCATTCCGGATTTAAAAAATGCCAAAAATTTAACTACAGAGCAGCAGAAGGAAAAAGAAGGCGAAATTATTCTTTCAAAAAATTATACAGGTAAAGAAATTCATTTATTTGATGAAAAAGGTAAAATGTATACATCAAAAGAATTTTCCCTATTTTTTGAAAAGAAAATGGTAAACGGCATAAAAGAGCTTGTTTTTATAATTGGCGGGCCTTATGGTTTCTCTAATGAAGTATATGAAAAAGCTAATTCAAAAATTTCGTTGTCACGACTAACATTTTCGCATCAAATGGCGCGACTTTTGTGTGTTGAGCAATTTTACAGGGCTTTTACTATTATAAAAGGAGAACCGTATCATCATGACTAATATGCTGCTAAGACTCAATAAAAATATTTATTTAATCATTTCTCTTTGCCTGTTTATCTGTGCAGCTGTTATCGAAAATGGTTTTTTAAACAAGCATCCGGAAGATCATTTGATTAATGATTTTCAGAATCAGTTAATCGAAGATGAAACACGGATGGAACAAAATCTGCAGGATATTTCTGAAATAACAAATCATGAAGACTATTGGACTGAATTAAATGATTACTTAAATACCAATGGCTTGTCAGAGGAGGAAGAAGGTGTTGGATATCTCATATATAATTCGGGTTTATTAAGTTATTGGTCAGACCGCTCCTTTGCATTTTATGATTCCATTACTCAATTTGAAGTTTTGGATGATCTGGTAGAGCTACCAAATGGTTATTATCTGGTTAAATCATTAAAAAAAGAAAATGTTGATTTGGTTGGATTGCAATTGATAAAAAATAATTTTTACTATGAAAATAAGTATCTGAAAAATAACTTTTTAGAAAAATATAATTTACCTGAAGAGTACGACATTGTCGAAGAAGATATTCAAATTCTCCCAAAAATTGTCGATAAGGATGGAAAATATCTTTTTTCAGTTTATCCGGCCGGAGATTATTTATGCACCACAAAGCAACTTTATTTTCCGGGTGCGATATATTTAGCAGGCTTATTTATTTTATTATTTTATTTTAGGAAGGAATTTATTGAGTCTGAATCCCCGTTTTTTCTCAAACTTTTAACGCTTGCAACAACTTTATTTATAGTTTATTGGTTGCATCTCATCTTTCAAATTCCCAAAGTATTTTTTCATCTAAAGTTTTTTAATCCGGAATTCTTTGCCTTAAATAGTTGGCTTCCTTCAATGGGCGATTTTGTGCTGTTTGCTATATTTTTCTTTTTCTGGATGTATAATTTTGCTATGGATCTGGACATTCAGTTTCTGCATGAAAGCTCAAACCTTTCCCGAAAATTTATAGTTGCTTTGTTTTTGCTCTTTGCAGGGAGTTTGTATCTTCTTGTTGATTACTATATCCAGGGGCTTATAATTAATTCGACACTTTCTTTTTCTTTTAATAAAATAACGGAAATCTCCTCTCAAAGTGTTCTCGGTATTTTTGCAGTTGGGTTATTTCTGCTTGCGGTATTGTTTTTCACAATTAAAGTGAATTTGCAGGCAAGAGATGATTTTAAGTATATTGAATTTGCTGGTCTAGTATTTGCTATTGGTTTATTTTTGGGAATTATTCAACTTATTTCTATTCAAAAAGTATATTATACAGTACTGGTCTATTTTATTGTTTCTTCAAATTTGGCGATATTTTTTAGCCGGAATTATTTACAAAAATTTACGTTAAGCTATTTGATAATTTTTGTATCTGTTAGCGCAATATATTCGCTTTTAGCTATTTATAGTACAAATATTCAAAAAGAACGTGGACAGCAAAAATTACTTGCCGATATTTTGGTGGCCGAACATGATCCGGCAGCAGAAATATTTCTGACTGAAATTCAGGATCGAATCATGCGCGACTCCAAAATAATGGAGTTGCTATTTAAGGATAATGCAAATGAGGAAGTACAGAATTATCTGTTGGAAACTTATTTCAATAATAGTTATTTCAGAAAATACATTGTTAGTGTATACGTATGTTACCCAGAAGACAAGTTGATTCTTCAGGAGAGTGGGGATACGGTAGATTGTTACTCGAATTTTGATGAATTGATTGCCAGCCAGGGGATGCGTATACAAGATACTTACTTTTATTTTATGGATAACATGAATGGGCGCATTTCATATACCGGACGTTTGAGATATGGTACCGAGGCTTCCATATTTATAGATATTGATTCCGATTTATTGTTTGAAGGAATTGGATTTCCCGAATTATTGATTGATAAATCGGGGATGAAATCTGATGAGTTTAAGAAATTTAATTATGCAAAATATTACGGAAGGGAATTAACAGATAAATACGGTGACTATAACTATAATACTTATGTTGATGGTTATCTTCAGTCTTCAGAAGATGAATTCTCGTTTATTACTGATCAGGAATATACATATAAAAAATGGGATGGTATGGAACATCTCATATACAATACTTATGAGGATAATTATGTTGTTGTTTCACGAGAACTTCTTACCATAGTTGATTATCTTATCTCTTTTCCATATTTGTTTGTATTCTATTTCGTTACGGTAATGATATTATTGTTAATTGGAGGTAGAGATTTGAGAGAGCGCCGAATTAATTTTGATTTGAAATTCAAAATTCAGGCAGCCATTATTTCAATTGTATTTGTTTCTCTATTAGTTGTTGCACTGGCCACTATATTTTATAATATAGATAGGTACAGAACGAAGCACCGCGATGATTTGGATGAAAAAATGAAGTCGATTGCAGAAGAAATAGATTTATTACTGGAGAATGAAGATTCAATTACAAATGAACTTATTTATGTGTTAGACGATGAATTGAATAGATTATCTAATATTTTCAGAACCGATATAAATATTTATGGGAATAATGGAGATTTACTTTCATCTTCCCGGTTTGAGATTTATGATCGTGGACTAGTATCAACACGAATAAACGCTCAGGCTTACTATGAAATTTCGGGAAAATTAGAAAGCAGTTATTTCCAACCGGAAAAAATAGGTGAACTTTCCTATCTTTCAGCATATCGTCCCATAATAAATTATCGTGGTGCTGATCTTGGAATTATTAATCTCCCGTATTTTATTCGACAGGATACATATAGTCAGGAAATTTCAACTTTTATTGTAGCCTTTATCAACCTGTATGTTTTGCTTTTTTTAGCTAGTATTATTGTGGCTGTATTTATTTCCAATCAAATTACACGTCCGTTGGTTGTAATTCAGGAAAATCTGCAGAAAATGGAATTAGGTAAGAGAAACGAGCCAATATTATATAACAAGCACGATGAGATTGGAAGTCTTGTAAAGGAATACAATAAAAAAGTTGAGGAGTTAGCAGTGAGCGTAGATTTACTGGCCCGGTCGGAAAGGGAATCGGCGTGGCGTGAAATGGCTAAACAAATTGCGCACGAAATTAAAAATCCGCTCACCCCAATGAAACTTAATATTCAGCATCTGCAAAGGGCAAAAAGCAGAGGGAAGGAATATGACGAATATATAGAACGTGTTACTGCAACATTGATAGAGCAAATAGATAACCTTTCTAACATTGCTACGGAATTCTCAAATTTTGCAAAAATTCCAACAGCTCGCAGTCAGGTCTTTGAGCTTGTTAAACAAATTAAAAAGGTGATTGCACTGTTTGAATCTCATGATTCAGCGGAAATTGAATTTGATTTTAACAATATGGAAGATGTGAAGGTTGAAGCCGACCAGGAACAGTTATCGCGAGCAATAATCAACCTCATCAAAAATGGTATTCAATCAATACCGGATTCCCGAGAAGGTAAGATCAGAATTTTACTGGAAAAGAAAGATAAAATGGCACTCATTTCAGTTTCCGATAATGGAACCGGAGTTCCGGTGGAACTTAGGGAAAAACTTTTCAGCCCTAGTTTTACTACAAAATCAAGCGGAATGGGATTGGGGCTTGCAATCGTTAAAAATATAGTTGAGAATTTTTCTGGTAAAGTGTGGTTTGAAACACAGATGGGGAAAGGAACAACTTTTTTTGTTGAGATTCCAATTTATGAAGATGATGAACAAGCCGGAAAGGCAAAGATTAAGGGTTAATTTTATATTTTTGAAAATTCAAAAAAGAATATAATAATGGTTCCATTGTCATTTATTGAAATATCGGAAAGATTAAAAGGCTTAAATTTGCCACAATTTGATTTAGTTATAGGAATTGGTTCAGGTGGTATTGTTCCGGCTAGTTTGGCTGCCTTTCATCTTAAAACTGAACTTCAGGTATTAACTTTAAACTATCGTGACGAAAATAACAATCCACGCTACGATGAACCGCTACTTCTTCATAAACCCGAATTTGACCTCGAAGGGAAAAGAATACTTTTGGTTGACGATGTTTCGGTTTCCGGGAAAACTATGAACGCTGCATTGGCACAATTAAGGGGATTTAATGTAACAACTTTGGCGATGAAAGGAAAAGCAGATTATGTTTTGTTTCCTGATATTAAAGATTGTGTAAAATGGCCATGGAAAGTATAAACTAAACCTTTTATTTTGTCTCTGATGTATAAAAAAACAGTCTTTTTTCTTTTGGTTGTTTGTAGTTTTTTGTTTTTGAACTCGTGCCAGAAACCTGAGACTAAAGACGAATATCTTAATAAGTTCAAAAATTTTATTGAGCGTGTTGATAAATATCATGAAGACTATACAAAAAATGATTGGGAATGGGCTGATGAACGTTTTAAATTGTACAGTGTAGACTGGTATGATGAGTTTAAAGATGATTTGACAACTGAAGAAAAAATTGAAGTAATTGCTTTGAAGCTGGAATACAGAAGTATGAAAGAACCCAGCGCAATTTCAGATTTATTAAATAATTTGAAAGATGAAGAGAATGAAATAAAGCAAAAACTTGACGAATATTTAAAAAAAGATTTTGACGAAGATATTGAAGAACTTATGGATGGAATGATAGAAATTGGGGATTCAGCAGTAAAAGTAATTGAAGATATTTTCGAGAAAATAGATAACCGATTTTAATGTTTCTTTTTTTTACTTTTTTTTAATCATGGCATTTTCATAACTTGATAATTCAATTTTGAAAAATTCGAGTCATGAAAAAAAGTTTTATTCTGTTATTATTCGCGGCATTTATTTTACTTTCCTGCAATTCAAATTCCTCAAAAAAAGAAAATATTACCCCTGAGTTATATTCTGTCTATCTTCAAAAAGGGAATGATATAGCAAATCTTGCACAAAGTGTTCTGCTTTCAAATGTTGGAAATGCCATTCAACAGGGAGGACCAGAATATGCTGTCGAATTTTGTAACATTAACGCTTCAGAGATTATCGATAGTTTAAATCAGTCAAATAATTGTATCATTTCAAGAGTTTCTGAAAAAAACAGAAATCCGCATAATGTTATTACAAATGATGAGGTTAAAGGATTGTGGAATTTTTATGCAGATAAAGAAATAAATACGGTAAACGATACAATAATACAATTAGCAGGGAAATTGGTTTTCTATAAACCAATATGGATTGGAATGCCGGCGTGTTTAAAATGTCATGGAGTTATTGGTGAAGAGATCGACGAAGGGACTTATAAAAAGATTCAAAATTTATATCCGGAAGATTTGGCAACCGGTTATAAATTAAATGATTTCAGAGGAATGTGGAAGATCGAGTTTAATGAAGATTGAACCTATTAAGGATTAACGAATACTGTTCCGGTTTTCACATCACCGTTACCCAAATCTAAAATATAAACATAAGTACCTGCTGGCAGTGTTCCGCCTCCAATTGTCCAGTTTGTTTCTGAAGTACCCCACCACCATGCAGTCTGATCTGATCCCCAGTACGCAAGGTTACCATAATGTTCTTTTTCAAACAATTTGTTTCCTGAACGATTAAATACAGTAAGTTTGGCATCCGGATATCGTTGGATACAGAAGATCTGGAAGAAATCGTGAGAACCGTCACCATTCGGAGAGAATGCTTCAGGAATAAACAATGAACAGTCTGTTTCAGTGTCCAGGTAATCAGGATGTCCGTCTAAATCCATGTCATCGTTACTAAAATCACCGTCGTTATTCCAGTCTTCGTCGTTGGTCATGAATTCATCCTCATCGTCGTTGGTATCCCGCCAGTCACGTTTTCCATCTCCGTCAAAGTCTTGCAAAGGCGCGTTACTGCCAACTTCGTTATATGGTGTTGAAGGAATTAGCTGGATGTCGTAAATATCGTAGGCGTCATCCAAACCATCCTGATCCGAGTCAGTATAGGTTCTAAATTCATCCGGTATTCCATCTGCATCAATATCATGTCCTTCAATATAGTCGTACACACCGTCTCCGTCTGAATCTATATCCAAATAATCAGGTATACCATCCCCATCTGTATCGATCGGAGTGAATTGTGTACCTCCATTGTCCGGATCATAAGCATTATCCCACCCATCAAAGTCATTATCAGAACCGACTGGTGCAATGTAGGTTGTTTCTCCTTGTCCTTCAATGTTATCAGGTATTCCATCGTTATCTGAATCAATATCAAAACTATCAAAAATACCGTCTCCATCTGAATCTATTGTTTGATCTCCTTCAACAACGTCAAGTATTCCGTCATTATCATCATCAATGTCATCCAAATCAGTTATTCCGTCACAATCATTATCCGGCAGAATTTCAATGTATACGATTGCTGTATCGCATAGAGAAGGAATTCCAACATCACATAATCTGTATATAAAGCTGTCAATTCCATAATAATCTCCATCGGGCTGGTACAAGAATGTTCCATCTGAATCCAGAATGAGCGAACCGTGGTTAGCATCTGCAACCGGAATAGAATCTATATAAAGAATATGGTCATCCGGATCATAATCGTTATGAATTACATTTCCAGACAGAGCATGACAAAGAACCTGGTAATTATCATCTTCAGCAACCGGTGCAATATTTGCTTCAATTACATGTATTACTAATACAGCTTGTGCACACATTGGCATACATGGAATTCCGTCATCGCAAATGGAGTAGGCAATAATTTCTGTTCCAAGGAAGCCCGGATTTGGTGTGTATGTTATAAATCCGGTTGCCGGATCAACTTCTACAACACCATTGGCCGGAGAATTCAATGTTTCAACTGATGTTGAAATTACGTTTGTTTTTGTATCATAATCGTTATTCGCCACATTTACAATAACACTTTCATTCTGTAATACATAAGCAGTATCATTTTCTGCAATAGGAGCAATATTACCCAATACCTCAACTTCAGCAGTACATGATGAAACATTATTATTATAATCGGTTGCTGTAACTGTTACGAATATATTTCCAATATCATCGCAACTAAAACTGTACTGATTCAGACTCATGCTATCAATACCGCATTCGTCGTAAACTCCGGCTATCAACTCATCAACCTGTAAACTGTATGATGCATCCAAATCAAGTTGGATGGTAATATCGTTACATAAAATTGTGGGTGCAATAGTATCTTTAACTGTAACATTGGCGGTACATTCCGCAACATTTGATCGGTTGTCGACAACGTACAGAGTTACTAAATTATCTCCGGTAGCTGAACAATCAAAACTACTTGGTGAAATGTACATTGTGTCAATACCACAATTATCCCACGATTGTTTGTGAATCATACTTACACTCAAATCTGCATTTCCGTCCTCATCCAGATAAATTAGAGTATCCATGCAGGAAACAACCGGTGGAATGGTATCGTCAATAATTACGCTTGCGGTACATTGAGAAGAATTACCGGCTTCGTCAATGACTACAACATTGATTTGCTGCGATGTACCCAGTTGACCACAATCAAATTCCGTTATATTAGTTGTAAAGTAAAGTGATTCATATGGAGTACAGTTATCGGAAGAGCCGTTTGCAATTTCCGATAGTTCTATATCTGAAATTTCCAAATTACCGTCTTCATCAAGATAAACTGAGATTTCATTACAAACAACATTTGGTGGAATTGTGTCGGTTAACCTGATTGATTGAGAACAATAGGATATATTTCCACAGTAATCCTGGATAGAGTACCATCTGAGAACTTCATTTCCTATTTCACTTTGAACACTTTCAGTAAACAACATTGTAAATGAAGCTGAATCAATAGAACAGTTATCGCTAACTGAACCGCCGGCATTTATAAATTCCATAACAGTCTGGAATTCAGCAGGTGCATCGGATACACATTCTGCAGTTACTCCCGGTGGACAACTTATTTGTGGAGGAATATTATCTGTGATAGTAATAATATGCTCACATTCAGAAACATTATTACATTGATCTGTAATTTGATAAGTCCTGATTAGATTTTTGGGACATACTGTGTCTGAATAGGTTTCACTTATAAGCATGAAGCTTGAAATATCCAGATCTTCATTATCATAAGCGTCACCTCCGGCAGCTACAAATTCTTCAAATGTTTGAATTATAGGCGGTACGTCTTCAGCACATGTGACTGAAATGTTGGCAGGACATTCTATTACTGGCGGAATAATATCTCCAACTGCAACAGTGTGTAAACAGGATACTGTATTTCCACAGAAATCAGCAACTTCGTATACAAAGGTGTAAATATCAGCGCAGGATGTTTTTTCTATATCCATTGAAACCATTTGGAATGAAGCTGTGTTGATCGCACAATTATCGGAAGCTTTTCCTCCTGCCTGCATAAATTCATTGTAATTTGCAAACGGTTCCGGTGCAGGTGAATTCGCTTCATAGCCAGTATCAGGCGGACAAGTCATTGTTGGTGGAGTGGTGTCAGTTACCAATACTTTATGTTCGAATGTAACCGGATTGCCACAATTATCCTGAATTCTGTAAACATTTGTATATACCTTAGGACAAATCAACTCGCCTGAATCATATTGTCTGGTTAGAACAAAACTGCTTGTATCTATACCGCAATTGTCTTCAACAATTCCACCGTATTTTACAAAGTCAGCATAAGAATTCAGTGTGCTGCGAGAACAAACAGTAGTTGTATCATCCGGTATTTGAATTATAATTGGAGCCTGTGTATCATCTATTGTGAATTTTTGTGTATAATCTGTGTAGTTGCCACAGTTGTCTGTGAATCTGTAAGTTCTGTTCACTATTTTCGGACAACCACCTCCAACAGGTACATCTCCCATAAATTTCATAGTAACTGTACCGCATAAATCAGTTACATCTCCTCCGGCATTCCTGAATTCTTCAATATTGGCATATGGTTCATTCAATCCACATTCTGCCGTAGTATTTTCGTTTGGTTCTTTCAAAATTATAGGAGGCAGGATATCATCGACTAAAATATATTCAGTCGCGCGACTTACATTTCCACAATTATCAGCAATTTCATAAATTCTCACTATAGTTTCAGGACAAGTTTTGCCATCTGAACTTTCGTTCACAAGTTTTAAGCTTGAAGCATCAAGAGAACATTCATCAGTGACTGTTCCGCCGTGTTGCCTTAGAGTTGCTAAATTATTATAAACTGGAGGAATACTTCTGCAATCGACATATTTGTTTCTTATGGTGAATTGAGGAGGTGTTATGTCGTTTATTATAATGAGTTGCTCGCAGGATACACTATCTCCATTTGAATTTTTAATAGAATAGATCCTTGTTATAGTTTCAGGGCATGTTTCACCATCCGATATTTGTCCCTCGTATTTAAATGTTGATTCATCAATTGGGAATGGTGAACTTACTGCAAAACCACCTGCATTTTCATACGCATCATAACTATTGAAAGGAGGCGGTGTAGTTTGAATTCCACAGTTGATTACCAGAGTAGAAGCACAAATTAATTGTAGGTCAGAAGTTTTAAACACAGTTAATTCTTGTGTGCATGTAGCAACATTGCCACAGGAATCAGCAATCTCATAAGTTCTGGTAATTAATTGAGGATCTGTTCCAACGTATTCTTCCAAACTAAGGTGGAAGGTACCTTCCACCAATCCGCAATTGTCACTGGCTGAACCGCCTGCAATAACAAATTCATTAAAAGTTGTATAAGGAGCATAGCTTTCGCCCGGTAAAACAGTTTTGCTCGGTGGACATTCAATTTGTGGAGGAATCTGATCGTTTATGGTAATAATGTGAGAGCAAGCTATAATATGTCCACATGAATCCTGAATGGTGTAGTTTCTTGTTATGGTAGTCGGACATGTTTCTCCACTAACAATCTGACCAACCAATGTGAAAGTAGATTCGTCAATTCCACAGGCACTGAATACGGATCCGCCTTCAGTTTCATATTCTTCGTAAGTTTGGAATGGTACAGGAACATCATTGGTACACGTTACTTGAACAGGAGCAGGGCAATTCATAAATTGCTGAGCATCGCCTTCAATAATTAATAATTGAGTGCATGTAGCAATATTCCCGCATGAGTCGGAAATTTCGTAATTTCTGGTAATAGTTTCAGGGAATTCGTTTCCATCAGAAACATCATCAACCCATGCAAATGTTTCCTCAACAATTCCACAGTTGTCAATTGCAAACCCTCCTGCGTTTACGAACTCAGTATAGTTATTTAACACTTCAGGAATAGCTCCGCCAGTTTGGATAAGTGTATCAGGCGGACATGTAAGGGTTGGAGGAATATTATCATAAACTATGAATACTTGTGAACAGGTAAGTGAGTTTCCACAGGAATCAAGAACTTCATAAGTACGTGTAATTTGTTCCGGACAAATATTATTGTCAGATACTTCAGCAATAACCATAAATGTTCCCTCATCAATTCCGCAATCGCTGGATGCAGTACCTCCTGAATTGATAAAGTCGCTGAAACTTGCATAAGCTTCTGGAATATCAGCTTTACAGTCTACGAGTATTTCTGTTTCGCCCGGACAACTGAAATCAAGCTTAAGATCGTGCAGTATTATTATAACCTGTTCACAAATTGCGGTATTTGAACATGAATCTGCGATTTCATAACTTCGAATTAATGTATCAGCAACAATATTAGGTTTAACAATTTCATTAAGTAAATTGAATGTGCTTTCATCAAGTCCGCAATTGTCGGAAGCATCGCCACCTACATCTTTAAATGCATCGAAATTGTTATATGCGGCAGGAGTCGATTCACCTGCACCAACTGTAAATCCGGGAGGACAGGTGATTTGAGGAGCAATTGTATCATTAATGCTTATTTCTTGTGTACAATATACAACATTGCCACAGGAATCTGTAATTTGATAATATCTTTCAATTATTTCCGGACAACTATTTCCATCAGAAACCTCGCCTGCGAAACTAAAGCTTGATGAATCAATAGCACATCGGCTTACTACAGTTCCACCAGATGAAATAAATTCTTCAAGGTTTTGATAAGGAGCCGGCAAATCTTCATAGCAGGCATAATCAGGCAATTGTGTACAAGATAATTCTGTACCTGCATCAGTTTCAACAATTATTATTTGCTGACAAGTGCCTGTATTTCCACAACGATCTGAAAATTCATAGGTAATAATTATAGTATCAGCCAAATTACCGGTAATTCTTTCTTCAAACAGAATAGCAATTGATATTTGGGCAGGATTGCCACAGTTATCGGTTATATTTCCACCTGCCGCTATAAATTCCTGAATTGTTGTATATGGATTTGGAATGGCCTCTCCAATAGGAACAATTAATTCCGGCGGACATTCGATAACTGGTTTTATTGTATCTATTACTGTAATAATTTGTGTTGCTGTAAATGAATTACCGCATTGATCTTCTGCATTCCAGGTTCTTATTAATTGAAGTTGATTGTTACAAACAGAGTCAGAAACTGTTTCATTAAATATTACTGGAACTATTCCACAATCATCGTATGCTGTTAATACAGGTGCTGCTGGTACATCATTCATACATGCAATCGTTGTATCTGCCGGAACAGTAAAGAATACCGGAGGTATTGTATCTACAACATTTACTATTTGTGTAAATGAAGCCATGTTTCCGCAATCGTCTGTTGATGACCAGGTTCTCGTTACAGTAAGTAGATTAAGACAAACAGAATCGGATATGGTCTCTGAATAGATAACTGGAACAAAACCACAGGCATCACTTGCAGTTATTGCGGTTGCCGGTGGCATATCGTCAATACATGTTAAAGTTGTATCCTTGTATTCAAGTGAGAATACAGGTGCAACGGTATCTACAATAGTGATTACCTGAGTCTCTTCAAGGATATTACCACAAAGGTCTTCGGCATGCCATGTGCGTGTAATGGTTAGCATGTTTTCACAGGTTGAATCGGAAACAGTTTCCGTAAATATCACCGGTACAGTACCACAGTTGTCTGAAACAGTAAGAGTAGCTGCGGGTGGCACCATATCAATACAAGTCACGGTCGTATCGTTAGGAGCAGATGAAATTGCCGGCGGAATAGTGTCGATCACACGAACGACCTGGGTAGCCGATGCTGTGTTTCCACAGTCATCGGCGGCGGTCCAGGTCCGGGTGATGGTAAGCAGGTTCTCACAGGTAGAATCTGAAACAGTTTCAGAGAATTCTACAGGTATAAACCCACAATTGTCAGTAGCCGTGATAGAAGAAGCAAGCGGTACTTCATCCACACAAGTTACTGTAGTATCTTTTGGTTCTATATTGAATACAGGAGCGACAGTATCAACAACATTTATAATCTGAGTTTCCTCAAGGATATTACCACAGAGGTCTTCGGCATGCCATGTGCGGGTAATGGTTAGCACGTTTTCACAGGTTGAATCGGAAACAGTTTCCGTAAATATCACCGGTACAGTACCACAGTTGTCTGAAACAGTAAGAGTAGCTGCGGGTGGCACCATATCAATACAAGTCACGGTCGTATCGTTAGGAGCAGATGAAATTGCCGGCGGAATAGTGTCGATCACACGAACGACCTGGGTAGCCGATGCTGTGTTTCCACAGTCATCGGCGGCGGTCCAGGTCCGGGTGATGGTAAGCAGGTTCTCACAAGTAGAATCTGAAACAGTTTCAGAGAATTCTACAGGTATAAACCCACAATTGTCAGTAGCCGTGATAGAAGAAGCAAGCGGTACTTCATCCACACAAGTTACTGTAGTATCTTTTGGTTCTATATTGAATACAGGTGCAACTGTATCAACAACAGTTATAATCTGAGTTTCCTCGAGGATATTACCACAGAGGTCTTCGGCATGCCATGTGCGGGTAATGGTTAGCATGTTTTCACAGGTTGAATCGGAAACAGTTTCGGTAAATATCACCGGCACAGTACCACAGTTATCAGAAACGGTAAGTGTAGCTGCTGGCGGCACCATATCAATACAAGTCACGGTCGTATCATTAGGAGCAGATGAAATAGCCGGCGGAATAGTGTCGATCACACGAACGACCTGGGTTGCCGATGCTGTGTTTCCACAGTCATCGGCGGCGGTCCAGGTCCGGGTGATGGTAAGCAGGTTCTCACAGGTAGAATCTGAAACAGTTTCAGAGAATTCTACAGGTATAAACCCACAATTGTCAGTAGCCGTGATAGAAGAAGCAAGCGGTACTTCATCCACACAAGTTACTGTGGTATCTTTTGGTTCTATATTAAATACAGGAGCTATGGTATCAACAACAGTTATAATCTGAGTTTCCTCAAGAATATTACCACAGAGGTCTTCGGCATGCCATGTGCGGGTAATGGTTAGCATGTTTTCACAGGTTGAATCGGAAACGGTTTCCGTAAATATCACCGGCACAGTACCACAGTTATCAGAAACGGTAAGAGTAGCTGCGGGTGGCACCATATCAATACAAGTCACGGTCGTATCATTAGGAGCAGATGAAAGTGTTGGAGGTATAGTATCAATAACCCTAATGATTTGCGTTTTTATCGTTGTATTACCGCATTCATCAGATGCAGTCCAGTTACGAATAATCGTCAATAGATTAGCGCAGGTAGAATCCGAAACGGATTCCGTAAATAGAACAGGCACTGGACCACACGCGTCACTGGCAGTTAACACCGGAGGAGCTGGAACATTGTCTAAGCAACTAAGTACTGTATCATTAGGAACATTTAAAACAATAGGAGATATTGTATCAATAACAGTAAATACTTGAGTAGCGAGGGCAATATTACCACAATCATCTGTTGCAGACCATGTTCTAGTAATCGTCATACTGTTCGCACAAACTGAATCCGATATATTTTCAGTAAAAATAACCGGAACATCACCACATGCATCAGATGCCGTAACTGATGTAGCTGGAGGTAAATCTGCAATACATGAAATAATAGTATCACTGTTTGGTATTGATGTGGAGAATACAGGAGCTATGGTATCAATTACCGTTATAATCTGAGTTTCCTCGAGGATATTACCACAGAGGTCTTCGGCATGCCATGTGCGTGTAATGGTAAGCGTATTTTCACAGGTTGAATCAGAAACAGTTTCGGTAAATATCACCGGTACAGTGCCACAGTTGTCTGAAACAGTGAGTGTAGCTGCTGGTGGCACCATATCAATACAAGTCACGGTCGTATCATTAGGAGCAGATGAGATAGCAGGCGGAATAGTGTCGATCACACGAACGACCTGGGTTGCCGATGCTGTGTTTCCACAGTCATCGGCGGCGGTCCAGGTCCGGGTGATGGTAAGCAGGTTCTCACAAGTAGAATCTGAAACAGTTTCAGAGAATTCTACAGGTATAAACCCACAATTGTCAGTAGCCGTGATAGAAGAAGCAAGCGGTACTTCATCCACACAAGTTACTGTAGTATCTTTTGGTTCTATATTAAATACAGGAGCGACAGTATCGACCACGGTAATTACCTGGGTTTCTGTAAGGATGTTACCACAGTCGTCTTCAGCTACCCACATGCGTGTAATGGTAAGAGTATTTTCACAAATTGAATCGGAAACGGTTTCATTAAATACGACCGGAACGGTACCGCAGTTATCGGTTACGGTAAGGTTCACAGCAGGCGGTACCATGTCCAGGCATGAAACGGTCGTATCGTTCGGAGCAGAAGACATGGTTGGCGGAATGGTATCAATAACATTGATAACCTGTACAGCCGAATCAGAGTTACCGCATTCATCAGCGGCAATCCATTTACGGACGATGGTCATCAGGTTCACGCAAGAAGAATCAGATATCGTTTCCGTAAATACGACGGGCACATCACCGCACTGGTCAAAAGCAGTAATCACCGGAGCGGGCGGCACGAGGTCTTTACAGTCGACGGTAGTGTCAGCCGGGTATTCAGAGAGCACAGGAGCGACAGTATCGACCACTGTAATTACCTGGGTTTCTGTAAGGATGTTACCACAGTCGTCTTCAGCTACCCACATGCGTGTAATGGTAAGAGTATTTTCACAAATTGAATCGGAAACGGTTTCATTAAATACGACCGGAACGGTACCGCAGTTATCGGTTACGGTAAGGTTCACAGCAGGCGGTACCATGTCCAGGCATGAAACGGTCGTATCGTTCGGAGCAGAAGACATGGTTGGCGGAATGGTATCAATAACATTGATAACCTGTACAGCCGAATCAGAGTTACCGCATTCATCAGCGGCAATCCATTTACGGACGATGGTCATCAGGTTCACGCAAGAAGAATCAGATATCGTTTCCGTAAATACGACAGGCACATCGGCACACTCATCAAAAGCAGTAATCACCGGAGCGGGCGGCACGAGGTCTTTACAGTCGACGGTAGTGTCAGCCGGGTATTCAGAGAGCACAGGAGCGACAGTATCGACCACGGTAATTACCTGGGTTTCTGTAAGGATGTTACCACAGTCGTCTTCAGCTACCCACATGCGTGTAATGGTAAGAGTATTTTCACAAATTGAATCGGAAACGGTTTCATTAAATACGACCGGAACGGTACCGCAGTTATCGGTTACGGTAAGGTTCACAGCAGGCGGTACCATGTCCAGGCATGAAACGGTCGTATCGTTCGGAGCAGAAGACATGGTTGGCGGAATGGTATCAATAACATTGATAACCTGTACAGCCGAATCAGAGTTACCGCATTCATCAGCGGCAATCCATTTACGGACGATGGTCATCAGGTTCACGCAAGAAGAATCAGATATCGTTTCCGTAAATACGACGGGCACATCACCGCACTGGTCAAAAGCAGTAATCACCGGAGCGGGCGGCACGAGGTCTTTACAGTCGACGGTAGTGTCAGCCGGGTATTCAGAGAGCACAGGAGCGACAGTATCGACCACTGTAATTACCTGGGTTTCTGTAAGGATGTTACCACAGTCGTCTTCAGCTACCCACATGCGTGTAATGGTGAGCGTGTTTTCACAGATTGAGTCAGAGACAGTTTCAGTAAATACGACAGGCACGGTACCGCAGTTATCGGTTACGGTAAGGTTCACAGCAGGCGGTACCATATCGACACAAGAAACGGTCGTATCATTTGGAGCGGCGGACATCACCGGTGGAATTGTATCGATAACATTAATTACCTGTTTAGCCGAATCAATGTTACCGCACTCATCCTGGGCAATCCAAGTACGGATAATTGTCATCAGGTTTACGCAAGAAGAATCGGATATCGTTTCAGTAAATACGACGGGCACATCACCGCACTGGTCAAAAGCAGTAATCACCGGAGCGGGCGGGACAAGGTCTTTACAGTCGACGGTAGTGTCAGCCGGGTATTCAGAGAGCACAGGAGCGACAGTATCGACCACGGTAATTACCTGGTTTTCTGTAAGGATGTTACCACAGTCGTCTTCAGCTACCCACATGCGTGTAATGGTGAGCGTGTTTTCACAGATTGAGTCAGAAACAGTTTCGGTAAATACCACAGGCACTGTACCGCAGTTATCGGTTACGGTAAGGTTCACAGCAGGCGGTACCATATCCAGGCATGAAACGGTCGTATCGTTCGGAGCAGAAGACATGGTAGGTGGGATAGTATCAATAACATTGATAATTTGAACAGCCGAATCAGAGTTACCGCATTCATCAGCGGCAATCCATTTACGGACGATGGTCATCAGGTTCACGCAAGAAGAATCAGATATCGTTTCAGTAAATACGACGGGCACATCGGCACACTCATCAAAAGCAGTAATCACCGGAGCGGGCGGCACAAGGTCTTTACAGTCGACGGTAGTGTCAGCCGGGTATTCAGAGAGCACAGGAGCGACAGTATCGACCACGGTAATTACCTGGGTTTCTGTAAGGATGTTACCACAGTCGTCTTCAGCTACCCACATGCGTGTAATGGTAAGAGTATTTTCACAAATTGAATCGGAAACGGTTTCATTAAATACGACCGGAACGGTACCGCAGTTATCCGTAACGGTAAGATTGACTGCCGGCGGTACCATATCGACACAAGAAACGGTCGTATCACTTGGAGCGGCGGACATCACCGGTGGAATTGTATCGATAACATTAATTACCTGTTTAGCCGAATCAATGTTACCGCACTCATCCTGGGCAATCCAAGTACGGATAATTGTCATCAGGTTTACACAAGAAGAATCGGATATCGTTTCAGTAAATACGACGGGCACATCGGCACACTCATCAAAAGCAGTAATCACCGGAGCGGGCGGCACAAGGTCTTTACAGTCGACGGTAGTGTCAGCCGGGTATTCAGAGAGCACAGGAGCGACAGTATCGACCACGGTAATTACCTGGGTTTCTGTAAGGATGTTACCACAGTCGTCTTCAGCTACCCACATGCGTGTAATGGTAAGAGTATTTTCACAAATTGAATCGGAAACGGTTTCATTAAATACGACCGGAACGGTACCGCAGTTATCGGTTACGGTAAGGTTCACAGCAGGCGGTACCATATCCAGGCATGAAACGGTCGTATCGTTCGGAGCAGAAGACATGGTAGGTGGGATAGTATCAATAACATTGATAATTTGAACAGCCGAATCAGAGTTACCGCATTCATCAGCGGCAATCCATTTACGGACGATGGTCATCAGGTTCACGCAAGAAGAATCAGATATCGTTTCAGTAAATACGACGGGCACATCGGCACACTCATCAAAAGCAGTAATCACCGGAGCGGGCGGCACAAGGTCTTTACAGTCGACGGTAGTGTCAGCCGGGTATTCAGAGAGCACAGGAGCGACAGTATCGACCACGGTAATTACCTGGGTTTCTGTAAGGATGTTACCACAGTCGTCTTCAGCTACCCACATGCGTGTAATGGTAAGAGTATTTTCACAAATTGAATCGGAAACGGTTTCATTAAATACGACCGGAACGGTACCGCAGTTATCCGTAACGGTAAGATTGACTGCCGGCGGTACCATATCGACACAAGAAACGGTCGTATCACTTGGAGCGGCGGACATCACCGGTGGAATTGTATCGATAACATTAATTACCTGTTTAGCCGAATCAATGTTACCGCACTCATCCTGGGCAATCCAAGTACGGATAATTGTCATCAGGTTTACACAAGAAGAATCGGATATCGTTTCAGTAAATACGACGGGCACATCGGCACACTCATCAAAAGCAGTAATCACCGGAGCGGGCGGCACAAGGTCTTTACAGTCGACGGTAGTGTCAGCCGGGTATTCAGAGAGCACAGGAGCGACAGTATCGACCACGGTAATTACCTGGGTTTCTGTAAGGATGTTACCACAGTCGTCTTCAGCTACCCACATGCGTGTAATGGTAAGAGTATTTTCACAAATTGAATCGGAAACGGTTTCATTAAATACGACCGGAACGGTACCGCAGTTATCGGTTACGGTAAGGTTCACAGCAGGCGGTACCATATCCAGGCATGAAACGGTCGTATCGTTCGGAGCAGAAGACATGGTTGGCGGAATGGTATCAATAACATTGATAACCTGTACAGCCGAATCAGAGTTACCGCATTCATCAGCGGCAATCCATTTACGGACGATGGTCATCAGGTTCACGCAAGAAGAATCAGATATCGTTTCAGTAAATACGACGGGCACATCGGCACACTCATCAAAAGCAGTAATCACCGGAGCGGGCGGCACAAGGTCTTTACAGTCGACGGTAGTGTCAGCCGGGTATTCAGAGAGCACAGGAGCGACAGTATCGACCACGGTAATTACCTGGGTTTCTGTAAGGATGTTACCACAGTCGTCTTCAGCTACCCACATGCGTGTAATGGTAAGAGTATTTTCACAAATTGAATCGGAAACGGTTTCATTAAATACGACCGGAACGGTACCGCAGTTATCCGTAACGGTAAGATTGACTGCCGGCGGTACCATATCGACACAAGAAACGGTCGTATCACTTGGAGCGGCGGACATCACCGGTGGAATTGTATCGATAACATTAATTACCTGTTTAGCCGAATCAATGTTACCGCACTCATCCTGGGCAATCCAAGTACGGATAATTGTCATCAGGTTTACACAAGAAGAATCGGATATCGTTTCAGTAAATACGACGGGCACATCGGCACACTCATCAAAAGCAGTAATCACCGGAGCGGGCGGCACAAGGTCTTTACAGTCGACGGTAGTGTCAGCCGGGTATTCAGAGAGCACAGGAGCGACAGTATCGACCACGGTAATTACCTGGGTTTCTGTAAGGATGTTACCACAGTCGTCTTCAGCTACCCACATGCGTGTAATGGTGAGCGTGTTTTCACAGATTGAGTCAGAAACAGTTTCGGTAAATACCACAGGCACGGTACCGCAGTTATCGGTTACGGTAAGGTTCACAGCAGGCGGTACCATATCCAGACATGAAACGGTTGTATCATTTGGAGCTTCATCCATAACCGGCGGAATTGTATCGATAACAGTAATAATTTGATCTACTTCAACCGTATTTCCACAAACATCTGTAATTGTCCATAAACGTGTAATAGTTAATTGATTTCCACATATCGAATCAGATATTGTTTCCTCAAGTTCAATCGTTACATCTCCACAATAATCAGAAGCTGAAATTACTGGTGGGACAGGAACGAGGTCAATACAGTCAACAATCGTATCTTGTGGCTCGTTAATAATAACTGGTGGTACGGTATCATTTACAGTTATTTGTTGATTAATCGAGGTTGAATTTCCACAGGCATCCGTTGCTGTCCAAATGCGTGTAATTATCAATTGACTTTCACAAATAGAGTCAGTAACATTTTCAATAAAGTCGATGGCAACATCACTACAGTTGTCTGTAGCTGTTATTACAGGTACAATTGGAACATCACCGATACATTCAACCAACGTATCATTCGGAGTCATCGAAAGTACTGGGGCGATGGTGTCATTTACATAAATATATTGAGTACAAATAGCACTGTAATTACATGAATCAACAACTTCATAAGTGCGTTCTACAATTGTCGGACATGTTCCCGTAAATGTTTCTCCAATATAATTGAACTCTTCGATACCCGCATTATCAGAAATTATTCCTCCTGCAGCAATAAATTCATCACGTGTTTGATAAGCCGGTGGAATATCAGTTTCGCACATTACTGTTGTGTCAGGTGGACAAATTATTGTAGGAGGAATAGTATCACCTTGGTAAATATAATGTGTACATTGAGTCAAATTACCACAAGTATCAATAACCTGGTATACTCTGGCAATTACTCTTGGACAGTGTCCACTAATATCTTGGCTGACAAAGTCAAACCGCTCAATACCGCAATCATCGTAAGCAATTCCACCTGCAGCAATAAATTCTTCCAAAGTCTCGAACCTGTCGGGAACATCGTTCATTTTTTGAACAGTAGTGTCAGGTGGACAAATAATAACCGGTTCAGTTAAATCATTAATTGTAATAATCTGAATACATTCATCAGTGTTATCGCATGAATCAATTACTGTAAATGTTCTTACAATGGTAATCGGACAAATTCCTGAGGAAACATCAAAGTAGTTTATTTCTTTTATTGCACAATTATCAGATGCATCACCTCCTGCATTTATTAATTCATCCAATGTTATAATTTGTAACGTTTCAGAATATGGTAACGACAACAATGAATCAGCATCCTCTATTGAACATGCTTCGTAACTTTCTTCAGAAGGACAAATTATTTCAGGAGGAATAGTATCGTTCAATGTAATTCTTTGAACGCATTCTGCTGAGTTTCCGCAATTATCAGTTGCTATCCATGTTCGGTAGATAGTTTCCGGACACCAATTGTTGTCCGACGAATCTCTGAATGTTATTGTAACTGGCATACACTCGTCAATAGCTATAGCAACACCGGTAATTGAAGTATCCAATAATTCAAAACATTCTACATCAATATCTTCGGGACAAGTTATCTCGGGAGGAGTATTGTCGCCAGTTTCAATAACCTGAATACAGGACACTTGATTATCACAAGCATCTGTTGCTTCCCAGATTCTGTAAATTGTAAATTCGAGAGGATTATTACCTGGAACAATAGAATCGGTGTAAGTAATTTGTGGATTTGGATCACAATTATCTGTTCCGCTTGCCCAACCAGTATAAGATGGAGATGTATCCGTTACTGTAAAGATAGTCGTATCAGGAGGACAAATTATATCGGGAATAACAGTATCGTCAATAGTAATTATTTGTTGACATGTATCACGATTATCACATGAATCAATTACAATAAATGTTCTGGTAATGATAATTGGACAAATTCCTGTAGAATCATCAAAATATACTATTTCTTTAATTCCACAATTATCCGATGCATTTCCACCTGCAGACTCTAACTCTGTTAATGTGATTATGGTTTCAGTTTCTGTATAGGGCAAAGTCGTTTCAGTTTGAATGACAGACAAATCACAATCTTCATAATTTTCACTTGGCGGGCATAAAATTGCCGGGGGAATTGTGTCTCCTGCCACAGTGAATGTAGAAGTACACTGAACCGTATCACAAAGGTCCTGAACGATGTATGTGAATGAAAGTTGACCACCGCAGGTCATATCTGTTAGTGTCGGAATCTCATCGATATTGTCAGTTGGGCTGCACCCTCCGGAGAAATTAAATCCTGCCACCCATGTATCGTAAGCGGTTTGTATATCTGTTTCCGGCGTACATGAAGCGAGATTCGGGTCAGTTGGGCAGCTGATGTTTACAGCCAGGGCCGTATCGACAGTAAAGGTAGAAGTACACTGAATTGTATCACACAGGTCTTCCACAATGTATGTAAATGAAAGTTGACCACCGCAGGTCATATCGATTAGTGGCGGAATCTCATCGATATTGTCAGTTGGGCTGCACCCTCCAGAGAAATTAAATCCTGCCACCCATGTATCGTAAGCGGTTTGTATATCTGTTTGCGGCGTACATGAAGCGAGATTCGGGTCAGTTGGGCAGCTGATGTTTATAGCCAGGGCCGTATCGACAGTAAAGGTAGAAGTACACTGAATTGTATCACACAGGTCTTCCACAATGTATGTAAATGAAAGTTGACCACCGCAGGTCATATCGATTAGTGGCGGAATCTCATCGATATTGTCAGTTGGGCTGCACCCTCCAGAGAAATTAAATCCTGCCACCCATGTATCGTAAGCGGTTTGTATATCTGTTTGCGGCGTACATGAAGCGAGATTCGGGTCAGTTGGGCAGCTGATGTTTATAGCCAGGGCCGTATCGACAGTAAAGGTAGAAGTACACTGAATTGTATCACACAGGTCTTCCACAATGTATGTAAATGAAAGTTGACCACCGCAGGTTAGTGTCGGAATCTCATCGATATTGTCAGTTGGGCTGCACCCTCCGGAGAAATTGATGTATTAAGCGGTTTGTATATCTGTTTCCGGCCATGAAGCGAGCCAGTTGGGCAGCTGATGTTTACAGCCAGGGCCATCGTAAAGGTAGAAGTACACTGAATTGTATCACAAGTCTTCCACAATGTATGTAAATGAAAGTTGACCACCGCAGGTCATATCGATTGTATCGATATTGTCAGTTGGGCTGCACCCTCCAGAGAAATTAAATCCTGCCACCCATGTATTAAGCGGTTTGTATATCTGTTTGCGGCGTACATGTAGCGTAGATTCGGGTCAGTTGGGCAGCTGATGTTTATAGCCAGGTACATAGAAGTACACTGAATTGTATCACACAGGTCTTCCACAATGTATGTTGAAAGTTGACCACCGCAGGTCATATCTGTTAGTGTCGGAATCTCATCGATATTGTCAGTTGGGCTGCACCCTCCAGAGAAATTAAATCCTGCCACCCATGTATCGTAAGCATCTGTTTGCGGCGTACATGAAGCGAGATCAGTTTGATGTTTACAGCCAGGGCCGTATCGACAGTAAAGGTAGAAGTACACTGAATTGTATCACACAGGTCTTCCACAATGTATGTAAATGAAAGTTGACCACCGCAGGTCATATCTGTTAGTGTCGGAATCTCATCGATGTTGTCTGTTGGGCTGCACCCTCCAGAGAAATTATCCTGCTCAAGTATCGTAAGCGGTTTGTATATCTGTTTGCGGCGTACATGAAGCGAGATTCGGGTCAGTTGGGCAGCTGATGTTTACAGCCAGGGCCGTATCGACAGTAAAGGTAGAAGTACACTGAATTGTATCACACAGGTCTTCCACAATGTATGTAAATGAAAGTTGACCACCGCAGGTCATATCGATTAGTGGCGGAATCTCATCGATATTGTCAGTTGGGCTGCACCCTCCAGAGAAATTAAATCCTGCCACCCATGTATCGTAAGCGGTTTGTATATCTGTTTGCGGCGTACATGAAGCGAGATTCGGGTCAGTTGGGCAGCTGATGTTTACAGCCAGGGCCGTATCGACAGTAAAGGTAGAAGTACACTGAATTGTATCACACAGGTCTTCCACAATGTATGTAAATGAGAGTTGTCCGCCACAGGTCATATCCGTGAGCGGCGGTATCTCATCAATATTGTCCGTTGGGGCGCAACCACCGGAGAAAGTAAACCCGGCCACCCATGCGTTGTAGGCATCCTGAACGGTATAAGTAGCGGTAATCGTGGTTGTTTCGCAAAGGTCCTCAACGGTCCAGGTGATTGTGATTGTACCGCCGCAGATATCCGGGTAGCTTCCATCCCAGTCATTGCCGGTTATTAATGGTTCACAGCCACCTGTTACACCGCTTGCGAATGTGCTTTCCACGTTTGCAATCCATGCGTCAACAGCCGC
>CAXXDA010000005.1:0-334614 GCA_963676775.2 uncultured Draconibacterium sp.
CTCAGGACGTCATTGTCCCGGCCTGGGTGGGATACGATATCGGCTGCGGCATGTGCGCGGTACCGACAACCTTTGCGGCGCAGGAGATTCGCAGGCAGGCCGAAGCGATTTTCAACGCCATCTACCGCGTGGTGCCGGTGGGCTATCATCACAACCGCACGAGACCGCCTGGCACCATGAACACTACCCGTGCAGTCCGTTTCTGGGCACATTGTTTGCCGAAAACGGCCTGCGGCAACTGGGCTCGCTGGGCAATGGCAATCATTTCATTGAGATCGGCAGTGATGACAATGACCGGGTGTGGATCATCGTTCATTCCGGGTCACGCAATCTGGGCCATTCCGTGGCGAGTCATTACATGAAACTGGCCGCCGGGAGCACGAAAGCGCGCCAGGGGCACGATGGTCTGGCCGTGGATTGCGCCACCGGACGCGACTACCTGAAGGACCTGACATTCTGTCTGGCCTTTGCTCTGGAAAACCGCCATGAGATGATCCGCCGGGTGGTGCAACAGATTCAGCGCTGTTGTCCCGGCGAGGCGCAGTGGGCTGAGCTGATCAATCGCAACCATAATCATGCCGAGGAAAAAGACGGCGTGTGGATTCACCGCAAGGGCGCGACCCATGCCGAAGCCGGTATGATGGGGGTAATCCCCGGCAACATGCGTGACGGCTCGTTCATTATCGAGGGGAAGGGGAATCCCCTGTCGCTGTGGTCAAGTTCCCATGGCGCGGGGCGGATATTGAGCCGCAGGGCGGCCAAGGAGCAGTTGAGCATGAAGGCGTTCAGCCGCAGCATGGACGGTATTGTCGCGCAGGTCACCACGAAAACCCTCGATGAATCGCCATCGGCCTACAAAGATATCTTTGCCGTCATGGAACAGCAGAAAGACCTGGTGATCGTCCACAGCCATGTCAAGCCGATCATCAACATCAAGGGCTGAATCCGGCAGAGATTACTCTTTATCTTTTATGTAGGCCTGTAACTGGTTAAGCACCGCAACAATAGCCAACACTTCGGCGCGGGTCATGTAAGGGCGGCCACTCTGCTCCAGAGCCGCGAAGAACGGATCAAAGGCGGTGACGCCTTGTTGGTTGAGATCATCGTGGAGCTTTTGCGGTGAGAGTTTGTCTTTTTTAAACAGAAAGGCCCGCTGCGCGTGCTGAATGCCGCTGTACGCCAAGCGTTGAACCATCATAAGGAACAGGACGCCGCACAGCAGGAAAAAGGTGGCGGCCGTGGCCTGAACATCGACGGACGACCAGGTCTCCGGCAGAACGTCACGGTGCCACGGCATGGTGATAAAATAGGCCGCAACGCCGGTCAGCATCATGGTCAGATTGCGCCTCAGCCAGCCAATGCGACGCCGCCCGAGAATCATGTCGGCGACCAGCAGCATGGCAACCAGCAACAAAAGCCCCTGCCACACAGGCTGGCCAAACAGCAGCGGCACCAGTACGGCGACGACGCACAACCCCAGTACCGGCAGCAACGCGCCGAGAAAGCTACTGAAACTGCGCAACAGACTGCTGCGCCGAATCCGGGTAATCTCACGGCCGGTCAGGGGAACATAGTGATGAAGGTTCTGATGATCGGGGATGGCTTGGGTGGATGGCATATGGTCCAGTCGTCTTCGTTCAGGATTGACAGAGCACTAGAAATTTTCGCTCCCGGTCAGCTCCGTCGTGCACGAGGCCCCGGGGAAACGTTCCGTTCCATAAAACCATCCCCTGCCGTCCGGATCAATCCCTTTGTCGTCGCTTCCCTCTTTTTATGCCGATGACGGCGTGCCACCGGCCGTGCATGAAAAAGCCATGGATCAGCAGCCCCGCCTGTTGGAAGAGTCCGGGAAAAATCAGGCGCGCAGCCGCCTGACCCATCTCAGTGTTTTTCATTCAGCAGGGCAATAAATTCGTTTTTCGGCAGGGGTTTGGAAAACAGGAAGCCCTGGCCATAGCGAAAGCCCATGAGGTTGAGACATTGCTGCTGCACCTTTTCCTCAATGCCTTCGGCCACCAGATTCAAGCCCATGACCCGGGTAAAGGTGACCAGGGCTTCGGCAAGAGCGGCATCGTTGATATCGTGATGCACGTCCGTGACAAAAGCACGATCCAGTTTGAGCTTATCGACCGGAAATTGCTTGAGGTAGGCGAGAGAGGTAACGGGAACCTGCAAGTAAACTAAAATGAAAAGCCCGGCTGCCTGTTCGATAAAAAAGTGGGATTTTTTGCAACATTTTACTGGATGTAGAGTCTGATACAAAAGAATATGAATGATGCGGAACTGGTTCAACAGGTTTTAAGCGGAAATGAGAATGCTTTTCGCTTTTTAGTGGCAAAGCATGAAAGGCTTGTTTTGCATGTTGTTGGTCGCATAATTCAGTCGGAGGATGATGTAAAAGACATTTGTCAGGAAGTTTTTATAAAAGTGTTTCGCAAATTAAAACGTTTTCGTGGTGAGTCACGCTTGTCAACATGGATTGCAACTATTGCTTATAATACTAGTATTTCTTATGTCCGAAAACAAAAAAAATATGTAGAACAATCTTATGATGAACAACCGGCAATAATAGTTGGTGAAGAGGATAATTCGCTGAATCAGAAAATAGTAGAAAGAGAAGAGATAAAGGAGTATTTATTGCGGGCAATTGAAGAGCTTCCGGTGCATTACCGTACTGTACTTACTCTTTTTCATTTGGAAGAATTTTCGTACAAAGAAATTGAGCAAATTACAGAAATGCCGGAAGGGACAATAAAAAGTTATTTATCGAGGGCCAGAAAAATTTTGAAGGAAAGACTGGAACGAATAGAAGATTCGGAAAAAACAAATATTTTTGCAGATTATGCCAAATAAAAGAATATACAAGGATGCAGAAAATATTTTGGACGAAGTTTTAAAATCGGAGCCAAAATATTCGTTGCCTGATAATTTTGCTGAAGAACTGGCAATTAAAGTTAGTCGCACATTTGCATGGGAAGGTTATCTGAAAGAGTTTCTGATTTATCTGGCGGTTATTGTCGGAATTTTAATTGTTTCTGCTGTAATTGCTTTTATTTGGTTTGCGGCTGATATAGAAGTCTGGAAAGATTTCTTAATGTCAAACATTCCCTGGGTGGCAGGAATAAATATTCTTGTACTGTTTGTTTTATTTACCGACAGGGTTCTATTGCGCTATATGTTTTATAAAGTGTCGTTAAAATCTTCCTGATTATTTTGTTTTTTTTCTTAATTGAATAATTTGGCCCGGTTGGGGTTGTTCGCTCGGTTTCATATTGTTTCTCCTTAGCAATGGTCGTAATCTGATACCATATCTTTGCGAAATATAGTGCATGGTTTCTCCATCTTCTACCCTGTGAATATCATTCCCTTTTACGGGACGTCCTTTTTTATTCTGAATGTAAATTATTTCATTTTCTCTTGGAGCATAGCCTTTAGGTTGGTCGTTGAATTTGCATAATTCCCAGTTTCTTAAATTAAATTCCTGGGCAATGGTTTCATAGGTATCTCCCTTTTTGGCAACAACGGCATCGAGATTGTTAATATTCATGATTTCGTGAGCACGATAAGGATTTATGGTTAGTGTATTTGAAATACCCTTGTTTGTTATTGTATTTTGTCTGTAAGAGCCCATTTGAGCATAGGCAATATTATAATCGAGTCGGTAAAGATTGAAGTCTTCGATAATTTTAATTAAAGTTCTGTCATAATGGTTGGCAGTCGCATAACCTGCTCTTTTTAGTCCGCGGGCCCAACCGATATAGTCTGTCGGATCAAGATCAAATAAAAAAGCATAGCGCGCATTATCTGCAAGGAAGTCGGAATGGTCTCTGAATGATTCTTCCACATTATTATATTGCCTGAAACATTCATTTTTGTGGTCGTCATCGTGATAAACCTTTTTCCCTCTCCAGTCAGATTTGCATTTAATTCCAAAATGATTGTTTGATTTTCGTGCAAGTTCGCTATTTCCGTCTCCTGATTCAAGACATGCCTGTGCCATTGTAATACTTGCAGGTACACCGCTCCTGTTCATCTCTTCTATCGCCAGCATTTGGTATTTGTTTATATAATCATGTCTTGATTGTTGTGAAAATGCGGGTAGTATTATTAAAAAGGATATGATTGATAAGAAAGTATTTTTCATATGTTGTTTAGTTTCAAAAACGCCCGTTAAAAATAATTACTTCAAAAAATAAAATGCATCTGGCATCTTTTTTTTATGAACATGTTTTAGTGAATTAACGAATTGAATTGAATTTTATGATAAGAGAAAATTACTTCAGTCAGCATTTAACATTTTAATTGTATTTTTGGATAAAACTTAAACTATGCGTAAGAACGAGTTACGGATAATCCATTTTGATTATAATGATTTAAAGGATTTAGGGGAAGAAGATCAAAAGCTCATTTTGGCTGCAAGGCGAGTATCTGAAAAGGCGTATGCCCCTTATTCCAATTTTTATGTAGGGGCAGCATTGCTTCTTGAAAACGGCGAAATTGTTGTTGGTAATAACCAGGAAAATTCTGCATTTACTGCCGGTTTGTGTGCTGAACGTGTGGCTCTTTTTTATGCTAATGCAAATTTTCCGGGAGTTGCTGTTGAAGCACTGGCCGTCTCTGCTAAAAACGGCTCAGGATTAACACCTGACCCCGTAAAACCATGCGGCTCATGCAGACAGGCGATTGTAGAAACGGAAGTCCGCTTTAAAAAGCCGGTTCGTATTATTTTAGATGGTAGAAATAAAATTCAGGTTTTTGAAGGAATAGATAACTTACTTCCATTTGCATTTAAACCGGACTCACTGGACTAAACCTGTTATCACGAAACATTTTTAGAAATTCGTTCCATAATACATCATTCGGAGGATCAGCAACAATTGTAATCGGTTCTCTTTTTACCGGATGAATAAGTTCAATTTTTCGCGCGTGCAAATGAATTCCCCTGTCTGTATTTGGCCTTGGAAATCCGTATTTTACATCTCCTTTAATATTTAGTCCTATTTGTTTTAACTGAACCCGAATCTGGTGGTGTCTCCCCGTATGAAGTTCAATTTCAAGCAAATGATATTTGTCGGAACTGGCAACATGCCTATAGGTCAGACTGGCAAATTTTGCGTCTTTCTGTTTTGTATTATAAGCGTAGCTTTTGTTTTTTTCCTGGTTTTTTAAAAGGTAATGTTCGAGTGTGTCTTCAAAATTTGGTGGGCGTTTGTCAACTACGGCCCAATATGTCTTTTTAACGTCTCCTTTAGTCTGAAAAAGTTTGTTTAAACGGGGTAGGACCTTGCTCGTTTTTGCCAGTATTACCAGACCACTGGTGGGGCGGTCAAGTCTGTGTGGCAGCCCCAGGTATACATTCCCGGGTTTATTGTACTTTTTTTTAAGGTAAGCTTTAACAATATCGAGTAAAGTTTCATCACCTGTAATATCACTCTGAACAGCAATTCCACAGTCTTTATTAATGGCAATTATATGATTGTCTTCGTAAACTACCTTTAACACTTTATTCGTTTTGTAATTATCGGGCTTATTAATTTAATATTGTTCCTTTTCGCTTGGAAAATCCTGAGACTTTACGTCTATAATATAATTTCCAACGGCTCCTTTTATTTCGGCAGCCAAATTATGATACCTTCTTAAAAAACGGGGTGAGAACTGTTGGGTTATTCCAAGCATATCATGAATGACCAAAACCTGTCCGTCGACACCTGCACCTGCACCAATGCCAATTACAGGAATTTTTAATTCTTTGGCTACCAACTTTCCTAATTTGGCCGGAATTTTCTCCAAAACAATGGCGAAGCATCCTGCCTCTTCAAGTAACTTGGCATCACTAATCAGTTTTTCCGCTTCGGCTTCTTCTTTTGCCCGTACAGTATAAGTTCCGAATTTATGAATTGACTGAGGCATTAATCCAAGATGCCCCATAATAGGAATGCCGGCAGAAAGTATTCTGTTAACTGATTCAAGAACTTCTTTGCCTCCTTCCAATTTAACCGCATCAGCAGCCGTCTCCTTCATAATCCGGATTGCCGAACCCAAAGCTTCACGCGAGTTTCCCTGGTAAGTGCCAAAAGGAAGATCAACAACAACCAATGCTCTCTGAACCGCTTTTACAACTGATGTACCGTGGTAGATCATTTGGTCAAGTGTTATAGGAAGCGTAGTTTCATTTCCTGCCATAACATTTGAAGCTGAATCGCCAACAAGAATAACATCAACTCCGGCTTCATCAACCAATTGCGCCATGCTGAAATCATACGAAGTAAGCATTGCAATTTTTTCACCACGCAATTTCATTTCCGACAAACGGTGTGTGGTTACTTTTCTGATTTCACTATGTACAGACATTGTGATACATTTTCATAATTATGTGGTAAAAATAACCAAAGGTTTTTACCTGCCCAAACTATTGGTATTTTCGTATATTAATTTCACTTACTTAACGTTTATTAACCGCAGTTTTGATTCAGAATAAAACAGGTTTATTTATTTTGCGTTTTATAAGAAAACAGATAGAATATGAAGAAACTTATTGCAGTCTCCTTTTTTCTTTTATTTATTTTCCCCGGAAAGTTTTCGGCTTTTGCTTCCGATGGTAATAATGCTCAGCAGGAAGATACTTCTAAAATATATTTTTTTATTAAAAAAGAATTGAATATCGGTGCATTCCTCAGTGGAAAAAACGAAAGAGAAGAAATCCTTTCAGATGTATCAAAACAATATGAAGAACGTTTTACAGGCTCAACAGGTTTTCGCGTTGAAAACCGGGTTTGGAATTTTTTGAGTTTTAAACAGGAATTTATAGACTTAACCTTTGAGGCAGCGCCTTTTTTGGGCGTTGGTAACTGGCTCGACAGTACTTCTACTCAAATGATTGATGGAGACGAGACTATTTACGGATTACGTGCGAAACTGGCAATTGATTACAACAGCCGGTTTTATTATGACGAAAAAAATTACACTTTAGTAAAAATTAATGCCTGGGTGCGTGATGATTTTTTTAATCAAAAAATTGAAGGCTCCATTCGCGACTCCGCCCAGGTGTGGTCTGATTTTGAAGATAGTGGGTTGAAAAATAAATTCAGATATGGTTTTTCAGCAAAAGCAGGCTGGGGGATAGGAAAGATGAATCCGATGAACCATCAGATGGTAGCTGAGTATATTCTGAATAAATATTACAGTGGAAAACTATTTTCGGAGGAGGAAATTGAAAGATTTGCGGGCAAAATTACCGAACTGAAACTTCAGCGCGACCCGTCAATAGATTTAAATCATGAAAATGAACTTAATGAAATAGTTGATTTTTTAAGAAGTACCATGTTACTGGCAAGTCCGGAAATGTCTGGCTACGAATGGGGCTTAGGTGAATTTTTGCCACGGCTGAATGGATCCCGACTGGAACTTGGACCATTCTTTAACTATTACAACCGGGAACCGGATTTTTACTACGGAGGTTTTATCCGGTATGACAACGCAAATTATGTTAATGTTAAATGGAACAGAAATATTAGTGTCAATTTAAATTATAGTCACTATAAACACCATAACTGGGCACAACTGGAAACCAATCTGGGATGGTTCTACTATCCGAATTTAAAAACACAATTCGGTTTTGGTATTAAATACGTACCGGGAGTAATTGTTCACGACTGGAATGATTTTGAACAGGTGAAGCATAATTTTATTCCCTATATCGAATATTACACACAGTTAAATTCAAAAGCACGTATGGATTTTTCGTTTGCCTGGAAAATAGGCGACGGCGATGAGTTTATGCTCACCGGACCCGAATTTACTCTGGCTTTTTACAGAAGTAGATATTAGTGTAACTTTCTGAATATCAATTTTCTGTATTTGGTTGGGAACATGTTTTTACAATTTTTATAGTTATTAACTATTTATTATTGTTCAATTGGAATAGAATTTGTCGTTTCTGTTTGAAACAAAAAAACCAAAATCATGAAACGACTAATTCCCATCGCATTTTTATTAGCTACTTTTTTAACTTCAAATGCACAGTTCGAGAACATAGATTTATCTCAGTACAAATTGCCGGATATAAAAAGACACCAGTTGGATTTTAGTTTTGGCTACAGCAGTAATTTTTCAAAGATTTCATACGAGGATTCTCCCGAAGTTTCATTATTCGGATTAAATAATAATCTAAATGGAAATTATTCATTTTATTCGAACACTAACAAAGTTCAGATGACCGGATGGGGAGGAATTGGGTCAGGTTTAAGATTAGATTGGGAGAAAAACGATAAGTCAAGTTTTGAAAAGTCTGATGTTTATCATTATTCTTTTGATACTGGAATTGAAAAAAGGATTTACTTTAATGAAGATGACAGGTTGTTTCTTTTCTGGTCACCAATTTTAGTTATATCCACTTATTATAATTATAACAAGGAAGTTTCAAACAATGATAATATAAGTAATAAATATTTGTCGAGAAATTTAAATTTTAGTCCTGAAATAAAAGTAGGTGGAGGAATTGGAAGAATTGAGCCGGTTGGAGATTTGAGAAGGGCAATTTACATTCTTGAAGATTTATTTGAAAATGATCGTTTGAACAGGTTGCCTGATGAAAGTGAAATCATTCAACTTGCTGATAGAGTAGCACAACTTCGGAATCAACGGTTTTTTGATTCAAGGTTAAGAAGGATTTATGAAATTAAAAGCCTTGATTCACTGTTGAATAGTATGGAGATTGTTGATGGCATGGATGCTACTTATTTTACATCTTTAACCGATATGTGGGATTATGGCGATGAGTCGAGATTTTCCGGTACACGCATTCAACTTAACGTTTTTGGTAAGCTGTTTTATGATTTTAATAAAATAAAAAATGTACATTATCTTATCGATTCGGAAAAGGTTACCAATATTGATAAAGAGAAATTTTATAATGAGCTTGTTGGAACTGAACTTTTATTTTATTCTTATAAGCCGATGGGCTTAAAATGGCAACGTTATTTGTCTGCAAATATATCATTTAATCAATATTTTATTGATCAGGTTTCCTATCCATCTTCACATGAATACAATATCATTAAGAGTGAGATCACTTATCAATATGATTGGTTTTTGAATACGCGTACTTCGGCTTCATTTTCAGTAAACGGATACTATCAGAAATATGATTATGCTGAAGAAGATGATTATTACAAGGATAACAATGATTTTATCTGCACTTTGGATGGGAATCTGTATTATTATTTTTCACCCCGGTTAAAAGCATCCGTTAGTTTACTTCTAAATTATCAATGGAATGACCAGCTTCATACATTTTATAACAAACAGTTTTATTTTAGAAATAGTATAGGAATTAGTTACTCCCTTTTTTAACCTAATCGCTTTTTATCTCTGCCTTTTTGTCACCGCATTTGACAGAATTTTTGTGAAATTGAATTCTTCCCGTGTCATATTTTCGTCAATCGGTCTTAAAAATGGCATGGCATAGTCATTGCTCTTTTTGAAACGAAAAATTGAAATTGATAACGAAATACATAATACAATGGGAAAAATAATTGGAATTGATTTAGGGACCACAAATTCATGCGTATCCGTAATGGAAGGAAACGAACCCGTAGTAATTCCTAACAGCGAAGGAAAAAGAACTACACCTTCTATTGTTGCTTTTGTAGAAAATGGCGAAAGAAAAGTGGGTGATCCGGCGAAACGCCAGGCGATTACGAACCCACAAAAAACAGTTTATTCTATCAAACGTTTTATGGGAGAAACTTATGCGCAGGTTTCAAAAGAAATTGGACGTGTACCATATAAAGTTATAAAGGGCGATAACGATACTCCAAGAGTACAAATTGACGACAGAAAATATTCACCACAGGAAATTTCAGCCATGGTTCTTCAGAAAATGAAAAAGACTGCTGAAGATTACCTTGGACAAGAAGTTAGTGAAGCTGTAATTACAGTGCCTGCTTATTTTAGTGACTCGCAGCGTCAGGCTACGAAAGAAGCTGGTGAAATTGCCGGTTTGAATGTCCGTCGTATTATTAACGAGCCAACAGCTGCTTCGCTGGCCTATGGGTTGGACAAGATGGACAAAGACATGAAAATTGCAGTATTCGACCTTGGTGGCGGTACTTTCGATATCTCAATTCTTGAATTAGGTGACGGTGTTTTTGAAGTAAAATCTACCGACGGTGACACACACCTTGGTGGTGACGATTTTGACCAGGTTATTATTGACTGGTTGTCAGAAGAATTTAAAAAAGATGAAGGTGTCGATTTGAAAAAAGATCCAATGGCACTGCAACGTTTGAAAGAAGCAGCAGAGAAAGCTAAAATTGAACTTTCCAGTTCTTCTCAGACTGAAATAAACCTGCCATATATTATGCCGGTTGACGGTATTCCAAAACACTTGGTTAAAACACTGACACGTTCAAAATTTGAACAATTGGCAGATTCATTAATCAACGCAACAATTGAACCTTGCAGAAAAGCATTAAAAAATGCGGGCATGTCAGCGAGTGATGTTGATGAGGTGATTTTAGTTGGTGGTTCAACACGTATTCCTGCTATCCAGGAAAAAGTAAAAGCATTCTTTGGTAAAAATCCTTCAAAAGGTGTAAACCCGGATGAAGTTGTGGCTATCGGTGCTGCTATACAGGGTGGTGTTTTAACAGGAGAAGTAAAAGACGTCTTACTTTTGGACGTTACTCCACTTTCATTGGGTATCGAAACCATGGGTGGTGTTATGACCAAATTAATTGAATCCAATACAACCATACCAACCAAAAAATCGGAAACATTTACTACAGCTGCGGATAATCAACCTTCTGTAGAAATACACGTTTTACAGGGTGAACGTCCGATTGCATCAGGTAATAAAACAATCGGTAGATTCCATCTCGACGGAATTCCGCCGTCACCGCGTGGCATCCCACAAATTGAGGTAACTTTTGATATTGATGCTAACGGTATCCTGCATGTAAATGCAAAAGATAAAGCAACTGGTAAATCACAGTCTATCAGAATTGAAGCTTCATCAGGTTTGTCGGATGACGAAATCAAAAAAATGAAAGCTGAAGCGGAAGCAAATGCTGAAGCAGATAAACAAGCCAAAGAGAAGGCTGATAAAATTAACCAGGCTGACGGTTTGATTTTCCAGACTGAAAAACAGTTGAAGGAGTTTGGCGATAAACTTCCGGCTGATAAGAAAAAACCAATTGAAGATGCTTTGGCAAAACTAAAAGAAGCACATAAGAATCAGGATTTGGCAGCTATTGATGCAGCAATGAACGAGTTAAATACTGTATTCCAGGCTGCTTCGCAGGAAATGTACAATGCATCCCAGCAGGCACAAGGTGGTGCACAGGAAGGACCTCAGGGAGGACCAACGGGTGGCAGCCAGAGTGAACAATCAAAAGGTCAGTCGAAAGACGACGGTGAAGTTACCGATGTAGATTTTGAAGAAGTCAAATAAGTCTCTTAATAATGTATTTAGAACCCTTCTGCTTTATGCGGGAGGGTTTTTTTATTGTCTGGTTAATGGTTAAAACCCTGCTCCCGATAGCAATTGGGATTATTGCAGATACTTTAGTTTCAATAAATTTTCAATACAGATTTGAGTACAGAGATATGAGTATTAAGTATCTAAAATTTTTAATTCTTACTACTCTCATCTCGCTACTCATTACTTACATCTCATGTCTTAATTCTTCTTTTGAATTTCATTCAATCTTAAACCCATGTACTTCTAGTTCATACTGGTTTAGTTTATCTCAAGTTGCGTGTCAACAATCCATCCTTTCGGCTTTTGAATCATACGTCGGGGAATACTTTTTAATACAACCTCTTTTAATGCGGAAATTTGTCTTTTTTTAGAGTAGTTTTTAGAAACCACTAGGCTGATTTCCCTTACAGGTTGCTCTCCTGAAAAATCTTTAATTAATTCTTCCAGTTCTGAAGGAATATTAATTGTTGCAAGTTCGGGCACAAAAGTTATCCCGGTTTTATTTTCTACAATTCTGCGTAACGATTCAATAGAACTACTTCTGTATATAAGGTTTTGCGAAGTTTTTTTCTGATAGTTGATCTTACAGATCGAATTGACCTGGTTTTGAAAACAGTTTCCTTCTTCCAGGTACCAGATATCCTCTTCATTTAAATCATCCATTTTTATTTTATCCTTGTTGAATAATTTGTGGTTTTCAGAAATGTATGCATAGAAACGTTCATAAAAAAGGGGTTCAAATAATACGCCTCCGGTAGCTAAAGGAGTTGAGAGAATTCCGCAGTCCAAATCACCGAGTTTTAATTTCGATATAATATCTTCCGTTTTTTCTTCTGTAACTTCAATCTGTAATTCGGGGAAAGATTTATTTAGCGCATTAATAAACAAAGGAACCAGGTAAGGAGCCAAGGTAGGGATTATACCTACTTTTAAATTACCCTTTACTTGTTCGCTCAATTCATAGCTTGCCTGTTTCAATTCATCAACCATTTTCAATATTTCAATGGCTTTATGGTAAAAATACTTTCCTTCTTCAGTGAATTGCAGGGGACGTTTTGTTCGGTCAAGTAACTTAAAATCCAATTCCTCTTCCAGTTTTTGAATTTGAAGACTCAGGGCCGGTTGAGTAATTTTTAAATGTTGTGCCGCAGCAGAAAAGCTTCCCCTGACATATAATTCTTTTAAATATTCAAGTTGGGTAAAATTCATAGGCTAAATCAATCATATGTTCAAATAAATAACTATTATTTATAATAATAGAGATATAAAAATAGTAAATATTAATTATAGTATATTTGAATAAATAAAAATAATAATCACTAAAAATTGAATATCATGAAAACAAAAAATCAGAATTTAATTGAAAGATTGAATAAGTTATTGGCTGACTATCAGATTTATTATCAGAACCTTAGGGGGCTTCACTGGAATGTAAAAGGAGCCATGTTTTTTATGCTTCATGAAAAATATGAAGAGTTATACAATCAGGCATCTGATGTGATAGATGAAATAGCAGAACGTATTTTAATGGTTGGAGGTGAGCCATTGCATACTTTCGGTGACTATGTTCAGACTGCCACATTGAAAGAAATTAAAAATGTGTCAGCCGGACGGGAAGGTGTGGAAACGGTTCTTGAAAATACTCGTTTCCTTTTGGAAAGTTTTAATGAAATTTTAGATATTGCCCAAGAAGCCGGTGATGAGGGTACAGCCGCTCTGATGAGTGATTGGATTGGTTTTGCCGAAAAACAGATTTGGATGCTGGAATCCTATCTTGCATAATAATATTCGCCCTGACAAATTTGTAAGCTCTGCTTTTCTGCAGGGCTTTTTTATTTTTCAGTTAATGGTTAAAACCCTGCTCCCGATAGCAATCGGGATTATTGCAGCTACTTTAGTTTCTATAAATTTCCATTTTAAAATGAAGTAGATTTGAGTACAGAGATTTGAGTATTGAGAATCATTTTGCCTTTTCTCTCTACTTATTACTCAATACTCAATACTCATGTCTACTTTGTTCATTATTTTTTTGAATTTTATTCAATCTTAAGCCTATGTGCTTTCAGTGCATAGTGGTTTAGTTTATATTATCGGAATCTCAATTTATTGTTTGTCGACAAGGTTATCAGGAAAGATTATTGTTCAACTTTAAATTCTTAGTTTCTTTGCATTAGAAAAGGAAACTTCAAATTCCTTCGGATTAATTCACAAAATATGAAAACTGAAAACACAAGCTATGTGCATGGCTATTCCGAAAGGGAAGCATTGAGACTCAAAGACCAGTCGGCGACTTTGGAGAGTATTATTCATAATGATTCAACATTTAAAAGTGGAAATTTAGTTCTTGAAGCTGGCTGTGGTGTGGGGGCACAAACAAAAATAATAGCCGCAAAGAATCCGGATTCGTATTTTATTTCTGTTGATATTTCGGAAGAATCATTAAAAGAAGCAAAGGATACAGTTGATGCTCTTGGAATAACTAATGTTGAGTTTCGGCAGGCAGATATATTTAGTTTACCATTCGATGATGAAACCTTTGACAGTGTATTTGTTTGTTTTGTGCTGGAACATCTTTACAATCCAAAACAAGCGCTAAATGAATTAAAGCGGGTGTTGAAAAAAGGAGGCACAATAATGGCTATTGAGGGAGATCATGGATCTACGTTTTTTTATCCGGACAGTGAGTTTGCACATTTGGCCATCAACTGCCAGGTACGTCTTCAGAAACAAAGCGGAGGAAATTCAAATATTGGCAGGGAACTTTATCCTCTTCTTCAGTCTGCTGGATTTTCAAATATATTTGTTTCACCACGTATGGTTTATGTCGATGCCGGTAAGCCACAGCTTGTTGATGGATTTATAAGAAATACATTCACTGCAATGATCGAAGGTGTGAGAGAGAATGCTGTTAATCAAGGGATTTTGGATTATTTTACCTTTGATAAGGGTATCAAGGATTTATACAGAACCACTGAGTCTGATGGTGTTTTTAGTTATACCTTTTTTAAGGGCTTCGCGGTAAAAAAGGATTAGTACCTTCGATTTTAATGGTAGTGCATTCCCGACTAATTTCCCGGGATCTATTGGGTTATATTCTCCGAAATTATGCTTCGCTTGATAAAAATTAATCCACCTTCATGAGCTTGTCTAAAAAGTCGAATGAAAAAACTTAAATTACAAATTGAAAGCAATTTGAGTATTACACCTCCAAACTTCTCCGTCGGTTAATGAAAGGTTAAAAGTCACCTTCAGGGGATTTAGGGGTGAGAACCGGTGTTGTCACTGTAAGTTCATTTATTCTGAACAATACTTTTAGGACAGCCTAAGTTGATTTCTAGGGGAAGCAGGTAAAAATTTTATTAAAATACCCGGAGAATATTACATTTTCTTTAGATTTAATAGCTTTGTTAAAGTTTTTATTTGTTTAGTCATGAAGGCGAAAAGAAACATTACAACTTTTCATTAGAAAATAAATAACTCTCGATATTAAATTGAAGAAATTAATTATCATAATAAATCTATTGTCCTGGTTGTTCATCTCAGGAATAGCACAAAATATTTCTCCCGATTTTAGTTGGGGGAATGTGCATTTTTTTAACCTGAGTGAAGGTGAAAGTTGTACATTTAATAATGTTGAAATAAGATTATTACAACTTGAAAATCATTTCAATCTTATTCAGGTTGGCAACGATACCATAAATATTAAAGTAAGTCGAAGGACTTTGCCTGTAACAGCAGGAGGATTAAGTATTTATGTAGCCGATAATAAAAATGTAAAGTCAATTACTTCAGATTTGGAGGTGCATGGTTTACTAACAAAAGATGCACTGATATGTGTTTCTGACGTTGAAGATTTACTTATTAATCCTGATAAGTACACCTTCCCTGTAAATTTTAATGACGGATTTATCTGGAATTTAGAAGTGGATGGGTATATGTTTGCTTACATGGGATTGGATGAAAATTACGGCGATGATTATTATCGTTCTCATGAGGGTATTGACCTTGACCTTGATGATGCACGCGGTTTGGAAAGACATTGGATAGTTGCAATGGAAAATTCAGAAGTAAAGTGGATCGAAGAATATGATGTTGAGGGCCAGAAAGCGGCATGTGTTATGCTGGAAAGTGAATCAAATCCGGGATTGTTTTATGTGTATGAAGGATTTCTTGCTAAAAGTCTGGAAATCAGGAAAGGACAAAATATTATACAGGGAGAAATATTGGGCACAGTTTGGGGTGATGAGAACAACGGATTTTTACAGTTGGCTGTGGTAAAGTCAGATACAGTGCCCGGTTATCAGCAACGTTTTTACAACTGTATAAATTTCTTTCCGCAGTTATACCAATTGTATTATAATCAGATATATGGTTTTACTAAAAATTATACCAAAGGCGTTATTGTATTTGGTAGGAATAATAACACTTCTGATAAAAATAAATCGAATATTCACTCGTATGAAGACTATATTGGGAAAGGTTGGCTTTTCGATCACTGGAATAAAACCCAACGCGTTGAGTGTGTAAACGGAGCTAATGGAAGCAATGCCAGGTTTAGAAAAATACTGTTTGCGGATAGTCCGGCAGAAAGTAGAAATCCGGAGAACTGGTATGAGTACAAAATAAACGTAACAAATGGTGTTTACCGCATTCGTGCCAAATTGGGTGATATGGAATTACCTTCATGGCAAAGGGTTGAAATTGAGGGATTTGATTCAGGGACTTTTGACCTTGCCGGTGGAGAATACCAATGGACTCATGAAAGAATTGTAAAAGTAAATGATACTAATTTGATTGTTCGGATTTATATTGATCCTACAAACAGCAAAGTTGCAGGCCTGAGTGAGATTGTTTTTCAAAAAGCTTACTGAGTAGTTAAAATTCATATATCATCCCGGTTTTCACCTGCTGAAATTTAAACACCTGGTGGAAAGCCACTAAAGCAGGTAAGGCAGTGCAATGGGAGGGATAAACATTTTTTACTTCGGTATTTTTGAGATATGCAATGGTTTTTTGAGTTTGAAGGTTATTAAGTGTCAAATGAAATCCGCCAATAATTGTATTAACGCTTGAAATTCCGGTAACATGTTTTGCATATTCTGTTATGTTACAAATTCCCGAATGAGAGCAGCCTGAAATTACAATCAACTCATTTTTAATCACTGCTGCCAGTGCTGAATCATCGGGAATAAAATCATCTATGTCGCCATCTTTTTCAAATGAAGTAGTTTGAGCTTCAAAATTATTTTCTCGTGGTATCTCTCCCAAAAACCATAAATTTTTAGTGATTTTGTAGGGCGCTGTAGTTTCAATTAGGTTGAATTTTTCCTGAATTTTTTCTTTTGATATGGTTAATCCAACAGCGGAGTGGTCGTTTTTTCTGAATCGTTTAATAAAAGCCGAGGGGTGTGCGACTAGGGCTTTATTATTCAGAAATTGCAGCCCGTCGCCGTGATCCCAGTGGCCATGGCTTAAAACTACCTTGTCAACAGTTTTGTGAATGTTGATACCAAGTTTTTTTGCGTTTTTTAGAAAAACATCAGAGTGCCCGGTGTCCCATAAAATTTTTTCTCCATCTATTTCAATCAGGTACGACAAACCATGTTCTGCCTGAAATCTTCCACCTGCAACATTTTCTGTTAAAATAGTAAGTTTCATTTTTTACAATCGATTTTGAAAATGAAAAATATCGAGCCGGCAATAATTACCATGAATAAAATAAAAAAGGATTGGAAGCCCAGATGACTGATTATTGCGCCTCCAAGCAGGGGGAAAAGTGCGGGAAGAATATTTCCTGCACCTGCAAAACCGGTATATAGCGCACGGTTTTCATTTCCAGAAACTTCAAGCAGCAGACCGCTCATGCTCATCGTATACAAGGAATAAACAATACCTCCGATAATAAATATGTATTTTATCATCGATGCATCTTTTATAAGAAGAGCTGTGCCAGCCAAAATTATCGACAAAGCAACATTGCTGTATAAAAGCACATTGTACTTCAATTTTTTTGCACCCAGCAGAACCAGTAAACTCACGAAAACAATTCCAATAACTTTAAATATCAGGAAGATACCTGTATCGTTACTTTGAGTTTGAAAAATTTCTTTGGCGTACAAAATTATAAAGGGTAAAAATGAAATGGCGATTCCCTGTGTATTTATGAATCCGAGAAAGTAGGCTAATTTTTTATTTTCTTTGAGTTCACTTTTTAAAATACGAAAGAATTCTTTTAAACTTGAAATTTTCAGAGCGGAAGGTATTACTTCTTTTATTCTCCAGAAACCACCTGAAGCAACAAGTAGGAGGCCACCACCAATAAAAAACATTAAAGCATAATTAACAGGGAAAGCTTTTCCGATCAACACTTTCTTTACAAAAAATGCTGAGACTAGAACAATTGTTCCGGAGATAATCTGAAGAGAGGAAAAAAAAGTTTTTCGTTTATCCTGATTAACAGATTTACCTAAAATATCAGTGTAGCTGATGTTTGCATATGCTCCGGCCAAAGAAAAAAGGGTGATGAATAAAAAGGCAAACCAAAGTACAAATCCCGTATGTTCACCTTTCAAAAGAAATAATAAAATTCCCAGGCCTATCAATGAAAAAATGCGCGTGTTAATTCCCAATAAAAGAGATTTCTTTTTGTGGGTTTTATTGCTTAAGTAAGGTGCAAAAAACAATTGTGTAAAACTTGATCCTCCGAGCATAATTGCTGTCATTAACCCAATATGAAAAGCGTTGCCTCCCGCTTCAACCAGCATAGCCGGAATAATGGTGTCAACATCCATGAAATTTTTTGCAAAAGCAAGAAAAGTGGCGTGCCACAGGAAAGCTTTGAAGTTATGAGAAGATATTTTTTCTGTTAACGCCATATTTTGCCCCGTGCAGCCCGAATTTATTTAATCGCCAGTTTCAAAACTCCGGTTGTTATTCTGAAAAGCATATGAGCTGAGTTGCGATTTTTAAGTTCGTCTTTGATCCAATTGATATTTTTATTGAGTATTTCAACAACCTGTTCCGGATTTTCTTTTTCAATAAGAACCGGAACAAAATAATCATTTACCAAATGTAATTTTTCACTGAATTGTCGGGACACCAAAACCTTAACATCCTTTGATTTTAAAAGCGAAACGACGATTTCCCGCTTTTCATTTGTGTCATCGTCTTCTTTTGTTTCTACAAGAGGATTAAGCAATTCTTCTTTAAAATTCAGCTTATCTTTTGAATATTCATAAATGGCGAATTTATCGGCTTTGCCAAAATAATTTTTGGCAAAAAAATTAGCGTTATTCAAAGCAAATGCAAAAATTATTTTTTTCATATTGTTACCTGGTTTCTGATTTTATCCCAAATGTAGTAAATCTCCTTGCTAATAATACTTTCAGGTGAGAATTCAATGATGGTCTGACCGTTAATCATTGACTCAACAATTTTTTTATCAAAATTAATTTTTCCAATTAATTTGATCTTTTTTTTAACTAAAAAGTTTATAACATTTTGCGCTACTTTTGTGTTCAAATCAAATTTGTTGATAACGGCAAGAATTGGAATTTTAAAATTTTCGATTAACTCAACTAGCCGTTTTGCATCATGAAAGCCTGATAAAGTTGGTTCAATGACAAGCAAAACCAGATTGGTTCCGGTAATTGATGAAATTGCAGAACAGCCTATTCCCGGAGGACCGTCGCTTATAATAAATTCAGCCTCAGTTTGTTGGGCAATTTCTTTGGCTTTCTCCCGGATTTGCGTAACCAGCCTTCCCGAATTTTCCGCACCGGGAGCCATCCTGGCATGAATAAGTGTGCCGAAACGTGTGTCAGAAATATACCAGTTATTGTTATTATTTTCAGTGATGGTAATTGAGTTTTCCGGGCAAATTCTCTCACATAACCTGCATCCCTCACATTGAAACTGATTTATTTCATATTGTCCTACTGAGTTCTTTTTAATGGCATCAAACCGGCAACTTTCCGCACACAATCCACAATTTATACATTTTTCAGGTTGGATAACTGCTTTATTCCCGCTGTTAAAAGTATTGTATTCTTTAATTAAGGGCTGAAATATGAGATGAAGATCAGCTGCATCAACGTCACTATCACAAAATACAGCATTTCCGGCCAATGAAGCCAAAGCAGCAGATACTGTAGTTTTACCTGCACCTCCCTTTCCGCTAAGAATAGTAATCTCTTTCATAATACAGCCAGTTTTAATTCCAGTTTTTGAACCACTTCCTTATATACATTCTCAATGCTTTTTGGGATATCATTTAATAGTTCTCCCAATGCATAATTTTCAGCATAGTTCTTATCAAAAGGAATCTCCGCAAGGATCTCAATATTATATTCGAGCAAAAATTCATAAATATCACGGTTCCCCAATCCGGCTTTGTTAATGATTACTCCAAAGGGTTTATGTAATTCTGTTAATAATTCTACAGTAATTTTTAAATCATGTACCCCAAACGGAGTCGGTTCTGTAACAAGGATAATATAATCAGTATCAGCAACTGTTTCAACCACCGGGCAACTGGTGCCGGGGGGTGCGTCAAATATCAGGATTTCTGCTTTTTTGTCCGCTTCTGTTTTAACCTTTTTTATCAGTGCAGTTTGCATTGCTGATCCGATTTTTAGCCGGCCTTCAATCAACCCAAGCCCGATTCCGGTATCGAACAATTTTATTTTTCCTATGGATTCCTGTTTTTCCGTTATTGCACCGTAGCTACATGCAACCAAACAGGCTCCGCAAGAGTGGCAAAGCTCCGTATTAACCTCCGCAAATTGTTTTGATTTTATTATTGAAATGGCATTAAACGCACACCAATCGGAACATTTTTTACAAAACGTGCAGTTTTGCTTGTTTATTTGTGGAATAAGTTGAAAGACTTCTTTCTCATTTTTTTTTATTATTTGCGAAAAGAAAATGGCATCGTTCGGTTCCTCAACATCACAGTCAACTAGCTGAACTGTTTTGTTGAGGAACTTTTCGATAAAATAATATAAGTTAATTGAAACGGTAGTTTTTCCAGTTCCTCCTTTTCCACTTGCAACTGCAATCTTCATAATCTTTTTTTTTATTTTAAAATATCGGTCAGGATTTGTTGAAGCTGTCGTTGCAAATTGAATTGGACCTAATGATCGCAATAGTTTGCGTTAAATTGAATTGAATCATTCAGGAATCCGTCAATCAAATCATGTGCTTTTAATTTTGGAGCTCCTACAAATACATTTACCTTATATTGATTAAATATTTGAATCGCCCTGTTTCCCATACCTCCGCCTATAACATCTGTAACTCCCTTTTCTGCCAACCATTTTGGTAAAAGACCCGGTTCATGTGGGGGAGGAGTAATATTTTTTACAGATATAATTTCATTATTGTCAGTTTCAAAAACTGAGAAAAATTTGCAATGACCAAAGTGTCCATCCAAAACACCGGCATTATCAACAGGTACTGCAATTATTTTCTTCATAGTATATTGATTATTAAATTAATTAATAAAAATAATCGCACTGAGAACAGTACGATTATCCGGGAATTGAATTAAAATTGTTTTCTATTCCCTCTTCTACGACCAAAATGTTGTCCATCACCCGGAACATTTCCGCCGCTTCCTAAATTCATTCTTCTTTTTATACCTCTTCCAAAGCCAAATCTGCGAGGCATATCCTCAATAATTGTTTCATTTTCCTGTTTGCATCTTCCCATTTTTCTGCCGGTTTGGGAACCTTGTCCCAACGGTCCGGTTTTGTCTAATCCTGGCATTTTTTTAATTTTTAATAGTATCTATAATTTCGCTTACTGATTTATTTTCACCTTCCATAATTATCATTTGAATTTTCAGCTTTTCAAGCAATTCTTTTGCTTTTGGCCCAAAGTCACCCGAGATAACACGGTCGACCTCCAACTCAGCAACCATCTCAGCAGTTTTTGTCCCTGCACCACCATTTAGATTTTTATTGACATTTTCAATAAACCTGGTAGTATTTTTTTTTGTGTCATAAACACATAACCAGCCACTCCTGCCGAAACGCAAATCAAATTTGGAGTTGATGTCGTTACCTTTTGATGTTATGATAATTTTCATTTTTTTATTTTAATGATATTTAATTATTTATCTAAAAATCAATTACAAAGTTAATTATAAATTGCAAAAATAAAATATTTTAATGAACAAAAGTTTATTATTTATTTTTCGTGTTTATAATTATTGAATAAAATGAGCTATTTGTGTTTTAATAAGTTTGTATGCTTATCATTTTACTAATGCTGTATTTTATGATTTAAAAGTTTTACTTTATTCAAAAAAGTTTAAATTTGCAGCACTTAAGAAAATCGATATGTAGCCCCGCCAGTGGGGGGTAGTTCGGATTTTTAAGAATAATAATTTTCGTTATAAAAAAATAATCGGGATGTAGCGCAGTCCGGTAGCGTACTTCGTTCGGGACGAAGGGGTCGCAGGTTCAAATCCTGTCATCCCGACAAAAATTAAGCTTCTTCAAATTATTGAAGGGGCTTTTTGTTTCTATAGAAATATCCTATGTATAAAAGAAGATTTGCCAAAACAAAACATAGGGATATCCCTACCAATTGGTAGATTTTCTCCTTATTCTAAGTAGGTTTTCACCTGTATTATCTTCTATTTTCTGAAAGTAATTTTGTACTAAACAAAACAATTGTGGAAATGAGTGCAAGATTTAGAAATAATCAACCTACAATATTAATATTAGCAGATTTTTCGGATGGAAGCTGGCATGCTACTTCTTTCGCAATGCAATATCTGTACAATGAGAAATCACCGGTTTCTATTTTGCAGACTTATCAAAATCCGGGCTGGGGTCATTTTATGATGCGTAAGCTCAGCCATCACTTGAAGAAAATAACAAAAGATGAATTAAAAACACTAAAAAATAAATTATTAAAACATTTCAAAATTGATAAACAGAAGATAAATACTCTCTCAATTGAAGGGGAACTTAATTCTGTCCTCAATTACAAACCAATAATTAATGGGCAACATAATCTTGTGTTATCTACTAACAATTCTCTTCAGGATTCATGCAGGAGACAAAACGGATGTTTGGAAAAAATAATTAATACCGCCGAAAGTCCATTATTTATTTTACCCCAAACGTTCGAAGGAGAAACGTCGAAAAAAATCCTTTTTGTAGGAAACGCCATAAAAAAATCTTCTGAACAACTCTACAATCAGGTTATTGAAATATGTAAAAAAACACATTCAAATTTAGAAGTACTTTTTGTGATAAAAACACCAGACCAGAAAGTACCCGGGGATGTATTAACGTATTATCGCGAAAATTGTAAAGAGGTAGATATTACCTTCAGTACCGTTCATAACAAAACAAAATGTAAGGGGATAAATAGTCACTTAAATAATACAACAAGAGATTTAATTGTAATTGAAAACGATTAACTCCATTTGTATAGAGACCTGAATAAATAAATAGCTATGAAACAGAATGAATATAGCATTTTGGCACTTATTTCGCCAAATAAAGAAGGAGAAACAATTTTAAGGGAAGCTTTGTACTTGCAAAGCACACTGGGCGTAAAGCTTGTTATTTTGAATGTCATAAAAGAGCCTGGTTTTTTCGAACGAAATTTTCAATCAGAAGAAACAGAAATAGCAATAAAAAATGCCAAAAAAGAGCTTGCCAGCTTTGTTAAAAATATAGTGGGACATAAACTGCCAAACAATATCGTTATTTCGGTGAGGGCTGGAAATCCGGTAAATGTTTTATTGGAAAAGTCAAAAGCTGGAAGCCTTGAATTTCTGCTGATAGATAAAAGTAACCATAATTATCCGGGCTCTTTGAATAAAAATGAAATTAACGAATTAGTCAGTCAGTCGAAATGTCCGGTATTAGCGTTAGATAAAGATTTTGGAGTTCCTGTTATTAAAAACATTGCAATTCCTATCGATATTACTCAGTCAACCAAGAAAAGACTTTTATGGGCTACTTTTTTGGCTAAAAAACATAAAGCAAAAATTACTATTTTATCAGCCCTAAAAGCCAATATTGATGTAGACAAAAGTCTCGCTTTAAAAAACGCACAAAAAATTCGGCACTTGCTTTGGGAGCACAATATTGAATGTGACATTAAAATTCTCAAGGTTTATAATCAAGAGTCGCATCAGGTTGTTTTAAACTATATAAAAGAAGAAAAACCAGAACTGGTAATCATTCGAACGCATCAGGAATCTGTATTCTCAAATACCAGCATCGGACGATTTGCCTCTGAAATAGTTCATGGAAGTAAGTTGCCCGTGTTTACTGTTAACTATACACCAAATCCTGTAGACTCGCTTTTTCTCTAAGAATTTTAAAATTCAATTATCAGTTAAAACATTATTATGAATAATAATATAACCAGAACAGGCAAACTTATATCCATTCAGGATTCGTTGGTAAAAGTACGATTTTATGGAAATGTGATAATGGGCGAAACCGCCAATGTCATAGTGAATGGTAATTCGTTGCAGGCTGAAGTATTACAAATTATTCCCGATCCGAAAAATAGGGATGCCGGCGTTGCGGAAATGCAGGTGTTTGAAGATTTAACCGGTGCCCAAATTGGCGATCTGGTAGAATTCACTGGAAAATCTTTATCTGTACTTCTGGGCCCAGGACTACTAACAAGTATTTGGGACGGACTTCAAAATCCTTTATACAAATTAGGTGAACAAAATGCTTATCTCGTACCCGGCATGAAAGCTCCTGCACTTGATGAAGAAAAACGATGGGACTTTTCCCCGTCTGTAGCTGTTGGAGATAAAGTAAGTGGTGGCGACGCTATTGGTACCGTTCCCGAAGGACGTTTAACGCACAGTATTTTGGTGCCGTTCAATTTCGGAAAATGTAAAGTGGAGAGCATTATTGAAAAAAGCGAGGTAAATATTACTGAAACGGTCGCTGTTATTTCAGATAGTCAAAACGAAAAACACGAGTTGAAACTTGCTTTCCGTTGGGCTGTTAAATCGCCAATTCCTTTTAAAGAACGTGCAATTCCAAATAAAACAATCTCAACCGGAGTGCGTGTTATCGATTTGCTGGCACCAGTTAGTTATGGCGGAACCGTTGGAAACCCAGGTCCTTTTGGCGCTGGGAAAACCGTACTACAGCACTCGTTGTGTAAATATGCTTTAGCCGATATTATTATAATGGCAGCCTGTGGCGAACGCGCCGGAGAGGCTGTTGAGGTGTTTAAAGATTTTGCTGAATTGGAAGATCCGTCAACCGGCGACTCGCTGATGAACCGCATGTGTATTTTTGGTAATACCAGTTCGATGCCCGTTGCAGCGCGCGAAGCCAGTGTATTTATTGCATTAACGGTGGGTGAATATTATCGCTACCAGGGATACAATGTGGTGCTTTTGGCCGATTCAACTTCACGTTGGGCACAAGCGCTCCGAGAACGTAGTGGCCGCCAGGGCGATATTCCTGGGCCGGAGGCTTTCCCGATGGATATCCCGGATCAGATTAAAGGGATGTATCAACGTGCCGGCGCTGACCGGGGTACAGGTGGTTCGCTAACCTTTATCGGAACAGTATCGCCGGCAGGTGGTAACTTCCAGGAGCCGGTAACGCAGGCAACAATGGATGCAACCGGAGGTTTCTGGGGCTTGTCGCAAGACCGTGCCGATGTAAAAAAATATCCGGCTATCGATCCGTTGGTATATACTTCGTCGGTTTACAACAGTTTTATTTCGTGGAACGACCGCAATAAAATGCTGCAAACACTTAACGAAGCAAATGGTATAGATCAAACCATCAGTACCATTGGTTTGAAAAAAGTTCCGGTAGAAAAGTATGTTTTATTCCAAAAAGGACTCACCATCGATTTCTGTGTGATGCAGCAAAATGCTTTCCATAAGCTGGATGCCTGTACACGCCCCGAGCGCCTGATTGTGATTAATGAGGCCGTACAAAAACTCATTGACAGTTCCGTCAATTTTGCACAGGAAGATATGGAAGATGAAGAGCTAAAAGAATTGGTAAAAGCAAAATTCGACGAACTGCGCCAATGGTGGAAAGATTGGAATACCTCGGCTCAAAGTATCGATGAAATGTCCGTTCTTCCCCAAAAAATAGAACAATTTATTTTACAAGAGGAGTATACACTATGATACGAAAAGAAATAAATAGAATAAGTGAAGTTGGTAAAGCACTGATTTCGGTAGAAGGAAATCCCGGTGTGGCACTCAACCATGTGGTTGAACTACTCGAAGCCGGAACCAACCAAAGCCTTTCCTTTGCCAAAGCGATTAATATAACCGAAGACTTAACCCGTTTTCAGGTGTTTAACGGAACACAGGGCTTGAGCACGCAAACCAAAATTCGCATGCACGAAGTGCCGCTCACTGCAGGTTTCTCTTACAACATGCTGGGGCGTAGTTTCGATGGAATTGGCGACGTGGCCGACGGTGGTCCGGAAATTATTTTCGACAAACAAATATCAACACGTTTGGATACCCTGAATCCAACGGTTCGTTTGGTTCCCAGGCAACCACTGTGGACAGGTATCCCGATGATTGATGTATTTAATACATTGGTGAAATCGCAAAAAATTCCAATTTTTGCCGGTCCTAACGAGCCGTACAACCGTTTATTATCGCAGATTGCGCAGGAGGCACAGGCTGATGTCATTATTTTTGCAGGTATTGGACTGAAATTCGATGAGTACCACTACTTCAAAGAACAGCTGTCGCAATCGGGTAATATCGACAAAACAATCATGTTTACGCACCTTGCCGGTGACTCGCAGATTAAAGGTTTAATGTTACCCGATGTGGCATTAAGTGTTTCGCGCGAATTTGCCGACCAGGGGAAAGACGTATTGGTACTGCTAACCGATATGACCAACTGGTCGAATATTTTGCGTAACGTGGCTAATTACCAGGATCAGATTCCATCCTTACAGGGTTATCCCGGTTCCTTGTACTCAGAACTGGCTAAACGTTACGAGGTGGCTGCCGACATCGAAGGAGCAGGCTCGATAACCATTATCGGGGCAACAACGCTTGAATCGCTTGAAGATCCCGTGCCCGATAATACCGGTTATATTACCGAGGGACAGTTTTTTCTTGATAATGGAAAGCTGAAACTGGCACGTTCACTATCGCGCCTGAAACAACAGGTAAACGGCGATACCAGAAACGACCACCGCCCGATTATGACAGTCATGGCATCATTGCTTGCCGATGCCGAAAAAGCCTACGAGGCAGCAGAAGTTGGGGCTGCCAACGATACATTCTCCCAAAAGCTACTTCGTTACCGCGAAGATTTTATTACGAACATGGAGGAACCGTTTGGAGAACCCATCGAACTGGAAGCCGCATTGGACAAATGCTGGGATATTTTAAAGCGTCATTTTGAACCAACCGAAACAGGATTGAGTAAAAAACTGATCGAGCAATATTGGAATTAACAAATAATCAGAAAAAGAGATGACAAATAATAAAGAAAACCTGGAAGGAATTGTTTCCAAGTTAAAAGAACAGGGAATTAATGCCGGCGAAGCAGAGAAGCAACGCATAATTGAAAGTACAAAGCAGCAGGCCGAAAAATTGATTGCTGACGCTAAAGCTACCAGTAAAACAATTATTCATGAAGCCGAAGCAAAAGCTGCTCAAACTGAAAAAAATGCACAAAAAGCCATTGCACAAGCTTCACGCGATATGGTGGAAGCAACAAAAATTGCCTTGTTAAAGCACTTGAAAAAAGTGTTTGGAAAAGAGTGCAAAACATTATTCCGCGAGGAAGAATACCTGAAAGAACTGCTGAAAGTGGTGATCGAATCTATTGCTGGAAAGAAAACCATTAAAGTACCACCAGAGTTGCAAAAAGAAATGGAAGCCTTTTTGCTAAAAAAAGCACTTCAGGAAGAAGTTACCTTGCAACCCCTTTCGGCAAGCAAAGCAAAAATAAAAGTAAAATCAACCGACATAGACGGAATTAGCTTTGTGGTGAGCTCGAAAGAAATAGAGACCGCCCTGTTTTCTTTGCTGAATAAAGATTTGGTGGATCGTATCACTAAAGACCAGGAGGATTAAAAATGTCAAACATGGTTTATCTTATGACCAGTTTGCCATCGTTGTCTTTTGAGCAGGTACCGCCAATTACAATTAATGAATTTAACGATGAAGCAAAAAGCCACTTGTCTGCCCGACATTTCAGGCGGATCGAGTCGGTTGATATTCAGAAATTGGATTCAAAAGTTGGAGCAAATAGCGTTTCCTCGCTGATAAATAGTATAAAAAAAGATCTTTCAGAAGTTAGAGAGGCAAAAGCGCAAAACCGACAGGCCAGGACGGAACGAATGCCAAATTCAGTTCTGCGGGGAAATCCGCTGGAACGCGAAATAAAAATTTTACAGTGGCAGTGGGAAGAGCTGCAAGATATTGAGGCAGGAAAAACATTTACTCTTACCGAAGTTTTGGTTTACAAACTAAAACTGCAAATTGTAAGTCGCTTGTATTCGTTTAATCAGAAGAAAGGAGCCGAAGTGCTTGCATCGGTGGTAAATCCAGGGAAAAAGAAGGAGGATAAATAATGGCAGGTATAAAAATAAAATATACAAAAACCGAACGCGCCCGCCAGAAAAAAATTCTGAAGGTGTCGGAAAGGATGCTGCCCTTGTTTGAAGCAATGGAAAAGTCGTTAATGGCAACCATTAATATCATCTCGGAGCGAATCGAACAAATTCGCGAAAAGATTGAAAAGAACCGCTTAGCTGCAGAACCATGGACGGCTGTAATGAGCGACTCGTGGGTAGATATCAGCGAATATATCTCGGTAAATAAAATTATTACCAAAACCATTGATGTGGCAGGTGTTCGTGTTCAGCAATACGTAAACGTTGATTTCAACGTGATGCCAGTTGACGAGAAAACGCCTTTGTGGGTTGACGATGCCATTGAACTGATGCGGGAACAACTGCAGTTGCTTGCCGAAATTGAATGCCTGAAAGAGCAAATCCATCTTTTGGAAGAAGAGTTGCTGGATGTGCGCGCACGGGTAAAACTGTTCGAAAATCGCCGGATTCCGAATGCAAAACTGGCCATTCGCAAAATCGGACAAAAGTTGCAGGACGACGAACGTCTGACAATTGCAACGGCAAAAGTGGTAAAAACACGCAAACAAATGGAGGGTAAGTTATGATAGCAGAAATGAAAAAATTAATGCTGTTTATGCCCGACTCTGCGGTTGATATCGATGCCGAGCTTACTGCTTTGGGAGAACTGGGAGTTATACACATTGCTCCGCTCCAGGCAGCTAAACACGAATCGATTGAACGGGTTGATGCGCGCATAAAACAACTGCAACAAGCCATTGCCGTGCTCAATCGCTACGATGCCGAACAATACGCCGCTTACAGTGACGATGAAATTACAGATTACTCAAGACTGGAAAGAGGTGCGGTCTTTCTCATGGAAACGGTGTTAGATGCTGAACACCATCGCCAGGAACTGGAAAATACAAAACTCAACTTAACCAATGATATTGCCTGGTTTAAGAACTGGGGAAATATTACTTTGCAAGATATTGAAGAACTACGTCAGAAAGGAATATGGCTGAAGCTTTACCTGCTTGATGAAAAGTCCTTAAAGCAAATTTCTGACCGGGATGACGTTCAGCATCTTGGCAAATTAAACGATTTAAACCAGATTGTTTTTCTGGCAAAAAATGCCGAAGAAAAACTTCTGGATTTTCAGGAGATTCCTTTTCCGCAGTATGAACTGGAAAATGCAAAAGAATTATTAAACGACATCAACACCAAGCTGGAAACGAACAAGCAGTTTTTAATCCGCTTAAACGCGCAAAAAGTCGTATTAAGCCAAGGTTTGAAAGAACGCTTGCGTCGTTTTAATGTTCGAAATGTACAGTTCGGTGGATTGTCGGTTGACAAACACGTTCGTTTCTGGAAAGGCTTTATACCAATTGAATATGTCGATAAATTTATCGAAACGGCTGATGAACGTCACTGGGGTTATATAATTGAAGACCCCCTGCCCGAGGAAATGGAAGAGGTCCCTACCTTGGTGCGTACGCCAAAATGGGCACAACGTATTCAGCCGGTAATGGACTTTATGGGCCTTGTGCCAGGCTATCACGAAATGGATGTGTCCCGGGTATTTATGGTATTCTTTACCTTTTTTACCGGAATTCTTGTGGGTGATGCCGGCTATGGACTGGTGTTTTTAGTGCTCACCTTTTTGGTTCACCGGAAGAAAAAATTCGCCAGGCATATTGAATTTGGATTGATTTACACACTTTCTGTTTCCATTATGTTTTGGGGCGTGTTAACCGGCACTTATTTTGGATCGGAAACTATTGCAGAACTTCCAATACTACGCAGCCTCAAAGTTGAGGCACTGGCCAGTTTTGGCGGCGATAGCCTGATTGTGCAAAAATTTATGTTTTTAATCGGCGCAGTTCACCTTACAGTCGGTCATTTACAAGTGGCATGGAAGTTTAACAACAGCGTTAGAGCCTTGGCCCAGTTCGGCTGGATTGCAATAATCTGGGGATTGTACCTCATTGTAAATCAAATGGTGTTAGGAATTGAAGCTCCGCAGTTGATGCTTTGGCTGTTTGTTGGAGGCGCAGTGCTTGTGGCTTTGTTCTCCAAGCCGGGAACCAGTTTCTTTAAAGGCATGCTTTCGTCAATCGGAAATTTGCCGCTAAGCATTATCAACGGTTTCTCCGATATTATTTCGTACATCCGGCTTTACGCGGTTGGTTTGTCAACGGTACTAATGGCGGCCAGTTTTAATCAAATGGCTATTGGAGAAGGCATTACTACCGTGGTTTCCGGAATTGGTGCCGTCCTGGTGTTAGTTTTAGGACACGGACTAAACATGATTTTGGCTGCAATGGCAGTGCTGGTTCATGGGGTGCGTTTAAATATGCTTGAATACGCCGGCCATGCCAATGTCGAATTTTCGGGGAATGAGTATAAACCCTTCAACTTGAAGGACATTAAACAATAAAAATTTCTAAAATAGTATAAAATGATGTTGACAACAATTTTAGCAACAACAGTTACAGGCTTTGGCGGACATGCCATCGCGCTGGGAATCGCAGGAGTAGGTTCGGCAATTGGAACCGGAATTGCAGGAATGGGAGCTCTGGGGCTTTGGAAACAATCAATCAGAGATAAGAAAAAACTTCCTTCGCTGGCACTGGCGATGGTAGGTATGCCTTTAAGCCAGGTAATTTACGGTATGATTTTTATGAATGCCATGCTCGGCGCTGCTCTTAGCCCCGACAGTTATACCAATCAAATGATCTGGGCATTTTTTATTGGAATCGCCATTGCCGCCTCAGCAATTATGCAGGGGAGAGTAGGGGCTGCTGCCTGTGCTAATTTAGCGGTAGATGACAAACAAGGTTCGGGTATGTACATCGCAGCCATGGGAATCATCGAAACCGTTGCACTTCTTGCCATGGTATTTGGGATGGGAGGTATCCCACAGGCTTAATCAAATAATTCCTCGTGGCTTGCCTCGGGATTTCCTTTTATTCTCCCCTAAATTTTGGGAGATGTCATCTGCCATTTGGCGGATGTTAGAGGAGTAAAATAATGAAAATCTGGATTTCAGTTTTAAACTGAAATAAAGTTGGCGAAATTCCCCTTGGCTTTGTTGCGGGGATAGTCAACTTTAAATATTTCCTTTATTTAAGCACCAAAAATATTTCCCCCGCTATTCTCGGCGGGGGAGTTACTCCAAAAAGTAAATACAATTGAATATCTTTAACCAGGAAATCATTGAATTTACAAAATGAGTTTAAAGATTATTTTTCGGAGAAAAGTATTATTGGCAATCATAATATTTACTGCAATTGCCTGTACAGGAATTATTTATACTTCAATAAAAAGTTTGCAGCTCGACCGCGAACATCTTTTATTACTGCAACTCTCCAAAAACATTGACCTGGAAATCTCACACAGTAGAATTTTTTTAGATGATTATATTTTGTTTGACGACAGCATAAAAAAAACAACTGTTTTAGACTGTTTTATAAACACCTCTAAATACATCACTTCGCTTGATTCACTTTTTGAAAAAAAATACAAGGGCGACCGGGAATTTGAACTTCGAAAAACTCTCGAAATAGTAAACACCCAGATAGTAAAACTACATGATAGAATTTCCGAATCACTAAATAATAAGGAAAAAACTTTTGATGTCACGATAATTAGTAATTATAACGATTTTCAAACTGCTTATATTGATCTGCAAAAAAAGATTGACATCTATATATTAAACGAGAATTTTAAGTTTAAACAAAGAATTTTTACTCTTGTTTTTCTCACTTTCTTATTATTATTGTTTTGTGTATTTTTCATTTACCGAATAATAAATTCATACAACGCTGTCGAGAAACAACATGCAATAAAATCTCTTGAAGTTGAATATAAAGAACGTAAAAGAATAGCGGCAGACTTACACGACGGCCTGGGATCGATTCTGTCAAGCATTGCCCTGTTTATCAAATTAATTGAGAAAGACTGTAGCAATAAAGCAGAAAACAATAGCTTGATTCAGGTGAAAGAACTTTCGGTAATCGCTCTGGAAAACCTCGAAGCCACTATTAATAACTTAAATCCATCAATTTTAAATAAATATGGATTAATAAAATCCCTGGAAATAATTTGCGACAAAATAAATGATATTGGGAAAGTTATTTGTACTGTGAACTCAACAAATTCGGAAATAAAACTGGACCCCAATATGGAATTAAATATTTACCGCATTTGTAACGAGTTAATCAATAACACACTGAAACATGCTGAGGCAACTAAACTTTACCTCGACATTCAACAACAAAAAAAGACGGTTACCATAGCGTACCGTGATAACGGAAAAGGATTTAATCCCGAAATTATACATACCTCTGATGAAGAGAAAATGGGATTACGTAATATTATCAACCGTATTGAGTCGTTTGGTGGTAAATATAAAATTGAAAGTGCAATAGGAAAAGGCGTGGAAATAAGGCTAAGTTTCAACATATAATACGCAACCATGAAAAAGACAAACATTTTTATTGTTGACGACCATGAAATCTTCAGAAATGGCTTGAAGATGTTGCTCGATAATTTCGACTTTGTATCGGTGATTGGTGAGGCTGCTAATGGCGAAGAATTTCTGGAACATATTGAAAAGGGGGCTCCCGATATTGTTCTAATGGATATTAATATGCCTAAAATGAATGGTATTGAAGCTACAAAACAAGCAATGAAAAAATACCCAGAAATAAAAATTATTGCGCTCACCTCTTTTGCCGACGACGAATACATTGAACAGATGATATCAGCGGGAGTCGAAGGCTATATGCTTAAACGTTCGGATATTGAAGATTTTGAAAAAGCCATAAAAAAAGTTGCAGAAGGAGGAAATTACTTTTCTTCAGAAATCATAAAAGTAATATCTCATAATTTATATAAGAATAAAGAACGCAAGTCTGGCGAACAGATACTTTCTGGATTCACTTCCCGCGAACAAGAAATCTTAAACCTAATTTGTAAAGGACTAAACAATGAGCAAATTGCTGACCTGATTCATTTGAGTCCTAAAACAGTTGAGAAACACAAAAGCAATCTCTTCCAAAAAACACAGACCTTTAACACGGTTAACCTGGTTATTTATGCATTTAAAAATCAACTCATTTCACTCTAATAAATTTGCACTGCTGTCGCACGATCTTATCGTGTGATTCTACCCCCTGCTACTGCGCAATTATATTGTGTATTTATTTTCTAGTTAATGGTTAAAATCCTGCTCCCGATAGCAATCGGGATTATTGCAGCTACTTTAATTTCTGTAAATTTCCATTTTAAAATGAAATAGATTTGAGTACAGAGATTTGAGTATTGAGAATCATTTTGCTTTTACTCTCTACTTTCTACTCAATACTCATGTCAACTTTGTTCATTATTTCTTTTGAATTTCATTCAATCTTAACCATAATATGTACTTCAAATGATAGTGTTTTAGTTTTTTTAAAAAAAAGTTAGCCAGATATACAAACAATAGGGGACTTTTACATCCTGTCATCCCGACTTTAAATAACCTGTTGAATTATTGACAGGTTATTTTTTTCATAAATCTCTATTCGGATAAATAACCCTGGTCTTCATAATAATTAATTCATAATTCAAATGAATTATAGAGGTAAAATATACGGTCTGTAATTTCAATATTTACACCCTTATAGTAAAACTGTACCATATATCGAATTCTAGTAAGGTTAAATTTCAGTCAGGAGTTTTAATATTTCTAATTTTTTGATATTACTAAAATCAATTTAATAACACACGGATGTTTTCACATTTGTAGAAGAGTACATTTTTGTGTACCAGGAATTAGAGTTATTTTCTGTGTTTTTTAAGGGTGTCCACCGGTTAACTTCATAACCTCCTGATTAAATAACAAATTAATTCAGTGATGATGCCATAAACGACAAATTAATTTTGCAATTTTGCTTATTATAGCAATAATTTTTTGTATTGGAGTCTAGGAACTTTGTTGTTTCTTTTAATGCATTCCTCAATGCTTAATTTATTAGTAATGTCTTTAATTGAGCAGGATATATTGCCATTTAATACAGCCGGTTTTAATTAAGGTTTTACTGGTAAAGATGCTTATTTACTAACTTAATTATTTTTTATGTAAACGTGAAGGTGGTATATAATTAAAAACTTTTCTTATTCAGTTTATCAATTCATGCTAACATAGAAACGTGGAAATATTTCTCAACAATATTAGATGAGATATCAACACGCTTACAATTAAATTTGTCAAAAGAAAACATTTGTTTAATTTTATGTGACTTTTAGAAATAGATTGATAGCTCAAAATATATGATTTTTTCTACCTAAGTAATCATATATTTAAAACATAAATATTTTTATAGTTAATAATGGAATAGTAGATTCGGAGATTAACTTTAAGCCCTTACAAATCCCTTTTGATTTATTAAGTATAGTTGTTGGAATTGAATATTGACGGATAATATTTTTTCACATATCTACTAAATTATATGTCAGTTATGGATTGGATTAAAAAACTGAAAATTATAATGAATGACCAGGGGGTTAACATTGAACAATTAAAATCAAAAATTGAACAAAATGGCAACTCACTTAGCAGAAATTCTATTGGAAATATTTTAAATGGTCGTAATAGTCCCAAAATAGATACTTTGCAAGTTATTGCTGATGCTCTCGGACTTGAGCTCTATGATCTATTTTCTGTTTCCGGCACGGAATCTGATACTTCAGTCGATGGTTTTGTTGAGTACAAAGGAGAAATTCATCGGATTAAAGCTAAAAAAGATTTAAAAAGGCTCTTACTGAATATGGGAGAAATTGAAGAGACAGAACCTGAGCCTAAACTTAAAAAAGATAATAACGAAAATCCACAGTCAACTTTTAATGAGACTCTGGTACGAACTTATATTCCAAGAAATTCAGTAAAATCAAATAATCCAAAACTTACTCGCCATATCTTCAGACGATATAATGTAACGATTTGTGATAAAAAAGAGTTTTTTGAAATACCAAATGAGTTAAAACGAGATGTTAAAATATGGGTTTTTAAATCGAAGGAAGATTCTGTAAAGGCAAAGACAGATCTGAAAAGAAATTTTAATTTCCAGTTTAACGAGTAGGGGAATGTTTCGAATGAAATATTGTTATGAGTTTGTTGTACGAAATATGTTAGATTACGTTAAACATTTTGCATTAACATAAAGATTAAATGTGTAAAATACTTGTTATTTTGAACATATTATAAAAATAATTTTTGTTATTGATTTGATATTATAGCTATTTAATGGATGTAGATATAAAAAAATAAATATTGAATTTTTTACTTTAAAAACATAATATAAAAATTTTAAAAGATGGATACTGAAAAAAAATTATTAGGATTATTGAAAGATGCAGCAGTAATGGTTCACAGATATTATTTTGAAACCGAAATGCCCATAAAAGATGTTTGTACTATCGTTCAGTTACTTGCCGATAATTATGCAAATACAGTTGACTCAATTCCTGAAGATGAGTATACTTTAAAAAGGGAGGAAGATGTTGAAGTTTACCAGACACCTGTAAAAAAGGAAGTCGTAGCAAGAAAGGAAGACGAAGAATAAAGATTTCTATTTTATACGATGATTATGTGTTCTGATTCCTTATGTTTTCTCAGCATAGGGAATCAGAAATTCAATGTTTTACAAAGAGTATTTGTTAAATGTCGTGATTTTGCATGATTTATTTGTCGTAATTTTTGACAAATAATTAAGCAGAAATCAATTATTCAATGATAGTTTAAGAAAATAATTATATAAATTTTATAAATCCGTTCGAATGGAAGACACAGAAAAGAAGTTATTGGGATTACTAAAAGATGCAGCAGTTTTGGTTCATAAATATTATTTTGAAACAAGAATGCCTATAAAAGATACGTGTCAAATTGTTCAGTTGCTTGCTGATAATTACGCAAATACTATCGATTCAATGGCAGAAGATGAATTTACGATAAAGAAGGAATTTGAGTAATAGTGTACCCATACCTGCAGTATATATTACTTTACCATATTTTGTGGCTGAAAAAATTCTAAATTCAAAGCTATCGCACGATTTTATCGTGTGATTCTACGTATAGAAACAGCAAATAGTTTTCTCCTATCCCAGTACTTAGGACTCACTCCCGCTATCGATCGATTTTATTTTCTAGTTAATGATTAAAATCCTGCTCCCGATAGCAATCGGGATTATTGCAGCTACTTTAGTTTCTACAAATTTCTATTTTAAAATGAAATAAATTTGAGTACAGAGATTTGAGTAATGAGAATCATTTTGCTTTTTCTCTCTACTCAATACTAATGTCTACTTTGTTCATTATTATTTTTGATTTTATTCAATCTTACACCTATGTTCTTTAAGTGTATAATGCCATAGCTAGAACTAGTTTTAGCAAAATTAGAAAGTATTTTTTGGTGACTTTTTTCTTATTTGGATATCCCAATATCCATAATAGTCTTTTGAAAATTTTTATTTTTCCAACATATTGTTTAGCTTTAAACAAGAATTTTCAACCAAACAATTCAGGTTTATAATATTTAAGATGAATCTGATATCTAAAAATTAGCCATTTATAAAAATTGATATTTAATATTAAAATTATGTATTTCCAATAAAATTTAATCTGCAATAACAAAAAACAATTTTCAATTTATAACAAAAATTGTTTTCAGGGATTACTATATTGGAAAATAAATTTGTTAACCCATAAATTAAAAACAAATGAAAGCCTCAAACATTGTAGTATTAACCTTAATCTTTTTTACAGCCCATCATTTGTCGCTTGCACAACTAGGCCCTGGTGCAATTGCATTCACAGGTTTTAATTCAGATAATCCGGATGGATTCTCAATTATTGCTCTTGAAGATATTCCCTCAAACACGGAAATTAAATTTACAGATAATGGTTGGCAAGAATCGGGTTCTTTTCGTTCCAGCGAAAGTATAATGACCTGGAATGCTCCGGCAAATAGTATTCCGGCAGGTACCATTGTTTCTTTGTGCGACTCAGGTTCCTGGGTCGGAAGTACAGGTAGTATTTCTGGTGCACTGTCGCTGGCGTCTGGATCAGATCAAATTCTCGCATATACAGGTGAGGAATCAAGCCCGTCTTTTCTTGCAGCAGTGCAATTCAACAGTAATAACGCATGGAGTACTGATTCCATTGGAACAGGAGAATCTACATTGCCGGACGGACTAATAAACGGTACTACAGCCTTAGCGCTTTCTGCATTAGATAATTCTGTTTACACCGGCACGTTTGAAGGAACAAAAGCAGAAGTGCTTCAGAGAATTAATAATCCGGACAACTGGTATGGCAGCGATAATTATCATATCCATTTGGAACCCGGTTTATTTCCCTGCAGTGTAATTATCAATTCGGGAGAATGGGATTTTGTATCCAATTGGAAAGCCGGTAACTTCCCTGATAATACAACAAGTGTCGTTGTGGCTGAAGACATTGATGTCAATATCAATGCTCCTTATGCAGTGTGCAAAAACCTGTTTATAGAGCCCCGGGGAACCGTGGAAATTAACAACGGTCAAACATTAACGGTTACAGGCGATTTATTCATTCATTCCCGAAGTGTGAGTTATGCCGGTGAAATTATAAATTACGGTACTCTTTCCATTTTAGGAACAACAACTTATGAGAGATATATTCCGGGTGACGACTGGCATATTGTTGCATCACCTGTATCAGGACAGGCAATTAACGATTTTGTGATATCCAATTCAATACAATATTTTGAACAGGAAGATAATTACGATCTTGCTCCTTATGATGAGTCTACCGATAGCTGGAATCCCTATACTACAATTTCCAACAATACGAATATGGTTGTAGGAAAAGGGTATGCAATGCGCCGCTCTGAAAACGCTTCGTCAACCGGAATTGTAAGTTTTACGGGAACCTTAAACCAGGCTGATGTACAGATAACATTGAATCGCAACAACAATGGCTGGAATTGTCTGGGTAATCCCTTTGCTTCTGCACTGAAAGGAACAGGCAATGAAAATAGCTTTTTGGCGAACAATATAGACATGCTGGATCCGGAATTTGCAGGGTTATATTTATGGGATTACAACATCAATGATTATAGAGTTTTTGTGAATTCAGACAATGAAGAAATTGCTCCTTGCCAGGGATTTATAATCAGGGCAAAAAATGATGGTGAAATTGTTAATATTGATGCTGACCTTCAGGTTTTTGCTTTCCCTTCTTTTAAGTCTGAAGAACTACCATGGCCAACCATAAACCTCATTGTTTCCGGTGAAAATGTTTCTAATTATACTCGTTTTGTCTTTAACAATGAAATGACAAACGGACTTGATCCAACTTACGATGCAGGTAAATTAAAGGGAAATCCATCTTTTGCACTCTATTCGCACCTTGTGGAAGATGGAAATGTCGACCTCGCTGTTCAGGCACTACCAATACAAAACCATGAAATGCTACGCATACCCTTAGGGCTGGATTGCAATGATGGAGGAATGGTAACATTTACTGCATTTACTGAAGAACTGCCAGCTGGTATGCAGGTTATTTTGGAAGATACTCAAAATAACGAATTCACCAATCTGAGCGGAGAGGGAACAGCTTATTCTACTTTCATAGATGTAGGTACTAACGGAACAGGAAGATTTTATCTTTTAACAAGCAATGAAAGCATTACTTATACAAATGAATTGTCTCGTAATGAATTAAAAATCAATATAAAAGATAAAATTATTGACGTGTTTTTATCAGAAGCCTCTAATCCCGAAGTAACATTATATAATTCAGTAGGACAGCTTTGCGATATCAAAACAGAATCAGGAACAAACAAAGTGAGTGTCAACGCAAATTCCTGTCCAAAAGGAATATACATCCTTATGCTTAAAGCACAAAATGAATGGTATACACAAAAAGTAATACTTTTTTAAATACGAGTTATAAACCCAAATTTTTAGTGATGATTAATAATAAAAATAACAGGAACGATAGTAAACATAAAATATCCCGGAAAGAGGCAATAAGAAAAACAGGTCTTGCAGCTTTAACTGCATCAACTATGATGTTTTTGGAAACAAAAGCGTATGCCAGCACATCTATGCCAACAACTCCAAATAATCCGAACCGAAATCCTCGACAAAACCGATAGGTAGTTTTTGCTGGATGAGTTCTGAATTAAGTATATTCTGGCTTGTACCCAGATGACACTCTCATGTACAATCTATATTTTGAAAAAATTACAATTGCAATATCCTCAAAAATTCAGGGTAATCAGTAAAACTTTTGGGAACACACTGGTTGTCTGGTTTTACAATTCCGGGTCTTTTATTATGTTTGAACAACCTGCTGCCGAAGTTTTTAAAATGATGCAGGACCAAATAAAAATGGAAAGAATTATATCCTATTGTAAGGATAAACACAACTTTTCTGATACAAGAGCCACTCAGTTTGTTATCGAAATAGTTGAGCGATGCAATTATTACAACAATAAATCCCACTTTAAACACATGCCTCCGGCTAATTTCGTTAAAATTGAAAACAGCAAATTATTGGCCAGCATAAATTATAAAATTGGTAATTACATCTTTGCAATAGCTTATGGAAATCAATTACTTTTTAACACCATTCATCCGCCTTTTGCCCATCTTGAAACAAGTAAAAGTTTTGCAATTAATGATTTTCTTGAATTAAGAGAGTGTGAAGAAAGTTTACTTTTAAAATGCAATGAAGAATTGGTTGAATATTTTAAAAAAACTGAATCGGAATTTTTTAAAGGTGCCGTTTTTAAGAAACTTTACAGCCTGATACATCGTGTGCCGGATGAGAATTGGATGATGACTTTACATGCATCTGGAATAATTAGTGAAAACAAAGCGATACTTTTTGTGGCAGACAGTGGGAGAGGGAAAAGTACACTGACTGCCTTATTGGTTGCGAAAGGTTATAGATTGCTCTCCGACGACTTTGTTGCGCTCGATACAAATTCGATGGTTTATTCCTTTCCTGCCGGAATATCCGTAAAAAGTACAGCAAAAGAAACACTTACAGAATATTTTCCGGAGTTATGTAATAGCTCCACAAAAATAAATAGTAGTGTCGATACAATAAGCTACATACCAAATTATCATTGTCAGCTTCAGGTTTCTTATAAAATAAAAGCTGTTGTGTTTTTGAATTATAACAAGACGGGGAAGTTTGCTTTCAAAAAAATGATTAAAAAGAATGCTTTGCCTCCATTTCTGAAACAAAGTTGGATTTCGCCTAAACCTGAAATGGTTGGTATTTTTTTTGACTGGTTTGCAGCAACGACTTTTTATACTTTAAATTATTCAAAGTTTGAGGATGCAAACCGCGTTATTATGCAGATTTTTAACTTATGAACCTGAAAATTTAATAATTAAATACTTTATGTATAGAATCCCAGAGTCAAAGAATCGTAAAAATTATTTTCCTTCTGCATAGTGTGTTCCTGAGCAAACTGCTTTTTAATATAATAGATAAGTGCAAGAAAAATATTGTTGAATATTTTGAATAATAACAAATATATTGTTCGTGCTCAGAGCTGGGTGCTTGTTTGAGGTATTGGTCAAGTGCAGTATTATTGGTTTATTGAATATATGTGCATAATTTTTTGTGTGTTAAGGTTTCATGTAGTATTTTAGAATTATTTTAAATAATGCGTTAAGTAACTGATGATTAGTGTATTGTGTGAATACAATAATCCAAAATAATTTCCGGAAACAAAATTTTAGTATGACATCAATTGAATTTTAAAAACTATTTAATATTTTGTACCTGTTTTTGAGTAGTATTTTAACTCGAATGTGTATTTAATTCCTGAGCTATTAATGTAGTTGAGAGGGCGAAGCTGTAAGAAGCACTGGTGAAATTCCTCCGCTACCCCTAATCCGCCAACTGCCGTAGAAAGTCAACACACAGACCGGCCTTAAAAGATTTTTAAATTCAAAACAAGGAAAGAAATTTGCGTTGGACATGGTAAGTGACATTGTTTGAGGAGGAACGACGAGTTTATGTCACGTGAAATTTTTGACCCGTAGATTTTGTTTTAAAAAGATTTTCAGCCTTGATGTTTTTGATTCCTTTTTGCATCTATGGTAAAAAGGAATTGGGGTTTGGGGCAACGCCCCATATAACAAAATGAAATAATCCTTGACTTTTTTGTCTATCCCGATCCCTTGGGGCAGGTACCCAACCGAAACAGATTCCTCGGTCGTACCTTCCTCGGAATGACAGTAGAGAGAATGGAATCCGGTGGCGTAACAAAGAATAACAACAAAATATAAACATCATAACGCCGCCAAATAAAATTCCATACCTGTCATCCCGAACATAGTGAGGGATCTCACGTCACTAATAAACAAATAACAAACAAAGAATATTTGATACCCAAAATCCCGACTTTGTCTGTATAGGAGAGAAGCCGATTCGCCAACTGGCAGAGAAAGTCAACACACAAAAATTAAATGAAAAAGATACATTTTAAAATAAACCATTTTTGGACCGGCCTTAAAAGATTTTTAAATTCAAAACAAGGAAAGAAATTTGCGTTGGACATGGTAAGTGACATTGTTTGAGGAGGAACGACGAGTTTACGTCACGTGAAATTTCTGACCCGTAGATTTTGTTTTAAAAAGATTTTCAGCCTTGATGTTTTTGATTCCTTTTTGCATCTATGGTAAAAAGGAATTGGGGTTTGGGGCAACGCCCCATATAACAAATGAAATAATCCTTGACTTTTTTGTCTATCCCGACCCCTCGGGGCAGGTATCCATCCGAAACAGATTCCTCGGTCGTACCTTCCTCGGAATGACAGTAGAGAGAATGGAATCCGGTGGCGTAACAAAGAATAACAACAAAATATAAATAGTATAGCGCCGCCAAATAAAATTCCATACCTGTTATCCCGAACATAGTGAGGGATCTCACGTCACTAATAAACAAATAACAAACAAAGAATATTTGATACCCAAAATCCCGACAAAGTCGATAAATGAGCGATGGACGAAAATTTGGCCCGGGCAAGCGGGGAACAGTGCGGGGAAGGATAAAATTTTCTTGACCTTTTTGTTTCGTTTTTGGGTCAAGCCAAAAATGAAAATCCGTCTGATAAGACAAAAACAACAAATTAAAAAACATTAACAACCGGCACAACAGGTTTTATTAACAGGCCCTTGCTACCCCCGCCCCCTAAAGGGGAGCCCAACGAAAGGGAAAATTAACCAATAATGAATATACACACTTTTTATGCAAAATCTTGACAATGTCGGGATAGGAGAGAAGGCCTGCCAAAGTAGGCCGGGCCGGCGCAGGTCCCGATAACTATCGGGATGGGTGGAAGGATAACTTTGGCTTGATGTTTTTGATTCCTTTTTGCATCTATGGTAAAAAGGAATTGGGGTTTGGGGCAACGCCCCATATAACAAAATGAAATAATCCTTGACTTTTTTTCAATAGTTTTTTGTGTCAAGTTCAGTGATACTCAGATTATGGAAACAAAGTGAATCATAATCTGTAAGTATAACTAATCCCGATAGAATAAATAGAATAATCGGGGACAAAAAAGTATTTGCCCGTCTGGTTGACCCCGGGAAATCGGGGGAAATCCCGACCCCTCGGGGCATAAGGACAGAAATAATATTATCAAATTAATAATTATACACCCAATCCTGCATGCACACTGATGTGGAAAATGTTGCTGTTGATCTAAAAATTTATACCATGCTGGAATCTTTAATCACGTCTAAAACACGTGTAAAATTATTATTGAAACTTTTTCTGAATTCAAGTACTACAAGCCATTTAAGGGGCTTGCAGAAAGAGTTTGGCGAATCAAGTAATTCTATTCGCCTGGAATTGAACAGGCTTATTGAAGCAGATCTTTTAACCTCAGAAAACATAAAAAACCGAAAATATTACAAGGCCAATACAAGCCACCCTTTGTTTAATGACATTAACAGTATCCTTCGCAAAATGGTGGGTATCGACAAAATTGTGGAGAGAATTACCAGCCAGATTGGTAACCTCGACGCAGCCTATTTAACAGGTGAATTTGCCTCGGGTCGCGATTCTGATACAATCGAACTGGCACTTATTGGTGAAAACCTCGACAGAGATTACATTAAAAATTTGGTTAATAAAGCCGAAGAACTTGTTGGTCGTAAGATTGTGTCCCTTATTCTTACTTCCGAACAAATGGAACATTTTTTGAAAGATAAACCTATCTTACTTATCTGGAAAAAAGACGAGTAATGGAATAAATGGATAAATTCAAAACAGTCTCTTAGCATCAAAAAATAATTTCATTTGTCTATCTTTAAACTATTATAAACAGTTCGCTTATTATTAAAGGTTATTCAGGATAAAATGGGTTCAAAAAAAATTGTTATTGCAGGAGCGGCCGGTTATGCAGCCCGTAAGCATTATAAAGCTATTCAGGCTGTAGGTGGGGAAATCGTTGCAGCCATTGATCCACATGATAATCTGGAAATACTGGATGAATATTTTCCGCAATCGGAATACTTTGTATCGATAGAGGAAGCAGAAACCTGGTTAAACAGGAATAAGATTGACTACTTTGTTATTTGCTCTCCTTCGCATCTGCATGCGGAACATATTGAATTCGGATTAAAGTACGGAAATGTTATTTGTGAAAGTCCAGCTGCAGTTAGTAAAGCCGATTACGAGCGGATAGTAATGTTGGAAAATCAAAGTTCAAACAACATCTTTCATATTCTGCAATACCGTTACGATTCTCAATTAAGTCAACTGAAGAAGGATATTAACAAAGACCGGCATAATGTGATTTTCAGAAACTATTCCTATCGTGGAAAATGGTTTGAAAAAAGCTGGAAAGGAGATCCTGAAAAATCAGGAGGACTTCTGGTTGCAATGGGCTATCACTTTTTTGATGCACTGATGTGGATATACGGCTCATCGGAAAGTATGGAAATTTGGGAAGAATCGGATAATAAATGTACCGGTTTACTCAAACTCAAAAATGCAACCATTCAGTTTGAACTCAACAACCGGCCGGCTAAACCGGAAAAAAATAACCTTCTTTACCTGGAAATAAATGGCAAAGTCAAACAATTAAGTAATTCTGACGAATTTTTATATGCACAATCATACAGCCAGATTTTAAATGGGTTGGGTTTCTCTACCTTCGACTTAAAAGAAATTTTAAACCTGATTACTGAATAATTTCTAAACAAATACATTATGCGGATGGTTGTATGAAAAATATTTATCAACCATTAAATTCATCGAATTAAATTAAATGCAATGCACCAAACAAAAATAGCCGTAATAGGCCTTGGATATGTTGGCCTTCCCCTGGCAGTGGAATTTGCCCGGAAGTATCCCGTAGTTGGTTTTGATATTAACCAAAAACGTGTCGGGGAGCTCAATAACGGGCACGACAGTACACTTGAGGTGGAAGACGACAACCTGCAATCCGTTTTAGTCACACAGAGCGGAGCCGAAGAGTCCTCATCCCCCTTTGAGAAGGGGGAAAACAGGGGGATTGAAAATGGTTTATTTTTAACCACTTCCCCTTCCGAGATCGCCAGCTGCAACATCTTCATTGTTACCGTACCAACACCCACGGATAAAAATAACCGACCCGTTCTTACCCCTTTAATCAGGGCCTCTGAAATTGTTGGAAAAGTTTTAAAAAAGGATGATATTGTTATTTACGAGTCAACCGTTTATCCCGGAGCTACAGAAGAAGAGTGTATTCCTGTACTGGAGAAATTTTCAGGATTAACCTTTAACAAAGACTTTTTTGCAGGTTATTCGCCCGAACGTATTAATCCGGGTGATAAGTTTCACACCGTTACAAAAATTAAAAAGGTTACTTCAGGATCAACGCCAGAAATAGGGCTAAGAGTTGATGAACTTTATAAGTCAGTGATTGTAGCGGGTACACACTTGGCTTCTTCAATAAAAGTGGCTGAAGCGGCTAAAGTTATTGAAAATTCGCAGCGCGATATAAATATAGCCTTTGTAAATGAGTTGGCTAAAATTTTTAATAACCTGGGAATCGATACAAAAGAAGTACTCGAAGCTGCCGGTACCAAATGGAACTTTTTACCCTTTACTCCCGGTTTGGTGGGTGGCCACTGTATCGGTGTAGATCCCTATTATCTGGCGCAAAAAGCTCAGGAAGTGGGTTATAATCCTGAAATCATTCTTGCCGGGCGACGTATGAACGACGGTATGGGTGCATGGGTGGCCGCACAAATTGTAAAACTGATGATTCAAAAAGAGCAGACTGTAAAAGGAGGCAGAGTTCTTGTGCTTGGTATTACCTTTAAGGAAAATTGTCCGGATATAAGAAACACAAAAGTTATTGATGTTATCCGTGAACTAAAAACTTATGGTTGTAGTGTTGATGTATGCGATCCTTGGGCAAATGCAGAAGAAGTAAGTACAGAATACGGAATTGATCTACTTGGTGAAGACGCTGAGAATTCTCCCTTTAAGGGGACACAGGGGGTGTATGACGCTGTTGTTCTCGCAGTGGCACACAATCAATTTAAAACCTTAAACCTCTCAAAACTGCGAAACGGACTCAATTCAGTTATTTACGATATAAAAGGCATTTGGGATAAGAGTTTGGTGGATGGACGCCTCTAAGAGGTACACGAATGGCGCGAATTAAACACGAATTTCACGGAAGGCTTTCATGACAAATATTTTATTTAAAGAAGAAAGTTATAAGATAATTGGTGTGTGTATGGAAGTTCATAAAAATCTTGGTCCCGGATTTCTTGAAAGTGTCTATTCGGAAGCATTACAACTTGAATTTGAAAAAGCAAATATTCCCTATGAAAAGGAAAAAAAACTACCTGTTATATATAATGATAAACCTTTAAAAAAATACTTTAAAGCTGACTTTGTCTGTTATAATTCAATTATTCTGGAACTAAAAGCGACAAAGTTTTTAATTGAATCTGATTACAGACAAACACTTAACAACATAAAAGCAACTAAATTTAAATTGGGTATTTTAATTAATTTCGGAGAACTCTCCCTTAAATACCGCAGAGTTATTAATTCGCGTAATTAGCAATAAATTCGCATAAATTTGTGTATTAAATGAAGATACTTATCACTGGTACCGCCGGATTCATCGGATTGCCTCCGCTACCCCTAACCCCTAAAGGGGAAACCAGAATAAAAAATTGGAAATGTCAATATTAAATATTTAATTACCAACATTACGTCAATAGACGGATAGAGCACAGGCCTGAAAAAAATGCGGGCCGGCGTTGGATAGTGGGAAGAAGCTTATTTTTTTCTAGACTTTTTTGCTTCGTTTTTGTGTCATAACAAAAATGAAGGCCACTCCGGCAGGAGAATAATTTATTAGTAATTATGAAAATACTTATCACTGGTACTGCAGGATTCATCGGATATCACTTAGCTAAAAAACTCCTTGAAAGAGGAGACACTGTCGTGGGCATCGACAACATAAACGACTATTACGATGTGAATCTAAAATACGCTCGTTTAGCCGACACAGGTATATCCCGCAAGGCAGAGAACTGGCATACCCCTGTGCAAAGCACAAAATACCCCGGGTATAAATTTGTGCGCATGAACCTCGAAGACAGGGAACAAATGATGGATTTATTTGAGCGGGAAAAATTCGATAAAGTCTGCAACCTGGCTGCCCAGGCAGGTGTACGCTACAGCCTCGAAAATCCTCATGCTTATATTAACAGCAATATTGTAGGGTTTATAAATATCCTGGAAGCCTGCCGTCATAACAACATAAAACACCTGGCTTATGCCAGTTCCTCCAGTGTATATGGCAGCAATACCAAAATGCCATTGAGTACAAGCGATAATGTAGATAATCCCATAAGCCTGTATGCCGCAACAAAAAAGAGCAACGAGCTGATGGCACACACTTACAGCCATTTATTTGGTATCCCCACCACCGGACTCCGCTTTTTTACCGTTTACGGGCCGTGGGGACGCCCCGATATGGCCTTGTTCCTTTTTACAAAAGCAATACTGGAAGACAAGCCCATAAAAGTGTTTAACAACGGCAACATGGTCCGCGACTTCACCTACATCGACGATATCATAGAAGGTGTAGTCCGTGTAATTGATAATCCCCCAAAAAATAAGAAAAGTCCGCTTAATTTCCCCCTTCAGGGGGAAGACGGCAGCAGTGTAAGGAATGAAGGGGAGGTGATGCCGAAGGGGGTAAACAGCAACAGCCTGACTGCACCATATAAAATTTATAATATAGGTAACTCTAATCCAGTCCAATTAATGGAATACATCGCCGCCATCGAACAAACCCTGGGAAAAACAGCAAAAAAAGAATTCCTTCCAATGCAACCCGGCGATGTTCCAAGAACAGAAGCCGATGTTACTGATTTAGTGGAGGACTTGGGATATAAGCCAGACACTCCTGTTCAACAGGGAATTGAAAGATTTATAAAGTGGTATACAAACTTTTATAAGTATTAATAGAGCGGCCTTAAAGATTTTTGATTACAAAACAAAGGAAGAAATTTGGGAAGATACGATAAGTGACACTATTTGAGGAGGTACGACGAGTTTGTGCCACGTTGCATTTCTGACCTTTAAGTTTTGTTCAAAAATATTTTCAGCCTTGATGTTTTTGATTCCTTTTTGCATCTATGGTAAAAAGGAATTGGGGTTTGGGGCAACGCCCCATATAACAAATGAAATAATCCTTGACTTTTTTGTCTATCCCGACCCCTCGGGGCAGGTATCCATCCGAAACAGATTCCTCGGTCGTACCTTCCTCGGAATGACAGTAGAGAGAATGGAATCCGGTGGCGTAACAAAGAATAACAACAAAATATAAATAGTATAGCGCCGCCAAATAAAATTCCATACCTGTTATCCCGAACATAGTGAGGGATCTCACGTCACTAATAAACAAATAACAAACAAAGAATATTTGATACCCAAAATCCTGACAAAGTCGATAAATGAGCGATGGACGAAAATTTGGCCCGGGCAAGCGGGGAACAGTGCGGGGAAGGATAAAATTTTCTTGACCTTTTTGTTTCGTTTTTGGGTCAAGCCAAAAATGAAAATCCGTCTGATAAGACAAAAACAACAAATTAAAAAACATTAACAACCGGCACAACAGGTTTTATTAACAGGCCCTTGCTACCCCCGGCCCCTAAAGGGGAGCCCAACGAAAGGGAAAATTAACCAATAATGAATATATACACTTTTTATGCAAAATCTTGACAATATCGGGATAGGAGAGAAGGCCTGCCAAAGTAGGCCGGGCCGGCGTAGGTCCCGATAACTATCGGGATGGGTGGAAGGATAACTTTGGCTTGATGTTTTTGATTCCTTTTTGCATCTATGGTAAAAAGGAATTGGGGTTTGGGGCAACGCCCCATATAACAAATGAAATAATCCTTGAGTTTTTTGCTTCGTCCCGAGTACTCGGGATGAAATAGGGTTTGGGGCAACGCCCCATAACTGTAAATACATACAATTTAAAAACCTTATAACCTGTTCAGTGAATCTCATAATCTGCGAAAACAGTGAAGCAGATGATGTAAGATGAACTAATCCCGCCAATGGCGGGGAAACTTGTAACAGAAAACTGAGACTGATCACTGCAACTTTTAACTTTTGCCTTGAACCTGAAACTTACTTGTCCTCCGAAATAAATGAAAAAGAATAATCAGTATTCAATAATTACATCAGCCAACTGCGGAAGTAAAAATATGCCAACTGCGGAAGTAAAACATTGCCAATTGCGGAAATAATACGATATTTGCAGGATAAGAACACGATTTTAATATGAACGTAAAACGCTATATGCCAAGATTATGTGATGCCGAATTGCAGTTAGCCCTGCATTCGTCGGGAGCTGTGCTGATTGAAGGAGCCAAATGGTGTGGAAAAACCTCCACCGCAAGCAATGCTTCACGCAGTGTGTTGTTTATGCAAGATCCTGATAGCGCTGGTTCAAACCTGGCTATGGCCGATACAAAACCATCCTTACTGCTAAAAGGTGAAACACCACGATTGATAGATGAGTGGCAGGTGGCTCCGGTATTATGGGATGCCGTTCGCTTCGAAGTGGACAAAAGAGCAAAAACAGGACAGTTCATTTTAACAGGTTCGGCTGTACCCTCCCATAATCTTACGGCTCATACAGGAACAGGAAGAATATCACGTTTAACGCTGCGCCCTATGAGCCTCTTTGAGTCGATGGAATCAAACGGAGCAGTGTCCTTACGTGCATTGTTCGATGGGAACCACGATGTAGAAGCAATATCGGATTTAAGCATCGAGGAAATTGCTTTTGTTTTATGCAGGGGGGGCTGGCCTGCAAGTATTAAACAAAAAAAATCAATTGCATTGCGAATGGCAGTAGATTATGTAGAAGCAATCATAAATTATGATGTATCGCGGGTCGACAATGTAGAAAAGAATCCCGACCGGGTTCGTTTGTTATTGCGGTCACTGGCACGTAATATTGCCACTTCAGCTACGTATCAAACCATAAAGACGGATATGGAAGCAACCGATATTACCATTTCCGACAAAACAATAGGTTCGTATATGAATGCCCTGCGCCGGATTTTTGTAGTGGAAGATCTACCCGCATGGTCACCATCCTTACGTTCAAAAACTGCCATCCGAACCTCGGCAAAAAGGCATTTTGTCGATCCATCTGTTGCTACAGCAGTGCTGCGAACAAACCCCGAAGGTATTCTGAATGACTTTCAATATTTTGGATTCCTGTTTGAAGCCCTGTGTACCCGCGACATTCGGGTGTACGCACAAAAAAACGATGCCGATGTATTTCATTATCGCGATAAAAGCGGACTGGAATCCGACTTGATTGTACGACTACGCAACGGCCGATGGGCTGCAATAGAAGTGAAATTGGGGAAAAAACAAATCGATGAAGCTGCTGAAAATCTTTTAGCCCTCAAAGCCCGGATCGACGAAAGTAAAATGGGCGAAGCTTCTTTTTTAATGGTCATTACCGGCGGACAGTATGCTTACCGGCGCAACGACGGAGTTTTGGTTGTTCCGCTTGGCTGCCTCAGGGAATAAAAGTTGTTCGACAAAAGAATCCCGACCCTTCGGGATAAAACGTAAAAAAAATAAAATTAAACTATTAGTAATCGACACAACAGGCATTAACAACCAGCCCACGCTACCCCTTATCCGCCAACTGCCGTAGAAAGCCAACACACAGACCGGCCTAAAAGATTTTTATGCAAACGGGTCAGCCTTTATGACTGTGTGACGGATGAAGCAAGCGATTCGGATATAGAATCGCGTGAAGAGGCAAAAGGATGGGAACCCGTCATGAAAAGATTTTCAGCCTTGACTTTTTGTAACTTTTGTGTCAAGACAAAAGTTTAAAAGCCTGTCCGGCTTGAGGACATAAAAAAGAATAAAATACGAAAATATTAATATCAGGAACAGCAGGTTTTATCGGATAGCCTGAACTACCCCCGACCCCTAAAGGGGAGCCAACGAAAGGAAAAATTAACCAATAATGAATATACACACTTTTTATGCAAAATCTTGACAAAGTCGGGATAGGAGAGAAGGCCTGCCAAAGTAGCCCGGGCCGGCGCAGGTCCCGATAACTATCGGGATGGGTGGAAGGATAACTTTGGCTTGATGTTTTTGATTCCTTTTTGCATCTATGGTAAAAAGGAATTGGGGTTTGGGACAAGGCCCCATAACTGTAAACACATACAATTTAAAAACCTTTTACCTTGAATCTGTAACTGTAACAGAGAGAAATAACAACAAAGTGATGTTTAAAAAATTTATACCTTTGGATTATGCGTTTAACTAAATTTCAAATAGATGTCATTAATAAGCTGGCCAGAAAACATTTCGGTCAGGAAACAACCGTCTATTTGTTTGGTTCCAGAACCGATGATCTTAAAAAAGGCGGAGACATCGACTTGTTTATTCATAATAAAAATGAGGCAGCATTAACCATAGAGGCAAAAATTCTTTTTCTGGCTGAGTTGAAAACAAAAATAGGGGATAGGAAAATCGATGTTGTTTTTGATAATGCCACCACCAGGCAAAAGAAAGTTTTCTACTCCTCTGTTATTCGCCAAAAAGCAGAATTATAATTAACTGATTCTAAAGTAAACATGGAAAACCAATCGGTGAAAAGTGATAAGTTGAAAGAAGCTGTCCTGCTTTGCACAATTCATAGCGAACGAATGAGTTTTGCCTGGGAGAAAGTAAAAAAACATTTTCCGCTCAATTCAGAAAAGTATTCATTTTTACTGCCTGAGGAACTGAGCTTTATCGACCAACTGATTTTTCGTTTTTCAAAACTTCAGGATGCAATGGGAGGAAAATTATTTCCCGCAATCCTTGAAAATTTAGGTGAAGACGTAAAAGGTTTGCCATTTATCGACAGATTAGTAAAACTTGAGGAACTGGATATTATTGCCAGCGCCGATGAATGGATGTTGTTACGCGAAACAAGAAATATGGTAACCCACGAATACCCTTTTATGACTGAAGAAGTAATTCAGGGCTTGAATCTGTTGAATAAACATTATTTGCTAATAATGAAAATTTGGCAGCAAGTGGAAACTTACATTAAAAGCCGGTTTAATTAGCAGGGAAAGAATTTCATTGTACAACAAATAAAAACAACATTTAATTTCTAAAATCCCGATGCAATAGGGATAGGAGAGAGGGTCGTTCACCAACTGCCGTAGAAAGTCAACACACAGACCGGCCTAAAAGATTTTTTTGTTAACGGGTCAGCCTTTTAACTGTGTGATGGATGAAGTAAGCGATTCGGATTTAGAATCGCGTGAAGAAGCAAAAGGATGGGAACCCGTCATAAAAAGATTTTCAGCCTTGACTTTTTTTCAATAGTTTTTTGTGTCAAGACAAAAAAGTATTTGCCCGTCCGGCATAAGGACAGAAATAATATTATCAAAATGTAAATACTTATAACAGGTACAGCAGGCTGGGGGGTATCCAACAACCGAAACAGATTCCTCGGTCGTACCTCCCTCGGAATGACAGCAGAGAGAATAGAATCCGGCGGCGCAACAAAGAATAACAATAGAATATAAACATCATAGCGCCGCCAAATAGATTCCCATACCTGTCATCCCGAACATAGTGAGGGGTCTCACGTCACTAACAAACAAATAACAAATACTCAACAACCAATATCCAAAATCCCGATTATTGGGACTACAAAAAAAATAGAATCTTAAAATTATCTTAACAGTTTCATTAACTTTGTTAAGAACAAAAATTAAATATGTTGTCTGCGGGTGAAATAATACACTTTCTCAGGGAAAATAAAACTTACATCAAAGAACATTTCCATTGCACTGAAATTGCTTTGTTTGGGTCTTTTGCCAGGAATGAACAAAGAGAAGACAGTGATATTGATATTTTAGTTGTTTTCGAACCCGGTACTGCCAATTTATATGATATTGAAAAAAATTTAAAAGAGTATCTATCCGGGAGGTTCAACCGTAAAGTAGATATTTGTGCAAAAAAATGGATTAATCCTATTTTTAAACCTATGATAATTAATGAAGCAGTCTATGCATAACAAAGACTATTATATTATTCTTTCTATGCTCGAAACAATTGAAAAAATATTTCGGTACTCAAAAGATTACAATTCACCGGAAGAACTTTATAAAAACGATAGGGATTTTGATGCTGTAATGATGAACTTCATTGTTCTGGGCGAAAATGTTGGGAAACTTTCAGAATCTTTCAAAAATAAAAACCAACAAATTAATTGGCAAAAAATCTATGGTTTGAGAAATATTATTGCCCATCATTATTTTGGAATTAATGTCGACATTATCTGGCAAATACTTCGCGATGATTTGTCACTACTGAATAAAGAATTAAAGCTTTTAATTACGTGAGTACCCCCGCTGGCGGAGAAACCTCTTTAAACTAAAAATGAAAAATAACAAATACGCAATATTCAATATCCAAAATCCTGATGCAATAGGGATAGGAGAGAAGGCCGTTCACCAACTGCAGTAGAAAGTCAACACACAGACCGGCCTTAAAGATTTTTGATTACAAAACAAAGGAAGGAATTAGTGGAGTCAGAAGTAAGCGACACTGTTTGAGGAGGAACGACGAGTTTGTGTCGCGTGAAATGACTGACCTGTAGTTTGTTTCAAAAAGATTTTCAGCCTTGATTTTTTTGATACTTTTTCATCAAGGGAAAAGTAAATGTGATCCATGCAACCCCGCAATGTCGCACGTACTGAAGCAGACATTAATGATTTAATGGAGGATCTGAAGTATAAACTGGATACTCCTATTCAAAGAGGCATAGAGAAATTTATAAATTGGTACAGGAAATTTTACAATATTTTAAAGACTAACATAACATAAAAGATTTTTGTTTATTAAAACTATGGAAGGAATTAGTGAAGAAAATGGCAAGTGATATTTTTTGAACCTGACCCAAAGTGTAAGGAGAGTATGTATCACTTAGTATTCCGAACCGATAGGTTTTGTTTTAAAAAGATTTTCAGCCTTGATGTTTTTGATTCCTTTTTGCATCTATGGTAAAAAGGAATTGGGGTTAGGGGCAAGGCCCCATAATTTTAGCAATCAACATATATCGTACTTCATACTTTCGAAATACGAAACATGTTATGAAATTCAGTCATGAGACCGCTTCCCCCGAGTACTCGGGGTCGTGGAATCGTACACCTAACATATTTTGTGCAGGTTTATCCCTGCTCCAAACAATCCCGATAGCTATCGGGAGTTGCACGAGTCAGCGATCCGCCAACTGGCGGAAAACTCAACACACAAAAATTAAATGAAAAAGATACATTTTAAAATAAACCATTTTTGGACCGGCCTAAAAGATTTTTATGCAAACGGGTCAGCCTTTATGACTGTGTGACGGATGAAGCAAGCGATTCGGATTTAGAATCGCGTGAAGAGGCAAAAGGATGGGAACCCGTCATGAAAAGATTTTCAGCCTTGATGTTTTTGATTCCTTTTTGCATCTATGGTAAAAAGGAATTGGGGTTTGGGGCAACGCCCCATATAACAAAATGAAATAATCCTTGACTTTTTTGTCTATCCCGACCCCTCGGGGCAGGTATCCATCCGAAACAGATTCCTCGGTCGTACCTTCCTCGGAATGACAGTAGAGAGAATGGAATCCGGTGGCGTAACAAAGAATAACAACAAAATATAAATAGTATAGCGCCGCCAAATAAAATTCCATACCTGTTATCCCGAACATAGTGAGGGATCTCACGTCACTAATAAACAAATAACAAACAAAGAATATTTGATACCCAAAATCCTGACAAAGTCGATAAATGAGCGATGGACGAAAATTTGGCCCGGGCAAGCGGGGAACAGTGCGGGGAAGGATAAAATTTTCTTGACCTTTTTGTTTCGTTTTTGGGTCAAGCCAAAAATGAAAATCCGTCTGATAAGACAAAAACAACAAATTAAAAAACATTAACAACCGGCACAACAGGTTTTATTAACAGGCCCTTGCTACCCCCGGCCCCTAAAGGGGAGCCCAACGAAAGGGAAAATTAACCAATAATGAATATATACACTTTTTATGCAAAATCTTGACAATATCGGGATAGGAGAGAAGGCCTGCCAAAGTAGGCCGGGCCGGCGTAGGTCCCGATAACTATCGGGATGGGTGGAAGGATAACTTTGGCTTGATGTTTTTGATTCCTTTTTGCATCTATGGTAAAAAGGATTTGGGGTTAGGGGCAAGGCCCCATAATTTTAGCACCCAACATGTATCGTACTCCATACCTTCGAAATACGAAACATGTTATGAAGTTCAGTCATGAGACCACTTCCCCCGAGTACTCGGGGTCGTGGAATCGTACACCTAACATATTTTGTGCAGGTTTATCCCTGCTCCAAACAATCCCGATAGCTATCGGGAGTTGCACGAGTCAGCGATCCGCCAACTGGCGGAAAACTCAACACACAAAAATTAAATGAAAAAGATACATTTTAAAATAAACCATTTTTGGACCGGCCTAAAAGATTTTTATGCAAACGGGTCAGCCTTTATGACTGTGTGACGGATGAAGCAAGCGATTCGGATTTAGAATCGCGTGAAGAGGCAAAAGGATGGGGACCCGTCATGAAAAGATTTTCAGCCTTGATGTTTTTGATTCCTTTTTGCATCTATGGTAAAAAGGAATTGGGGTTTGGGGCAACGCCCCATAATTTTAGCAATCAACATATATCGTACTTCATACTTTCGAAATACTAAACATGCTATGAAGACAAGGCATGAGAATGCCAATCCGCCAGCTGCCGTGGAAAGTCAACACACAGACCGGCCTAAAAGATTTTTATGCAAACGGGTCAGCCTTTATGACTGTGTGACGGATGAATCAAGCGATTCGGATTTAGAATCGCGTGAAGAGGCAAAAGGATGGGGACCCGTCATGAAAAGATTTTCAGCCTTGATGTTTTTGATTCCTTTTTGCATCTATGGTAAAAAGGATTTGGGGTTTGGGGCAACGCCCCATAATTTTAGCAATCAACATATATCGTACTTCATACTTTCGAAATACTAAACATGCTATGAAGACAAGGCATGAGAATGCCAATCCGCCAGCTGCCGTGGAAAGTCAACACACAGACCGGCCTAAAAGATTTTTATGCAAACGGGTCAGCCTTTATGACTGTGTGACGGATGAAGCAAGCGATTCGGATATAGAATCGCGTGAAGAGGCAAAAGGATGGGGACCCGTCATGAAAAGATTTTCAGCCTTGACTTTTTGTAACTTTTGTGTCAAGACAAAAGTTTAAAAGCCTGTCCGGCTTGAGGACATAAAAAAGAATAAAATACGAAAATATTAATATCAGGAACAGCAGGTTTTATCGGATAGCCTGAACTACCCCCGGCCCCTAAAGGGGAGCCCAACGAAAGGGAAAATTAACCAATAATGAATATATACACTTTTTATGCAAAATCTTGACAAAGTCGGGATAGGAGAGAAGGCCTGCCAAAGTAGCCCGGGCCGGCGCAGGTCCCGATAACTATCGGGATGGGTGGAAGGATAACTTTGGCTTGATGTTTTTGATTCCTTTTTGCATCTAAGGTAAAAAGGAATTGGGGTTTGGGGCAACGCCCCATAACTGTAAATACATACAATTTAAAAACCTTTTGCCTTGAACCTGAAACTTACTTGTCCTCCGAAATAAATGAAAAAGAATAATCAGTATTCAATAATTACATCAGCCAACTGCGGAAGTAAAAATATGCCAACTGAGGAAGTAAAACATTGCCAATTGCGGAAATAATACGATATTTGCAGGATAAGAACACGATTTTAGGATGAACGTAAAAAACTATATGCCAAGACTGTGCGATGCCGAATTGCAATTAGCCCTGCAATCGTCGGGAGCTGTGCTGATTGAGGGAGCCAAATGGTGTGGAAAAACCTCCACCGCAAGCAATGCTTCACGCAGTGTGTTGTTTATGCAAGATCCTGATAGCGCTGGTTCAAACCTGGCTATGGCCGATACAAAACCATCCTTACTGCTAAAAGGTGAAACACCACGATTGATAGATGAGTGGCAGGTGGCTCCGGTATTATGGGATGCCGTTCGCTTCGAAGTGGACAAAAGAGCAAAAACAGGACAGTTCATTTTAACAGGTTCGGCTGTACCCTCCCATAATCTTACGGCTCATACAGGAACAGGAAGAATATCACGTTTAACGCTGCGCCCTATGAGCCTCTTTGAGTCGATGGAATCAAACGGAGCAGTGTCCTTACGTGCATTGTTCGATGGGAACCACGATGTAGAAGCAATATCGGATTTAAGCATCGAGGAAATTGCTTTTGTTTTATGCAGGGGGGGCTGGCCTGCAAGTATTAAACAAAAAAAATCAATTGCATTGCGAATGGCAGTAGATTATGTAGAAGCAATCATAAATTATGATGTATCGCGGGTCGACAATGTAGAAAAGAATCCCGACCGGGTTCGTTTGTTATTGCGGTCACTGGCACGTAATATTGCCACTTCAGCTACGTATCAAACCATAAAGACGGATATGGAAGCAACCGATATTACCATTTCCGACAAAACAATAGGTTCGTATATGAATGCCCTGCGCCGGATTTTTGTAGTGGAAGATCTACCCGCATGGTCACCATCCTTACGTTCAAAAACTGCCATCCGAACCTCGGCAAAAAGGCATTTTGTCGATCCATCTGTTGCTACAGCAGTGCTGCGAACAAACCCCGAAGGTATTCTGAATGACTTTCAATATTTTGGATTCCTGTTTGAAGCCCTGTGTACCCGCGATATTCGGGTGTATGCACAAAAAAACGATGCCGATGTATTTCATTATCGCGATAAAAGCGGACTGGAATCCGATTTGATTGTACGACTCCGCAACGGCCGATGGGCTGCAATAGAAGTGAAATTGGGGAAAAAACAAATCGATGAAGCTGCTGAAAATCTTTTAGCCCTCAAAGCCCGGATCGACGAAAGTAAAATGGGCGAAGCTTCTTTTTTAATGGTCATTACCGGCGGACAGTATGCTTACCGGCGCAACGACGGAGTTTTGGTTGTTCCGCTTGGCTGCCTCAGGGAATAAATTTATTAAGTGGATAGTACTCCATACTTTCGAAATACGAAACATGCTATGAAGACAAGGCATGAGATTGCCAATCCGCCAACTGCCGTGGAAAGTCAACACACAGACCGGCCTAAAAGATTTTTATGCAAACGGGTCAGCCTTTTTGAATGTGTGACGGATGAAGTAAGCGATTCGGATTTAGAATCGCGTGAAGAGGCAAAAGGATGGGAACCCGTCATGAAAAGATTTTCAGCCTTGATGTTTTTGATTCCATTTTGCATCTATGGTAAAAAGGAATTAGGGTTTGGGGCAACGCCCCATAACTGTAAACACATACAATTTAAAAACCTTTTACCTTGAATCTGTAACTGTAACAGAGAGAAATAACAACAAAGTGATGTTTAAAAAATTTATACCTTTGGATTATGCGTTTAACTAAATTTCAAATAGATGTCATTAATAAGCTGGCCAGAAAACATTTCGGTCAGGAAACAACCGTCTATTTGTTTGGTTCCAGAACCGATGATCTTAAAAAAGGCGGAGACATCGACTTGTTTATTCATAATAAAAATGAGGCAGCATTAACCATAGAGGCAAAAATTCTTTTTCTGGCTGAGTTGAAAACAAAAATAGGGGATAGGAAAATCGATGTTGTTTTTGATAATGCCACCACCAGGCAAAAGAAAGTTTTCTACTCCTCTGTTATTCGCCAAAAAGCAGAATTATAATTAACTGATTCTAAAGTAAACATGGAAAACCAATCGGTGAAAAGTGATAAGTTGAAAGAAGCTGTCCTGCTTTGCACAATTCATAGCGAACGAATGAGTTTTGCCTGGGAGAAAGTAAAAAAACATTTTCCGCTCAATTCAGAAAAGTATTCACTTTTACTGCCTGAGGAACTGAGCTTTATCGACCAACTGATTTTTCGTTTTTCAAAACTTCAGGATGCAATGGGAGGAAAATTATTTCCCGCAATCCTTGAAAATTTAGGTGAAGACGTAAAAGGTTTGCCATTTATCGACAGATTGGTGAAACTTGAGGAACTGGATATTATTGCCAGCGCCGATGAATGGATGTTGTTACGCGAAACAAGAAATATGGTAACCCACGAATACCCTTTTATGACTGAAGAAGTAATTCAGGGCTTGAATCTGTTGAATAAACATTATTTGCTAATAATGAAAATTTGGCAGCAAGTGGAAACTTACATTAAAAGCCGGTTTAATTAGCAGGGAAAGAATTTCATTGTACAACAAATAAAACAACATTTAATTTCTAAAATCCCGATGTCTCGAGATAAGACAGAAACTACAAATTATTAAAACAATAAATCCCCCTTCAGTTCCCCCTTTTCCAAAGGGGGACGAGGCACTCTGCTTCTGGTGAAATTCAGGATAAATTCAGTGCTCCTGCTATCGAACGATCTCATCATGTGATTCTCTATGCGGGCGGGAGTGAGGCGTTTTTGTATATGGTAAATTAATCTATATGTTAGCCAGTGCACACATTTGGACGAAGAATGATAAAATTGTAATTTTGAACAAAAAGAAATGGAAACAATAATATTAAAAGGTGATTCAAAATCGAATGCAAAACTGATTTTGGAATTGGCCAAAAAATTAAATTTTTCTGCAAAAAAAATATCTTCTGAAGAAGCAGAAGAAATAGGAATCTATTATTCTATCAAAGAAGGTTTGGAATCGGGATTAATGGTTGAAGAAGAAAAAAATTCCAGACTGGGATGTAAAAAGTAAAATTGTAGTGGTTGAAAAAAGAATTGTGAAGTGGGTTTGCCAAAAAAAGTAGAAGTGAGAACATGAATTATTTCGATTTAGGCAAATATTCAATATGATATTATTTACCAAGTGTAGCATTTGGCAATAATTAAAATACCGGAGTGCTTGCCCCGGTATCTTAATTTTACAAGTATTTTTTTTAAAAAAAAGATTTTAAAACAATATTGCTTATTTTACCAGGTTTTTAAAAGCTGATCCAAAAATTAAATAACTGGTATTTCCACCAATTGTGCCTTCGTTTTCTCCCCACAAAAATGGCCAGTCATCATAGTTTTCAAAATGGTCAGGTTGTCTGAATAATAAACCGGGAGCAACGTTGCCCGGAATAAAAGAGAAATCAGCCCTGTTATTACCATAAAATACTTCTTTTGGACGAGCAGCGCCAAGCGTTGCCACCAACGAATAATTGTGATAAGGATGACAGCCAAACAGATAGTCGGTTGTTTTAAAAGCATGGCTGGCATCTATAATATCTGGGAATTCTGCGCTGACAAAACAAACGGTGGTACCAAAACTTACCACGTTTCCGCTACCTGCCCAGTTGCCAAGGCCTATCGGTACTCCGTAAGGATTATCTTTTTCAAGCTCATCAATATATTCTTTGTATTGTATAACATAAGGGCGAAGCTTTTCCTTGTAGGATGCATCCATGTGCGGAATGGCTTGTACAGCTGTCAAAATAGTCCTGCTGGCGCTACGATCAAGTGCAGGCCATAAAAGTTCCTCAAATTTATCAATATATTGTTTCTCTCCTGTTGAGATGTACAGCTGCAGATTGGTACCCAAATCAGCTCCGCCTCCTCCAAAGAAACGGTTGTTGGTCTGTGGTTGGTTGGCAAGTAATTCTGTCGCCTCATCCAGAAGTCTTTTTGACTGTTGTAATGCTCTTTCCGAAAGATCATCGTTATATCCCTTCAAAGCCCGGCTTGCTGCAGCAAACATGGTTGCTGCCCTGAGATCGAGACCTGGATTGCGGCTTGTAAAAGCCCACATGTCATCCTTAACTCCGCTTGACCGTCCATCGGCTGCTACTTCGTAAGGGCCAAGGGTTGGATCATAATGAAGCCCGTCTGTTATGGAAGCTGCATCACCAAGGTGATGATAATTATCAAGAACAGAGTTGGAGAGTGTTTGTGTCATGTGTCCGACAATTTCTGCCTGAGCTACCAGGTTTAATGTTCCATGCTCTATAAACTGCAGGATGTCTGGTGTTCCATCCGGTCGGTGAAGGTCAACATAACGTTGTTCTTCATCAACAAAGGTCTGATCTCGTAATGGTTTGAAATATTCCCATGTTTGAACAAAGTTCTGTACTACGCCAATATTTGATCCGGTCTCAATATCAAAATCACCGGCATCGAAGAAACCGCCAACATTTAATCCGGGTATTAATTCGAGTGCCTCATACTCGGTATCGGTTGTTGGTCCTTGCCGGTGGCCATCGAAATGATTGGTGCTTGGAGGAGCCTGGAGATATCCTTCTTTAAAAGGCTCGCCGTGCCAAACCCTGTAGGCTTCATTCACAAACATATGGTTCATGTGTATCGGAATCCATATATCGCTGGTGGCGTCGGTAATCTTGTCGTAAACGTCTTCTCCAATTAAAAAATTATTGGTTTTAACATCACCATACTGAATATAATAGATACCGGGAGTATTTACGGACGAAAAATCAAATTTTACGTAATGGTATTTAAAATAGTCACCCCAAGGTACGATGTCGCCGCTAAATACTTCAGTAGTGTTGCCGTCTTCTCCAATTTTATATATCGATGCTTTTGAAAGTGGTTGGTCTTTTTTGTCGAGTTCAATGACAGAAACTTTTTGTTGCGAAGGAAGATAACCCACCTGTGAGAAACCAATATTGGGTTCTCTTATCCAACCATCAATAGCATTGGCTTCGACTGTCCAGGTTAAAACCTTACCTGTTTTTCCTGTCGGAAGGATACTGCGTACCACATACCAACCGTTTTGCGCCAGCACGCGACCGTCGAAAAGCATTATATCGGCATCCGACGAAGTGATTTTTACTGTTCGTTCCGGATCTTCAGGTGCAAGAAGGAAACTTCGTCCTGTCTCAAGAGGCAGAGGATCAATAAATTTACCCGTACCCCTGTCGTCGGCAGTTTCATATCCCCTGTATTGTTTGATTTTTTCAGAGTTTGGTCTCGCCACCGTGTTTCCTACCACATAGCGGGAGAACCGGTTGATGCGCCCATCTACAATATAGGTTTTATTCCAGTATTGCGAAGGCAGAAATTCAAGATTAAATCCTGCATCTCCTTCAAGTTCCGTGGGAACAGGTTTATCAAGGTAAACAGATATCTCAACACCTTTGCCTTTCGCCGTGACAACCACTCGCGATTCAAAATCGTAATCTGGATACTTTAATACAGACTCAATGGTATTCGTCGCACGATCAACCTCTCGGCTTGGTATTTCCGGAACAAGATCCCATTGCTCTGGAGTGTTGGAAAGTCGTATAGCGCCACCCTGCGCTGTTCTCACACCATGGTGAATCAATTCTATTCCGGCGTTTTTTTCATCATTGAAACCTCCGGTAAAAAGGTTATTGTAAATAAGGAAATTGACGCCTTGCGTCTCGAAATATTCAAGATCGTTGAGTTTAAGGTCCTGACTCGAACCACTCTTGAATGCCGCAAATAGCAGCAAAAAAATGGATAAAAATGTTAGTCTTTTCATGTTGATTTTAAAAATTAAAACTTAGGATATGGTCTAAATAAAAAAATGTTATCATAAATATTTACTATTCAGCAGATAAAATAATATTTCCGAATTTTAAAAACGAAAATAATTCATTTTGTCACAACTGCCAGAGTGTAAAGGTAAAAAAGGGACTAAAATAAACAAGTAGCAACACTGACATTCAAAAGTCATGGATTAAAAAAAATATTCCCTTAAAACAGGTTAATAAATTTTTCATTTTTTAATTATTTCCAATTTTTTTTTGAGGGGATTACTTTCCGATACAAAAGTTTTTAAATATATGCCCTAAAACTTCGTGTGTGGATATTTCACCTGTAATTTCACCCAGGTAGTGCAGACACTCACGTATATCCTGGGCAAGAAAATCACCGGTAATTTGATTTTCAAGTCCTTCTAAAACACGTAAAATTGCCTTGTGCGCATTTTTTAGAATTTCATAATGCCTGGCATTGGTAACGATAATATCTTCCTGACCGGCGGCTTCAATGTTGATGGAATGAATCATCATATCAATTAAATCGTCCAGGTTTTCTTTTTGTTTGGCGGCAATAAAAACTAGCTTTTCATTATCGGTTAAATCCAAAACTTCCAGATTTTGAATCGTTTCTCGCAGTCCGGTGTCTATTTTATTGGCAACAATTATCAATGTTTGTTCATTGGAAATCCGGTTGCGAATTTTGTTTATTCGTTCAAAAATAACAGAAAATGGATTATTGGTGTCTACTACAAGCAGAACAGCTGTAGCCAGTTCCAGTTTACTGTACGTCCGCTCAATCCCCAGGTTTTCAATCTGGTCTTTTGTTTCCCGAATTCCTGCAGTATCAAAAAAACGAAAAGCTGTACCATGAATATTAACTACATCTTCAATAACATCCCTGGTTGTGCCGTGGATGTCGGAAACAATAGCTTTATCTTCATTTAACAAAACGTTTAGCAGTGTTGATTTCCCAACGTTGGTTTCTCCGACAATGGCCACCGGAATTCCGTTTTTAATTGCATTTCCAAGTTGAAATGAATCCTTCAGTTTTCGGAGTAGTTTTTCAATCTTTTCTGTGAGGTTTTTAAGTTCCGTCCGATCAGCAAATTCTACGTCCTCTTCACTAAAATCAAGTTCAAGTTCAACCATGGCTGTAAAATGAAGAAGCTGGGCGCGTAAATCATTTATTTCTTTTGAAAATCCGCCACGCATCTGATTGATTGCCAGTTTGTGTGCCGCCGCATTCGAAGAAGCAATAACATCTGCCACTGCCTCCGCCTGCGATAAATCCATCTTACCATTTAGAAAGGCACGTTGTGTAAATTCTCCTGGCAGCGCGAGACGTGCACCACTTTCAACCAAAATCTCTATTATCTTTTGTTGGATAAATGTTGAACCGTGACATGAGATTTCAACAATATTCTCTCCTGTAAACGAATGTGGTTCTTTAAATAAAGAAACAACAACTTCATCAATTACTTCATTTTCGAAAATGATTTGTCCAAAATGTAAAGTATTGGCTTTTTGGTCGATTAGTTTTTTATTTTTTTTTGTGCTCCTAAAAACTTTCTCAGCAATGGAGATGGCATCTTTACCTGAAAGTCGGATTACGGCAATTGCTCCTATTCCGGGAGAAGTTGAAACAGCACATATGGTAGATTGGTCGATCATTTTCAAATTCTTTTCGCAAAGATAAATCATTATTTTGATTAGTTTTAAACAGAAAAATTGTTTGAAAATGAATCTTTTAATAAAAGAATCTGCCAGAATCATAAAGGAATCAAAATTTACCATTGCATTTACCGGCGCCGGAATTTCAGTGGAGAGCGGTGTGCCGCCTTTTAGGGGTGAACATGGTCTGTGGAATAAATATGACCCGCAGGTACTTGATTTGGGGTATTATTTAAATAATTCTGAAAATTGCTGGTTTTATATACGTGAAATTTTTTATGACTTTTTTGCCAACGCGAAACCAAATAAAGCCCATCTGGTTTTGGCAGAAATGGAACAAAAAGGTTTGTTAAAATCAGTTATTACTCAGAATATCGACAATTTACATTTTGAGGCGGGGAATAAGGTTGTTCACGAATTTCACGGGAATTCAAAAAAATTGAAATGTTTAAAATGCGGGAGAATTTATAACGCTTTTGAATTTGATTTTAAGACTATTCCTCCAAAGTGTAAAGATGACAATCAGATTCTGAAACCTGATTTTATTTTCTTTGGTGAAGGTATACCACACGATGCCTATTCCAACTCTTTTGCTGATGCTGAAAAAGCTGAAGTATGCCTGATTATAGGTTCTACCGGAGAAGTTACGCCGGCTTCTTATGTCCCAAGAACAGCGAAACAAAGTGGTGCAACCATAATAGAAATAAATCCGGAAGAGTCGTTGTTTACAAATCAAATAACAGATATCCATTTAAAAGGAAAAGCAGGAGAAATCATGACACTCCTGGGAAGGGAGTTATTTTGAATATTTCAACCGCAAGTTTGAACTTTAAATAATTGCTTTTTAATTCAGACTGTATTTAAAGGATTCAAGGAAACAACTTTTTTATAAAAGCAAAGAACAATTATATTTGCGCAATTAAAATTAAAAATCATGAAATTACTAGAAGGAAAAACAGCGATAATTACTGGTGCGTCACGTGGTATTGGAAAAGCAATTGCAGTTAAGTTTGCAATGGAAGGTTGTAATGTGGCATTTACTGATCTTTTTGAAGACGATAATATGAAAGCAACTGAAGCTGAATTGAAAGCATTTGGAATTCAGGCAAAAGGTTATGCTTCCGATGCCAGTAATTTTGAAGAAACAGCTAAGGTAGTTAATCAAATTGTAAAAGATTTTGAAAAGGTTGATATTTTGGTGAATAATGCCGGAATAACTAAAGATGGTGCGTTGAAAAGAATGACAGAGGAGCAGTGGGATTCAGTTCTTTCTGTTAATCTAAAATCAGTTTTTAATTTTACAAAAGCTGTACAATCGATCATGTGGAAACTAGGGAAGGGAAGCATCATAAATATGAGTTCTGTTGTTGGTGTTTCTGGAAATGCTAATCAAATAAACTATTCCTCATCAAAAGCTGGGATAATTGGCTTTACAAAATCAGCTGCCAGAGAATTTGGTACTAGAAATATTCGTTGCAATGCCATTGCTCCGGGTTTTATTATTACTGAAATGACGGCAAAAATACCTGAGGATGCTAAAAAAGCATGGGAAGCTTCCATTCCTTTAAAACGGGGAGGGACACCGGAAGAAGTTGCCGGGGTAGCCACATTCCTTGCTTCCGATTTGTCTTCCTATGTTAGCGGACAGGTAATCCAGGTCTGTGGCGCAATGAATACATAATATGCTTTTATTTTCAAAAAAAAATATTTTTTTTGTTCATATACCCAAAAATGCCGGCAACAGCATTAGGCCTTTGTGTCGTAAGGAAGGAATAAAGGTAATTACACATAATATAAGAAGAAGAAATAAACGGCTGTTGGCTGCTCACCGGGGGGAACAAAAAATACATGCATTTTGTATCTCGCGAAATCCATACGATCGTTTGATATCTGCCTATTATTATTTGAAAGATAAAACTGACCATAGGGGAGATTTAGCTGATAAGGAGAAATTTTTGTCCCAATACAAAGATTTTGACGATTTTGTGAAAAACGGCCTGGAGAAAGCCTCGAATGAACAGATACATTTTTTGCCACAGGTATTTTGGATTTTAAATAAGAATGGAAAGCCAGAGGTAGAGACCGTTTTGAGATTGGAAAATCTTCAAAATGATTTCGATGAGTTTTGTAAAATAATGGGGCTCGGAAATTATAAATTGCAAACAACCAATACCTCTAAACATAAATCGTGGAAAGAATATTTTACTGGTGAAACAAAAAAAATTGTGCAGGAAATTTACCGGGAAGATTTTGAATTCTTTAATTACAAAAAATAGCTTGACAAAGGTTTTATGAATAATTACAGGGGGCTTTTTGTAGGATTAACCACTATTGATATTCAATATTTTGTTGATGAATTCCCCAAATCAAATGTTAAAATAAAATCTGAATCTCCTGAGCTTTTGGTTGGTGGCCCTGCAACAAATGCAGCCATAGCTTTTTCCAGGTTGGGGGGAGATGCAACTTTAGTTTCGGCTCTAGGGGAAAACTCGTTCTCTGGATTTGTGAGAAATGATTTTCAAAAGCAAAGGGTTGAATTTGTAGATCTGAAAGATAATGAAGATTTTAGTCCTGTTTTGGCTACAGTGGTTACATCACAAAAAAAACGGAGAGAGGAACATTTTTACGCATCACCCACAATCTGTAACTGCAAATATTTCAGCTAAAGAGCTTATCGAAAAAGTATCACCTCAAATCATTTTGTTTGATGGATTTTATCCTGAATTTGGGATTCAATGTGCTAAAATTGCAAAAAAGAAAAATATACCTGTGGTTCTTGATTGTGGAAGTTGGAAACCGCAGTATGAAGAATGGCTGAATTATACCGATATTGCAATTTGCTCTGAAAATTTTTTTCCACAAAATTCAAATAATAGTCAACAGGTATTCAAATATCTCAAAGAGAAAAGTGTCGTGTATTCTGCCATAACAAGAGGAGAGAAAACGATACTTTTTCAAGATAATAACAGTAGGGGAGAAATAGAAATTGAACAATGTCAAGTAGTTGATACTCTGGGAGCAGGAGACATTTTACATGGAGCTTTCTGTTACTATTATACCCACTCAAATAAATTTGTTAAGGCGCTCGGGGACGCAGCTAAAATTGCAACTTTCTCTTGTCGGTTTAAAGGAACAAGGGACTGGTTAAATTTTTTTGGTTAACAAAATTTATAAAATAATCCTTAAATTGTATGTAGTGATAAATTGTATTGAAAATGATAAATAAATCAATTTCTTACAGGTTAAGCATCTATGTATCATTTGCTGTAATAATTGTCTTTATAGCTTTTAATTCTGTGTTTTATGTTTTTGAGCGTCGTTTGATTAAGGAAAATATAGAAAATCAGGCAATTGGTGAAAGCTTGAAAATAATCAGGCAGGTTGAAAAACTGGTCGTATCTACCAGAGAAGTAACTTCAAATATTTCAGATCAGATTATTTATTATGGCATGCATAACGATGCTGATATTTTTTTAAACCCATTGGTTGACAGATATCCATATATTAATGCCATACATGTAAATATTGATTCATCTGTTACAAATTTGAATAATCATAATTTTTTCAGTTATAGGGAAGATTCCAAAATTTGGTTTAACCGATCAAATAAATCTTATTACGATTGTGAAATGGAAAAAGAAATGGTTGAGCAGGTTTTAAAACAAAACAGCGATGGATGGACTGAGCCTTTCCGATGTTCTGAAGATGGACCTGTGGTGGTATCGTACATAGCACACATTCAAATTCCCGATGGCGAAAATGAAACCTTAACCAAAGTTGGCGAGGTAATTTGTGAATTATCTCTTCTGGAATTAAGTGACTCGATTAATGCAGTAAAAATAGGAGATAATAATAAAGGATATGCCTTTCTTGTTTCCCAAAATGGAGATTTTATAACGCATCCAAATAAAGATTGGATTTTGAATCGAAATTTGCTCAATCTTTCTGATGGTGTTTATGATAAAAATGAGATAAATATTAAGGAAATAATTGCAAATCAGTCAACGGGTATTGTGATAGCTTATTCGGAATTTATTGATTATCAAAAAAGTTGGGTGTACTACACGCCAATTAAAGAAACGGGTTGGCTTCTTGTTTTTGTATTACCTTATAATGAGTTATTTCAACCACTTTATATAATGTTATTGAAGTTATTGTTTTTGTCTGTAATTGGTATTTTGATCATATATTTCGCAATTACTTTGATAACCAATAAACTGGTTGAACCGTTAAGTACAGTTACAACTCAACTTAAAAAATTTAGCAATCTTTCAGGTCGCTCAACCATTAATACTTTAAATGAAGTTAAATTAATTTCGGAAAGTCTTGATTATATAAAGGGATGGTATAAGGACTACCAGGCTTCTCAGTACAAAGAGAAGAAAAAAAGCATAAGACAATTGCAGGACTTGGAGCAGGCTTCAGAAATTCAGCAAAGCCTTGTTAGAACCAATTTTTCTTCTTTTTCAGAAGATAGTGGTATTGATTTATTTGCGATTTACAGACCTGCAAATATTGTAAGCGGTGATTTATTTGATTATTTTTTTAAAGACGAAGACAACATTGTATTTACGATTGGAGATGTGTCCGGGAAAGGTGTGCCGGCGGCAATTTTTATGAGTATTGCACAAACAATAATAAAAGGAAATGCAACAGTAAAAAGAGCGAAAAATATAGTAAAAAAAGCAAGCAGTGAGATTTATACAAATAATCAGCATCAGTTTTTTTTAACTCTTTTTGTTGGAGTATTGAACGTAAAAACCGGAGTTTTGAATTATTGTAATGCCGCACATACTTCAACACTAATCCTAAAACAAAATAAGGAAATTATTGAACTGAATAAATCAGATGGTTTACCATTAGGTTTGTATCCCGATAAAGAATACTCAGATAGAAAAATACAAATTGAAAAAGGGGATATTATTATCCTGTTTACGGATGGAATCACCGAACTTCTTGATAACGATAAGAAGTTTTTAGGTATTGATAATTTTATCCAATTCATTGTGGATACAAAATTTGGCTCAGTCAAAGAGCTCGTTATTGAATTAGAGAAGAAAATTGATGAATTCAGGGGAGAGGCAAAACAGATTGACGATATTACACTTTTTGCAATTCAATATTAAATTAGAAAATACTTTTGGAATATTATGTTTAACCTGTGAGGTTTGATTTAAAAAATATTGATTGCCAGTCGGAGCATAGTCAAAGACTGAATGGAACATAGTTCGACCCTTTTAGTTTGACATTGATTTTTACAATACCATCTTAATATTTTACAGATACATTCAGGAAGAGTATAAATTAGTCTGCATCTTTTTCTTCAGGAAGAAAACTTAAATGAGAAGCAGGCACTTCAGCTGTAAAAATACTTTTGATTTGATCGAAACGAAGGATGAATTTATTTTTACCTCTTATTTCCAGTAGTTCTCCCTTCATTCCTATCATTGGTCCTTCAATCACTTCAACTTTTTTACCCGGTTTAAAATTTTCATAGGTTACAGCAACATCAAAATCCTCTTGCTTTAACATTTGTTTGAGTGAATCAATTTGTTTCTCAGGAATAACTGCTGCCTTGCCTTCAAAGGTGACATATTTTACAACATTATATGAATTCAAAACATTGTAATATTCTTTAGATGAAATCCGAACAAAACAGTAGCTTGTTATTAAAGGAATCTCTATCCATTTTTTCCTATCCTTCCACTGGCGAAGTTGCTTTTGAAGCGGAACATAAGATTCTATGCCTAAATTCGTCATTTCTTCGCTTACTTTTTTTTCAGCCCGGGGACGGGTATAAACAACATACCAGAGTTTATCACTTTTGGAGTTAATCTTATTCATTTCTTTTGATAATGAAGAACGTTTTCGCTGCACGTCAAAAATAATATTTTTTTCTCAGCAGATTTTCTCTGGAGATATATCAGCCTTCATAGATAAAACAAAATTTCGATATTAAAAGTTCTGAGTTTGTCAAGAAAGGATTTAATCTGTTTATTTTTAGAATAATTAATGATATTTTTATCTCTGTGACCGAATACTGATATGTAATGGTTAAATTTTTCAAACCATAATATTTTATGCTTTTTATTTTTGTTGGATAAACACCAGAAGCTTAACCGAAATTAAATAAAACCAAATGAAAAGAATCTTATACGCCTTTTTAATCCTCATTATTGTAGCAGGATGTAATGATAAAGAAAAAGAAACATCCCAGGTTTTGGAAAGAAGTACTCCGGAGGCAGAAGGTGTATCTTCTCAGGGAATTATTGACTTTGTAAATGCATATAATGAAAAGGGCATTGAGGCTCATAGTTTTATGTTTTTGCGTCATGGCAAAGTTATTGCCGAGGGGTGGTGGAAACCATATGGGCCTGAATACAGGCATTTGATGTATTCGGCAAGTAAAAGTATTACATCCCTAGGCATTGGAATTGCGATGGATGAGGGTAGACTGAATCTATCGGATAAGGTAATTTCCTTTTTCCCGGAATATGTTACTGACAGCATCAGCGATAATATGAAATTATTGACGGTAAAAGATCTTTTAACGATGTCGGTTGGACAGGCAGAGGATCCCGCGTATATTTTTCAGCGTGGTTCTGAAGATTGGATATGGGGATTTTTGCATACTCCGCCGGTACATAAACCAGGCACAGTATGGATGTATAATAACTTTGCCACATTTATGCTTTCTGCTATCATTCAAAAAGTTACAGGTCAGATGCTTTTTAATTATCTGGAACCGCGTTTATTTGAGCCTCTTGATATAAAGGATATAGAATGGGATTATAATAGCCAGGGTATTACACTGGGGATGATTGGCTCACGTTTGCATACAGAGGATTTAGCCAAGCTGGGACAACTGGCACTACAAAAGGGCAGGTGGGGTAATAAACAGATTGTGTCTGCAGAATACATTGAAGAAGCCAGTAAGGCTCAGATATCAAATAATAATGAAAATAAACCCGAGGAAGAACTGAAGGATGGTGAAAAAGGGTATGGATTCCAATATTGGAGAGGGAGCCACAATTCTTTCCGCATGGATGGAATGGCAGGACAATTTGTTTTTGTATTGCCTGATTACGATGCAGTGATTGTTTTAACAAGCAATGTTGGAGATACCCAGGCTGAAATGGATGAAGTATGGAAGAATTTGATCCCAGCCATGAAAGAAGAAGCCCTTCCTGAAAATCCTGAATTGTTGCAGGAAATGAAGAATACCCTGGCAGCCCTGGACTGGAAACCGGATTTAAAACAAATTGATCCATCCCTGAAAGAAGCTGTCTCTGGTAAAAAAATTGAAATGGAAGAAAACAGGATAGGAATAGAAAGTTTACAATTTTCATTTAATAATGATAAATGTGATATTTCCATTAACAGGGAAAATGACAAGATGGAATTTGAAGCTGGATTAGGCAAATGGAGTTACTCACTGACAAAAGCAAGATCGCTTGCTTCATCAGGTCCAACGGGTATGAGTTATCAACGATCAAGCAATGAAGTTAATCGTGATATGAGACAAATGAATAAAGTGGCTGCTACTTGCGGATTGGATAATGAAAATAATTTCGTTTTAACTGTAAGGTTTGTAGAAGAAAGTTTAGGTGCTGAAACCTGGAAGATTCAATTTGTTCAAAAAGGAAACATTACCGACGTTGTTATAACACCGGAAAGTGGTGCACGCCGCATGGGCCCTCCCGGAGGTGAACCTACTGTACTTAAAGGTAAAATTGTAAATTAATTATATAACTTAAAACTTAAACAATGAAAAGACTAAGTATTTTGGTAATCGGGCTGTTAATAGGATTTATTCAGTCTGGTTTTGCGCAACAAGCGCACATTAACGAGGATTGGGATCCAATGAAAAATAAGGAAAATCTGGTTCCTTTTTCAGCAAGGGTAATTTCTCCTGAAGTAAGTGACGATCATATGGTGACATTCCGTTTGATGGGACCTGATGTATCCAGTGTAACAGTTACAGGCTCAATGTTTGTCGGAGAGGATGCACGTAAACAGGTTCCCTTTGTTAAAGGAGAAGATGGAGTTTGGACTTGTACAATCGGGCCGCTTGATCCTGAAGTTTATTTGTACTGGCTAACAGTTGATGGCGTTCGTATGTGTGACCCAAACAATACTTATACCGGTCAGGCTAACATGCCACCTTTTAGTATGTTATGGGTTCATGGTGACGGACCTAACTTTTACGATGCCAAAGATGTACCTCACGGAGTGGTTCACTGGCATTATTATCATTCCGACGTAACGGATGGAGAACGTAAAATTTTGGTTTATACCCCTCCGGGATACGATCCTGCAAAAAAATATCCTGTACTCTATTTGTTAGGTGGTTCAGGTGATTTGGCTGAAACATGGTTTATGCATGGTCAGGCGAATTTTATTATGGATAATTTGCTTGCTGAAGGAAAAGCAAAACCAATGATTATAGCAATGCCTAATAACCAGTTAATTAACCGTTCGCATCCTGAACATACGGAACGTACTTTTGAACTGGTTAACGAAGAGTTCAAGAAACATATTATTCCATTTGTGGAAGAAAATTACAGCGTGATTAAGGACCGCCATGCAAGAGCTATTAGCGGATTGTCAATGGGGGGGAGACATACGCAGTATGTTGGTCTGAATAATCTTGATTTATTTGCAAATCTGGGAATATTGAGTGCTGCTATTCCAATAGAACAAACTCCTGCACTGAAAGATCCTGATATTAATTCAAAACTTGATTATTTATTTGTTGGAGCTGGTACTCACGAGACTAATCCGAGAGCAAGACATGAAGTGTTTCACAACGAATTGGTTGAGCTAAATGTTGATCATGAATACTATATTGGAAGTAAAGGGGCACATGATTTAACAACATGGAGACACTTGTTGTACTATCGTTTTCTTCCTAATTTGTGGAAGAATCTGGATTAAAGATTTTTTTTATATAGTGAATGGCGCATATGGATTTAATTCATGTGCGCTATTTTATTGTTGGGATAATCTATGCTTTTACCTTCATTTGCTTCATAAACTCCGAAGGCGACATGCCAAATTGTTTCTGGAAACTGGTAGCAAAATAGGAGGGTGAAGAAAAACCTACCAAATAAGAAACCTCGTTAATTCTGTGCTCATTAGACGCAAGCATTTCGGCAGCTCTTTTTAATCGGTAAAAACGAATATATTCATTTGTATTTAGTTCAGTTATCGCTTTTACTTTTCTATATAAAGTGGAAATACTCACATTCATAAGGTTCGCGATTTTTTCAACACTTAATTCAGGTTCTGCAAGATGTTTCATGATAGTGGAATGTAGTTGTTTCATAAAATCTTCATCCATTTTATTTACTGCCACAGTTTTGTAGTGAGTTAATGGATATTTAAGGAAATTTTCATTTGCCAGTTCCCTGTTTTTAATCAGATTTGAAATTTGGGCAAAAAGCAAATCAACGGTGAATGGTTTCTCAATATATGCGTCGGCACCTGATTCCAGTCCTTCAATTTTTGCATTGAGGTTTATAGTTGCCGTTAAGAGAATCACTGGTATATGACTGTATTCAAGGTTACTTTTGATAAAATTACAAAGTTCGTAACCATCCATTAAAGGCATCAGAACATCACTTACAACGAGTGTAACAGGATTGTTTTTAAGTATTTTTACTGCTTCAAGCCCGTTATGAGCAACTGTAGTTTTATATTTTGAGGATAGCTCCGTTGCAACAAAACTGCATAATTCTTTTTCATCATCCACAATTAGCACAATGGGACGATTGTCATTAATTGGTTCAATATCAATATCCTGAGAGATTTTAATGTTTTCGATTGTTTTTACCTCAGGATTTGAAGTTTCTTTTTCATCAATTTGCTTTTGAGATTTTGGTAGTTCAAGTACAAAGGAATTTAGGTTTTCTACTTTTAAATCAAGATACAATTTTCCATAATGTAATTCAGCCAGTGAACGCGCCAGCGGCAATCCCAGACCAGTACCTTTTATAGTATTGGAATTGTGATTCGTATTTTCTATCTGGAAAAACGGCTCAAAAATCTTATCGCTTAATTGTTTTGGAATTATATTACCATCACTATTAACCCTCACGGTAACTGAACTTTCATCTGGGACATCAGGTTCGATATAAACGTCTACATTGTTGCTGGCATATTTTAAGGCATTCGAAAGTATATTACTTATAATTTTAATAACTGTTTCCTGATCAATTGACACGTAATAATGTTCTACCGGATTATGAATGTTAAAATTTAGATTCTTCTGAGCTGCCCCGGGCCTGAATCGACTAAATGTATTTTCAAGTAGTTTGCAAATATCAGTTTTACTGAAATTAAGTTTAAACATCTCATTCTCAGTTTTTCTAAAATCAAGCAATTGGTTTGTCAAATCAAGCAACCTGTCGGTATTATGTTTCATTATTGACAAATTATCAAGCAAAGGCCCTTTAAAATTTTCGGTGGTGAGAATTCTGTCAAGTGGTGCTTTAATTAATGTTAAAGGAGTTCGTACTTCGTGAGTAATATTAGTAAAGAAATTGATTTTGGCGTTCAGGATTTCCTTCTCTTTTTCGTTTTCCAGTTTTTCAATTCTTCTTTTATGTTCCTGCCGTTTCCTTCTGGAATAAATATTAAATAATACATATGAAAGGAATATTATAAGTAATGAATAAATTATTAAGGCAAAATTAGTAGCCCAAAAAGGTTTCGTAATAATTATAACCAGATTTGTTTCATCATTGTTCCATTCGCTGTTTTGATTCAGTGTTGTTACTCTAAATCTGTATTTTCCCGGTGAAACATTTTTGTAATATACTTCGCCGTTATCCTTTGGGTAAATCCAATCTTTATCAAAACCTTCTAGCTTATATCTGTACTTTGTTGCCATGGGATTGGAAAAACTGGGCGCCACAAAATTCAAATTGAAAGTCGATTGGTTATGTTTTAATTTTATTTCCTTTGTTTCTATTATTGATTGGTCTGTTCCATGTTTCTTTTTTATCTGGTTCCATTTTTTTCCTGCAACTTCAAAATTCGTAACATAAACAGGAGGGATGTAGTCTCCTGTATTAAAATCAAAAGGATTAAAAGCTATAAAACCATTCAGGGTGCCAAAATACATTTTCCCGTTGTTATCCTTATAAGTTGAATTGTAGCTGAAGTGATTGTTTACAATTCCATTTTCTTTTCGGTAAACATTCATAGCCTTTGTTTCCGGGTCAAACGACATTAAGCCATTTGTTGACGAAATCCATAATTGCCCCAGTCCATCTTCAAGAATACCACAAAAAATGCTACAATGCAAGCCGTCTTTTGTTGTATATCTCTTGAATAAAGCTGTATCGCTGTCAAGCATACAAAAGCCATTTCCCTCTGTTGTGAACCAGAGATGTTTTTTGTTATCTTCAAAAATTGATGTAATATAATCAGAGCTTAGGCTCAAAGAATCAGCAGGGTTGGAATTATAATGATAACATATATTCTGTGAACGATCATATCGAAAAACTCCTTCGCCATAAGTTCCAATCCAAATTACACCTTCATGGTCCTCATATAAACAATGTATAAATTCATGTGGCGCCACATCACTTAAATAAACCAGATCATCCTTCTTCCTGTCATAAAAATACATACCACTTACTGTGCCAACATAAATACTGCCATTCCGGGTCTTTAAAAATGTTATTATAGAGTTGTTTTTTAATACTGAATTCCGATTAGAAGATTCAAATCTTCTGACTAATTTGTTGGTGTTGATATCAAGAATATATATTCCTGCATCATAAGATCCTATCCATAATTTATCATTGTCCGGTAATACACAGTGGATATTTGTACTGCTTATTTTAGGATTATCCAATTCCAGGTAATTGATGAATTTTTCCGTCTCCGTATTGAATTTACTTAAACCAGCATCTTCAGTTCCAATCCACAAATTACCATATTTATCAGCCTGAATGGAACGAACCACATTTCCAAGTAAAGATTCTTCACTGGCATTGTGGTAATATTTATCAAACGGAGTTATTTCGTTTGGTAAATAATTTATCCCTCCGTAAAATGTTCCAACCCATATGCCCCCTTCGTTATCAACGGTGAAAGTTCTTATTGCATTATTCGATAACGAATATGGATCATAGGAAAGTTTTTGGATTTGATCCAGTAATCCCCCTTTTAGATGATAGATATGTATTCCTGATTCCGAGCCAATCCAAAATTCATTCTGATTCTTCTTAAGAATTGTATTTATAACAATTTCATTTCCGTTCTTATCGCTTGAGAATAAGGTAAAAAGCTTGCCGGTGTTTGTATCCAATTTTCTTACGCCCGATTTATTGGTAATAACCATAAGACCATCAACACCCAAATCTGTTATACTTATAATTCTAACATTCGATGAAATTTCAGCATCTTTTAATATTTTATACTCAATAAAATCATCCGAATGAAGGTCGTATCGGTAAATATTACCGTTATCCGATGAAATCCACACATTCTCTGATGAAGTGATACAAATTTTGGACGGATTGAAATATTTGTATTGAGGATAATTTATCAGTTTATTTTCCTTTTTATTATATCTGAAAATTCCCGAATAGCTGGTAACCCATATGTTGTCTTTGGCATCTATTTTAATATCTGTAATTGCTTTTGTAATAGTAATATCTGTATTTTGAATTCTCCCAAACGTTTCTTTATGAGGATTATAGTAACAAATACCATCGCTTGTTCCAATCCAGATAAGTCCTTCATTATCTTCGGCAAGGGCAGTTATGAAATTGTTGATCAACGAATTCGGATTTTCAGGATCATACATGAAATTTTTGAATTGGTTTCCGTCAAAACGATTTAATCCATCTCGTGTTCCAAACCAGATAAATCCCATTTTGTCCTGTATACTGCATAGTACGGTGTTATTTGATAACCCATTCTCTATGTTGTAATGGCGGAAATAATATTGGTTAGAAGCGTGCAGATTTAGGGTTATTACAATACTTATAAAAGAAATGAATATTCTCACAACTTTAGGTATTAATGCAGTTAATTTAATTCGTCCTGAAATTTGACTAAAGTTAGAATAAATACTTTAAATATTAGGTCAATAGCTTTTGAATTTCGTTTATCGCAAAACCTTAATCATATAACTTGGGGTGTTGTTTAATAGCTTTTGACGATTAAAAAAATCGAACTATTTCCAATTAATCAAAAATATGGTTTAAAATGAAAGGCAGGCAGTGTTATTGATGTTCGGGTTAATCGTTTTTAAATCAGCATTTTAATATAAATGAAACATCTCTTTTTATGACTTTATTTTTTATATTTAATCGTTAATTAAGAAATTATTATCAGACAATAGAATAAAAATCTGTAATTTAAATTTGTATTTATTTGATATCGATCTTTACGTTTATCTTTACAATAGCAATTCAGAATCATGCACAAAATATATCTAAAGAGCTAATTGCAACTCTACATTTTGATCAAACCAGGTCTCCATATAACTGAGGCATGTTTACTGAATGAATTGGATATATGTTTGGAACCGAAACTTGGACAGAAATTTAATATTATCAATACTGAATATATGAAAAAGAATAAAAGCTACTTTACAAAATTTTTGATTGTATTTATATCATTAAACTGTTTGGCTACTATTCAGTCAAATAGCCAGTTTGTATCAAGAGGATATTTTTCTCCTGAAGTACATCCGGATAAAACGGTTACCTTTCGTTTTCGGGCTCCGGATGCAAAAGAAGTGAAAATCAGTACTCAATTTGAAAAAGAGGAAAAACAATTGGTAAAAGATGAAAATGGATTGTGGAGTATTACTCTTGGTCCGGTAAAACCAGATATTTACCCATATTTCTTTATTGTCGATGGGATACAAGTAGCCGATCCTGGTAATTTGCACAAATTTCCAAATGAAAGATTTCAAAGTAGTTTGGTTGAAATTCAGAATGATTCACCACAACCTCAAACTTTGATAAATGTTCCACATGGTACTGTTTCTTACCGGTATTATTATTCAGAAGTTTTGGGTGTCAGGCCACTTGTTGTTTATACTCCGCCAGATTACGAAAAAAACAGTGATAAGAATTATCCGGTGTTATATTTGATTCATGGTTCATCAGATACTGAAGAAACCTGGACCAAAGTAGGTCGTGCTAATGTCATTTTGGATAATTTAATCAATCAGGGAAAAGCAAAATCAATGATTATTGTAATGCCCTATGGAAGAGCATATCCAAAGTTTAATTTTGAGTCAGGTAGTTTAAGAGACTCAGGCAATTTACAGGAATTTCATAAGGATTTTATTGAAAATATTGTTCCTTTTGTCGAAAGTAATTACAGAGTTATCGATCATCCTGAAATGCGTGCAATTGCAGGATTTTCAGGTGGAGGTGGAGAGTCACTATATATTGGTTTGTCACATCCTGAATTGTTTGCGTCGGTTTGTGGTTTTGCCCCCGGTATGAGATCAGAAGAAATAGAAAAAAACAATAAAGTTCCATTTGCAAATCCTGAACTTACAAATGAAAGGTTAAAACTGTTTTGGATCGGATGTGGAAGAGAAGACGGCTTGTATGGTGTAATACAGGAATATGTAAAAATTCTTGACGAGAAAAAAATAGAACACACTACTTTTTTTACCGAAGGTGGACATACCTGGATGAATTGCAGGTTGTATTTAACTGAAATATCTCAATTGCTTTTTAAGTGAATGGAGAAGGTTATTATTATTTTTTGTTAACTGCCAATCTGATTTAATGATTACATCAAATTGCCGTTTAAGTCAGTTTGATTGTTTTGTGATAAACAAGTTTGTATTTTTGGTTAAATCTGAAATCAAACAAAAAAAGAATTAAACAAATTTTAATTATTATGTATTTGTGAGTACATAGAGCTAAAGTCTCGAAATTATAATAGTTATTTCCACATTCTAAACCATTTAATAATGAAAAATTTATGTGTTATTTTAATCGCAGTAATCTTTTTATTTGGTTGTAAATCAAATGAGGGGCCGCAACCGCAAAGAAATCCCTTTGCAGGTATCAGCTCGCCAGAGGTTCACTCTGATAAAACAGTTACATTTCGGTATCGCGCGCCCAATGCGGAAGAAGTTTTAATTAGTACTCAGTTTGAATCAGAACGCAAATTGATGAGTAAAGACTCAACGGGAATCTGGAGTATAACATTAGGTCCGGTGGAGCCCGATATTTATCCATATAGCTTTATTGTTGACGGAGTTCAGGTGATGGATCCGAATAATCCGGATTATTTCCCAAATGAAAGATTTAAGGGAAGTTTGCTCGATGTTCCCGGCAATACTCCTTTGGTGCATTCGGTTCAGGATATAAAACATGGTACAGTAACTTACGAATATTACGATTCAAAGACACTGGGTCTGACAGGCAGATATATCGTATATACCCCCCCGGGATACGAAGAAGATGAGGATACGAAATATCCTGTTTTTTATTTGATTAGCGGTACAACCGATACAGATGAGGTATATTTTAAAGTGGGAAAAACAAATTTTATTTTGGACAATCTTATTGCCGAAGGAAAAGCAAAACCAATGATTGTGGTTATGCCCTATGGGAATCCTGCTGCATATTATGAAAGACCTGAAAATAGTGATGTAGAAAGAGAAGTTCAACAACTTAATAATCTTTTTATTGAAGACTTGTTAAACGATATTATGCCTAAAGTTGAAAGTGATTACAGGATACTTTCCGACAGGGAAAATCGTGCAATTGGTGGTTTCTCGAGAGGTGGCGGACAGGCATTGCGTTGCGGGTTGGGTAATTTAGATAAATTTTCCTGGGTATGTTCATACAGTTCATACATAGCCCCTCAGGAATTTAAAGACAACTACAGGTTTTTGTATGGCAATCCTGCGGAAACAAATGAGAAACTGAATTTATTTTGGCTGGGAGTTGGCAGCGAAGATTTTCTCTATAATACTGCTGTTGAATACATGGACCTTCTTAGAAGTTACGATATTGATATAGAGACATTAATAACTACCGGCGGACATACGTGGATGAACGCTAAAACTTACCTTGCTGAAAGTGCAAAACTGCTCTTTAATAAAGAATAAAATGAAAAAAATATTTTATATCCTTTTATCAATATCCTTCATTGGATATATTTTCAGCGGTGTTTCCTACGCCCAGAATAGAAGAGTAAGTGTTATTTCGCCTGATGTACATCCGGATAAAACTGTAACCTTTAATTTTTTAGCTCCTAACGCCGAAAAGGTTGAACTTTCGGTTCAGTTTTTATCTGCAAACGAAAATATGGTTAAGGACGAGAATGGAGTATGGAGCATTACGTTGGGGCCGGTTAAACCGGATATTTACCAGTATAATTTTGTTGTTGATGGAATTCGTGTTGCTGACCCAAATAATGTAGAAATTTTTCCTAATGAAAATTTCAAGAGCAGTTTGGTAGATATTCCCGGCGATAAACCTTTGATTCATTCGCTGCAGGATGTTCCTCACGGGAAAGTGGATTACAGATACTATAAATCAGAAACACTTGGTTTAACAGGTAGGTTTCTTATCTATACTCCCCCTGGTTATGAGAACAGTACAAAAAAGTATCCTGTGTTTTATTTAATAAGCGGAACATCAGATACTGATGAAACCTATTTTAAGGCCGGAAAAACAAATCTGATACTCGATAACCTGATTGCCCAGGGAAAGGCAGAACCAATGATTGTTGTTATGCCCTATGGTAATCCGGCAGCTTATTACTCAAATCCTTCAGTTAAACAAAAACAGCCGGAAGATATTGAGCCTACATACCAGTTGTTTGAACTTGATTTAATTAATGATTTGATACCTTTTGTTGAAAAGAATTACAGGGCATTGTCAGATAAAAATAGTCGTGCTATTGGTGGTTTTTCAAGAGGTGGAGGACAAACGCTGAGGTGTGGATTAGGGAATCTGGATGTCTTTTCCTCGCTTTGTGTCTATAGTTCTTTCCTGACACGCTCGCAGTTTGAAAACGATTACAAACATATTTATGAAAATCCGGCAAAAACAAATGAAAATATAAATTTATTCTGGATAAGTGTTGGCAATCAGGACCCGTGGGTTAAACAAACCCGTGAATTAATCGATATCCTTAATGAATATAAAATTGAAAATAAAACTTTTTTCTCTGAAGGCGGACATACCTGGATGAATGCCAGATTATTTGTAAGCGAATCGGTTCAATACCTGTTTAAATAGAAATCAAAAATTATGAATTTACCAATGAAAAACTTAAACAGAATTTTACTACTTGTTGTGCTGGCAGGTTTTGTCTTTTCAATAAATTCTTCAGCTCAGATGCGGCGAATTGTTTCGCCGGAAGTTCATAAAGACAAAACTGTAACATTTCGTTTCTCAGCACCAAATGCGATAAATGTTGAATTGTCGGGTCAGTTTCTCTCTGAAAACCTGTCAATGTCAAAAGACTCAACCGGAGTATGGAGCGTAACAAGCCAGCCAATTGTACCGGATATTTATCCTTATCACTTTGTGGTTGATGGAAAACAGGTTGCAGATCCAAACAATGTGGATATTTTTCCCAATGAACGATTTAAAAACAGTCTCGTAGATATTCCGGGAGACGAACCATTAATTCATTCATTACAAAATGTTCCGCATGGAAAAATAAGTTACAGGTATTATAAATCTAATACGCTGGATTTAGTGCGCAGGTTGGTGATATATACACCACCCGGCTATAGTAAAAGTGATGCAAAAGAATATCCGGTATTGTACCTGATACATGGTATGACTGATACGGAAGAAACCTGGTACAAAGTTGGACGGATGAATTTTATTCTCGACAATTTGATTGCCCAGGGGAAGGCAGAACCAATGATTGTTGTTATGCCCTATGCCAATCCATACCCTGATTTGCAAAAGCATAACAAAGATGTTGAAGTGGATTTTTTGGCAACCGATCATTTTACCAATGAATTGCTGGATGAAATAATTCCATTTATCGAAAACAACTATAATGTTGTAGCTGAAAGTAGTAGCAGGGCAATTGCCGGTTTTTCTTTAGGTGGTCGTCAGACTTTGGCTGCCGGACTTGGACACCCGGATGTATTCAATTATGTATGTACTTTTTCACCGGCAATTTTTGAAGATGAACTGGAGGATAATTTTAAGAATGTATATGCTTCAACAGATAGAATAAAAGAAAATTTGAAACTGATGTGGTTAAGTGTAGGGAAAGAAGATGGTTTGTATGATGCATCTGTCGAATTTGTAAAATTACTCGAAGAAAAAGGGATTGAAAATGAAAATTTGTTTTCAGAAGGCGGACATACCTGGATGAACTGCAGGCTTTATCTTTCAACTATAGCACCAAAACTTTTTAAATAAATAAATAATCCAAAAAATTAAAAAACTTTCAAAATGAACAAACAAACAAAAAAGAGCACATATTTTTGTTTTTCGCTCGTACTATTCTTTTTTATTAGTGTTATTCCGGTTGGAAATTTGTTAGCTCAACCGACTGGCAGAATGGCTCGATCACCCATCATTAATCCGGATAAAAGTGTAACTTTTAATTTTGTGGCACCCAATGCAAAACAGGTTTTGTTAAACGGTGAGTTTCAAGACGATGATAAGCCTATGACAAATGACGGAACAGGCATGTGGACTATCACAACACCACCTATTAAGCCTGATATTTATCCTTATTGTTTTATTGTTGATGGTGTACAAGTGGCAGATCCGGGTAATGAACAGATTTTTGCAAACGAAAGATTTAAATACAGCCTGGTAAATATTCCTGGAGATGAACCTTTAATCCATTCCTTGCAGGATGTACCACACGGCGATATTATTTATTGCAATTATTTTTCTGAAACGCTTGATATGTTCCGCCCCTTGGTTATTTATACGCCACCAGGGTACAAAAAGAACAAGGATAAAAAATATCCGGTTCTGTATTTAATTCACGGAGGTTCCGATACACAGGAGACCTGGTTCAGAGTTGGGAAAGTAAATAATATCCTTGATAATTTAATTGCGCAGGGAAAAGCAGAGCCCATGGTGATAGTTATGCCTTATGCTGCTGCCTGGGGATTTCCCATTGGTGCTTTTCCTAAAGATGTTTTAAACGATATTATTCCGTATGTAGAAAAAAATTATACCGTTTACACGGATAAACAGCACAGGGCCGTTGCAGGATTCTCAGTAGGTGGTGGGCAAACGCTCAACATTGGCCTGATGAACACAGATAAATTTGATTACGTATCTTCTTATTCTCCTTATACATTGACACCTGAGTGGAGAGGAAACTTCGAAAACTGGAATCCCGACGTGGAAAAAATGAATAAGGATTTAAAACTTTTCAGTATTAGTGTTGGAGAAGATGACTACCTGTTTGAAAGTATTGAACGCGCTATAAATTTGTATAAAGACAAAGGATTTGATATGGACATATTTATTACCGACGGAGCGCATACCTGGATGAACTGTAAGAAATTTATTGCACGGACTGCCCAGCAGATTTTTAAAGACTAATATTTTAGAACCTCAGCCTAACTATTCAAAAATGATTAAAATAAGGTTTTCGGGTATATTGCCTTTGTTGGTTTTGTTTTGTCTTGTCTTTAGTTCGTGTAATTCAAAACAGGTAAAGGAAAATAACGAAGGATTTCTTCCTGAGTCATTAGATACCCTAAAACGAATTAAAGTCACTGATGACATTCCCTATCGCGAAGGGAATAGTGATTCATGGAAGCTGGATATGGCGATGCCTGATAATTTTGGTGAAAAGCCCTATCCGGCAATTGTTTTGGTTCATGGGGGTGGCTGGTCTTTTGGCTCAAAACAGGAAAATGTATTTCGATCCTATTTGCTGGACTATGCAAAACAAGGTTACGTTACGGTTTCGGTAGAATATCGTTTTGACGGTGAAGCTTCGTTTCCTGCATGTATTGAAGATGTAAAATGTGCAATTCGTTGGCTGCGCGCCCATGCCACTGAGTATAATATTGATCCGGATCGTATTGGAGGTTACGGACATTCTGCCGGTGCTCATTTGGTTTTAATGGCAGCTATGAGTTCAAATAATTCAGTTTTGGAGGGTGAAGGTGGCTGGAAAGAATATTCCAGTAAGCTAAATTCCGTAGTAGGTGGCTCATCTCCAACTGAAATTAGTCCGCAACTAATCGAATGGGACAATCCGGAATGGTGGCCAATTGGGTATATCTCGGGAGAGAATCCACCAATGCTAATAATTCAGGGAGTTGATGACCCCATTGTAAAGGTGAATCTGGTGGATGATTTTGTTGAGAAAATGAAGGCCGCAGATGCTGATATATCTTATATGAGGGTTGAAGGTGTTGGACATGATTTATCTTACAATTTGAGACTGGATATTACCAAGCCGGCTATGGATGAGTTTTTTGAAAGGACTTTAAAAGGAAAGTAATTATTATTAATATTATTTGGAGAGAATAGATTTATGGAAATGAAGGCATTAGTGTTAACTGGGTTAAGCCAGTTAGAGATTATTGAAAAACCGGTACCGGAAATCAAAAAACCTGATGATGTGCTTGTACAAATGAAATCAGTAGGCGTTTGTGGCTCAGATATTCATTATTATAAAGAAGGGAAAATAGGTAGTCAGATTGTTCAGTATCCTTTTACCATAGGTCATGAAGGAGCTGGAGTTGTTGTTGAAGTTGGCGAAGCAGTAAAAAGTATTAAGCCTGGTGACAGAATAGCTATTGAACCAGCTATGCCTTGTTTTGATTGTGAACAATGTAATCAGGGCAGGTTTAATACGTGTCTGAATCTAAAATTTTTGGGTTGCCCGGGGCAGGCAGACGGATGTTTTTCTGAATATATAGTTATGCCGGCTGCAAGCTGTTTTAGATTGGATGATAATATTACACTGGATGAGGGCGCATTATCCGAACCTTTGGCCATTGGTTTGTATGCAGTAAAACTTTCAAATATATCAATGAAAGACGCTAAAATCGGAATTTTAGGTTCGGGGCCGATCGGATTAAGCGTATTACTTCCGGCATTGGCAGAAGGGGCTGAAAATATATATATGACTGATAAGCTGGATGAGAGGCTGGCTCTTGCTTCCAAAATGGGAGCTGGCTGGACTGGTAATCCTGATAAAACAGATGTAGTAAACGAGATCAAAAAGCAAGAACCCTTCTTACTGGATGTAGTTTTTGAATGTTGTGGCCAGCAAGAGGCAATCGATCAGGCCATTCAGTTATTAAAACCTGGAGGCAAATTGATGATTATCGGAATTCCTTCGTTCTCGAGATGGAGTTTTGATGTTGATGATTTAAGGCGAAAGGAGATAAGTGTTCAAAATGTGAGAAGACAGAATGAAAGTCTTCATGAAACACTGGATATGATCTCTAGTAAAAAAATTAATCCAAATCCAATGCAAACGCATACTTTTTCTTTTGATCAGGTTGAGAAAGCTTTTGAATTGGTTGCAGGATATAAAGATGGTGTGATTAAAGCGATGGTGAATTTTTAAAATTAGTTGTGTGAAATTGATTTAATAAAAATAAATAGCAACTATTAACTAAACCAAAAAACAATGTTTATTGTCAATTCGTACACAATCGCCGTGATACTTTGCGTTGTCACGATGTTATGCTGGGGTTCCTGGGCAAATACCATGAATCTTAAGCCAAAGTCTTGGCCTAATCCTCTTTTTTACTGGGACTATTGTCTTGGAATAATCCTTTTTACGCTCATTTTAGGATTAACACTGGGGAGCATTGGAAATGAGGGGCGAAGTTTTATTCCCGATTTACAGCAGGCAAGTTTAACTTCAATAGGTTCGGCTGTATTGGGAGGGGTAGTGTTCAATCTTTCCAATTTATTGTGGGTAGCTGCTGCCGCAGTTGCTGGGATGTCCGTTGCATTTCCGATAGCCGTTGGCTTAGCTTTGGTAATAGGTGTAATTTTGAATTACGTTACAGAAGCCAAAGGTGACCCTGTTTGGTTATTTATCGGTGTCGGGTTGGTAGTGGTTGCTATCGTTGTTAATGCAATTGCCTATCGAACGGTTCCCAAAAAGCAAAAGGGAGATACAAAAAAGGGAGTAATTCTTTCTATTCTTGCCGGTATCATCATGGGGTTTTTCTACTTGTTTGTAGCACAAAGTGTTTCACTCGATTTTAAAAATCCGGAGGCAGGTTTAATGACTCCGTATTCTGCGGTGTTTATGTTTTCAATAGGGTGCTACCTTTCCGGTTTTATCTGGAATACCTATTTCATGTATAAGCCGGTGGAAGGTGCTCCGTCTTCCTATATTCAGTATATAAAAGAAAGGCCGTTAAAAGTTCATGCAAGTGGAATTATTGGCGGTGCAATCTGGGCCATGGGGCTTTCGTTCAGTATAATCGCTGCGGAACAGGCAGGTCCGGCAATTTCCTATGGGCTCGGCCAGGGATCAACAATGGTTGGTGCAGCCTGGGGAGTTTTTGTTTGGAAAGAATTTAAAGAAGCCCCCAAAAGTACCAATAAATTGTTGGCACTTATGTTTATATGTTTTATCGCCGGATTGATAATGATCACGCTGGCGAGAAATGTATAATATGAATAATGGGATTATGTAATATTCTGAATAACATATTTTTAGTGAATTAACTTATAAAGAAATTAAAAACAACACGTAATATAAAAATAAAAAATTTTAAAAATGACAATAAAAAAAGCTAAAGCGTGTAAATGGAAAAAAGTTGGCTCTATATTGGCCATTCCGTTATTATTAGTGGTTTTTACCATAACACTACATGCTCAAATAGATGAAGATTGTAACCCTTCAATTTTAAACGTATCAGGAGCACAATATCCACAGGTGTGTCCCGATTTAACAGTCAAATTCAGAATTAATGCACCGGAAGCAGATAAAGTGCAAATACAGTTGGATAAAACATACGAATTAACAAAAGGAGAAGATGGATTTTGGACCGGAACTTCCGATCCTCAGGTACCTGGATTCCATTATTATTCAGTAAATATTGGTGGTTTAAATGTGAATGATCCCGGAACACAGGCGTTTTTTGGTATGAGTCGTATGGCAAGTGCGCTTGAGGTGCCGGAAGAAGGAGTTGATTTTTATTTGCCTAAAAGAGGTGTCCCTCAGGGGGTATTGCGTTCAAAAGTATTTTTCTCGGATGTAACGGGTGAATGGCGTCGTTGTTATGTTTATACACCTCCTGGTTATGAAGAAAATTTGGATCAAAAATATCCTGTTCTTTATTTACAACACGGTGGAGGAGAAGATGAACGTGGATGGGCGAACCAGGGTAATATGAATTTTATTATGGATAACCTTATTGCTGAAGGAAAAGCAGAACCTATGATTGTGGTAATGAACAGCGGTTATGCAGTTTATGCCGGTACCGAAATGCCAGTGCAGGATCCAAATGGACGTTCAACTGAAGATATGTTTGTCGCCTTTACTGATATGATGATAAAAGATGTTATCCCAATGATAGAAAAAGAATACAGGGTTTTGGCAGACAGGGAAAATCGTGCAATGGCCGGACTTTCCTGGGGAGTTAAACAGACTTTCGATACCGCTTTGCCACACCTAGAGTTGTTTTCTCATATTGGTGGTTTTAGCGGTGGTATGCGTTTAGGACCAGATTCAAGTCTTGATGATGTTTATAATGGAGTGTTCAGTGATGTTGAAGATTTTAACAGCAAGGTAAAAGTTTTCTTCATGGCAAACGGAAGTGAAGAAGGCGCCGGTGCAAAAATGTTGCATGATGCTTTACAGGAAGCAGGAATAAACAGTACCTACTATGAATCACCCGGTACGGCTCATGAATGGCTTACCTGGAGAAGGTGTCTGCATGAATTTGCTCCTTTACTTTTCCAATAAATGCAACTACAACCATTGTAAATTTAAAAAAACAGTATAAAATGAAACTTAAAAATATTTCAATATCAACGCTGATTACAATCATTCTTTTTTTTATAGCGTGTAATATCTCTACCTCTCAGCAAAGCCGGGAAGTGATTGTCGCTCCTGTTCCGGCATCAACAAATACGCTGGGAATAAAATATCCAAAAATCAACCCCGATTTGAGTGTAATTTTTCATGTTAATGCACCTGAAGCAAAATCTGTTCAGGTTGATTTAGGGAAAAGGTACGATATGACAAAAAATGAAGAAGGATTATGGACCGTAACGACGGAACCAATTGTTCCCGGATTTCATTATTATTCATTGATTATTGATGGCGCATCGGTTGCTGATCCTTCCAGCGAACTATTTTATGGAGCGGGGAGAATGATGAGTGGTATTGAGATCCCGGAAGAAGGGGTTGACTATTATCTGCCAAAAGATGTACCACATGGCGAAGTTAGAACTCAGTATTATTATTCCGAACTTACGCAGGCATGGAGAAGAGCTTTTATCTATACTCCTCCCAGATATAATGAAAATTTAGATGAAAAATATCCGGTACTTTACTTGCTGCATGGTGCAGGTGAGGACGAAACCGGATGGTCACGGCAGGGGAAAGCAAATTTAATTCTTGATAATCTGATTGCATCAGGCGAAGCAGTTCCAATGATCATTGTTATGGAAAGGGGCCAGGCTGTTGATCCGAATGACAATAATCCTGCGTTAAGGCAAGGGGGCCTCGCCGGTATGTTTGCAGGATTCGATATTTTAGCTGACGTTTTTATGAAGGAGATAATTCCAATGGTGGATGAAAACTATCGTACAATCTCTGATCGCGACCATCGTGCTATGGCTGGTTTATCGATGGGGGGGTTTCAAACATACAATACAACGCTTAATAATTTAGATGATTTCGCATACATTGCCGGATTCAGTGGTGCAGGATGGATTCCTCAGGGAACTGAACTATCAGAATCATACAATGGTGTATTTAATGACGCTGATGCTTTTAACAGTAGAGTTAAGGTTTTGTATGCAAGTACAGGATTAATGGAATCACCACAAATGTATGCAACAGTAAATAATTTTCATAATATGTTGGAAGAAGCTGGCATTGAACATGTTTATTTTGAATCTCCGGGAACTGCTCACGAGTGGCTAACCTGGCGCAGATCGTTAAAACAGTTTGCTTCTTTACTATTCAAATAAAAGAATTGTTGTATTGTTACCTAAATCTAAAGAAATGAACAAGTATATTCAAAATATTTTTTTGACTTTGATTTTGTGGGGAATGTCAGTTTTAATTGTCACGGCGCAAGGCAGGGGCCAACGCATTGTCTCGCCTGAAGTTCATCCTGATAAAACAGTAACCTTTCGTTTTCTGGCGCCTAATGCAAAGGATGTAAAACTAAGTACCCAGTTTGTTGCCGGACCTCAACAAATGAAGAAGGATGAAAACGGCGTTTGGTCAGTAACTTTAGGGCCGGCAAAACCAGATATTTATCCATACAATTTTAATGTCGATGGAATTCAGGTCATGGACCCAAATAATCCTGAAATATTTCCAAACGAGAATATTGTGAATAATTTAGTTCAGATTCCCGGCGATTCTCCGGCTTTGTATGATATTCAGGATGTTCTACATGGTGTTGTTGAATACCAGCGATATAAAACTGAAACCGGTGAAACCCGCCCTTTGGTTATTTATACTCCTCCCGGTTACGAAGAAAGTAAAAATAAAAAATATCCGGTTTTTTATTTGATCAGTGGAACTTCTGATACAGAAGAAACCTGGTATAAAGTTGGAAAAACCAATTTTATTCTCGATAATTTAATTGCTCAAGGTAAAGCTGTTCCAATGATTGTGGTAATGCCTTATGGAAATAACGGTATTGCAGTGAGTGGACCAGCTACTCCTGAAAGTGCAAGAATGTATCAGGTATTTCAGGAAGATTTGCTTACTAATATTATTCCCCTGGTAGAAAAAAAATATCGCGTAGTAAGCGACAGAGAACATCGTGCAATTGCAGGATTTTCGCGTGGTGGAGGACAATCGCTGTGGGCTGGGTTAAGGAATCCTGATTTATTTGCTTATGTATGTTCTTATGCTGCTTTTATCGCGGATGATTCTTTTGAGGAAAATTTTAAAATGGTTTATTCTGATACCGATTTAACAAATAAAAGACTTAAATTATTCTGGCTAGGCGTAGGAAACGAAGATTTCCTTTATAACGATGCAGTTAAATATATGGATTTGCTTAAGGAAAAGAAAATTAATACTAAAACATTAATTACAACAGGCGGGCATACCTGGATGAATGCCAAGACTTTTTTGAGTGAATCTGTACCATTGCTTTTTAAGTAAAAAGTATTTTTTACTTCTAATTAAACGATTTTAAAAAATTAGACTCTAATAACGAAATCATGCTTAGATCAAACTTAAATACAATGCGAAAACTAATCCGTTTGAATGTATTGGTTCTTTTCGCTTTTTTATTTGTAAATCAGGATGTTTTAGCTCAGTTTGGACAACCCATTATTTCGCCGGAAGTTCACCCTGATAAAACAGTAACATTTCGCTTTAGGGCACCAAATGCAAATAATGTAACTTTAAATACTCAAATAGTTAATGAGGCACTGCAAATGACTAAAGATGAAAGAGGGATTTGGTCGGTTACTGTTGCACCTGTAAAACCTGATATTTATCCCTATTCATTTGTTGTTGATGGAATACAGGTTTCGGACCCAAATAATCCTCTCATTTTTGCAAATGAACGATTTAAAAACAGTCTGGTAGACATTCCCGGTGATACTCCATTAATTCATGCTGAACAAAATGTTCCACATGGTAAGATTGCATACAGATATTACAAATCAAAAACCCTGGAAACCACACGCAGAATGGTCGTATACACTCCACCCGGATACGAGGATAGCAACAAAAAATACCCCGTTTTATATCTTATTCACGGGGCTACCGATACCGAAGAAACATGGTACAAAGTGGGTAGGATCAATGATATCATGGACAACCTGATTGCTCAGGGAAAAGCTGAACCAATGATTATTGTTATGCCTTATGCAAATCCGGCTCCGGCTGACAGAGACGCATTTGTAAAAGATTTAATCGCAGATATTATTCCTTATACTGAACAAAAATACCGTGTTTTGAAAGACAGGGAAAAGCGTGCAGTTGCAGGTTTTTCAAGAGGAGGAGGTCAGACTTTGGATGCAGGTTTATATAATACAGATTTGTTTGCCTGGGTATGTGCGTTTGCACCAGCTTCGAATAGCGATAAGATTAGCGGAGATCTTGCAGATAATAAACCATCCTCTGAATTGCTGAATAAACAACTTAAATTGTTATGGATTAGCTGTGGAACGGAAGATTTTCTTTATGAAAGAGTTACAGGATTGGTAGATATTCTGAAAAATAGTAATGTGGAACATGAAACTTTTTTCCCTTCAGGTGGGCATACCTGGATGAATTGTAAATTATATATTTCAACGGTAGCCCAACGGCTTTTTAAGAATTAGAAAGAAACTAACGCCAATGATAATCGCTATTTAACTAAATTACTAAAGGAGGTTTACAATGAAAAAAACGTTATTACTTTTCGTACTGGTTATTTTATCAGTTAGTGAAATCTGTTTCGCTCAAACCGGGCAGGTTTCTGTAAGTTCTAAATTGGCAGGAACACAACATAGTTCGCCAAATAATATGTATGGGCTGGAATATCCGCGTATTGAGGCAGATAACAGTGTTACTTTTAAATTCAACGCTCCTGATGCACAAAAAGTGCAGGTTGCAATTGCAAATGTTGCTCAAGATATGGTAAAAGACGCTGATGGTGTATGGACTTACAGAAGCGAACCACAGGATCTGGGTTACCATAACTACTGGATGATTGTTGATGGGGCTATCGTTTTGGATCCTGCAACAGATGGATTCATTGGCTACGGACATGATTGTAATGGTTTTGAAGTTCCTGATCCTGAAGGTGACTTTTATGACTTGAAAGATGTACCACACGGTGACGTATTGATTAAAAATTATTTTTCAACTGTTGAAAATAAATGGCGTATGGCCTTTATCTATACTCCTCCGGGATATCGTGAAAATACTTCAAAACGATATCCTGTACTTTATCTTCAACACGGTGGTGGCGAAGACCAAAGGGTATGGATTGAGATGGGACGAACCAATTTGATTCTGGATAATCTTATTGCCGAAGGTAAATGCAAACCATTTATTGTTGTCATGGAAACCAGTGCAACACAGAAAGCTGGTGCTCCTGCTCCGCAACCAGCAGCTAATGGCCGTATTCGTCCTTCCAACGAAGCATATGCTGAACTAATGAATAAAGATTTGATTCCTTTTATTGATGGCAATTTCAGAACATTGACTGATGGGGGAAGTCGTGCTATGGCAGGACTCTCAATGGGTAGTGGTGTAACCCGTCAGGTTACTTTGGCAAATTTGGATAAATTTTCATACATCGGTCTTTTTAGTGGAGCAACACTCACTCCTGATGATATTTCAGATAAATCAAAAGTGAAACTTGTGTTTATGAGTTTTGGTAGTCGTGAAGGTGGAGCGGAAAGACTTAAGCCTGCCAGCGATGTGCTAAATCAGGCCGGGATAAAAAGTGTTACTTATATTTCTCCATTAACTGCACATGAGTGGCAATCATGGAGAAGAAGTCTTAAAGAATTTGCTCAACTACTATTTTAATACTTGAGATAAAACCAGAGCAATTAAAACTATTTAACTAAATATTTAAAGGAGGTATAAAATGAAAAAAACGTTATTTATTTGTTTACTGGTAGTTTTATCAGTAAGTCAATTTTGTCTGGCTCAGACCGGACAGGTTTCTGTTAGTTCTAAACTGGCCGGAACACAGCATCCTTCTCCCAATAATATGTATCAGGGAGAATTTCCTCGTATCGAGGCAGATAACAGTGTAACTTTTAAATTCAGTGCTCCTGATGCTCAGAAGGTTCAGGTAGCAATTGCAAATGAAGCTAAAGATATGGTAAAAGATGCTGACGGTGTCTGGACATACAGGAGTGAACCCCAGGATCTTGGTTACCATAATTATTGGATGATTGTTGACGGAGCTGTTGTTCTTGATCCGGCAACCGACGGATTTATTGGATACAGTAGGAACTGTAATGGATTTGAAATACCGGATCCTGATGGTGGCTTTTATGATCTGAAAGATGTACCCCATGGTGATGTATTGATTAAGAATTATTATTCTACAGTAACAGAAGCCTGGCGAATGGTGTATATTTATACTCCTCCGGGGTATAGTAAAAACACCTCAACAAAATATCCTGTGTTATATTTGCAACACGGCGGTGGCGAGGATCAACGGGTATGGATTGAAATGGGACGTACCAATTTGATTATGGATAATCTCATTGCTGAAGGGAAAAGTAAACCTTTTATTATCGTAATGGAAACCAGTGCAGCATCAAAACCTGGTGAAGCAGAACAACGCAGAGCCGCAGCTGCAGCAGCGCCTGCAGCAGGACAAGGACAAGCTGGCCAACCTGCTGCACGTCCACGCATGTCGTTTTCATTTGATACTTATGAAGAGTTAATGAAAAAAGACCTGATTCCTTTCATCGATGGAAATTTCAGAACGTTGACTGATGGTAACAACCGCGCCATGGCAGGACTTTCAATGGGAAGTATGGTAACCAGTTCAGTTACATTACCCAACCTGGATAAATTTTCATACATTGGTCTTTTCAGCGGCGGTAGAATTGCTCCTGATCAAATTTCAGATAAATCAAAAGTTAAACTCGTTTTTATGAGTTATGGTAGCCGCGAACGTGGTTCTGAAACAGTAAAAGCAGCAGCAGATGCTTTAAACGAAGCTGGTATAAAAGGTGTTTCTTACGTATCACCTTTAACCGCTCATGAATGGCAATCATGGAGAAGGAGTTTACGTGAATTTGCTCCTTTATTATTTAAATAAATTTTTTTAACATTTTTAGTATTATGAAAAAGTATCTAATTAGTTTTATTTTTTTATTAGCATTGTCTGTTTCATTTTGTGTAGCGCAGGACCAGCCAGTAATTAAGGAAGATTTCAAACCCTCAACAAAAAATCAACCACAACAGGAGTATCCGATGGTTAACTCTCAGGGTTATGCAAGATTTCGTATTGCTGCTCCTGAAGCAAAAAGTGTTGTTGTTAGTCTGGGATTAGGAGGTACAAGAGGTGGAACTCCTCTTACCAAAAATGAAGAAGGCGTTTGGATGGGTACTACTGCCGGACCATTGGATGAAGGTTTTCATTATTATCATGTAACTGTTGATGGTGGTGTATTTAACGATCCTGGTGCAAACAATTATTATGGTTCAATCCGTTGGGAAAGTGGCATAGAGATTCCTGCAAAGGATCAGGATTTTTATGCTTTGAAAGATGTGCCTCATGGCAACGTTGTTCAAATTCTTTTTCCATCAAAAAGTACAAATACATCACGCAGAGCCTTTGTTTACACTCCTCCGGGATATGAAAAAGACCAATCAACAAAATATCCGGTACTATATCTCCAACATGGTTGGGGAGAAGATGAAACTGCATGGAGTACTCAGGGGCATGCTAACTTGATTATGGATAATATGATTGCCGAAGGAAAAATTAAACCATTTATTATTGTTATGACTTATGGAATGACAAATGATGTAAAAATGGGTGGAATGGCAAGCTTCAAAATAGAACCATTTCAAACTGTTCTTATTGATGAGTTGATTCCTTATGTTGATTCTCATTTCCGCACGATTGCTGATCAGCCCCACCGTGCAATGGCAGGTTTGTCAATGGGTGGAATGGAAACCCATACAATTACACTTGCGAACCAGGATGTATTTTCACACTGGGCTTTACTTAGCGGAGGCATGTACAATCCGGATGAAATTAAAGATAAATCAAAGGTTAAGCTTATTTTTATGAGTTGCGGAAGTAAAGAAAACCCTGATGGTGTTAAAAACGCTGCCAAAACACTGAAAGACGCCGGATATAATGCTTTTTCTTATGTTTCAGAAGGCACTGCTCATGAATTTTTAACGTGGCGTCGTAGTTTACGTGAACTTGCACCACTTTTATTTAAATAATTATAAAAAGAAAATTATTAAACTGCCATGCATAACTGCTTTATTATCAAACTGTTTTTATCCGGTAAATTATAAAGGCATGGGAGTAATATCGAATTTATTTAACAACTAACAATTTTTAAAATGAAACATTTAATTAATTTAATTTTACTTCTTACCTTATCTGGTTCGATGTGTTTAGCACAAAATGAGCCAATTAAAGAGGATTTTAAACCTTCAACAAAAAATCAACCACAACAAGAGTATCCAATGGTTAATTCTCAGGGCTACGCAAGATTTCGAATCGAGGCACCTGAAGCTCAAAGTGTTGTTGTAAGTCTTGGACTTGGTGGAACCAGAGGTGGAACTCCTCTTGCAAAAAATGAAGAAGGTGTTTGGATGGGTACAACAGCTGGTCCAATGGAGGAAGGCTTTCATTATTATCATGTAACCATAGACGGTGGAGTATTTAATGATCCTGGCACCTTGAATTTCTACGGTTCAACCCGTTGGGAAAGTGGAATTGAAATTCCAGCACACGATCAGGATATGTATGCATTGAAAGATGTTCCTCATGGTAATGTTGTTCAGATTCTTTTCCCTTCAAAAAGTACAAATACATCACGCAGAGCTTTTGTTTATACTCCTCCGGGATATGAAAAAAATCAATCAACAAAATATCCTGTACTTTACTTGCAACATGGTTGGGGTGAAGATGAAACTGCGTGGAGTAATCAAGGACATGCTAATCTGATTATGGATAATATGATCGCTGAAGGTAAAATCAAACCTTTCATCATTGTTATGACTTACGGAATGACAAACGAAGGATTCAGACCGGGTGCAAGACGTGCTCCAGCAGCTGATGCAGGTGACCGTCCAACTCCTCCAGCCGGACAAGCTCCGGCTGCCCGTCCAGCAAGACCTGCAGGTGGCATGGCTGGAATGATGAATAACGGTTTCGAAACAGTTCTTGTTGACGAACTAATTCCTTATGTTGATTCACATTTCCGTACAATTGCAGATCAGGCTCATCGTGCTATGGCTGGTCTTTCAATGGGAGGAATGGAGACTCATACTATTACACTTGCACGTCCGAATGTTTTCTCACATTACGGTCTTCTTAGTGGTGGTACTTATTCTTACGATGAAATTAAGGATAATCCAAACGTTAAACTTATTTTCATGAGTTGCGGTAGTTTTGAAAACCCGGACGGTGTTAATAATGCTGCTGCTGCTCTGAAGGAAGCTGGTTTTAAAAATGCGGTTTCATATGTTTCCGAAGGAACACGTCATGAGTTTCAAACCTGGAGACGTAGCTTGTACCAAATGGCACCGCTTCTTTTTAAAGACTAATTAGATCTTTTTTTAAAGATTTGCACTATAACCCGTTGCGTGAATCCGGCTTGAAATGGAGTTTCATTATTTGCCAGTTCACCCGACGGGTTTATTCAGTTTAATAAAAGATATTTTTCAAATGAAATACAGATCAAACTTAATTATTTTAGCATTTGTTTTAACTACCGGTATCTGTTTTGGGCAATCAGCTAATACAAAAATTATTGAAGATTTTAAGCCGTCTTCTACCAACCAACCGGGGAAAGAATTTCCTCAGGTTAATTCTGAGGGCAGGGTTTGTGTCAGCATTGCTGCACCACAGGCTCAAAAAGTTCAGCTTGAAATTGGTCGTTCAAGATACGACTTAACCAAAGATGAAAATGGTGTCTGGACAGGTATCTCAGATCCTCAGGATGAAGGATTCCATTATTATCAGTTGAATATAGATGGTGCCGCGATCCCTGATCCTGGTACTAAATATTATTATGGCGTAAGCCGTTGGGGAAGCGGAGTTGAAGTCCCGGCAAAAGACAGAGATTTTTATGCTTTGAAAGATGTACCACACGGCCAGGTTCGCGAAAATCTGTATTTTTCTGGAATTACTCAGGATTGGAGACGTTGTTTTGTTTACACACCTCCCGGTTATGATCAAAATACAAATACACGCTACCCGGTACTGTATTTACAGCACGGAAGCGGTGAAGATGAAACCGGCTGGGCTGTTCAGGGCAAAGCCAACCTAATTCTTGATAACCTGATTGCAGAAGGAAAGGCTCTTCCGATGATAATCGTTATGGATAATGGTTATGCAACTAAACCTTCACAGACAGGACAAAATAATGCCAGAGGCGGCGGTAGTTCTGCATTTGAGGAGGTGATGATCAACGATATTATACCAATGATTGATACTAAATTTCGTACAATAGCTGATAGGGACCACAGGGCAATTGCAGGACTTTCAATGGGAGCCAATCAAACTATGCGAATTATAATGAATAATTTGGATAAATTTTCGCATATCGGTGGTTTTAGCGGTACGCCCAATTACCCCAGTACAGATGTTATTGATCCGGCAACTTTTCTGGAAGGAAAATACAACGATGGTGAAGCAATTAACAAACAACTTAATTTACTTTGGCTTGGATTGGGTACAAAAGAAGGAAATCCGTTTCCAGGTTCGGTCGGAGCATTTCGAAATATGCTCGAAAAGCAGGGTATAGATTATGTTTATTATGAATCTCCCGGAACAGCACACGAGTGGCTGACCTGGCGGCGTGATCTTCGCGAATATGCATCTTTAATATTTAAATAATATAAAAACAATTTATTACTATGAGAAAATTTTTAGTTGGTTTGGTTGTGGTTTTTTTTGCCACAATTGTAGTTTATGGTCAGACAGATGAGCAGTATGAAAATTCAAAACCTGCATCTACAAATATTGTGGGAGCTGAATATCCACGAATTGACGCACAACGCAGGGGGATCTTCCGTGTTAATGCACCGGACGCTGAAAGTGTTTCAGTAAGTCTGGGCAATGTAGCTCTTGCCAAAGGTGAAGACGGTGTATGGACAGGTGTTACAGCTCCGCTTGATCCAGGATTTCATTATTATACAATAAAAATTAATGGTGTTGATGTTTGTGATCCTTCCAGCGAAACTTTTTTTGGTGCTGGTCGCGTAATGAGCGGCATTGAAGTTCCGGAAGAAGGAGTTGATTTTTATGAAGTGAAAAATGTTCCTCATGGCGAAGTACGTTCGGTTTGGTATTTTGCTGAATCAACAGGAGAACACCGTCATGCCTATATTTATACTCCTCCCGGATATGACGAAAATTTGGATGAAAGATATCCGGTACTGTATCTTCAACATGGTATGGGTGAAGACAGACGTGCTTGGGCGAACCAGGGACGTACTAATTTTATTCTGGATAACCTGATTGCTGAAGGAAAAGCCAATCCTATGATTATTGTAATGGAAGACGGTGGTATAGCAGCAGGTATGGCAGGTGCACGCAGACAAAGACCCGCAGCAGGTCAGGGACAACAACCGGCTGCAGGACAAGGTCAACGCCCCGCAGGTGGACAACGGCCAGGTGGTGCCCCGGGTGGGATGCCTTCTTTCTGGGATGGTTTTGGCTCTGTAATAATCAAAGATTTAATTCCTATGGTAGATGCCAACTATCGTACGCTAACCAACCGTGAAAATCGTGCAATGGCCGGACTTTCACTTGGTGGTACGCAAACTTACCAGATTACGCAGGACAATATGGATAAATTTGGCAATATTGGCATTTTTAGCGCTCCGTTTGGTTTCCCGGGAGTTGAAACCGGATATAATGGATTACTCGCCAAGCCAGATGAATTTAACAAACAGATTAAGGTATTTTATATCAGTATGGGGTCAAAAGAAGGAGAACGCACAGGAAGAAGTATTCATGAAGAATTGGAAAAAGCAGGTATTAATCATACTTACTTTGAAGCTCAGGGAACAGCACACGAATTTCAAACCTGGCGTAAAAGTCTTTATGGCTTTACACAACTTCTTTTTCAGGATTAAATATATGAATAAACAGGAACTATCAGAGGTGTATATTCCTCTGGTAATTCTTGCAAATAACTCTCCTAATCCATACCAATACATAAGTTGTTTTCACATAAAAAACTAAATTATGAAATTGTCAATCAATAAATTCACTAAATTATTAGCTAAAAGTTTTCTCGTTTTAGCTTGTTTAACTACCAGCAACTTTGTAATTGCGCAGTTGGAATCTTCTGTTCCGGCTGAAACGAATGTCAGGGGAGCTGAATACCCGCGAATATTACCGGATCACAGCGTAGTTTTTCAAATCCGGGCGCCACAGGCGAAACAGGTGCAAATTGATTTGCATAAAGTTTATGATATGACCAAAAATGTGGAAGGTATCTGGACCGTTACAACAGAGCCGCAAGGGCCGGGATTCCATTATTATTCACTTATTATTGACGGAGTAACAGTTGCAGACCCGGCAAGTGAAACTTTTTATGGAATGAGCAGGATGGCCAGCGGAATTGAGATTCCATACGAAGATGGTGATTATTATCAGTTAAAAGATGTTCCACACGGCGATATACGTTCTAAACGTTTTTATTCCAAAACAACTCAATCGTGGCGAAGAGTAAACATTTATTGTCCTCCGGGTTATGACAAAAATACAAATGAAAAATATCCGGTTCTTTATATTCAGCACGGTGGAGGAGAAGATGAACGTGGCTGGGCCATTCAGGGAAAAACAGATATTATTCTGGATAATCTTATTGCTGAAGGTAAAGCTGTACCTATGCTCGTGGTTATGTCTGATGGAAATGTCGCACCAGCTGAACCTGGTAATTATAATGTAAATTTTGAACCCTTTGAAGAAGAGTTGCTGGAAAATGTAATTCCTTTTATTGAGGCCAATTACAGGGTCAAAACCGGCGGAGCAAACAGAGCCTTGGCCGGACTTTCCATGGGAGGATTACAAACCTTGTATGTGGGAATTCCACATACAGATAAATTCAATTATTTAGGGATATTCAGTTCAGGATGGATTATTCCGGGACAACAGGATTTATCTGACAAATATTTTCAATATATGAAGGAGAATGCAGATGAAATGAAAAAGAATCTCAAACTCATTTTTATGACCATGGGAGACAAAGAGGATATTGCCTATAACAATGGTGTAAAATTAAGGAACAATTTGATGCACTTGGGTTTAAATATTCTTATTATGATTTTCCGGGAGGTCATACCTGGCCGGTATGGCGTGACAATATTTACAGAATGGCTCCATTGTTATTCAAATAATTAAATCATTTAATTTTGATATTTAAGTAAATTCAGATGAATTATTTTAAATGGTTGAATAAACTTGGTTTAATTGTATTAAGTATAATACTATTGATGCCAATTGGAGCCTTTGCTCAGCTAAATGGAGAAGGAGTGCCGGCTATATCCAATGTAAGAGGGGCAGAATACCCGAAAGTATTGCCTGATTTAAGTGTTGAATTTAAAATCAGGGCACCCGAGGCTGATCTTTTACAAATCAACCTGGAGGTAAGAGATATGATATGAGTAAAGATAGTGAAGGGATCTGGACGGTTACAACTGATCCGCAAGTTCCCGGGTTTCATTATTATTCTCTAATTGTTGATGGCGTTTCAGTAGCCGATCCAGCCAGTGAGACTTATTTTGGCAGTGGATGGGATGGAAGTGGAATTGAAATTCCGGAAGCCGGTGTTGATTTTCATTTGACTAAAGATGTGCCTCACGGCGATATCCGTCAAAAATGGTATTTCTCCGAAAAGACAAATTCATGGCGTAGAATGTACATTTATACACCACCCGGGTATGGCCAGGATATGAATAAAAGATATCCCGTGTTGTTTCTTCAACATGGAGCAGGTGAGGATGAAACCGGTTGGGTTACACAAGGTAATCTGGACAATATAATGGATAACCTTATTGCAGAGAAAAAAGCCGTGCCCATGATTGTAGTTTCCACCAACATATATATTATAAATGATATCGGCAGGGGTTATAATTCTGAGTCGTCAAACCACTTTATGGATCTTTTTAAGGATGAACTAATAGATGTAATTATTCCCTTTATGGAAAAAAATTACAGAATTTATACTGATCGTGAACACCGTGCCATTGCCGGTTTATCGATGGGAGGGGGAACTTCATTCAGGATAGGAATGCTTAATCCCGATCAGTTTGCCTGGATTGGCGTTTTTAGTTCCAGCGCATTCCGTGGAACAGACGGGAATATTTTTGATGCCGAAAAACAAATTCCGGGGATTTTTACTAATCCTGAAAAATTCAACAAACAGCTTAAATTATTGTATATTTCTACCGGAGAACAAGATCATTCCTACGAGTATTCAAAGAAGACCATTGAAACATTTTTGGAGAAAGGATTGAATCTGGAATATAATTATTTCCCAGGTGCTCATGAATGGCATGTCTGGAGAAAAGCATTACATGATTTTGCACCGCGACTTTTTAAATAAGTAAAAAAATAAGTAACCATAAACTAAATAAAATGAAAAAGAGAATAACTTGTATTCGACCAGTGTTGTTAGTTTTTGTTTTTTCAGTTTTTGCTTTTGGAAATATTCAAGCTCAACTGGTTGAAAATTCAATTCCTGCACCTTACAAACAACAATCAAAATCAATGTCCGTGTATTATGCCGGACTTAAGTGTAGTTTTTAAGGTGAATGCACCGGATGCACAAAAATTACAAATAAGTGTGGGGAAGACTTATGATATGGAAAAAGAGGCGAATGGTACCTGGACAGTTCGCACTGAACCGTTAGTTCCCGGTTTTCACTATTATTCGCTGGTAATAGATGGAGTGGCAGTGGCCGATCCTGCCAGCCAGTCGTTTTACGGAACAGGAAAAATGTCTAGCGCTATTGATATTCCCGAAGAAGGAATTGATTTTTACACCGTAAAAGATGTTCCCCACGGTGCAACCAGTTCAAAATATTATTATTCTGATTTTACTGAAAGCTGGAGAAGACTTTTTGTTTATACGCCTCCGGGCTACAATGAAAATACCAGGCAAAAATATCCCGTGGTTTATATCCAGCACGGCGGTGGTGAAGATGAGACCGGTTGGGCAGTTCAGGGAAAAACTGATATTATTTTGGATAATTTGATTGCAGAAGGAAAAGCAAAACCAATGATTGTGGTGATTCCCAACGGAAACGTAAGGGCACCGGGAGGAGGCATGGCAGCAGGCGGTTACAGCAGTGCAGGCATGGCTGCTTTCAAGGAAGAAATGACAAAAAAATATTGTTCCTTTTATTGATAAAAATTACCGAACAGTTGCAAATCCTGAAAGTAGGGCACTTTGCGGACTGTCGATGGGAGGTGGACAATCGTTTTATGTTGGTTTGGAAAGTCCTGAGGTATTTTCGTCAGTTGGTGTTTTTAGTTCAGGTTTATTTGGTGGAATCAGAGAAACAAGCAGTTTCGATGCTGAGAAGGAAATTCCCGGGCTTTTGACTAAATCAGGTCAGTTCAACAAACAACTGGATTTGTTTTACATTTCATGTGGTGAGCAGGATCCGAGAATTGAACATACCAAAAAGGCAGTGAACACCATGAAAGAAAATGGTTTGGAAGTTGAATTTAACTCTTTCCCGGGAGATCACGAATGGCAGGTGTGGAGAAAATCTTTGCACGATTTTGCGCAGCGGGTTTTTAAATAGACACAAACGATATATTTATAAAACAAAACCACTTTGTAACTCGAATTCAAAGTGGTTTTTTATTGATCAGATATTGAGTTTTTATATATGCAGTTAACTGACTCTTCTTTTCCTGGATTAGAAAGCAGTTTCTCCTTTATAATTGAATTTTTCTTCCAATTATATTTTACACAGAAAAAGATTAGAAAAACATATTCTTTACTCCGGTCAACATCATGTTTATGCCTATTGCGCCAATGAAGAAGCCATTCAGCCGAAGCAGTACTTCCATGTTTTTGTCGAATGCCTTTTTGAATTTTCTTTTTTCGATACTGTCACGAAGCTTTTTTAAAATGAACAAAGTGAGGAAATTGACGATAAATATGATTAGCAATGACAAACTGCCAATAAAATAAGAATATTTTTGCGAGAGAAGAATGCTTAATGAAATGGTTCCGGCGCCTACCATAAATGGCAACGCAATTTCAGAAGCCAAGTCATCGAGGTTTTCTTTAATCATAATAAGCGCTTTTTCTCCACGCACGATGAATATATAAGCGTAGGAAAAAATGATTATTCCTCCAAATATTCGAAATGATTCAAAATCGATATTTAAAATTTTGGTGAAAATTGAATCACCCAAAAAGAAAAAAGCCAAACAAACGAAAAATGAAATAAGCGATGCTTTAAAAATTACTATCATGTAATTTTTGTGTGTTAAATCTTTTCGGATAGGTTCAAGATAAAGAAACAGTGCAAAAGGATTTAGCATCACGAGTATTTCAACAATAGAAGATATCATACAGTTTGTTTTCTTAATAATTTTCGATATTATTTCTTATGTGTCCCTGTTTTACAAATTCAAAGTTAGTGTGGAATATAGGGATTAGCAATTGAAATGATAATTGATTTTTCTGTTTTTTAATACCTGTGGTCAGTTTGTAGATTGTTTCGTATGAATTTTAAAGTGAAATAAAAAAGCCGGTCTTCAAACAAAAACCGGCTTTGAAATATATGAAAATTCAGAAATTATTTTTTATAAATTTTTTTTGTATCCGTAAATAGCGCTTGCTCCAAGTTCTTCTTCTATTCGAAGCAACTGGTTGTATTTTGCCATACGGTCGGAACGGCTCATAGAACCTGTTTTAATCTGACCAGAGTTGGTTGCAACTGCAATGTCGGCAATTGTTGCATCTTCAGTTTCACCTGAACGGTGAGAAGTTACGGATGTATAACCTGCGCGGTGCGCCATTTCAATGGCATCCAAAGTCTCTGTTAAAGTACCAATCTGGTTAACTTTAATCAGGATAGAGTTAGCAGCTCCCAATTCGATCCCTTTCTGGAGATATTCAACGTTCGTTACAAAAAGGTCGTCGCCTACCAACTGGCATTTGTCGCCAATAGCAGCGTTAAGTTTTACCCAACCATCCCAGTCTCCTTCATCCATTCCATCTTCGATAGAATCAATCGGGTATTTTTCAATTAGTTCAGCTAAATATGCAGCTTGTTCTTCAGAAGTACGTTTTACTCCGTTTGGTTCAAAAATACTGTAGTCGTAAACTCCGTCTTTGTAAAATTCAGATGAAGCGCAGTCCATAGCGATTGAAACATCACCACCATCTTCTGCACGACCTGGTTTGTAACCTGCATTTTTAATTGCCGTTAGAATTGATTCGATAGCTTCTTCAGTTCCCCCAAGCATCGGAGCAAATCCACCCTCATCGCCAACTGCGGTTGAAAGATTTTTAGATGCCAATACTTTTTTCAGTGCATGGAAAACTTCAGCACCCATACGAAGACCTTCGCGGAAAGAAGGAGCTCCAATCGGGCGAATCATAAATTCCTGGAAGGCAATTGTGGCGTCAGAGTGAGAACCACCGTTAATGATGTTCATCATCGGAACAGGAAGAGTTTTCGCGTTGGTTCCACCAATGTATTTGTAAAGTGGAAGCTCTGAATAATCAGCAGCAGCTTTAGCAACAGCCAAAGAAACACCTAACATGGCGTTTGCACCCAAATTTGATTTAGTTTTTGTACCATCCAGTTCTAAAAGTTTGCTGTCTATTGCAACCTGATCAGTGGCATCCATGCCAATGATTTCTTTTGCAATAATATCGTTTACGTTTGCCACAGCTTTTAAACAACCTTTACCTAAATAACGGCTTTTGTCTCCGTCGCGCAATTCAAGTGCTTCGTTTTCACCGGTTGATGCTCCTGAAGGAACAGCGGCACGGCCAAATGCACCACTTTCAAGTAAAACTTCAACTTCTACAGTTGGGTTACCACGAGAATCGATAATCTCTCTTGCTTTTACGTCGCTAATTAACATTGTGAGTAGTTTTTATAATTTAACTTATTTGTTGTTTTTATCAGAAAATCAGATGGTTAACACCCGATTAGCCAAAAGCAGCTCAAAGATAGCAAATTGTTTTATGTCAAACGGAGGCGAAACAAAAAGGTTACCAATATTTCATATAGGGTTAACTTAATTTTCTATTGAATGTGTGAATGAATAAATGAGTGAGATAGCTTTTGCCTGGATCGAGAAAATTTGACTAGGTAAATTAGGGATTTAGCGTTCATGACAGATGGAATCCTTTTTATCAAACTGTCTTTTAATTTTTGCTATCTTGCATGGATTTTTTAGAAAAAAGTAAACATGGAGACTTTAAATGTGGCCATTTTAGGCTGTGGAACAGTTGGCGGTGGCGTTGCCAAAATCATTACTGAGATGAGTAGTGAATTGGGTGACAAAGCAAAGAAAAAAATTGAACTGAAAAAGATTGTTGAACTTTGTCCTGGAAATGCTGCAGAACGTTTTCAGATTCCCATTAGATTTATTTTGCGGGACAGGAAAAGATTTGACGCCTGATAAGGCAAAAAACTATATCAACGAAATTATTACATCTGATGAGATTGACCTTGTTGTGGAAACGATTGGTGGTAAAAGTGACTTTGTTTATAATTTATGCCTTGAAATTCTAAACTCCGGGAAGCATTTGGTAACTGCCAATAAAGCACTGTTAGCTGAAAGAGGTCAAGGCATTTTTGAGGCTGCTTTAAAAAATAAGGTAAAAATAGGATTTGAAGCTGCAGTTTGCGGAGCTATTCCAATCATAAAAACTATAAACGAAAGTTTTACCGGCGATAAAGTTTTATCCGTTTCAGGGATTATGAACGGAACAAGCAATTATATCTTAACCCGAATGCAAAGTGATAAACTGGAATTTGAAGAAGCTTTGAAGTTGGCCCAGGAAAAAGGTTATGCAGAGGCAGATCCAAGTCTTGATATAAATGGTGGTGACGCGGGACACAAACTTATTCTGCTAATAAAACTTGCTTATGGAATTGATATTTCAATGGATGAACTTTCAACAACGGGTATTGAAAATATTACAAAAGAAGATATTGATTTCGCCAACGAGATAGATGCAAAAATCAAATTGATAGGCTATGCCAAAAAAGTGAACGGTGATATTTATGCGACAGTGAAACCAATGATCGTAAAAAATGATAATTTTCTTGCCAAAGTTGATGGAGCTACAAACGCAGTGCGGATCAACAATAAATATTCAGGGGTTCATTTGTTGGTTGGTGAAGGCGCAGGATCAAGTGAGACAGCTATGTCTATTGTATCTGATATTGTTTTTATTGCCCGTTATGGTGAAAAAATAACCGATACAAACGGAGCTCATGAACGGAATTTTGCTGATGCGAACCAGTTTGTTTTTCCGTACCTGATTACCTTTAATACCGGCGATGTTCCTGGCACAACAGGATTTATTGCAACTGCAATCGGCAAACAGGATATTAATATTGAAACTGTAAGTCATAACCGTCATTCCGATGAAAAGGCGATGTTTTCGCTTGCCACCATGCCTTGTACATTGGAACAGATTGAGCGGGCTATTGACGAAATACGAAAAGAAAAACCAGGCATGTTGCTGAGCGAACCTAAAATTATGCCGATACTTTATTGATATTATAATATTTGATTTTGTTAACCTTTGAGAAATTTAAGAAATGAAAAGAACATTTCTAATTTTCACCTTCCTGATAATTATCTTTTCTTGTGGAAAAGAAGAGACAATCAAGTATAAATATGAGCTGGACGATTGTGGAACTGAATACTTCTATTATGGATATGGAGAAGTTCAGAAGTTCTATCTTGGAAACTTAGTACCTTTAATTACGATTACTTTTGATGATGTTGATGATGAGAAAGCCTATGAAGTCTTGTCAAAATATGAATTTTTGCATGTTTCAATTAGACAAAGTTTCGAGGATAATATTCCAACTCCTATCTACCAGGACTGTAATTGTGAGGAATATAAAAACATTTTGATTACACTCAATAATGAGCTTGAAATTGAAAGTGCTACTCCTGTTTTTGAAGGCGGAATAAGATTTCAGAACAGAATTTCATTAGTACCTGTTGCAGGAATAGATAGTTCAACTATTGTTTCTTATTGTTCCGACCTGGGGCTCGAATTAATTGAAAAAGTACGGATGAATGCCTTTATTTTCAAGGTTCGGGAATCAGATTTGATTACAGGATTTGAAATTTTTGATATTGCAAATGCAATTTATGAAAGTGGTAAGGTCGAATATTCTACCCCCATTTTTTCTGGAGGTTTGGTATTGCAAGATCAGTAAGCCACCCCTTAATATTTTTGGTAGTTAATTTTTGGGGTTGAAAAAATACGCCAGCCGATAGTAATAATTTAACCGGATTACGAAACGTAATTGAAAACTGCGGTTACTTGCTCACAACCCTGTACTTTTCACCCATTTCATACCGTAAAACATCAACCTCCTGGAAAGTAACCAGGCCACCTTTTTTGCATTGATCCAAAAGTTCATTAATCGTTACAAGAAATTCATTCAATTTTTCCACATTGTCTGTAATTTCTATAGAAACGGGCATATCGCCGGAAAGAGCAAATATTTTTTGTGTATGGATAGAATGACTTGCGCCAAAAGACATAATTCCTTTATAAACAGTTGCTCCCGCCAATCCGGCTTTTCGGGCTTCAAAAACTATTTCCTCGAATAAAGGACGGCCATGAATTTTATCCGACTCACCTAAATAAATTTTTAGAATTCCTGTTTTCCCTGATATTTTCATTTTTTTTGAATTGAATGTTGTTTTGTTGTTTACACGAATTTTAGTTTGAGAGGTTTCAGAAAAATAAAGAATTGTTTCAACCAGAAACCTGCAACCGTGCTTAAAATATTGCTCTTACTAAAACAACTCCCAGATAAACTGCTAATATTCCCAAAAACAAACTTCCTCCTACGTTCCAGAAAAACTGACCAAATGTGCCTTCCTTTAACATGGAGAAATTGTTATAGGCAAAGGAAGAAAATGTGGTGAATCCGCCGCAGATTCCAACGGCTAAAAATAATCGCCATTCAGCACTCATGAAATTTCCTTTTTCAGCAAGCGCGAAAACCACCCCAATTATAAAGCTTCCGACAACATTTGCTATCAAAGTTCCCAACGGGAATGTGCTGGTTAAGCCTTTTTCTATAAAAATCTGAACCAGATAACGCATAACACTTCCGATAAAACCACCGGTACCAACAAGTAAAATAGTTCTCAACATTTTAATATTTTTGATACAGAAATATTTTGGTTTTATAGGAGGTATAACAATTTAACCTATAAATTTCTGCTATTTTTAATGTTTAAAATGAAAAGATGAATTTACGCATTTTAACGGTTTTTCTGGCATTTTTAATTACTCTCAACCTCAAATCTCAACAAAATTTTGATGACGCGTTACAAAATATATTAAATCAATCTGATTATAAAAACGCAACAATTGGTATTCGCATAGCTGAATTAAACTCAGGTGAAACGCTTTTTGATTTTAATGGTGAAAAATTAATGATCCCGGCTTCCAACATGAAGCTGGTTACTTCAGCGGCTGCGTTAGAGATTTTAGGTTCAGAATATAGGTTTACAACGAAGATTGGCTATACAGGAAAAATAGAAGATGAAGTTCTTGATGGTAATCTGATTATTCTGGGAGGAGGCGATCCTACGCTTGGTTCAGAATATTTCAGGAATGATTTTCATAGTTCTGATTTTTTGAAAATCTGGGTTCAGAACATTAAAAATGCTGGAATAAAAAATATTCGGGGAAATTTAGTTTTGGATGCCTCTCATTATGATAACGAAAAAATACCGCCCACCTGGATTTGGGAAGATATGGGAAATTATTACGGAGCAGGAGCATCGGCACTGACAGTCTACGATAATTTGTTTCGCATAACATTCTCATCGCCTTCTAAAGCCGGGAAGCCTACTCAAATCGTGTCGACTTATCCCAAAATTGATGGATTAGAAATCAAAAATGAAGTTTTATCATCTGATGAAAACCGTGATATGGCTTATGTTTTTGGAAGTCCTTTCGGGAATAAGCGTGTAATCAGGGGAGCTATCCCGAAAAACAGAAAGAGTTTTACAATAAAAGCTTCAGTTCAACATCCTGAAAAATTGTTGGCTGAAGACTTATTTTCGTTTTTGGTGAAAGAGGGAATATTCTTGTCAGGTGAAATAAAATTTGAGCGGGTGGAGCAAGATAAATTGAAGACAATATATGTACATGAATCTCCCGTTTTGGCAGAAATAGTAAAAGTGCTTAATGTTGAAAGTGTAAATCTTTTTGCTGAGCATTTAGTCAAACAAATAGCGTTTGAGAAAACAGGGCAGGGGAGTCGTAGCGTTGGCATAGAGATTATCAAGGAATTTTGGAAATCAAAAGGACTTGAAGGAAATTTTTTTATGGAAGAAGGCAGCGGACTTTCCCATTTTAATGCTATCTCGCCTTCACAATTTAATACCATTTTGAAACTTTCTCGTGAAACAGAAAATGCCGAAATGTTTTTAAATTCTTTACCAACCGCTTCGAATGGGACATTGTATGGTTTTGATTCGGGAGTTTTTGAAAATAAATTAAAAGCCAAAAGTGGCTCCATGACACGAATAAGATGTTATAGTGGTTATTTGCAAACCGATTCAGGAAGTGAAATTATTTTCTCAATAATGGTGAACCATTTTGACGGTCCGCACTCAAAACTCATTGAGGAAATAGAAAAACTACTGATTCTGGCTAAGTCTGAATTTTAGTATCGTAGCTTTCCGATTGTTAAATAAAACCTGATTTTATCTTTTTTATTAATTTAAGTTGTTGATGTACAGATGTTTATGTTGTAGGGTTAGATCTGCGGTAGTTTTAGGGCATTGACTAACGTTATTTTATGTCGTAACTTGTATCTCGAAACCATTAGATCATTCTGAACCCTCGGGTTTGGATTCAAATTTTCAAGAGGCGCAAAATTAAGTTGTATGTAGAAATTGAATCAGCATAAGAAAATTGGTCAAATAAGAATTAAAGGTCTTTTAATGATTGTTTGTGTCGGAACCGAAAATTGAAATCTGGTGGTCAATGTAATTTATGGACAGTTACAAGTTGACTAAAAATGATTTATGACACTTTACAAATCCTGAAGGAACAGGTTGAAGCCTATTTTACCCAGGTTGGATTGGGAAAAATTCTTACACTCGAGAATATCGCTTTGTGGGAATCGGGTAGTGACGATGCCACAAAAGTAGAGGATAAGGTTGTAATGACACTGCTTCGCTTGGAGGAGGAATCAACGCTTAAAAATATTCCCAGTTATAAAATTAAAGATGATAAAACGGAATATTTTAATCCGCCTGTAAATCTGAATTTGTTTGTTTTATTCAGTGCCAATTGTGATACCTACGACAAATCACTGCGAAGTATTTCCCGCGTTATCGAGTTTTTTCAGGGTAAAAAAGTTTTTACCTCGGGCAACACAATTTATAACCGTACAAATGTTTCTCTTGATGTGCTGGAGTATTTCAAATTCATTTTGGAAATGTATACCCCGGGATTTGAGGAACTCAATAACATTTGGGGAACTCTCGGCGGTCGGCAACTACCCTCTGTGATTTATAAAGTTCAGATAATTCAAATCAAGCAGGACAAAAAGCTGGCAGCAGCTCAGGTTATTACTCATGTTGGTGGAACCTTAAAAGATATTCAGTAATGGCTTTTTCAATAAAATATATACCGCTTTTTAAAGTAAATATTCTTCACCATTATTTTCTGAATAAGGGAATGACAGAATATCAGTCAATGAGCGATGAAGAAAAAGATATTCAGTTGGAACTGTATGATATGGACCATATTTTTAATGTTCAGCCCGACGCTGAAACACAACAAAAATTAGAGGGGTACAATTTAGTTTTCAAAAAATCTAAAACCGGATTTGCCATTTGGACCAAAGTAACTGGTGAAGATGAAGATGAGCCTTTTATTTCGTTGGAAAATGATTTGGCTTTTAGCTTTTTAATTCAAATAAAAGAATCTGCTTTTTACAATTACACCGACCTGAAAATAGAAAACGCCGGTGATTTGTATTATTTGTCGAATCGCCGTTTGGCAAGCGAACCTAACAGTTTTCCTTTGATTGACAAAGCTGCCGGGAATTTTCATGTTGATGAAGATTTTATTCTTTCCGAAAGTGGTTTTGAAGACGAAATGAAAAAATTAAGGGCTTCTGAAAAGATGAATCTGTTAGCTCTGATACGGATATTTATAAAAGCAGACAATAATGCGCTGGATATAACAAATGCACAAGATAAAATTCCGGAACAGGCACAGGAATTTGAAATTAATATCAAAAACCGAGAAACCACGTGGCGATACATTTTTGATTCAAATCAAACGGTAACGGGTGGTGACGATGTAAAAAAGGAAAATGGTAGTTCAAAGGTTTTAGTAACAAAAGCTGAGCACCCGCTCACTTTAAATGGATTCATTTCCATTGAATTGGGTGGTGTTGAGCTTCCCAATCCCGGGATACGATCGGTAAAACCTGATATACCAAACAATAAATATTATTCTGAAATATATATGTAAAACTTAAAATTTAAATTATGGCAACTTCGTACAAAACACCAGGCGTTTATGTCGAGGAAATTTCAAAATTTCCGCCGTCGGTAGCGCAAGTTGAGACCGCTATACCCGCTTTTGTCGGTTATACGAAAATCGCCGTTGTTGATGGCGTGGATTATCATACAGAAAATATTGTCCAGGCTGTTAAAATCGGTTCGCTCCCGGAATATGAATTCTTTTTTGGAGGAGCACCTGACCCCACTTCAATTGAAGTAGAATTAAATACTGACGATACGGTAAAATCTGCTAAAGTGAATGGTGTTAATTTACTTTATGATTCAGTTCGTATGTTTTATGCCAATGGCGGAGGCGATTGTTACATTGTCTCAGTTGGTGCGTTTAATTCAGCAGCATCCGATGTAGATAAACAGGAATTGCTCGATGGATTAGCATCTCTCGAAAAAGTTGATTTACCCACCCTTTTGGTTATTCCCGAAACCGTTCACCTTTCAATTGCTGAGGCCGGTGAAATTCATTCAGCCATGTTGAGTCAATGCAACAAATTGCAGGACCGCTTTGCTGTGATGGATATCGTGGATGGAAATAAAGAAATAACACCCTCTGCAGATCCGGTTGCCGATTTTCGTAGTAATGTCGGAATGAATTATTTGAAATATGGCGCAACTTATTATCCCTGGTTGAAAACGACGCTTTCATTTAAAATCGACTACGATGCAATAATTACGGGAGTTTACACACAGGGTGGCTCTCCTGTTGCAGATATTAAAGCATTGTTTAATAGTGCTGTTGTATCTTCAATAGACGATATTGACGCAGACATTGCAGCAAAATCCGGATTAACCATTCCAGCCGCTACGGACGCAACAAACCGAACACAATTGCAAACAGCTGCCAATGATTTGTACGCGCTTTGTAAAGCTTTTTTTGATTTGACTTTTAGCGACAACGATACGTCTAATGAAAATTCTGCAGCAAGTATTCATGCAAAATTTATTGCTGACAGCTCGAATTTTGACGGATTTCTCACAAAGTTGTTTGACTACAATCATTTCAGTCAGTCGGCCAATAGTGATGCTCCGTCACCAACCTGGGATGCGGCTTTAATTGCAGATGATTTTAATACCGATTTTGCACCACTAACATTCGCTGCACCAACAACCGATAAAAATGATGTTTTTACAGCGACATCAACTGCTGTTAACGCTTCACCATACTTTAAAGCTTTATTGGGAAAGGTTGTTGCTCTGATTAACAATTTTTATACAGAACTGGAAGCTGTTCGTGTTAACAGAACGGAAACTTTACAGGAAGTTGATCCGGTGTATAAAGGAATTGTAAATGCGATTCGTCAGCAGGGGGTAGTGCTGCCGCCAAGTGGTGCCGTTGTTGGAATTTATGCCGCTGTTGACGAGGATCGTGGTGTTTGGAAAGCTCCTGCCAATGTTAGTATTTCGGCAGTGAAGGGACCAACGGTAAACATCACGCACGAGGACCAGGAAAGTCTGAATATTGATACAGAGGCAGGTAAATCAGTGAATGCAATCCGTGCGTTTACAGGAAAAGGAACTTTGATTTGGGGAGCCCGTACGTTGGCAGGAAATGATAATGAGTGGCGTTATGTGCCGGTTCGTCGTTTCTTCAATATGGTGGAAGAGTCGGTTAAAAAGGCTACTGCACAATTTGTTTTTGAACCCAATGATGCAAATACCTGGGTTAAAATCCGCGCAATGATTGAAAATTTTCTTTCACTGCAATGGAGAGCCGGTGCGCTTGCGGGTGCAAAACCCGATGAAGCGTTTTATGTACGCGTTGGTTTAGGACAAACCATGACTGCCCAGGATATTCTTAACGGTTATATGCATGTTGAAATCGGAATGGCGGTTGTTCGCCCTGCTGAGTTCATTATACTTAAGTTTTCACATAAAATGCAGGAATCTTAATCAGTAAAAACTTTAAAAATATATTGTTATGGCTACAAATTATCCATTGGTAAAGTTTCATTTCCAGGTTGAATGGGGTGGAACAAAAATAGGATTCACCGAAGTTTCCGGGCTGGACGTGGAAACCGAAGTAATTGAATACCGGCATGGAGCAAGTCCTGAATACGCAAAAGTAAAAATGCCGGGGATGCAGAAATACAGCAATATCACGCTTAAAAGAGGAACTTTTGCTACTGACAATGAATATTTTAACTGGTGGAATACCGTTAAACTCAATACCATTGAGAGGCGCGATATTACAATTAGTTTATTAAATGAGGAACATGAACCAGTTATAACGTGGAAGGTAAAAAATGCATGGCCTTCCAAGGTACAGCCTACTGATTTAAAAGCCGATGGCAATGAAGTGGCTATAGAATCAATAGAACTGGTGCATGAAGGGTTAACCATTCAAAACGAATAACTATGGCCAATTACTATCCTCCTGTTGGTTTCCATTTTAAGGTGGAATTTTCCAACCTGAAGAGTGAATTCGAATTTCAATCGGTTTCAGGGCTGAATATTGAACTTGCTACCGAAGAAATCGCCGAAGGAGGGGAGAATCGTTTTAAGCACAAGCTTCCGGTAAGAACCAGCTTTCCGAATTTGGTTTTGAAAAGGGGACTCGTTACTGATTCTTCCCTGATTAAATGGTGCCGGGAGGCTGTGGAGGATTTTAACATTACGCCAACTGATATTACAATAAGTCTGTTAAACGAAAAGCATGAACCTTTGATGACATGGAATGTAGTTCATGCATACCCGTTGAAATGGACAATGGCCGATTTTAATGCCGAGGAAAACAGATTGGTAATTGAAACGATAGAATTGGCCTACAACTATTTTAAAATTCAATAATATGCCCATCGAAATAAAGGAATTACATATAAAAATTAACGTGGATGATAAGCCGCAAACGTCGGATCCGGTTCAGAATAATAAAAATGAAAAGGATCAAATTGTTGCGGCCTGTGTGGAGCAGGTGATGGAAATATTGTCTAAAAATAGGGAGCGTTGATATGAGCGGAGAACTAATAAAGTTGCAGATTAAAGCTTATAGTGATGAAAAGTTCTCGGAAGAAGTTTCCGAAGGAGAGTTCAGAACTTTGCTGAATCCTGAAACCTATAAGTTCAAATATAAAATTGAGCAAAATGATGATCAGGCTTCAGGAACAAGTGCAGCATCGCCGCGTTTCAACAAAGCTTTGCCTGAAGATCTCGAGCTTGAATTTGTTTTTGACCGGACAGGCGTAATTACCGATTATGGTGCGTCAGGCAGTTCTGATGATAAAACGTTTAAAGATGAAGGTGGCGGTATTATTGATGATATTGAGCAGTTCAAAAAAGTTGTACTTAACTACAACGGTGATGAACACAAACCAAATTACCTGATCATCTCCTGGGGAACGTTACTGTTTAAAGGTACTCTCAGTGAAATGGATGTCACCTTCAAACTGTTTAAATCAGACGGGACGCCATTGCGGGCGGTAGCCAGGGCAAAATTTAAAGGTTTCGTGGAAGACGACCTTCGTGTAGCAATGGAAAACAACAATTCGCCCGATTTAACGCATGTTCGAATTGTAAAAGACGGTGATACTCTTCCATTGATGGCTTTCCGCATATACGGGAAATCTGAATATTATCTTGAAGTAGCGAAAGCTAACAATATCACGAATTTCAGAAAGCTTGAAACCGGTCAGTCCATCTTTTTTCCACCCATTCAAAAAACAACAAAATAATGCCGGAACAAAGAGTTATAAATACATCGCAATCTGCAGATCTTGTCACTCAAAAAATTTTGGTGGACGGAGTAGAACTATCTAAAGCCTTTCAGGTGATGAATGTGCTTGTTGAGAAAGAAATAAATCGTATTCCAACAGCAAAAATTATTTTGCTCGACGGTGATCCGGCATCGCAGGATTTTAAGCTGAGCAACGAAGATTTGTTTGTTCCCGGTAAGGAAGTCGAAATAAAGGCAGGTTATCATTCCGATGAAGAGACTGTTTTTAAAGGATTAGTGATCAAACACAATCTTAAAATCCGAACCAACCAGTCGTACCTGATTGTTGAATGTAAAGACAAAGCGGTTAAACTTACCATTGGGCGGAAAAGCAAATATTTTTACGAAAGTACCGACAGTGATATAATTGAAGAAATAATCGATTCCTATGGTTTGGAAAAAGATGTTGAATCAACTAACGTAAGCCATCGCGAATTGGTTCAGTATAATGTTTCCGATTGGGATTTTTGTGTTACACGAGCACAGGCTAACGGTAAAGTGCTGATTGTTGACGATGGAAAAATAAAAGTTAAAAAGCCGGATTTTGAACAGGAAGCTGTCGAGACAGTCTCTTTTGGTGCTACACTTTTGGAATTTGATGCCGAAATGGATGCGCGCAACCAGTTTCAAAAAGTGACTTCTTACAGCTGGAATTCAGCAGATCAGGAGTTGCTGGAAGTTGAAGCAAATGACCCTTCGGTGAATTTAAATGGAAATATTTCATCAGGTGATCTGGCTTCGGTCATCAATCTGGAAAACCTTGAACTAAAAAACGGAGGTGGCATTCCCGACGTTGAGTTGCAGGAATGGGCCGATGCAAAAACATTATTTAACCAGCTTTCCAAAACAAGAGGGAAATTAAAATTTCAGGGAATTCCTGCGGTAAAGCCAAATACTACCATTCAACTGGAAGGTGTTGGCGATCGGTTTAATGGTAAGATTTATATTTCAGCTGTTCGCCATCAGATTGCAGAAGGAAACTGGACTGTAGATGCCGAGTTTGGGATTAATCCAAAGTGGTTTACCGAAACTTTTGATATCAATGATCAACCTGCAGCAGGACTGATGGCAGCTGTTAATGGATTACAGGTTGGTATTGTAACACAATTGGAAGGCGATCCCGATGGTGAAGATCGAATTTTGGTCAGGTTACCTGTTGTCGATAATGAGGTAGATGGAATCTGGGCCAGGGTGGCAACACTCGACGCCGGTGAAAATCGCGGTTCATTCTTCCGGCCGGAAATAGAAGACGAAGTAATTGTCGGATTTATAAATGGAAGTCCAAATGATGCCATTGTCTTGGGAATGATGAATAGCAGTGCAAAGCCCGCACCAATTACAGCCAGCGATGATAATCATGAAAAAGGTTTTATTACCCGAAGTGAGATGAAATTCATTTTTAATGATGATGAGGTGAGTGTTACGCTTGAGACCCCAAATGGAAATAAAATGGTTATCAGTGATCAAGACGGAGGAATCAAACTGGAAGATGAAAACGGCAATTTTATTCAAATGGATTCGAACGGAATAACAATAGAAAGTGCATCTGAAATCAATTATAAATCTTCAACTGATATGAAAATGGAAAGCAGTACAAACATAGAACTTAAAGCCGGTGCGCAGTTTAAAGCAGAAGGCTCTGCAGGTGCCGAAGTTTCTACAAGCGCAAATGCAGTGATAAAAGGCTCAATCGTTCAAATTAATTAATTATGGGAGCAGCAGCACGTTTGACAGATATGCACACATGTCCGATGGTCAATCCGGGAGGAGTACCCCACGTTGGAGGACCAATAGTTTCACCGGGAGAACCTACAGTACTTATTTGCGGAATGCCGGCAGCTGTAGTGGGCGATATGGCCATTTGCTCCGGTCCACCTGATACAATTGTTCAAGGCTCGGCAACCGTGTTAATCGGAGGGAAACCGGCTGCCCGGATGGGAGATTTAACAGCTCACGGAGGCTCAATTATCACAGGATGTCCAACCGTACAAATAGGAGGTTAATTTATGGAAACTACAAAATCATTTTTAGGAAAAGGCTGGAGTTTTCCACCTGAATTCAATAGGGGATCAAAAAATGTAAAAATGCTGGAAGATGAGTCCGATATAAAAAGCAGTCTTGAGATTTTGCTTTCCACACGCTTGGGTGAACGGGTAATGGTTCCCAATTACGGATGTAATCTGGATGAGTTGTTGTTTAAGCCTCTCAATCTTACCTTAAAAACTTATGTTACAGATCTTATTAAAACTGCAATTCTTTATCATGAACCCCGCATCGATTTGAATAAAGTTGAAATCGATCCGTCTGATGAATTAAACGGTGTTTTATTGATAAAACTTGATTATACCATACGTACCACCAACTCACGAAAAAACATGGTTTATCCCTTTTATAAAGAGGAAGGAAACGAACTCTAAGTAAATCGAAATTATGGCTAAATGCGGCAAAGAAATATTATCGGGACGTGAAGGTACCGGACAACTGCAACGATACATCGAGGCACTTGATCCTGCTTCAGTAAAATTGAATGAATTTACTCTGAAGGAGTGGTTGCAGTTTGCTTACCGGTTTGCCAAAAATGTTAATTATTTTAATACAGTTAACCATGAGGAGCCCTCGGCTGACTGGCAGGACTTTTTTATCAGTGACACAAATCTGGAAGATTTTCAAGCCCTGGTCAACGATGGTAAAAATGTCACTCCTCATTTGGCGTTGTTTGTGAGTTTTATAAAACTTCTGGAGTTTTCACAAAAGCGATTTAACCAGCTTACCAAACGACATCTCGACTTTTATTATCACAGGATTTTACAAATTGAAAAGTTGCCCGCGACTCCCGACAAGGTGCATATTATTTTTGAGTTGGCTAAAAGTATCATTGATGAAAAAATTTCAGAGGAAACCCAGCTTGACGGAGGTAAAGACTATATAGGACAAAAACGAATTTATAAAACCACGGAAGAACTGATAGCCAATAGAAGTGCTGTTTCCAGGCTGATGAACTTATACAACGATCATTCAAATCAAAAGCTGAAAGCAACGTCCGTTGCAAATTCCTTTGACGGGCTTGGTGAAGACTTCCCGGATGACGATGTCAAATGGTGGCCTTTTGGATACTATGGTGATTCAAAATATCCCGAATTGCCCGACGCGAAAGTAGGTTTTGCCCTTTCATCGGAGATTTTGGAATTACAGGAAGGACAACGAAATATTCAAATTACCGTTGAATTTAAAACCAGCATTGAATCAATCATCACAGGTATTCTTCGGGACAATCTCGAAGTTTACTGTTCCGGTGAAAAAGAATGGCTTGGCCCTTTTACTGTCCAGCCAACAGTTCTGGACAGTGAGGACCAGGTCGTTTTTTCTTCAGGTTTGAGCGCGTCAAAAAAAGTATTGAAACTGGCGTTTCAATTACCTAAAGAAATTGATCCGGTAGTTGGCTACGATTCAGAAATATTAGGCGAAAATTTTTCTACCGGATTCCCCGTGTGCAGGGTGCTTTTCAAAACAGAAAATGTTGATGGTTTTAATTTGTACCGAAAAATAGTTGAAAAAGAAATCAACACCTGTAAAATAAATATTGACGTTCGAGGAGTAAAAAGTCTTTCTCTTGAAAGCGACATCGGAGCATTAAATGCGGAAAAACCATTTTATCCTTTCAGCACACAACCCGTTAAAAAGTCTAATTTTTATGTAGGGTATCCGGAGTTGTTTAAGAAAAACTGGACTGATCTTGATTTTGAGATTGAATGGAAAAACACTCCTGAAAAAACAGGCGATTACGACGCATTTGTGGATTTGTATTTCGCCTACCGAACCGATTATCTATACCAGGCAAATTCATCCAAATTTTTTGGAGGAATGTTTGACTGGATTGAAGCCGAATCGATTTGGCAATTTAACACCACGCCTTCCAACCTGATAGTAGGAAGTGATGAGCATTTTAAAGCTGACGTTCAGATTTTGAATAAGGAAAACTGGGAAACTGTTGAAGAGAATCATGTTCTTTTTAACGCGGATGGCGATGTTTTTAAAACAAATGTACAGGTCACAAATTCCTCCTACGAAGAGGATAAAAACGGGCCGGTTCGTTTGTCGCTTAAGCAGTCGTTTTTACACGAACTTTTCCCGCGAATTTATGCGCTTGCTTTTAGCAACGACGATGATGATGTTCTGGTTCCAAATGAGCCCTATACACCAATGGTGGAAACCATTACTTTGAATTATAAGGCGGAAACAGGTATAAATTTGGGAAACACAAAAGAAGATTATCAAAACAATCCGCTTGTAGTATTCCATGAACATCCCTTTGGACAGTCAGAGGAACATCCATATTTAAAAAATCAGCTTGATTTTCTTTCAGCAACGGGGAAAAAAGAATATCTGGTTCCGACTTACTGCAAGGGCGGGGAGTTGTATATTGGCCTGGAGAATGTAAAAAACCAGCAACAGATTTCATTGTTGGTGCAGGTTTTGGAGGGCAGCGAAAATCCTCTTGCTGATTCTTTTACCGGAAAACAAAAAGCCGAGTGGTCCATCCTTTGCCAGAATGAATGGAAAGCCCTGGATTCAAATTATATCATTTCCAATGAAACAGATAATTTTTTAAAATCAGGAGTTGTAAAATTTTCTGTACCCAAAGAAACCACACAAAACAATACGATATTACCGGCGGGATTGGTTTGGGTGAAAGTAAAGATTCATAAAAATTACGATGCTGTTTGCAAAGCAATTTCCATTCAGGCACAGGCGGTAATGGCTGAATTTGCAAATAACGGTAATGAACTTTCTCATTTGAAAAACGGATTGGAAGCCGACACTATTTCTAAAATGGTTCAGCGGATAGCAACCGTAAAAGGAATTTCACAACCATTTTCATCTTTTGGCGGAAAGCCTGAAGAATCGGATGAAAATTACTATCGGCGCGTGAGTGAAAGGTTGCGCCACAAAAACCGGGCAATTACTTTGTGGGATTACGAACATATTATTTTACAGGAGTTTCCTGAAATTCATAAAGTAAAATGCCTGAATCACAGTTCGGAAAATTCGTTTTTGTCACCCGGCGATGCTTTACTGGTTGTTATTCCCGATATCATTAACAAAAATGTGTTTGATATCTACCAGCCCAGGGTAAGCAAAGCAACGTTGAATAAAGTTCAGAATCATGTCAATAAGCTAAACTCCTTTCATGTTAACGCCAAAGTTATTAATCCGGATTATGAGGAAGTAACGGTTGATTTAAAAGTAAAATTTCACATCGGGTATGATGAGAATTATTACCTGAAGATGCTGAATAAAGATATCACCCGTTTGCTTTCGCCCTGGGCATTTGAAGAAACTGCAAGCATCGAATTTGGAGTGACTTTACACTTAAGTCTGGTTATCAATTATATCGAGAAATTAAAATATGTGGATTACGTGGAAGATGTAAAACTTAAGAAAGGAGCTGAATCCAACCTGAGCAAAGTAGCACCTTCCAGCCCGAAAGCTATTTTAGTCTCCGCCAAACTGCATAATTTAAGCACCGATGTAAAAAGTTGTACGGAAATTACTGAAACTGAAGAAACATGTCAGACTTGAACGAATATATAACCATTCCAAAAAAAGTAGCTTCCAATGATGATTTGGACTACGAATTTCTCCGAAAGAAGGGACAGGAATACATTGAACAACTTTCGGGAAATATCTGGACAGACTATAATAAGCACGATCCGGGAATTACAATTCTTGAAATGCTGTCGTATGCCATTACCGACCTTGGATTGAGACTCGACATGCCACTCGAGAATATTCTTGCGCCGGAAGATAAATCAGCTCAAAAGATACAGGACCAATTCTTTTTGGCCGCCGATATTTTGCCAACAAAACCTGTCAACGAGTTGGATTACCGTAAGCTGTTTATTGACCTGGACGGAGTGAAAAATTGCTGGTTGAAAGCTTACGATAAAACAGTTTATGTAGACTGTAAAAATGATAAACTTTCTTATAATTATGAAGATTTCAGCAGCACACATCCCGATTTCAAAAAAGAATTCAAGTTAAAAGGTTTGTATTCCATTATTGTTGATTATGATGAAGAAATTACGAACAAATCGCAGGAAAATGAGTTGAATCAGCAAATAAAGCGGCTTTATCATGCCAACCGGAACTTGTGCGAAGATTTGATAAATATTTACAGAGTTGGCGAACATAAAATTGCAGTTTGTGCCAGTATTGAGCTCTTTCCTGAATCTGATGAAGAGCTTGTCCATGCAAAAATATTACGTGTACTCGACCATTACTTTTCGCCATCGGTGAAATTTTATTCACTTAAACAAATGCTTTCCAAAGGATATACAACTGACGAAATATTTGAAGGACCATTTTTGAGCAATGGATTTATTGAAACAAAAGAACTGGAGGCAGCCAGCCTTCGCACAGAAGTTCGTCTGTCTGACATTATTCAGTTGATAATGGCAGTTGATGGTGTTAAAAATATCAAGGAAATTTCCATTAATAATTGTGCTGATGTGGATGATGAAACCGATAGCTGGTTGATTTGTGTGGAAGAGGGCAAAAAACCTTCATTGTGTTCTGACAGTGCCTTTAGTTATTACAAGGGAGTTTTGCCGGTGAATGTGAATAAAGCTAAAGTGCAAACTTATCTCGACGCAATAAAAAAGGCTGAAGAAGAAGAACAGGAACTGGCAAAAGTGGGAATGGAACCCGAAATACCAGTAGGACAGTATTTAAATACGGGAGATACCACAACCATTCAAAATGATTTTCCGGATACTTACGGAATTGGTCGTGTCGGTCTGCCGTCTCACGTTTCTACCGAGCGAAAATCGCAGGCCAAACAACTAAAAGCATACCTTTTGTTTTTTGATCAGATTCTGGCCAGTTATTTTGCTCATCTCGCTAAAGTAAAAGATTTATTATCAGTAAATAACCAACTAAAATATACCTATTTCACACAGGCTGTGCAGGACATTAAGGGATTTGAAGATTTGGTGAAAAATTACCCTTTGAACAACGATGAAGGATTAACAGAGCAACTTTTTGAATCGTTGGATAACCCTGTCGAACGTAAAAACCAAATACTCGACCACTTAATGGCACGTTTTGCTGAAAAATTCAGCGATTTTTCATTTTTAATGAAACAGTTATATGGGAGTTATTCCAGCCAGGTGATTTTGCATTCAAAAGAAAGTTTTTTAAAGGATTACCCGGAGACCAGCAAAGGGCGGGGGAGTGCGTTCAATTATTTTAATCAAACCGATGAGCCTGTTTCTCTGGAACAGCCCGAGACAGGTTTATGGAACACGTCAAATGTTTCCGGTGCACAAAAACGAGTAGCAAGATTAATAGGAATGAAAGATTTCTATCGCCGGAATTTGTCCAATTCGTTTGTGGAAATCTATGACCCCGATGAAAGCGATGACAAAAAAGTATTCCGATGGCGGATACGGAACAAAAACGGAGATATTATTTTATCGGGCACAGAAAATTATGCCTATCCGTCTTTGGCACAGAAAGAGTTGTACCTGGCGGTTGTAAGAATTATTGAAACACCGCCCGAAGTTGTCGAAGAGGCTTTTATTTCAACTGTGAAAGATGAAGATGAAATTGGAAATTTTGAGGTACAGGTTTCTCCAACCGGACAATTTTCTTTTGATGTAATTAATCTGGAAGCACCAGGGTATAGTTCAGACCGGATTATAGCACGTCAATATTCCTATTATGAAAACCAGGAAGATTTAAAAAATGCGATTCTGGATATCATTGATTTTATGACAAAAGACTTTTCCGAGGAAGGTATTTTTTTTGTTGAACACATTTTACTTCGACCCGATGTAACTGAAACCAACATTCCGCTGGATGAGTTTATGCCCATTTGTACCAATAATTGCGAAAGTTGTGAGCCAGTTGATCCTTATTCTTTCCGGGTAACAATTGTTTTGCCGGGCTACACGTATCGTTTTTCAAATCCCGATTTTCGAAAATTTCTGGAAGAACTGATTCGGAAAGAATTGCCTGCCCATGTAGTGGCACGCATTTGTTGGGTTGGCCACCGAAAAGGTCAGGTTCCCGATGAAAAAAATGATTTGGTACTGTTTGAGGAAATCTATAAGGAATTTTTGATTTCAAAAACCGATTCTGGTCAGGAACAGGACGTTACCAAATTAAAAGCATTAAATAAAATACTTAGCGAATTAAACTCAATTTATCCTTCTGGAGAGTTAATCGATTGTGATGATGAAGATGAAGAATTGGATGGCAAAATTATCCTTGGCCGAACCAATATTGGAAACCTTTAATTGAAAAGTTATGGCAACAAAATTAACCGAAATTACAACGCAGTATAATACGTTTGTCGACGACCAGGTGTTAACAAAGGACCAGCTAAATAGCTTTATTAGTTATTTTGAAGATCAGGATCGGTTATCCCGAATATTTCTGAGCGGAGTAGGAATTGTTTGCGGATTTCAGCTGAAACTCAATAGCTCAAAGCCTTCTGTTACTATAACCCAGGGTGCAGGAGTTACAACCGACGGCGATCTGATTAACCTTCGGGAAAGTATACCCGGATCAATTCGGAAATCCATTGATTTAAAAGAAATGGAATTCTCATGGGTGAAAAAGTTTGAAGACAGCTATGCCAATTATCGTTTTTTTAAACGTCTTGAGGTTGTTGATGGAAGCGTTCAGGAAGTCCCGATTGAGATGTGGGAAATACTGCCCGAAAATGTGGAAGGTTCAAATGCTTTGGGAACAGTCTCCGACTTGCAGAAAAAAGTAGTTTTGCTCTATCTCGAATCTTATCCGAAAGAAGGTGATTTGTGTACCGCCATTGACTGCGACAATCAGGGCACCGAGCAGGTGGCAAGGCTTCGGGTGTTGCTGGTCTCAAAAACCGATGCCGACTTTATTCTAAGTCTCGATTCTATTTTCTCAAAACACAATGTTGTCAATTCATATTTTAATTTGCCCGATGTAGCTGTTCGTCGCGTTGTCTTAAATCAATTAAACACATCGAATTACAATGAATTAAAGCGAGCCTATCATCTGGCGTTAAATTCAGACGGCCTCGTGACAAACCTCACAAATGGAATTTCAAAACTTGTGAAGGATTTTGGAGCATTATTACAACTGAATATTTCCAATTCAAATCTCACATTGTACCTCGGAGCGCTGAAAGGAATTGCCAATTTCAGCGCATATAATGTTCCTTTTAATGTGCAATATCGTTACGATTTTATTAAGGATGTGGTAGATACCTACAATGAAATCAAGACGATGCTTTTGTCGTTAAAAGAAGAGTGTTGTCCGGATATAAATGCTTTCCCAAAACATTTGATGCTGGGAAGTTTGGACGAAATTCAGGAAGAAGTACAAAATTATCGTCACGGATTTTATAAATCTCCTGTTTTGAACGGGGGAGAGGACCTGGTAAAACAGTGCCGTAGCCTTGTTTTCAGATTGTTTCAACTTGTTCTTCAGTTCCAGACAAAGAGCGGCGATATAAAAATTACACCCTCCAACAAATTACCCGACCTGGGACAACGCGCAATACCCTTCTACTACAATATTCAGGATGAATTTTTAAATCATTGGAATTCAGAAAAAACAGAAAAACACAAAGCGAATACAAATTTGAGTTATCATACCGATTTGTTATCCATAGCGCCACAAGTTCAGGAACCGCTTGTGTTTAATATCGACCGTTTTGATTTTTTACGGATTGAAGGTCATCAGGGGAAAGACTATAAAGCAGCACTGGAAGAGATTGAGGAATTAAAAGTGAGATACGGACTGGCTTTTGATGTGAAAGCTTTATCGATTAATATTAATACTGAAACCTTGAATATTGACGATTATGAATGTGAATTTGAAGATTTAAATGTTTTGTTACGTGCATGGACTGCCGAGCAGGATTGTGTTCTGGGCGAGGTTTCAGAATTCTTTTCGGGGTTCAGAACTGACGAGCCGGGGAAAAATATTCGTGAAAATTTTATAGGTGCCAAAAGAGTTTCGTCGCTTAATCTGCTCACTGATTCTAATAAAACAGATGATGACACATTTACGCTTATAAATACAAATGTCAATGTTGGTACGGTATCAAAAGCAACATCCGATTTTACTGTTTCGTCAACAAAAAGTGGTGAAATTGTTTCTGAACATTTAATCACTGACGAAAATGCATTGGGAAGTGTGATGAAAAAAGCGCTGGAGCAAACCAAAGGCGGATCAGTAAACGATATTGTTGCAAAAGCAGATGATTTAGTATCCCAAAAAATAAACGAAGAGGTGTGGGCGGAACAACCTGAAATGAAGGAGTTTGTTATCGATCGCTCAATAGAATTAATGGCGTATGCACATGTGGTTGCACAAAAAATGCCAGGTATCCTGGCCGATGTGAGTCTGGTAAAAGTGGATGATTATAAAATGACATTGAAAGAATTATGTTCTCGTGTGGAAAAAATGAAAGCCCGTTATCAAAGTGTTCAGCTTTCATCGGCTTTGAAAGCATTAATGGGTGTTTTAATTACACAACTTTCGGCTGTCTGTTGTTCTGCCAAAAAATTAGAAGTGCTGCTTGAAGAAATCAACAAGCGGAAGGAAAAAATCATTGTCCGTCTCAAACTTTCAAAGTTTGTTGAAAAATACCCCGGATTAGAACATAAAGCCGGTGTTGAACCAGGCGGCACTTTCTTTTTGATTTATTTAAACAAGGCAAAATCGGGTTCAGGGAAAAATATATTAACCAACCTTGGCGCCAATCGAAATTTGTCGTTTATAAACGAGGTTGTGAATGTGAATCCTGTAAACCGTCTTTCTTTGCTAGGTGCTGAAAATGTGACATCAAAAGAGCTGGTAACTGAAAAAATCCTGTCAGAAAAAGAAATTTTGTCGACCAACAGAATCTCTGAAATCCTGAACAGGGCAGCAAGAATTACCGATTTGCCAAACAATACGGTTATTGCCGATTTTTCTCTGCCTTACATGTGTTGCTCCGACTGTGCGTCGGTGAATTTTATTGTGGAACGAAAACCGGTTTCATTACGCCTTGAAAAGGATCATTTCTGTTTGGGACAGGATGCAAGCCCGTTGCTATTTGATGTTACTCCCACAGACGGAGTTATTAAAGCAGATCAGGAAGTCGAGGGCATGACCATCGACGGAAATAAACTCATTTTTGCCGAAAATATCTTCCCGGATGAAATGATTGGGAAAGTCATCCATTTTACTGTAAATGATCAGATTACACAATGTGATATCGTTGTGTATCGGGCAGTACAGTTTGACTTTGCAGTTCCGGAAGTACCAACAACACAAACCGAAATAACTTTCCGTCCTACAGGGAATCTGGACGGAGCTACATTCCTTTGGAGCTTTGGCGATGATAATCGGTCAACCGAACGAAATCCAACGCATAAGTATACTTTACCGGTAAATGATGAGAACAAAGTTACTGTTTCACTTACCGTAACCGCCGAAAATGGTATTTGTCAGTCAACCGTAGAGCATGAAATAGTTTTTGCAGAAGTTGAAGCACAAATTGCTTTACCGCAAAATACTTTTTGTGAGAATGATGAAAGAAGTTATCCGTTTACGGTAACTCCAGGCGGTGCGGAGGCAAAAATTGAAGGCCCCGGAGTATCGGAAATTTCGTCTGGAGGTTTTGTTTTTATTCCTGCAAATGCCGAACCGGGTGAAATTGAATTCGTGCTGAACGGGAATTTATCCGGTGTGAAAGTTATCGTGAACGAAGCACCTGTTGCATCATTTAAGCCGGAACAGGTTGAAAACGAGTTGATTTTAACAAACACATCAACTGGTGCGACTTCCTTTATATGGAGCATTAACGGTAAAAAAGTTGAAAGTACTGATACTTCTCCAATGACCATTAAACTGGATGAAAATACTCCTACCGTTTGGCGTTTGTCTCTTGAAGCCGTTAGCGAAACCTGTGGTTCGGATGTAACAGATGTAATAACTTTTGAAACACAGCCAATTGAACCTCCGGCAGATAATTGCGTGGAAGAAACAAAAGCAGCTCTGTTAAAAGATCTTGAAATATTGCAAACATTGAATCTTCCTACATCGAATTTTGTGGTTCCGATTTGGATGTCCACAAGCCAAATTTATGGCGGCACCGATGAATTCAAGGAGGGTGTTCTCAACGATGTGGATAACTATCTGGCAGGAAACAACAATGAGAAATTACAGGAACAATTTTTGGAACTAGTTCAGCAAACCGCTTCCATGATTATGGAGCTGTCGGGTAACCGTGATGGCGAAGAGTTTCCAAGACTGGTCGGACTGTTTGAACTTCAGTTGAGGTTGTTTTATAATATTCTCGGCTGCCAAAATGCTGATATTATTGACGCTTCTGCCGACATACTTGCCGAATTGCTTAAGTTGATAATAACGATTCTAAGAAGAATGAGGGAACGTGAAATTTTCTTTTCTGACGGACTAAAAGAATTTTTCAAAAACTGGGGTGAGAAGATTCGCGGAAAAGCAATACTTGAAGAACATTTCAAAATAATTACCGAAGAAAATCTGATTTAATTTGAACGACTCAAAACATATCATTCAAAAGTTATTTGTCCAGATAGATACCTCAAATGTAAAGGAGGCAAATAATATAAAGAACAATGTCGATTTGTTTTTGAAAAATGAAATATTGCCTGAGATTGAAAAATTACTGGTCAAATATGACAGCCCGAAAATAGTTTCGAGGGTTGAAAATTTAAAACTTCAGATCTCAATTTCGGACTGGAATAAAAAAGCAGAGTTAAAATCAAGGATTATAACCGAATTTGAAAAGCAGTTGCAGCTGGTTTTAAAGTCTGGAAATTTGGGTTCAACACCACGGCCTTTATCAAACAAGGTAACGGAAACAGAAAATGATGAAAATATCTTCCTGTTTTTTCTCGAAAACGGGCATCTGCCCTGGTTTGGAAAAGAGGAACAAATTGCTCGGTTTGAAAGGACGGTGCTTGATGGAAAATTCCGGTTTAGTGATTCTTTTACAAATAAAACAAAGGCTGTATTGTCGAATAGTGAAGAAGCTGTAGATAGGTTGAATAATCAGTTCTCAGAACGTTTTGTTGTGGTTTTTCTTACACTCATAAACGCAGGCTTAAATAACAAGGAAAGTGCAATTCTGACGGTTTTGAAAAACAGCAAGCGGAGTTTTAATCGTGAATGGCTGAGAGTTTTGTTCACGATTTCTCTTGAACAGAACGTTGAAGGTTCTATTGATGCTGTTCAAATATGGTTTCAATTTTTAAAGAAAGCACCCTCAGGATTTATCAAAAAAGATAAAAAAGAAATTTCTGAAATTTTTAAACTTTTTTTGGCAGCTATACCTGATAAAATCCTTTCAGATTCAACGTTTCAAGGAATTTTAAATCAAAGTCTGGCGCTTGTTTCAATGAAACAATCAATGCCGGAATCTGTTGAAAAAATTATAATTCAAAAAAAGAAAACAGAGGAAAAGGAATCTTTTCCGGAGGAAAAACAAAGTGAAATAGCAGTTCAAAATGCGGGACTGGTTTTGCTACACCCGTTTTACAAATCTTTTTTTAATGAACTTAAAATAACGGATGCAAACGGAAAAATAAAAACCGGGAAACATGATTTAGCTGTTCATTTGCTCCATTTTCTGGCAACCAAGAAAGAAAATGTGTTTGAGGCAAACCTGGTTCTTGAAAAATTTTTATGCGACATATCGTTCAAAAAAACTATTCAAAGAAAAAGTTTGTTGTCCTTGAAAATGAAGGAAGAAGCAAATAATTTGCTGGGACAGGTAATAAAATTCTGGCCGGAATTAAAAAGCACTTCTCCTGACGGATTGCGACAAATGTTTCTTCAACGCGACGGAAAACTACTCCAAAATGAACGAAATTTTAAATTAATCGTGGAACGAAAAGCACAGGATATTTTGCTCGAGAAACTAAACTGGAATTTATCATTAATAGAAATTCCATGGATTAAAAAATTAATATACGTTGAGTGGTAAAGAATTATTTAGGAAATGAAAAATTTATGATATGAAAAGTCCAATTCAAAAAGTCAGTAAAACACAGGATTCAGGCAGTAATAGAAAAAGTGTGAATAAAACATTTTTGGAGAACGAAAAAAAACATCGGTTTTTTGAGAACAGAAAGACGACATTTGATGATAATTTTTTTCAAGCGAGGCAGGAATCCGGAAACAAACAAAATAAAACAGGGTTACCTGATAAACTAAAAAATGGTGTAGAAAATTTATCCGGAATTGACATGTCAGATGTGAAAGTACATCGCAATTCCTCACGCCCAAAACAATTGGACGCATTAGCTTACACACAAGGTACAGATATATTTCTCGGACCAGGACAGGAAAAACATTTGCCGCATGAGGCATGGCATGTTGTGCAGCAAAAGCAAGGTAGGGTGGATGCAACAGAGAAATTAGGAAAGGACGATATAAATAGTGATATTTCTCTTGAAAAAGAGGCGACATCAATGGGAAACAAAGCGCTGTCAAACAATTCTTTTAGTGAAGATTTTCAACCTTTAAATTCAGGAATTCAGTCAAAAAATATTCAAAAAAAGGCTGTGGTTCAAAGAGAACCAATACCATCTTCAGCAATAGTTTTAGATGTTAGTGCCGCTTCGGAAGATGTTTTGCAGAATTTGATTGCTACAGCAAGAGGAACAAGTCGACAATACAGTAGTGTAAACTGGAGAAATATGTTTTTAGGCGTGATACATCAGCAAATAGCAGGTAGAGCATTAGGTACTATTACGGGCGCATGGAGAGATAATGCAGGAATTGACGTGGACTGGACAGTAACAATGAATTTTGACATGACAGGTGCAACGCGTACCGAAAGGGAAACAGAAACACGAGATGTTACCAATACTTCTGGTGGAACATCATCCAACAGTCTTGGCAGCAGCCAAAGTAACACAACAGGAACAAGCGTAAGTGCCACAGGTGGTTCCAGTAGCAGTGTCGGTGCTGAAGCAGGTCCTGTTAGTGCAGAACAGGGGAGTAGCAGAAGCGGCACAGTTGGGTTTACCGATTCAAATACAACCGGTAGCACCGCATCGTCGGGTGGAGGTTTAAGTACAGGCTCTTCATCTGCTAGCAGCGAGTCAATAAACAGGTATATCGCTAATTTAAGGGTGACTATTAATTGCACTGCTGAAGCCGCGTATAGCAACTGGGATATTATTAACCCGGTGAAGTGGGGAAGTCACCTGGCTGGAAGACAGGATAACACAAGAACTTTCGTTATAGGAACAATAACTTATGATTTACCCAACTATTAGAATATTTAATTTAAAATCCTGGTGAAATGACAGGTTCAGGGCTTATAAAATTTAGCGGCCTTCAGTTTCTTGAAGAATTGGAAAAAGTATTTTATCTGGAAGGATTGGAAGGTGTTTCGAATTTGGTTAAAACTAGTTTTCCGATCGGGGGAAGTATAAAAATGATTTCGGAACTTGACAAAATTAATGAACAGGTTTATAAAATTGAATACGTAACTGTAGAAAAAACGAATCCAAGTACTGTCCTGTTTTCAAGTGGAATGAAAAAATCAGATTCAATTATTCGAAGTATAGGATTATCGTATGTTGATGAACCATTTCAAATTAATATATACGGCCGTCTGATGGAATAATCTCCTCTGCGAATTTTTTTAACTGACTCTTTGAAAATAGTTATCGAATGATATACGCGCAAACGTATCTGGCAAATGTAATTAAGTCTCGGTTTGAATTTGAACTCAAACAGAAGAAGCTTCAGTTGCCGGTTTTTCATCCGGGTGATTTGGAGCAGCCGGAATTGTATGAATTTATTGTGAAAAACAAGCTCTCAGTTGCTGAGATTATTATATTGTTTCTGGTATTAATACCTCATCTTGATCCTGGGTTTTTTAGTTCGGAAATTGCCAGGTACCTTCCTAACGGAGGCGATTTTCCCGAGTTTGGCGGGATAAAAGGGAAAAATCATCGCGGCATATTGCCAACCGGCGAAACTGCTTTATATATTCTTGCCGGTAAGGATATTAAACTGCGTTTGGAAGTTGCCCGGATTTTTGAAGAAGACCATTTATTCTCAAGAAAAAGTGTGCTGTCGCTTGAACATCCGGGAGATGGAGAACCCAAAATGAGTGGTCGGCTGGTAATGGATGAAGAATATGTAGATTTATTTACAACGGGAAAAATATCGAAACCAAAAATGAACAGTGATTTTCCGGCAGAAAGGATTTCTACGGAATTGGAATGGAATGACTTGGTGTTACAGGACAAAACCATGGCAGAGATCAAGGAAATAGAAATCTGGTTAAAATACAACGATACTTTATTGAATAACTGGGGAATGAAGGGAAAGATTAAACCTGGATTTCGGGTTTTGTTTCATGGGCCGCCCGGGACAGGTAAAACAATGACAGCCTGTCTTTTAGGTAAATATACGGAACGAGATGTTTTCCGGATCGACCTTTCAATGGTGGTTTCAAAGTACATTGGAGAGACCGAAAAAAATCTGTCTAAACTTTTTGATAAAGCGGGCAACAAAGACTGGATTCTGTTTTTTGATGAGGCCGACTCCATTTTTGGAAAACGTACCAACGTGCGCGATGCTCACGACAAATATGCGAATCAGGAAGTCTCTTACCTTCTGCAACGGATTGAATCACATGCCGGACTCGTTATTTTGGCATCCAATCTGAAAAGTAACATCGATTCCTCATTTACCCGACGTTTTAATACTATGATTGAATTTGAAAATCCGGATTTTAACGAACGTCATAAACTTTGGCAAAATTACCTTCCTCAAAATGTCAAGCTTGATAAAAAAATATCACTCAAAGAGATCGCTCAAAAATACGATCTAACCGGTGCAAATATTGTAAATGTTATTCACCATGCCGGACTCAAAACTTTGGAAAAGAAATCGAACACAATTTCACAAAAAGACCTGATTAGTGGAATCCAGAAAGAATACCGGAAAGAAGGGAAAATGATACGTTTGAATTAGGAAGAGTTGAGTTTTAAAATAATGATTACAACTTCCACACTTATTAAAAATAAGCTACAGAAGTTTGTTAAGGCATAATAAAATTCACTTTTTGAAAATGAAATAAACAGCCAGTATTAAAAAGATAAAACCGATAAGATGATTTATCCGGAAACTTTCAGTTTTAAAAAAAACAATAGCAAAAATGGTGAATACCGTTAATGTAATTGCCTCCTGAATGACTTTTAATTGCCACAAATTAAATGGACCTCCGTTATTGCTAAATCCGATTCTGTTGGCTGGAACTTGAAAAATATATTCGAAAAATGCAATTCCCCAGCTAATAAGAATTATAGCCGCCAGACTTAAACCGTTAAACCAGTTGAATTGCCTGAATTTTAAATGGCCATACCAGGCGAAAGTCATAAAAGTATTAGATATAACCAAAAGAAAAACTGTAATTAATCCCTTATTCATAACTATAAATCTGTTTTACAAATTGCTAAAATGATTAGAATTTTTTAATCGTAATAAAATAGTATTCAACGAACCTTACATGGCTTTTCCCCTTCGGTAATGAAAATTACTAATTATGGTTTCGATTGCGGTCTGCACTGCCTTCCCAATCGGATAAAGTATTTGAGCTTCGTTAAAATCGATGGTTTGTAACTGCGAATAATAATTGCTTGCCTTTGGGCCAATGGGATTTATTTTAAGCAATACATTTGCTTTTTCAAGCTGTTGTGGTTGCTCTAATCTGATAGGTTTGCACGCATTGATTCTGCGTATTCCGTATTTATCAGTTCCGTAATTGTAGGCAAATAATCTGCAAATAAGTCCCCTGTGGTTGTAGTGCATACATCCCGGTCTACTTTCGTCTAAAGTTAAATGATTGAGTACCGGACAAATTGATGAGTCGTTTATTTGTCCTATTTTTTCAAGAATACTTTCCGCCTGTCCTGTTTTGTAAAGATAATAGGCTAGAGGATAAAACTCGAGCGCTGTTGCCATAATGCGCGGGGTAGTACAGCATTTGATACAATTTTCAATACAGCTTATTCCTGTATTTTTCTGCAAGATATGGATGTCTTTCTCAAGTGTATTGAATAACTTTTCAACCGCACGAACTTTACGTATCAGGTTCATAAATGAATTAAAAGAACACGCAAATTTAAATGAAAGGATAATCCGTTGTACTCAGAGTTAAAAATATTTTTAGTGAATAAAATGCGCTGTTTAGCGATGTTGTATCATGTTTGTAACCATTGTTTTACTCAAAAAGCTGTGGAGCAAGTTCTCTTAAATAGCGTCTCCAAACCCGCCAGTGATGTTCTCCTTCAGTTTCACGGAAGGTATGTTCGATGCCTATTTCTTTAAGTGCATCAGAAGTTGATTTGGCACCGCTGAACGCAAAATCATCCCTGCCACAACCAATCCACAATAAATCGATTAGTTCATTTGCTTTATCCGGGTTAGCTGCCAGTGTTTTTAGTGGTTCTACATTGGTTCCGCCGCCAAGACCGGCACTCATAATTCCGATATTGCTAAACATATCCAGATTGCCTAATCCGTAACGTCCTGCTTGTCCGCCGCCCATGGAGAATCCAACAATCGCCCTGTGTTCACGATCGGCAATGACACAATATTTTTCTTCAATCAAAGGAATGACATCTTCGATGATGTCTCGTTCATACAAATCTCCATCGCCACCAAACCGGCCTCCTCCTTCAGGAGGTATTCCCGTGCCGTCTCCATTTATACGTGCTCCGCCATAACCCAGTGGCATCACAACCAAAAACGGATCAATTTCTCCTTTGGCCAGTAAATTATCAAGAATATCGTTGGCCCTTCCGTATCGGTGCCACGAATTTTGATCGTTGGCATATCCGTGCAAAAGATACAGTACTGGATATTGTTTTTGAGTATTTTCATCATATCCCGGTGGAACGTAAACTGTCAATTCCCTGACTACTCCATTGGATTCTGATTTGTAAATATGTGTTCGGATTTCTCCGTGGGGAACATCCTGTACTTCGTAAAATGCCGGTTCTTTTGCCTGTACTTTTAATAAACTCGTGGTTGTGCTTATAACGTAACCGATTTTTACCCTTGGATTATAAGGATCCAATAACCTTACTCCATCTAACAGATAAAAATATACGTATTCCTCAGGTGCCAGCGGACCAACCGTTACACTCCATATACCATTTTCATCTTTTTCCATTTCTGCATCGGGTCCAAAATCGCCCGAAACGGAAACTGTGGAAGCCATAGGTGCCTCCAGACGAAAAGTAACACTTCCGTCAGCTGATACTTCAGGAGAGACAATTGCAGGGCCACCCTGGCTGCCCGGCTGAGCAGCAACAGTAAAAATTAACAATACGAGTAGTACAAAATTAAGCAGGTAAGTTTTCATTGTCTGTTTAGATTTAATTATATACTATAATACGAAAAATAGGGCAGATTTACAATTTGGATATTGTTATAAATGTTTCGTTATGTGCTTTTTAATCAGCTTGAAAGTAATCGGGTAAAACGGGAATATTGGTACTTGTTTTAATTTTGGTTCTGTTCGCAAAAAATATCATTTTTAATTATTGCCAATAATCAAAGTACAAAATAAAAGGTCATCGGTCATGAAAGCCTTTGCCACTGAGGATTTTTGGGATACATTTTTCGATTCTCGATTCCCGGGTTGCTGATTGTTTAGCCTGGGAGAAATGGATGATATATCCTCTTTGACGTCCGGGAGTTAACGCTTCAAATGCACTTTTTAGAACCGGATCTTCATCAAATTTTTTTTCCAGTTCTTTCGGGACAGGTTCAGGATTCTTTTTGAATTTTACTTTCAAACCGGCTTTCTCGATTTCCAGCGCTTCAAAAATGTAAGCTTTAAGTATGGTTTCCTTCCCGGCTATATCTTTTGCATCGGTAAATTTGGCCAAACGTGCAGATTGTGAATTTTCTCCCGGCTTTTCCAGAATATTATTTTCGTCGTTGATTAGAACACCTTTAAAAAAACTCAGCGCACAGAATTCTTTGAAAGCGCTTATCATTACCACATTTTTATTTTTATACGTGTAACACGGCACTCCCCATTTAGATTCTTCGGTAAGTCCGCAATCCTGAACTATCCTTCTCAGTAATTTTAATTCAGCCTGCCAGTTATTGACTTTACATTGTGGAGTGCCCCCCAACTCACAACGCCCGCAGCCGTCGGTAAAATAAGTTTCGACGTTTGTATTCATTTTTATTTGCTTCTGCTGAAAAGTATAACAAAGATGGCTCGCCAATGTTAGGAGAAACACAAAATTTTGAAGCAAATAATTCTATTTTACCAATAATATTTATGACTTGTCTGTCGTCACATTCTTACGACTAAGACTATTCAGCTTCAGTTAATTTATCCAGTGAAACGCCAGGAATGAAATTTTGAATTTTTCGGGTATCTTCGAGTATCAAATCGTTTTTGTTAAGCTTATGGTTCATCGAAATCCTAAACTGGTATAATTCCTTGCTAAAAGGATTTCTTCTTATTAATTCGTCAACATTTTCGACAGCTATTCGATATTCATTCTTCTTAATGTTTTCATTTGTCAATTTTTAGTTAGTTATTTTTATAGTCGTTCGTTTACCACAAAGCTTGTTATTTTTGAAAAGAAAATATTAGTTTTTCTGAAGTAATCTTTCAATTACCAGGGCACATTTTTCGTAACACTTAATTACCGGTGTATTGAATTCAAAAACACCCAAATCTATTCGGTGTAACGCTAATTCTTCGAATCCAATTTTTAAGAGTTCGTTGATTATCATTGCTCCATATCCTTTGTTGCGATCGTTTTCATTGGCAACAAGAATCCTGCAAAGTCTGGCATTTTTATTTCTCCGGTCAATCCGGTTGATTTCTCCGTGACCGACAACCCTGTTTGTTTCAATATCAAGCACCCGATATACTTTCCGGTTATTGTCAGAAATATAGTCTGTCAACTGATTTTTCGTAACTGGAAATGAAAAAACTGGACCGGCAAATTGATACATAAAACTTTCATTGTCAATCCAGTCGATAAACCGGTCAAAATCTGCATTTGTAAATTTTTCTAATCGAATCATGTTATTTATTTCGCGTTACTTACACTTTATACAACAGCAAGCTCGCATTAGCGCTGCAATTTAAACAATAGTTGTAAACAATGCCTTTTGCTAAAATTATTGGAAATAGTCAGAATAAGGTTCGCATTCGTGAAAATATTTTACTGGTGACATTCCAGATAATTTATTAAAATCATTTATCATATGTGCTTGGTCATAATAGCCACATTTGTAAGCCAATTCAGTGATATTTAGGTCTCCGGGTTTTGATTTTTCAAATATGGCATTTTGAAATCGTACAATTTTTAAAAATTGTTTTGGCGATATGCCTATGATTTCGACAAAAGTTCGCTCAAATTGCTTTCGGCTCAAAAACGATTCACTGGCAAGATCATCAATATTCAATACACCCTTCACTTTATTGATTTCGTTTATTACATACCTAATCCTATTGTACTTGTATTTTTTTTCGACTTTTTGTATTTGAGACATTAAAAAGTTTTCAGCAAATACAATTTGTTTTTCAAAGGTTTCCGCATTTGACAATTCATCCTCAAGCTTCTGAACGGTATCTTTGATTAAGTATTTTAAGGGAATGCTTTGGTTGAACAATTCCTTTATGGGTAAATCTAAAAACATAGACAGCCCATGAGGAAGAAAGTAGATGGCGAAAAGAGATAGATTCCCCGTAACTTTTAAATCGTGATAATTTTTCAGTTGCCCTGTCAGTATGATACTGTCGCTTATAGATTTTTGCTGATTAATCATTTGGGGCTTATCCCTTAAATAAAAGATAAGTTCAAAAAGTCCACTAGGGACTATTCTCTGAATGTGTTCTTTATTCACAGGGATACAGTTCTCCAAACTCCAGTAATACTTGATATACCGGGATAAAAATTGTGATGGTTTGGAAATCTTATATTCCATTTTTGAATTAGTGAAAATAAGCGACTTCAAAAATAATCAAAGTCGCTTATTTTTTTAGTCTTGGTATAATCCAATTTTATTGCCTTCACTGTCAATAACCACAGCAAAATACCCTCTACCTTCAGCCTCAATTTTTGTTTTAGGTATAACTATTTCTCCGCCAATTTCTTTTATTAGTTCTAACGTTTTTCCCAAATTCTTTCCTGCATCAAAACTTACCAGAACACCATTTTTAGATGGATTAAAGTCCGGGGCGAAAGATATGGCTCCTTCGCCATTTGGGAAACAGGCCATTTTTTCTTTTCCAAAATCTAGTATCTGTAATTTGATATTAAGCACTTTGCTGTAAAATTCAACAGCCCTTTTTAAATCAACTGCGGGTATTTCTACCCAGGAAATTAGTTTTTTCATCGTTTTTTAATTTATTGAACATTTAACGATTCAAAATTATCTGTGTCCATTCTATCAAAATTGGAAAATCGCGACATTTCGTAGTAATGAAGCACATTTCTTTTTGATGAAAAGAACCAACTATTGGAGACGCTGGCAAAAATTGACTTTGTATGGAAGAATTTCAATGGATGGTAATAAAAAAGCAGGGCATTTAGAAGCACCTGCTTTTCTGGTTATCAAGTTTTTTATTAAATATTATTTTGTTGATCTCTAGAACAGATGTGTTAATTTGAGCTTGCCTCAATAACAGCCTTAAACGCCGGCTTGGGATTCAAATCGCCGTCAAACAACAATGCATCCTGTCCTCTGCGCCACGACCTTGTATCGCTAATTCCCCAGAAAGTTACACGATCAATAACGTCGGAGTGGCGCATAAAAATCTCAAACAATTCTTTGTACACCTCTGCCTGCTTTTGATAGTTCTCTTCAGGGATGGTTCTGTCACCCTGATTCACACCAAAAGCACCACTATTATTACCTGTTGCTGTCACGTCCAGTTCAGTAATAGCAACACGCAGACCAAGAGCTGCATAGTTTTCGATAGCTTTTTCTACATCAGCAAGATTAGTGTCGAGGTGCCAGTGTCCCTGGATACCTACACCGGTTATTGGAGCACCTTCTGCAATGAGGCGCTTAAGCAGTATCAAAGAACTGGCATGTTTGCCTGTGTTTTCAACCGCACCCTGCTCAATATTATAATCATTGTAGTAAAGCTGTGCATTAGGATCGGCTTCGTGCGCCCACTTGAAAGCCAGGTTCAACACATCTGGTCCGACAACCTCGTACCAGCTATAGTCTCTGAGATTTTCTGTTGTACCGTCACCACCATCGGCAATAGATTCATTCACAACATCCCATCCGACAATGTTTCCTTTGTATCGTCCAGCCACAGTTTTGATGTGTTTTTCCAGACGTTCCAGCGCTACTTCACGGCTCGCCATTTCGCCCTGAATGCTGTTACGCCACATTTCAGCAGGGGTGGGGCGTGGAGCATCGGGATCAAAATTCATTCTTGGACGCCTTACAGGTTCATCTTCTTCAACTTCAGGATTTACTGCCTGGAAGAACCAGGCTGGCGATTGCGAGTGCCAGACCAGGGTATGTCCCCAAACCTTAACTCCATTCTGCTTGCACCATTCAACCATAGCGTCGGGTGTTTCAAAATTATACCTACCCTCCGAAGGATGGATTGGCTGCGGTTTCATACAGTTTTCCGGCGTGTTGATGTCATATTGCTCTTTAACACTTGCCAATTCGGCGTCGGTAAGTCCTCTCATATCGTTTGCAGTTCCGATTAGGAACTTACCGGCGTATGCCTCTTTAAGTGTTTTTTCGGTATTGTCCTGACCATATGCAGTGACAGTCAGAGCCACAATCAGGATTAAACTGGTAATCAAATTTTTGGTAATCATATTTTCCTGTATTAGGTTATTTTGAATTTATTTTTCAGCTTAAATATACTTTTTTCAATCTTAAAAATCTGTATTATTGAGCCTTTATTGAAACCTAAAGTATTCAAAATCTCAATTTTTGTCGTTTTTAATAACTATATGTTTACCTGGAACATGTAAGTTCATTATTCCGATTTTTCGGAAGTTTGATAATTCTTTAAAAACTATTAACTTGTTTATAAGATATTAAATCACCTTAATCTTTAACTAAAATGCAAACTCATGAAAAAAATCCTTTCCTTAACCTTGCTTGCTCTTCTCTTCTCATGCAGTAGTGCTCCAGAATCAGAACCGGTTGACATTGCTGCCGAAGAGGTTGCTATCAAAGAAGTATTTGATACTTTGTTTATGTCCATCAATGATCGAAATATCGATTTACTCGCTTCTATTTTGGCCGATAACGGAGTTTTTATGGGCACCGATCCGGATGAACTGTTTCCAAAGGATACCATAGTTGCATCGTGGTCTCAGATGATGCAGATGCCTGAGATTCCACCGTTCGAATTCATCACTGAACCTTTTATCCGAATTCATCCCGATGGAAAAACGGCTGTTGTAGCGCTACAGTACTCATGGGAACTCTTCACCACCATCCCTTTACGTCAGACATTCTGGATGGTAAAAAGTGACTCAGGATGGTTGATAGACTTCTTCGACTTTTCGTTTATACCTTACAATGAGCAGATTCCGTTGTTGAACGCAGCAGTAAAATTAGAAAAAGAATAATTTTAGTTATCTGCTCGAAAGGCGGGATAAGTTTTAAGTCCAAGGTTAGTTCAACTCATGGAAAGAGCCTTTAATCATCAAAAATTAGAAGATATTAAATTATTTGGGCTGAAGTTGAAAATTTATAAATAGTCATCCTAAGGAAGTTAAAATGCATTTGGATTATCCCCTGTGTTGTATTGCTTTAATTACTTCACTTTATTAACTCTGTTAGTTTATCTGCGAATCCTTCTCCCTTCATTTGTTCTGCTATTTTTTCTGAATTCAACTTATATTCTTTTTTATTAAGTAATTCCAGTAACAAGGGTTCCAGGTTCATAACATTCAGCTTTTTCATGGGTATTCCTTTAGGGCCGATGCCATTTTTTGCAACAATATATGCCCAAAAATGCTGGTCGAGAATATGAGGCACAACCATGCTGGCACAGCCATATTTTAATGAAGTATGCGTTGTGCCTGATCCTCCATGGTGAATTACTGCATAAACCTGTGGGAATATCCATTCATATGGAATCGTATCGGTAAATTGTACATTTTCAGGGTATTGTTCAGGTTTTACAAGTCCCCCGGATGCAGTATTAATTATAGCTGCTATCTGGTGTTTTTCTAATAATTCTAATATGATTTTTGTCTTTTGCTTTGGGTCTGTATTCATCATACTACCAAAAGTTATAAAGAGTAATTTATTATACTTTTTAATGAATTTTATTAGATTTTCATCAGGTTCCCAGTTCGATGTTCTGATTCGTTCATGATATCCAATGACTTTTGCATTTTCAGGCCAAAATTTCGGGCGGTTGAAAATAGTGGGTGAGATAGTGTAAAGTGCATCTTCTTTATTTAATATAAATTCTTTGATCGAATTTTTGGTCAGTTTCAATTGGTGAAAATCCTGATGGAATTCTTTTGTGTAATCTTTAATTTGTTTCGAATAAGCGTTTTGCACTAAATAAAAAATAAGCTTATTAAATCGATACGCATATTTGCTATTTGGAAGTACAGGAGAATAAGATACGACTTTATGCAGCGTTCCGGGAATAGGTAGTACCATGTATGATTTATTGGGATTAGCCATACCCCAAAGTACCGGATACAAACATTTCATATTGTAAACAACTCTATCCGGATTTTCTTTCTTAATCAATTCCCTTTGCTGCTCAACTAATTCTTTCTGAAGGGGTTTTACCTGCCGATACATTTGTATGAACAAATTAATTTTTTTCAGGAAAGATCCTTTTTGTTCCATAAAGTTCGAACCGGTTTCACTTTCAATTATTTCGAGGTACTTTTTACTAAATGGATAGAATCTTAAATCGGAATCATCGACCAGGTTCTTAAACTGTTCGGACATTCCGCATACAACATCATACCCCCTGGATTTTAAAATACTTCCTATGGTTAATAAAGGTTCTATATCACCCCTTGTACCTAATGCCATAATTAATATTTTCATAGCACGCGTTTTATTATTTTATAATGCACTACGGAAAATTGTAGATTATCGTTGCGGATTTCGAAAAGCGTCAGTGTCCGATAGGACATGACGGTCAAGAAAGGAGCATAGGCAACGAACACCACTGCTTTTGCAATGTAATTTGTTATACTCCCTTTTAGTCTATTTCAATTAATTTTTCATTTATTCCTTTGATGAAAATAACTGTTGCTGTATCAGGTTGTTTATAGTAATAACTTAAAACTGGTTCTCCAATTCTCATTTCACATTGTGGAAATTTGTTTAAATGTAAAAGGAGTACAGCTAAAGTTTTTTTCTCATATTCTATAAAAAATAAGCCTTGGTTCTCACCCGAAAAACTTACGTAATTATTTTTTCGAGAATTAAATAAAATGCCTCTTCCATTAATTACAACTAAATCAAATTGTTCTCTAACAGGAACTTCATTTTCGATATAATAATTTCCTATATGTCTAATAAGTGTTTCGATATTTGCATATGTTTTATTTCCAAAAATTACACAAGGGATTTGTTTGGAGGTAATTATTTGTTCTTCATTATGTTTTTTTCTAAGAACATTTAATAAACCAGTTTTTTGTCGTCGTAATTTCTTGACTGATTTAATTTGTTCTAAACTCCGAAATATTTCGCTTTTATTCGACAAATCTGGTTTGACTTCGATTGCAACATCTACACCATCTGCAAAAATTACAGAATATTTATTTTTATCTGAGACTGTAAATGGATGACTTGGATTAAGTAATAAGCAATCAATTGAATTGCTTCTATGACCAAAACTATCTATTATATTGCCTTTGGCTACTCGATAAGGAAAAGGAAAGTATTTTTCTAAAAATTTTTTAACAACGATTTCTCTTCTGTCTGAGACTTCTTGAGATGTTCCTTTTCCTTCAATACTTGCTTTCTTAAAGAAATGATTTATTTCCTCAGTTTCAAGTTCAATTAGGTCTAAAAAATCCGTTGAATCCATTTTTGTATTTTAGGTTGTGTACAACGTAATTGTAATAACTCATTTATGCACATTATTTTTTCTATATGTGATACAAAATGTATCGTTTCCAATAAAATTACCATGTAAATAGTACTTTTCTGTTTTCGGTTATTTTTCATATTCGAGGACTGCGGTTTATCTTGTCTGATTTTGGTCTATTAAAAATAATCATAAAAATTAGAAAATACATCCTATCCTTTCTAATTTCAAAAGAAAACCAATAGCACGTTGAATGTATTTTTTACAGGGTTATTTTTGAAAGTAAAATTTTTCCGACCGGGAAATGCTCTTACAAATTCAGCATATAAATTATCCAGATTACGGTAATTGAGGTTAACCCGATAACCAATGTTCCCAACGATTGCAGGCGGTAGCCGGTTTTTACATTCATGTTCGACATTTGCGTTACAATCCAGAAGAAACTGTCGTTGGCATGTGAGACTACCATTGATCCCGATCCTATTGACAGCACAACCAAAGCTTTTTCAATAGGTGTGTCAAATCCGAGTGCGGCCATCAAAGGTGCAATTATCGAAGCGGTTGTAATCAGTGCTACGGTTGACGATCCCTGGGCACTTTTTAATGCAGCAGCCAGCAAAAACGGCAGCCAGATACTGATTTTTATGTCGGCAAGTGAAGTGCCGATAACATCAGCAATACCGGAATTACGAAGTACCATTCCAAAGGAACCGCCGGCACCTGTAATCAGGATGATTATCGCAGCACTCATTAAAGCTTTTCCAACCCATCCGGTGGTCGACAACATCGCTTTTTCCAGCTTTTTAGGTAAACGGAAAGCCAGCAGAATACCTACGATTAAAGCGATAACCGGTTCACCAATAAATCCGATAATCGTTTTTAGTGTTCCCGTTCCGAAAGGATTGGTGGGGAAATCAGAAACCGACTTCAAAACAATAAGTAGAATCGGCACAATTATCGGTGTGAAGGCATTGAAAGTAGAAGGAGCTGTTTTTATTTTTGTGGCGATTTCTTCTTCATTCAGTTCAGGATCAGGATTAATATAGGTTTTAGATGCGTATTTTGTGGCAAACAGCCATCCTGCAAAAAGGGCTACCATACTGGCAATAATACCAAACATGATAACGAGACCAATGTCTGCTCCAAGGATTCCAGCCGCAGCAATAGGTCCCGGAGTGGGAGGGACCAGGCAGTGGGTACAAATAAGTCCCAGTGCAAGCGCAACAGCTGATCCGGCCAGTGATATTTTTGCTTTTTTCGATAGTGCTTTATTGAGTGGCGATAAAATTACAAAAGCCGAGTCGGCAAATACCGGGATGGAAATGACATAACCGATGATGGCCATAACCGCCGGAACATGTTTTTGACCTACCAATTTTAATATTTTTTCTGCCATAATATAGGCTCCACCCGATTCTTCCAGAAAGGTGCCGATTATACATCCGGCAACGATTACAATACCAATATAGCCCAACGTGTCGCCAAAACCGCCGTTAATCGATTCAATAAGGGTAGCCAAAGGCATGCCCGATAAAACGCCAAAAATGATGGATGCAAACAAAAGTGCCAGAAAAGGATGAAGCTTAAATTTTGTTGTTGAGATAACAATAAAAACTATACTAACAACAAGCAGAATAATGAGTACCATACGCTATTGATCTAAATTAGGTTTTTGAAGATTCCTAAAATATCAAAAAAAAATATGCCTTCCTATTGTTTTTGTTAACTAAAAGTGTTTTTTCAGCTAAAGCTTTTTTTAACAAAGAGTTAGAATATAAAAATATTGGTATCCCTGAGCTTTTTTACTTATAGCCTAATTAAGTCTTTTCTTTCAGGAATTCTAAAAAAGATGTTTTGGTTGTTTTTTGCTTCATAATGATGTAAATTGAATGCTGTTCAATAAAATGGGATAAAATAGATAATCTTCAACATTTGTTCATCTGATAAATTAAACTGGCATGATAAAAATAGCAACCTTCAATATTGAAAATCTGGATTTTAGTCCGGATGAAAATAACCCGGATTTTGTAGCTCGTAAACCCGTTTTAAAGTCGATACTAAATCGAATGGATGCAGATATTTTGTGTTTGCAGGAAGTACACGGGCAGGAAACCGCTTCTCATAGTTCAGATCATCCGGCTCGAAATTTTGCAGCTTTGGATGAGGTAATTGAGGGTACCAAATATTCAGGCTACCATAGGGCTTTTACATTAACCTCGGAAAATGTTCCTTACGATGTAAGAAACCTGATTATTCTTTCGGCTTTTCCTGTTTTGGAAGTGAATCAATACAGGAATAATCACATAGAAAAGCTACAGTACAGGAAGCTAACGGCAACAGATCCTCCGGATACGGAAGCAAAGGATGTGACCTGGGAACGCCCCATTTTACATGTAAAAATAGCTGATTCCACGTTTGGTGAAATTCACGTAATTAATCTGCATCTAAAATCAAGGTTATCCTCAAATATTCCGGGACAAAAGTTGGGATTTTCCTGGAATAGTGCTGCCGGTTGGGCTGAGGGTTATTTTTTGTCGTCGTTAAAAAGGGTAGGACAGGCCCTGGAAACCCGTGTGCTAATTGATAAAATACTGGCTGCTTCGCCGGAGGCAAAAATTATTGTTTGCGGCGATTTTAATGCTGAACCCGGAGAAGTTCCGGTGGAAGCCATTTGCGGACGTGTTGAAAACACCAATAATCCAGACCTGAGGAGTCATGTACTGATTCCTTGTTCAAAGGGTATTCCTGAATCGGTTCGTTTCAGCCATTTTCATCACGGAAAAGGCAACCTTTTGGATCACATGCTTATTTCGCAGGGTATGTTACAGGCGTTTCGAAAAGCCTATATTTTGAACGAAAATTTACACGACGAAAGTCTTCCGTTTACCTATGACAATAAGTTTCCGGAGTCAGATCATGCACCTTTTGTTTCTGAGTTTGAATTTTAAGACATTTTTACTCTTTCAGCTTTTTGTATTTTATTCTTTTTGGCGCTTCGTCTCCTAATCGTTTTTTACGGTTTTCCTCGTATTCAGTGAAAGAGCCTTCAAAGTAATAAACCTTTGAGTCACCTTCAAACGCCAGAATATGTGTGGCAATACGGTCGAGGAACCAGCGGTCGTGTGAAATCACAACTGCACAACCCGCGAAATTTTCAAGGCCCTCTTCTAGGGCACGTAAAGTGTTTACGTCAATGTCGTTGGTAGGTTCATCGAGCAAAAGTACATTACCTTCTGCCTTTAAAGCGAGTGCCAAGTGTAAACGATTGCGTTCACCACCCGAAAGTACGCCACATTTTTTTTCCTGGTCGGAGCCTGTGAAGTTGAAACGCGCCACATAAGCACGTGAATTTACCTGTCGGGTACCCAGCATCATGGTTTCCGTTCCACCTGAAATGACTTCAAAAACCGATTTATTTGGATCGATGGCGGCGTGGGTTTGGTCAACGTAACTGATTTTTACTGTATCGCCAATATTTATCTTCCCGCTGTCGGCTTCCAGTTGTTGCATTATCAGTTTAAAAAGCGTGGTTTTTCCGGCTCCGTTTGGTCCTATCACGCCAATAATCCCGGCCGGAGGAAGTTTGAAACTCAAATTTTCAAAAAGAATCCGGTTCCCGTAACCTTTGGAAACGTCTTCCATATTTATGACATTGTCTCCTAAACGTGGGCCATTGGGAATAAATATTTCGAGCTTATCTTCTTTTTGTTTTGTGTCTTCATTGAGCATTTTGTCGTAGGCGCTCAAACGTGCTTTGGATTTTGCGTGTCGGGCTTTGGGGGCCATTCTCACCCATTCCAGCTCTCGTTCCAGTGTCTTTTTTCGTTTTGATTGCCCTTTTTCTTCCTGTTCCAGTCGTTTTGATTTTTGCTCCAGCCACGAGGTATAATTTCCTTTCCACGGGATGCCCTGTCCTCTATCCAGTTCCAGTATCCAGCCAGCTACATTGTCGAGAAAATAGCGGTCGTGGGTGATACAGATTACGGTTCCCTTGTATTGCGCCAGGTGCATTTCCAGCCACTGAATACTTTCGGCATCAAGATGGTTGGTGGGCTCGTCAAGCAGAAGTACATCCGGTTCTTTTAGTAACAAACGACAAAGTGCCACCCTGCGGCGTTCCCCTCCCGAAAGTTCACTTACCGGCTGTTCATCCGGCGGGCACTGCAGCGCATCCATGGCGCGTTCGAGTTTGCTGTCGAGGTTCCATGCATCCAGCTGATCCATTTTTTCCTGAAGTTCGGCCTGCTCTGCCATAAGTTTATCCATTTTGTCTGGGTTCTCATAGACCTCAGGCAAACCAAACAACTGGTTAATTTCTTCGTAGCGATTCAATACATCAACGGTTTCCTGCATTCCTTCTTTTACAACTTCAATGACCGTTTTTGATTCGTCAAGCTGAGGTTCCTGTTCTAGCAAACCAACCGAATAGCCCGGAGAAAATACCAATTCCCCGTTAAAAGATTTATCCTGCCCGGCAATGATTCGGAGCAAAGTTGATTTGCCAGAGCCATTTAAACCAATAATGCCGATTTTGGCACCCAGAAAAAACGAAAGTGAAATGTCTTTAATAACGGTTTTATTTGGTGGGTAGGTTTTACTCACCTTGTACATGGAGAATATAATTTTTTCGTCGCTCATTTTTTCAGAATTTAATTTGCTGCAAAAATACGACAGATTATAGAATTGGAAGATTCTTAATTGAAAAATATTTTGAATGGAAAAATAGTCGCCGAAGAGTTTGATAAAGGGTTTTGTATTTGGAGATTAACTTGTTTAAATTGTTTTCATGGCTAGTTTGTCGAAAAGTTTTCCTATAAGTTTTTTTACAAAAGAAAGTTTCACAGGGTAAAAGAAATCGGAAGAAAACCATCCTTTTTCAGTATAATAATTGTAATCCCGGAAATTTTCATCAAGTTTCATTTTCATACTCGTTCTCGACATGCGGAATATAAATAAATCAAACAGCGATGGTTGAGGTAATTCGTTTTTTGCCAGTTGTTTATAAAAATTTTTAGCAAGTTTTTCTATTTTCTTTTCGTTTTTGGCCAAGGCCTTTTCTGAAACCGGTTCCAGATTGGTAACACAAATTCCATTAACCACATTAAAACCCAATGCCTTGCCAATAAAATTGAAATATTTTACAATTTTGTTTCCACCATAAACGCCCTGTGCAACAATGCCAGTAAAGGTTTTTCCAAAAAACTGCGGGCGGTGAAAAATAAATCCCAGGCGGTCGAGAAATTGTTTCATTACAGCCGAAACGTGAAAGGAATAATTGGGTGATGCAAAAATTACTCCGTCTGAATTTTTCATTTTTTCCAGCAAAATATTTCTGTCATCTTTTAAAACACATAATTCTTCGCCTTTGTCCAGACAAAGTTTACAACCTTTGCAGGTTCCCAGATTGTATTCTGCCAATGGAACAATTTCGGTTTCAATATCGCCATACGACCGGATTTTTTCTAAAACCTTTTCTGCTGTCAGGTAGGTGTGTTTTTTACGTGCGCTGCCAATAAATGCTGTAACTTTCATGGTTGAAATTTTTATACAAATATCATTGAAATGTTGGTTTCGGTTGTTTGACAAATGTCAAAAAAATTGTGTTCTAATTTTCTTTGGGTAAAATATTATGAAGTAAATGTCCGCTGCGAACTGTTTCAATCAACTGATTCATAAAACGAGCAGCCGGCGCACCGTCAATAATGTTGTGGTCAAACGATGCGGTCAGGCAGAGAAACTCCCGTTCTGTATGTTCAGTTCCGTCGAATACCATCTTTTTTGTGATACTGCCAATGGTGAGCATCACAGTTGCCGTGCCGTGCGGAATAAACCAGACAGGTTCGTTGGTAAACATACCAACCGACGTAACAGCAATTTTTCCGTAGCGTTTTGCCATTTTGATATTTGTGTCGGCAAGGCACACAAATTTTTTCATTAGAAAACCCGGAATAAGGCGTATCCAGGTCATGTTTTCGAGGCTTCCCAATTTTTTCCCTATGTGGTTTTGTGCCGCTCTTATTTCTTCGTTAATCTGCCGATAGGTTTTTACATGTGTCTGGTGAATTCCAAGCGGCTCGGGTATTTTTTCACCGTCAAATTCCCGTTCGGTCATCACACTGATGACCACATCATCGAGTATTACCAGTTTTCTGCCTTTTATAAAGGAGTTAAACTGTGGATACTGCTTGATGGTTTGGGCCAGGCATTTTACGATATAGCCTGTGAATGACAATTTTTCGCCTGTTTTTTCATAATAGGTTTTGATAATTTGGCGTGCCTCGCTTACATCTACTTCAGTATAACTGTGAAACGCATTTTTTTTGTTGGTTATCGTTGCCGAGGCAATTACCATTCTCCGGTTAAACGACAAGGATTTTGTAGATACCCCGTTTTTCATGATTTTTCATTTTTGAGTTTTAACCATTTTTCAAAATTTAATTCAGGCTGTTTTAACACTCCACCAGCTTCAGGAGAAATTTCAGGTTCTTTTACTTTCTGGAAATAGGCAAATAAATTGCAGGCTTCTTTTAGCTCTTTATTTCCTGTTAGCCTGGCAATTACTTTTAAGAGTGGAATTGGAACAACCGATACTTTTTTAATTTCCGGATAATTGCTTTGGCAGTATTTTTCCAGAAGATCCTTCATTAAATAGGTCTCAGGCCCGTAAGCATAAAATGTTTTGTTAAGTGCTTCTTTTTTTGAATAGGCTTCTGCAACCATTTGGGCAAATTCGTCGGCAGCTACCCAGTGATAAGGATTGGGCTGTTTCCCCAACATGGTAGCTTTCCCGTTTCTTATCATTAATTCCAGTGATTCAAAAAACCAGGTTGGTCTAAAAATGATATACGGAATACCACTGTTTTTTATGATTTGCTCTGCCTGAAATTTGTTATCCACAAAAGAAAACCAGCGATTTTCTTCAGCTACCGTACATCCGGAAACCATACTGATGATTTTTATGCCTTTTTCCTTTGCAGCTTTTACGATCGCTTCTGTTGCTTTTTTCTCATTCACTCTTGAAATGGAGATATGAATAGCATCGCATCCTTCTACCGCCCGGTTTAAATCATCGGAATTAAAAACATCGCCGTTGACAATGTCGTGATCATTAATAAACATAGATGGATTTACATTTCGTGAAAACAAACGAAGTTGAAATCCTTTTTTGTTGAGTTGCTGAACAACCGGTTTGGCCAGCATGCCACTGGCGCCTATTACTAGTATTTTCATGATAATATATTTATGTTGATATTCAACACAAAGTTACCATGACCCTTGATGACAATTGTTTGACAAATGTCAAAAAAAAGAAATTACTTTTTCATCCATTACTGGAATTGCGTAACAACAGTAAATAAACAGACTTCGACTACGCTCAGTCTGACAGTCACAGTGAGCGCAGTCGAACTGTGTTCACGCAAATAGATCAACTTTACCTTTTTTTTCGTAAGCGGCTGAGTGTGGCGATGTCAATACCAAGGTAAGATGCAATATGTTTTAATGCTACTTTCTGAATGATGTCGGGATAATGCTGGCAAAAAAGGTCGTATCTTTCTCTGGCAGACAATGTTTGAAGCTGGATGGAGCGGTTCATTAAATCGTTGAATTTCATTTCATCAACGTCTTTTGTAATTTGTCGCCAGGCAGGAACACGTTCGTAAAGCTCCAGGCTTTCTTTGTAAGTCATGGCATAAATTTTGGAATCTTCCATGGCAACAATATTTTCTTTGGCAGGAACCTGGTTATTAAAACTTTCCATCGAAATGAGCACAGTCCCGGGTTGAAAAAAATGTGTTGTAATTTCGTTGGCATTGTCATCGTAAAAAAAAGATCGGAATAATCCATTTTCAATAAATCCTACATGATTTGAAATTTTACCTTCCTCTAAGAATAGGGTCTTGGCAGGAACAGCCATAGGTTTAAAAGCCTGCTGTGAAATTTCAAGCTCTTCGTTGGTGAGATTATAGAAACTTTTTATCCGATCAATTAAATCCATTCAAATTTTCATTAATGAAGATTAATTTCTATTTATGTATCAAAGTTTTCTGTATTCATGCAGGAATAAAAATAAAAATCAAAATAATAACAAGCAAGTAAACAAATACTGAGAAATCGAAAGCTATCGAATTTATAATAAATCTATTGCGTCCTGATAATCATACTGGAGATCTTCGTGAAGCATTGACAAGGCTTTTTTTATCCTTTTTACCTGGTTCATGTACATATTGGCGATAACCCTGCTGTAATTTATTTTGTGGCCCTGTTTTCTCATTTTCATGCAGAAATAAATCCGTAGTTCTATTTCAACCTCTTTCGAACCTGAAAAACGAATGTATTTGTTGGTCTCCCTTAAAATTTTTCTCAACTGTTTTTTTGTATGATAGGTGCTGAAACGATGAAGGTTTTTGAAACTTTCATCGATTTCATCTTTTACATTTTGAATAAAAACCTGCTGGTTAAAAGCGTCAAAAAGAAGGTAACTCAATAACTCTTTGTTTTCCTTTTTGTGTTTTGCCAAACGTATGGCAATTTCCTGAAGTTGGGTGGGAGAGAGTAATTTTAGTTCTTTTTTTATTTCGCTGAGAGAGGCAGTTTCCATACCAATTGTTTTGATTTTTTATCCTGATTTTTTCAAAAGTAATCCTTTTGGAATAAACTTTAAAATCAAATATTCTGAATCACAAATATAAATTCTTTAAATTAAAATGTAAAAAATATTTGACATTATGTAAAAAATATTTATCTTTGTGTCGTGTATTTTTAACTAATAGTAAAATTATTCATACAAAAAAGTAAAAGTCATGTCGTACAGAGAAAAAGAAAACATTATCAACATTTTTAGTGGTCTGTTAATTACGGCGATTTATGCCTGGTTTGTTTATCAACGTTACCTTGACGGAAGAATCGATTTAACCGATGACTTCCAGGCCTGGGGAAAACTGTTTCTGGTTTATGCCGGAATTTCAATTGTAGCCCGAATTGTCATTTATATCATTTTTCACATTGTAAATGCGATTGCAACGCGGGACGACAAAATTCCACAGGAAGATGAACGGGATAAATTAATTAAACTGAAAGCACTACGGAATTCTCATTATTCTTTTGTAATCGGGTTTATGATTGCCATCATCGCTCTGGCAATAGGTTTGCCTACTTATTCCATTTTTATTGTGTTTGTAATCAGTGGTTTGATATCGGAATGGATCGACAACGGTTCGCAAATGTATTATTACAGGAAAGGAGTTTAAGATGCCCAACAGAAGTATTCAGAACAATATCAGACGTTTGCGCTTTGATGCTGATGAGATGACTCAGCAAGAACTGGCCGACCGGGTAAACGTCTCGCGGCAAACTATTGTCGCCATTGAAAAGGGTAATTATTCGCCTTCGCTGGAGTTGGCATTTAAAATTGCCCTTGTGTTCCATACACCTCTGCAAGATGTTTTTTCCTACGAACCGGTTGAGACAAAATCGAAAAAGAAAAAATAATTAATGGCAAACCAGCCAGATTACCGGAATAAATAAAATCGTCAGCCATGATAGAACGCGGTGTGTGATTTGCATTTTGAAAGAAGAAAATTTTTCAAAACTGAGTACGGCCCCTGTTCCAAATGACGCCAGAAAAATAAAACTGGATAAAATAAAAAGTGCCAGTCCAATGCCTTGAAAGCTGAAAAATTGAAGGTGTTGGATATAAATTAAAACTACAAAAATAAAGACAGCAACAATGGCTAGTTTGTGTATTGTAAATATCCCGGCTTTATAAGGTTTTCCGGCTTTTCGTAGTAAAATTCCTGAGATAATTGTGATTAGTGTTAAAACTGAAACAATAATAGTTTTGGTTAGTATGGTTTCCATTTTTTGTGATTTTGAATTTAAAAATAAGAATTTTATGCTGAGATTTATACGTTATAATTTGAAATGCCGTAACAATGCCGTATAAATTTTGTAGTTAATGTTTGAGTTGTAATTCAGTCGGCTGTACTTTTGAAATAAAAAAATCAAAATGAATCAACCGGAATTAGGAAAATTAATCAACGAAATCCGCAACCAAAAAGGGATAACACAAAAGCAACTATCAGAGTCGTGTAATATTGATATCAGAACCGTTCAACGGATTGAATGCGGCGAAGTATCGCCAAGACATTCAACGCTGAAATTAATTGCTGAATTTCTGGAGTATGATTTTCACCAGGTATATCTGCAGCCCGCTTCACAAAATATTGTGTCGAAAGATTTAATACTGATTGCTTTTATTGCTGGAATAGTAAATATTATCAACTGGTTGTTCCATGTTGCGATTATACCCTTACAAATTAATGGTGTAAATCTTCACCTGGTTACTTCGATTGTGCATTTCATCACATCGGTATTTTTCTATATCGGCTTTTTTATTTTGGGAAGGAAATATAAAAGTGTTATGCTGCAAATAACCGCAGTAGTAATTATTGTGCTTGTCCCGATAATGGTAATCACCGATATTTTGGGTGTTTATACACAGCTTGACTTTTTGGTTTATGTCATGAAATTGCTCGGAATCATTTTAGGCATTAACGGAGTATTGTTGGGTGTTGCCATGTTGTTGATTAAAAGTAAATTTTCTGTGCTCTGGAAAGTTGGGGGAATTTTTCAAATTCTGGTAAATCCATTGTTTGTAATTCCATTAACAGTACTTAATCGAATTGGGTTTTATTTAGCCATTCCTTCGCTGATTTTATTTGTGATAATCCTGTTTGTTGAATATAGAAATGTAGAAACGAATGTGTCGGAATATAAAGCTTCGTTGCTCAGTCCGGATACAGAAATTCAGTAATTATTGCATTTACTTGATCAGCTTTTTCAACTGAAATTAAGTGACCTGAATCCAGTATTTCTATTTGAATATTCGGGTAATCCAATGCTGTTTGTCTGGCTACTTCAGCATCACCAACAATGGCATCTTTTGTTCCCAGAAAAAGTAAAACAGGCAAATCCATTTGTTTTTTCTGTTCGCTTGTCATAGGAACAGGCATTGCAACTGACGGGATTGTTGCTTTCATGATCTGATTAAACCAATCGCCATATTTCTGATTTACGTATTCATCTTTACTAATTGCCCATTTGGCTACACTATTGCGAACGATCTGCAAAGGATACATTGATGCAGCGCCCAACATAAAAATACTTTTTCCGGAAAGATGCGTCAAGCCCATCGGGCCAAAAAGCGCCAGTGATTCCACTTTTTCAGGATAGTAATAAGAATAGGCCTGAGCGATATACCCGCCGTTTGAAGCACCAAAAACCGGTGAACTTTCAATTCCCAGACTTTCAGCTATAAAAGCGTATAAATCGGCAATTTCTTTTGGTGAGTTGGGATAAATCAAAGCATTTTTTAACTGACTTTTATTTCCTTCTCCTATATTGTCAACAGCATAAATCCGGTAGTTTTTGAGTAAAGGTTCCAGATTTTCTGCCCACGAATGTGCACCCATAGAAGCTGCATGAAATAATAAAATACGTGGATTATCTTTCTGTCCACAAGCCAGAACATGTACTTTTCCATATTCAGTTTCAATAAAAATGTCTTCTGTATTTTCCGGCCAGTTGATACAACTTTGATCATAAATTGCCATTAAGGTTTCTCTGTTTTCGACTGAAGTATAAATGGTCGTTTTAGGTTCTCCTTTCAGAAAAACAACTTTTATCAAAACAAGAATGAACAAAAATCCAATCCTTGAAATAGCTGCCGTTTTTCTGTTCCATTTTTCAGAAATGATTTTCGGCCACTAGGCGAGTGTTGCTGCGATTAAAAGAAACAGGATGGTCTGTAGATAAGATTTATTCAGAAATAACGACGTTGTGAATAATACTATTCCGGTTATGACTATCCATTTTACAACTTGTACTATGATATTTAAAGGTTTCATGATTTTTCTGGTTAATAGTTGATTACTCTTCAAAAAATACAGATGGCCAGTTCTGATTAAATACGATAGAGTAATAAATTATCAGGTTTACGGCAATTGCGCCAATTTTGTTAAAGAACATGGCAAATCCGTTGGGAAAAAGAATCAAACACAATGTCGATAAAATGGCAGTGACTATTGCGAAACTTTGCCATAGAGAACCCGAAATAAGAATTCCTTTAAAACTAAGTGCGGTCAGAATTCCGAAAATGGCAGTGATGAGAAACAGTACAAAAGAAACTTTTGCGTTTACACTTTCTTCCAAATCTTTTAGAAGCCACGAGATACGTGCATTTGAATTATTGATTTTTACGCCAAAGCTGGCAACTACTCCCTGAAGGTGTCCGATTCCGTGAACCAACAGGAGGATGAATGCGATGAGTTTTACGGTTTTTATTGTCATGATTTTTGATTTTTATAATGTTTTTAATCGTTTGAATTTCACATTACAAAGATTTAAAATCGCGACCACATGGGTGTTATCATTAAATTCCAAAAGCTTGTTAAAAAACGACAATTTTGTAGTTTGGCAATTAGAATACCAAGACTTTGAAATTATTTTCTGGCTTCAGGTAAAAAGATGCCTTTTAAGTTGGGTTTCAATCTAATTAATTTGGTTTTGCAAGTGTGTCGTAATTTAATAAATATTTTACCCAGCTAACTTCGAGAATGAAATCATTAATGTTAATCAGGTAATTATTATTACTTTTAAACTAACTTGTTAGATTAATAAGGATCAAAAGTTTTAAAAACTACAAATTTTGGTATTATTAACCTTAAATTCTAACCGAAAGAACAATGAATCTATTGTCCAAGATTAAAATAGGGCCTAAATTTAGATATCAGCTGGTAATTCTGTTTTTTGCAATTATATATTGGAATCTTGTTGTAAGGATTGCTTTCGTTTTGCGTTACCTTGGAGTTCGTAATGATGACTTCAGAGAGGTACTTTCAAAAGGAATGATTTTTTTTGAGGATGAGATAATCCTTTCTTCAATTATCATATCAATATTTGCCACATTCACTTGGTTTATTCTTCTTTTTGTCTATCCAAAAATGGTTCGAAAGTCTCGAATAAGAAGACTAACTTTGGTTGTTGTTTTATTTGATACTGCTGTTTTTATTTTACTAGGCATTTTATTAGGTATCATACATTACAATATAAATGAAGATTATTTATTAGTGGAGTTGGTTACTAAATTGCAAAAATTCTTGTTTAATTCAACCACGTTGTTTTTTCTGATTGTAATTTTCATCGCCAGTTATATTTATCATTTATTGTATACCTTGATTCATCAGATTGGGCATGCTCCACTGAGAAAAATTATAATGGGATATTATCAAAAACCCCGTGAAGAAAATCGCATTTTCATGTTTCTTGATTTACAATCTTCATCAAAGTATGCAGAAATACTAGGACATGAGAAATACAGCTATTTTATTCAGGATTGTTACCGTTTTTTAACAAATCCGGTACTAAAATCTATGGGGCGTATCTATCAGTTTGTTGGAGATGAAGTAGTAGTTACATGGAATGCCGATAATTTTAAAAATTTTAGGCGTGCTGTTGATTTTTATTACTACTACGAAGAAGAATTAGAAAAATATAAAAGTTATTTTGAAAAAAAATATCAATTATTTCCCGTTTTTGCCGCTTCCATTAATAGCGGCGAAGTTATGGCAACAGAAGTCGGTGAAATAAAAAAGGAACTGGCTTTTCATGGCGATGTTTTGAATACTGCAGCCCGAATCCAAAAACAATGTAAAAAATACAGAAAGTATATACTGGTGACGCGTGACTTTGCCGCTCAACTTATAAAAGCTAAAACAAAATATAAACTTAAATATGTAGATATTGTGAAGTTTATTGGAAAAGAAAGAGTGGTTAAAATCTATGGCGTTTATCGTGAAAAAGAATAATCAAAGACATTTTTTGTTCACTATTGCTCTGGTTTCTATGTTAATTCATAGTGTACTGGAAATGTAATCCAAAGCCTCTGTTCAGGCTCACCGGATAAACTTTAACAGCAGAATTTCTTTTATGAAATTCAGGTACCAGAATCCCAGTTAATGCACCAACGGCAAATCCTGTTAAAATATCTGAAGGAAAATGTTTGGCTCCTTTATAACGTAAATAACCTGTATAGGCCGGAGGTATGCAAGCCAATCCATAAAATAATATTTTGTTTTTTGACTCCGGGTGTAAATCGTAATATACTTTCACCATAAAAAAGGTTGATGCAGCTACAACCGAAGTGTGACCGCTAAAAAAAGAGTTGGTTGTATTGTTCCCGTGCTTCACTTCTGAGCTGACTTCAGGATTATACATGAATGGCCTTAAGCGTGGAATTGGAATTGAAGCGGCCAAATATACCGAAGAATTAATAGCTTGTGTCTCGGTATGTAAAAGGGCAAAATCGTACCAGATATCTCTTACTTTGGGATCAATGTACATTAGTAAAGGTGTCCACATTCCTGCGCGCAGAAATAATCGATATATTCAGGGCATTTTCTCCTTTCTCCGGGTCAATTCGTGTTGAGCTTTTGTCAAAAAACCAAACATCTTGAGGTTTTAATGAAGAAATTCTATCCGATTTTTTGGCTTCCGATCCCTTAAATAATCGGTTCCGTATTTACTTGCAACTAATCCTGCTACCGTAATAGGGATATCAGTATAATAGTTCATTTTATAAGGATTGAACTTCACTATTGTACTATCGTTTTGCCCGAATACAGAGAATGTTGAAAAGAACAATATCAGAAATAGTATGAATTTGTTGCGTGTCATAACAAGACGAAATTAAATAAGTTGTTTTAATAAGAAAAGAAAATCTTAAAATTGAATGAAAATAAAGTTATGTTTTTTTACTTTTACCTAAAGTGTTGATTATGAAACAATATCTGATATCTGTTATTTTTTTAATACTTTTCTTTTTTCGCAAAAAACCAAAATGCTTTTGGTCAGTTTCAAAAGTGGGTTCGGTTTATAAAATTAACCGAAAGCTTGAAGGTCCTTTGACGGTTGGTTTATTTGGTGCCTCATTTTTAGGATTTGATTATTTGAGAAGTAAACCGAATTTAAAACACGATGAAATACTCCATCTAAATGCCGATGATATATGGTGGTTCGACAGGCCTGCAACCCGGCAGGACGTTTCTTTTCGCCATAAAGCTCATGATATTTCAGATTTCTTTTTAAACAGTTCCATAATTCTTCCCGGATTTCTTGCTTTGGATAATACTATTAGAAAGGATTGGCTTGATTTGTTGATTTTATATGCAGAATCTCATGCAATTAATACGGATTTCTATTTGTTAACTTCAAGTTTTATTTACCGGACACGTCCCTTTAATTATAATCCTGAAGTTCCTTTGGAGGAAAATTAGCTAACGAAACCCGTAACTCATTTTTCAGCGGGCATGTGTCAACGGCGGCAACTGCGTCTTTTTTTATGGCAAAGGTATACTCCGATTATCATTCTGAATTGGGAAATAAAAAATACTGGATTTTTGCTGCCGCAGTTATACCTCCGTCATTGGTAGGTTATTATCGCTTTAAAGCAATGAAGCATTTTCCAACGGATATACTAACAGGATTTGTGGTAGGGGCAACTGCCGGTATTTTAATTCCTGAATTACACCGGATAAAAAATGAAGATTCAGGTTTAACTTTAATTCCATTTACAGGAAGAATAAGTGGCTTGAAAATAAGTTACCAGTTTTAGAAATTTAATTTTTTGTTTTGTCCTTTTGCGTAAAAAAGAATTTAACTCCTAAATATCGAACTTCTCATGAGACAAATGCAAATTCTCAGCATCTTCCAGTTTTGGCAGCATGGTTTCTTTCTTTTTCTGAAAATGTTGCATTCGGCGTAAAATCCGGTCCAGCATTTTTACCGCTTTTTCAATGTAAACTCCTTTGTTCAGCATCACACATTCGGCACGCTGAGCCAATGCTGCATCTGTAATTTCAGCCCTGGAAGGGACACCTTTTTTTGCCAGGTTTTCCAAAACCTGCGTTGCCCAAACATCAGGTACGTGGGCAGCTTCGCAAATACGAAGAATTTCTTCCTGGATACTTGCAAAATTTTTCCAGCCGGTTTCGATAGCTAAATCTCCACGTGCTATCATAACTCCAATAGGAAAGGTTTGCATGGCCCGTAACAAAATACGTGGCAGGTTCATAAATCCTTTTTGTGTTTCAATTTTCAGAATAATACCAATTGTTCTTTCATATTTTTCCAATTCATCCAGCAATTCACTAACATCATTTTCGTCATTCACAAAAGAAAAGTTTACTGTATCGGCATATTCAGCAACAAATTCCAAATCTATTTTATCTTTTGCAGTTAATCCGCTCACATTCAAATTGCTGTGTGGTAGATTTATTCCTTTGTCAGATTTTAATTTGCTACCTACGTCTTTTGCGTATGTTATTCTTATTTTGAGTTCCTCATGGTTTGCTTCCTCAATTACTCCTTCTATTTTACCATCATCGAAGAAAATAGGTTCACCAACCTTTACATCATTAAAAATTTCGGGTAATGTACAGGAGACGTGGGCAGGTTGCAATAAACTCCCTTTTTCATCATAAATTGCCGGTTCTCCGGGTTTGGGATCTTTATGTAATATGAGATTTTCGCCAAGCTTTAACTGAATGTATTGTTCGATGGGTAATAACTCGCCAACTTTATTTTTGGCTTTTTCCAGTTTGTCGGGCCCAAAAAGTTTTAACTCTGTTCCGGTAGACACGTAAGCCGAAGTAAAACAAAATCCCAAACGTCCGTTCCCTTTTCTGCCGCCAACGTTAAAATCTACTTTTTTGTTTCGGGTATCTGACAGACGAATAATATCGCCTCTTTTAACTTCTCTAAACCATTGCTCGTTTACCGGAATATGAATTGCAGTTTCATCGGGAGGAAGAAAGCCAGGAGGTGCAATCCAGATTCTGGCAGGATTAATTATTTTTCCTGAAACATCTTTTTCTGGTCTGATACGTACAATTTTAGGGCCTGGTTCAATTGCCCCAGTTCTCAATTTTGGGCCACCCAAGTCCATCATTACCTTACAGCTTTTTAGTTGTTTTTCACTTATTTCGCGGATATGTTTAATTATTTTTTTCCAGGTTTCCTTGTTGTCATGGGCACAGTTAATCCGGGCACTATTCATACCCGACTTCATTAAACGACTAATAAATAAACGATCTTCAGCTGCCGTTTCAGGAAGAGTGACCATGATTCTTGTGCGTCGTTTTTTCGATTTGTAACCAAACATTAGTTTGGTTATTTCGGTTAAGAATTTTTTCACTCTTTTTAAATGAAATAATTCCTCTAATTTTTTCAGGATTTGGTTGTTCAAGCAGCTTATTTAAGATGAAGCTCATCGAGAGCAGGCTTTTCAATACATGTGCTTCAATATTCGATAAACTTGTTAGTCCCAAATCACGCAAATCCTCCTGAAGTTCATCAATATCGAAACTTCGGAATGCCAGATAGTGAACCAAATTTAAGGCGCTTTTGTGATAAACCGGATGAACACTTTCGATCTCCTTTTCATATTTTTCCTCCATTTCTCTGACCTTTGTAATGATAAGGTCAATTTTTTCCCTTTACAAAAAGAAGCCGATCAACTTTAATACTCATTTGCCAAAGTTTTTTTAGACATTAATAAAAGCTAAAACAAAAACAATCACTGAAACAATTATTCCAATCATGAAAAGATTATACGCAATGCGTAAAAGTTTGTATTTTTTAGCTAATACTTTCCCAAGAAAATATTGATCTTTAATCATAGTAGAATATAAATGTTCGTCGTTTTTCATTAATTCTTCGATACCCCATTCATATTCGTCCAATTTCATATTATAGAAATTTCCAAAAAACAAAAGGTTGACTTTGTTATGTTTGATATCTTCCTTTGTGAAAGTACCGGATGAAATGTTGGGGCGTGTAGATAAAATCGCAAAAACAATAGTGGCAAGTGAAAACAATAAAAATATGAGCGTTGGCAGAATAAGGTTTGGAACCTCGTCGAAACGCGTTACAAGAACTGTCATTGTAATTGAGATCATGATTGCATTAACTGATATTAAAATGTTTGATTTGTTATCTGCAATCGAACTCAGGTTAATCTGGTTGCGTGCCGTCAGCCGGAACATTGATTCCACTCCTCGTGAATATCCTTTTTTTCTTTTTATCCCTTTTTACTTTTTGAAAGCAGGATTTTTTCTTTTTTTTGGTCGAGCATATATTTTAGTTTTTTAATTTTCTGAAGGTTTGCATCTTTTTTTGGTTCAAATACTTTTTTTGCAAAATCAGTATGGTATGAATGTGTTTCGAAAAACTCTTCTGATTTTCCAAGAAATTTACGTTTGCTTACCTTATCAAATGAATGGTTTTTCCATTCCTTCCTCATCTTTTCAATTCTTTCAAAATAATCTTCCTCTGCCAGATGCGACAGGTCGGCATCGCACACTACCTTTTCGAGCAAACTAACCGGCTGGGTTGAAATACGTGTAGCAAATATGCATTCTTTTACCTGGTCAATTTTTGATTTTTCAATTCCCTGGGAAGTAAGAAATTCATCTGCCTTTTCAGCGCCAATTTTTTCATGATTTTCAATATCAACAGCGTATCCTATATCGTGAAACCAGGCAGCAATTTTCACCAAAATTATTTCTTCAGGATTTAAACCATTTTTTTCTCCAATGTATTCCGCTTTTTCAACCACGTAGGTTGTGTGTTCAAGGGTGTGAAAAGTAATTTTATCCGATAAATTTTCTTTCAAAAATTGTCGGACAAATTCTTCTGCCTTGCCAACCAGTTTTTCATTTATATTATTCATTTACAAAGTATTTTCCATTTTATAATCAGAACATATAACTAAATGTAAAATCAAATAGTTTGTCATCTTCCGACATGCCGTAAGTTAATGTAATTGCAGTTGCATTAAAAGGAGAAATCCATATTCCGGCACCGTATCCATTATGCCATTTGTCTGAATTTTCGCCTTTTACCCAAACCCTTCCGATATCGTTAAACAGCAATAACCCAGCCTGTCCGTTAAATAAGTAGCTGTGAATATTTTTTAGTTTCACTCTCAATTCAGTGTTTTGATAAAATGATTGATCGCCTGCAAACCGGTTATTTCTGAATCCTCTTAAATTGGTTTTTCTTCCCAGAAAATTGGCATGATAAAATTCGTAATCTCCAATGTTGGTAGCACCTCCAATTCGGGTTGCTAATACAAATCTCGGGTCTCTTCTGAAACTCAGGTAGAAACTGATATCTGACTGAAGCTTTATGAAATTTTTCCCATTGTCTTTTATACTGTAAAAACCAGTGGCTTTGGTATCCCAGTATATGCCACGTTGGGGTAGGGCACTGTTGTTTCTTGTGTCTACTGTAAAACCAATATTTAGTCCTGTATAATTATTACCAATATAAGATGATTTTGGAAGCACTTCGGGATAAAGTTGCCCGATAAACCTGTTAAGGGTATCTGTTACCTGGTAATACTGATAAAATGTTCCAACAAAATAACTGGCAGAATGGTTTATTGTATGACGCAGTTTAGGATTGAACCAACCATAAATATTACGTACACGGTAAAATTTTTTACTATGGGATGTTCTTTTTGTTTCATTACCAACACCAAAATAATTTTCCACACTTTTCGGGGCGCTAATGTTCGCATCTATCTCTAAATCAAAAAGCTGAGATACCGAAGATACCTGTCCTTTATATTCAATTTCGAATGCACCGGTTTGAAATGCTCCTTTTCCTTTTAACTTGTGAAAACTTGAATCCCTGAAGTTGTAATTTTTAATGGCTATTCCACTGCCTAAGAATACTCCGTCGTCAATATTGTAGCCTCCTGTTAATAATGGTATAACCTTGTCGAATTTATACTGTTTTCGATTATAATTGTCAATGCTTTTCTTACTGCTTAGATAAACTTTTGTTTCCTTCCCGGGTATTATTTCATTTTTTTTGTCTTTTCTATCGTAAATTATCGTTTTTTTTACTCCATCCTTCGACGTACGATTCATCCCTGCACTTTATCATTATTCTTTCCTCCAATAATTCTTACTTTTATTCCTTTTTCTGCACGCCCTTCCAAAATAAATTCATCATCGTCTTTTAAGCCGTACAGCCTTATTTCTTTTGTTTCATTGGGAAGGAATGTACGTTCGTAAAGTTTATCCCTGATTTCCCCTTTTTTATCACTTACGGCAAAAACCTCCACTTTTGTATTTCCGTTAGGTAGCCGCATTACATTAAATAAATCTTTTTCGTCTGTTCCCACAACATTAACTTCTTTTGCCAAAAAACGATAAAAATCGCCGGCATATTTTGGAAGTAAGTCTCTTCGTGATTTTAATTTTTCTTCAATGTCGTTCCCGGACATTTTGTATATTTCAGGAGGAAGTTCACTTATTGCTTCGTGTATTACTGAGTCTGTAATGCTTGTTTTTATGTCATTTGCTGAACTGAGCCAATCTTCTAAATTTGGTTCCGTCAGGAATGCACGGTCAAAATAACGGGAATTATAACCTAATCCAACAACATCTTCAATAGTTGAGTCGAATCCCTGAAATTTACGCAGAGCCCAATTACGTGTAGCCAGCCACATCAATATACCTTCATTAACAAAATAAACCTGGTCACGGTCACGCGGAATTGGTTTGTAGATTTTCAGACCATCTTCTTTAAATGTTGCCCATCGCCACTGATCATCGTGTCGATCCCAGTCATTAATAAGAATATCAAACAAACGGGCTCGAAGAACGGCACTCTGATCAACGAGATGGTCGTGTTTATCGTTTGTTTTTTTTATTGTTTCTGCGGTATTTACTATGTCTTCTGAATACCCAAAACTTTCTATGTCTTTTCTGTTTCCGGCCGGTCGCTCCTCAAACAGAAATACACCGTTTGCAATGTCATCTTTGTATATACCAAGTCTCGGATCATCCGGGACCCAAACCAATTTTGGATTCGTATGCATTACTCCGGCCGCCTCTGCTAATTTTGGCACAGTAACAGAGGCATAAGGATGTGATGCCGAAATTCCATCCTGGACAACATCTTCAGCAAGTGTATTTTGCATGTTTTCACTTAAAGCTTTTTCAACAAATTTATTTACCGAGCGCAGTACATATTGTTTTTCGTTTTTGCCTTCCAATCTTACTGAACGTGTTTGTTGTCCTCCTCCTCTTTTTAAAATTGTTAGTCCACCTTGCTCTGAACCGATATCAAAAACGGGGAAATCAATTTCAGTGTTCCATATTTCACGATAATTATTCCCCAAAAGGAATCGATGAAATTTACCTTTCAAATACTGATCGCTCAATTTAATATGTACAATGCTGTCTTTGAAATCAATAAATTCTAATTGTTTTTCATTTTTTTCAGCATTAAAAGGAGTTTTGGAATAAAGTTTCTTATTAAAAATTGGTTGTATTTCTTTATTCTCTCCGGTACTGAAAAACTGGAGCCATACATTTCCGTTTTTATAAAAGGAGAGTTTTGCAAATCCAGTTGACTGAGCGGCAAAATCAGCCTGATTTTTCCGCTTAGCGATAAAAGTTCCTTCTCCGCCACCTCCGCTGATAATGTGGTGCAAACTATCAGTTTCTAAATATTGTAAATTGTGTTCATGTCCTGCAGCAAAAATTATGTCGGGATATTTCCTGAGAATTTCCAGCAGGTTGTTTTTAAAAGATTTATAATCGGGATGAGCTAAATCCTGGGAATCGCCAAAAAATTTTCTGTAACTAGTATAAAAGAAGCCTGGGAAAGGAATGAAAAGCGAAGGATTGTTTTCGGTAAAAGGAAAAATATTTAGCAAAAAAGGGAAATTACCTCCGTGAATACCATCACTGAAAAGCGGATGATGTGAGGCAAAAATTATTTTTTTATCCTTGTTTCTTCTGATAGCATCCTCAATTTGAATGTAAAGGTCATTTTCATCTTCGATATCACAATCATTCAATTCCGGCTTTTCATATTTTTGGAACCACCATTGCGAGTTAATGACAATTAATGTAATATCATCTGTTAACTCAATTTCCACCGGGCCCGGACAACCTTCGTCGGGAACATACGTATTACCCCTGCCCAAAAACTCTTCGATATAATTTTCCTGAGCAATTACAGATTCCCAACCGTCTTCTTTTCCTTTTGCCCAGTCATGATTTCCGGGAAGAAAAATAATTTTACCTGGATAATCCTTTATCCGGTTTAAAATGGCATTATGTTTTTGAATGGATTCTTCATAATTCACATCTTCTTCTTCAGGCATTCCTGATGGATAAACTATATCGCCCAATATAACCAGTGCGCTGTTTTTACCTTCTTTTAGTAATTCATTTTTAAGTGTTTCCAGGTTTTCATTCTCAAGAGGATTTTTAAGATCGCCGATTAAAAAAACGGAATATAATTTAGTATTTAGGTCTTCACTAATTTCTTTTGGCCAAAGTTTATTTTCGGACGAATAAAAATTTTTTTGACCAAAGGTGTTAAATTGAAAAATGGCCAGAAACAAGAGAGTCAATATGTTTTTACCTTCGGTTTCCCTGATCTTCATTTTTAGATTCAAGTTGTGTTTTTGGATAAAAAACGGAAATTGTTCCTTTCTTCTTTTTCCCTTCATTTGAAATGTAAAGGGTTCCATCGGGACTAAAGCAAATCCCCTCTGGTTGCGGATGTACCCCTGATTTAAGCTGAATTACCGTTTGTATTTCTTTCTCAGGTGAATAAACGACCAATAAATTTCCCACAGAAGCTAAAATGTAAATATTTTTGGTTAGTGGATGAATGGCCAAAGCAGATGGCTGAAAACTGAGATCTCCTTTGGAATGATCCAGGTTTGCAAGCAGTTCAACACCAAGTTTGGTTACTGTATTATAATTTTTCAGGTCTTTTATAAAATCAAGATCAATAAGTAAAAAGGGGTCTAAGTCTAAAAGATTGGTTTCTATATCAAAAAAGTAAAGTGCTTTAAAATTTTTGCCTTTTTTATCATCGATAAAAGGGTGTCCTTTACAAGCAAGCAACAATCGATTTGTATTCGCATCATATCCCAATCCTTCTGTGTCGTTTTTTTGGGTTAAAATAGTCGGGTATTTCTCTACATCATCCTCATTTTCATTTAAATAGTTTTTTATTTTATACAAAGTTCCGTTACTTTTTAAAACCCATGCATCGTTTTTAACAATTTCAATTGCTTCATAATCTCCGTCTTTTTCAAAATCAATTTTACGCTCAATTTCTCCTGAAAATAAATTGAAGATGTAAATATTTCCTTTTTCATCCTGAACACACGCTAAACGATATTTGTCGATAAAACTTACACCTGATATTTCATTCAGTTTATCAGGAAGTTTCCAGGTTTGATCAGGTTGGTTTACGTTGTAAGGGAGAATATAATTTTGATTATTGAATAATACAATATTTTCAACTTCCTGCGAATCTAGCCCGGTTGTATAAATACAAAACAGAAATAATATAACAATTCTAAAAAACAACATTTATAATTTTTTGTCTCAATGTCAATTTACAGATTCTGACTAGAATTAAATCAAAGTTTTTTTGATAAATAAGTTAGCTCATTGTTTTTATGTAGTTTGTTAAAGTTATAAAAAAATCATACTCGTTGAACCGTTTCATAACAGGTTGTGAGATATTGAAATCGTATTCCACCAGAAGTATAAAAATTATTCTTGAAAATTTGATCAATTGCATCAAAAGTTATGGTTAAAAGCTTAAATTCCTGAAAATTTCAAAGCAATATCAAAATCCAAATCTAAAAATGAGGCTGAGTTCAAAAATATGAATAGGTGCTCCCTTTTCAACTTTGCAAAGCTTTCAGGAAAATTCGTATATGTGGGCCAATACTTCAGAGCGTATGCCGATTCTACATAAAAATGGTTTTTAAAGAATTCATTGACTGATTGTTATCATTAAATTCCATTAATTTGTTATTTTGCGTCAAAACCATCAACTATGTTTGTTCATTCCTCAAGAATTAAAAAACAGCTGGAATACTTAAGCTCATTAGGTGTAAATATTAAACCGGTTTATGAGCTGGCCGAAATCAAAGAAGAAGAGGTTTCAGACCCGGAGAAATTGTTTAGTTTCGAACAGTTTCATAAGATATTGGAATATGCAATTGAAAAAACCGGAGATGAGTTTTACGGATTGAAAATGGGGCAGGAGCCTCACGTTGCAGGCACAGTTGGAATGTTGGCAGCGAGTTGTAAAAACCTTAAGGAAGCTTTTACTCAGGGATGTAAATTTTTTAATGTGCAGGGAAATTTTTCAGATATCTCTTTTGTCGATGATGCTAACTTCCCGAGAATTAGATACACCATTGCCAAAGCATGGCAAATTAAATATCCTGAAACAGCACGACACGAGGTAGATGCAATGTTTTCGTTTCTGACGACAATCATAAAAGTTAATTCAAACAACACGTTAAAACCTTACCGAATAAATTTAGTTGCTAATGCTCCTGAAAGTTCCGTGGAATACGAAGAAGTTTTTGGCAGTGTCCCCAAATTTAATTGCGAAGCCAATGAGTTATTTTTCAGGGATAGCGATTTGAAAATTCCAATGAAAGCTTTTAATCCGGAGACATTTATGCTTTTGAAATCACACATTGAGTCGCAACTAAAAAAGTTCAATAACGAAGAGTCGGTAAAAGAAAAGGTAAAATCAGTGCTTTTGTCTTCTTTTCAATATCAGTTTCCTGATATAGAAACGGTGGCAACAAAACTAAACACCAGCGCCCGCACTTTGCAGCGGCAACTCACCAAAGAAGAAACAACCTTTAAAACCATTTTACAGGATACCCGATTCGATTTGGCCAAACAAATGCTAAAACAAAATGTATTAACCATTTCCGAAATCAGTTATACCCTTGGATATTCAGACCGTGGGAATTTTAGTCGTTCATTTAAAAAATATATAGGAGTTGGTCCTCAGGAATACAGAGAAAATATTTTGAATAAACTTTGAGAATTTAATTTCTAATTTTCGAATTTAGGCTTCTTACCCAAAAAATTTCCAAGTCTGACAACTTCCTGTTTAACCAAATCTAATTGATTTTTATTAAGTGGTTTAAATAAATTGATGGTTACAGTTACAGTATCTTTTTTAATCGTCCTTTTCCATAATCCTGCAATCTTTCCATTCACAACAATTATTGGCCAGAACATTCCGTTTTTTGAAACTACCATTTTATCATTTTCGATTACGGCTTTTCGGTTAGTGTAGGCAATTAGAAATTCATCGAAAGCAGGCAATAATAAAACTGAATCAGAGATGTCAGGAAAACTTTTAAGTGACCTGGGAATTATATAATTTTCGTTTTCAATTTTTTCAGAAATGAAATCAATACCGATTATTTCAATGGCTCTTCGTGCATCACGAACCGGCAGTCCCGACCACCAAACAAAATCTTGCAAAGTTGCGGGCGATCTACTTGTAAAATAAATCCTCGCAAGTTTTTCAAGTGCTTCATCACGTTTTATTGGCGCAAGCTTTGGCATACGCTCCTCTAGAAGGGCAAAAGTTTGCTTTCCTTTAATTATTTTTCCGCTGCATAAGATTCCCTCTAATTCAGCGCTCATCAGAATATGAGCTCCCCGATTATTTTCTGTTGAGATTTTTGATTCATGGAAAATAGAATACAACTCCGTTCGTGTCAGGTGGTGGTTGTTTATCAATGCTTTTTCAATGATCGAAAATGTTTTTGAAAGTTTTTTTTCAGAAAGTTCAAGTTCTCTGTGCCTCGATTTTGTTGCGGTTTTTATATGAGGAGCCGTTAGCTGGAGCATCCAGTAAATATCATCTGACGAGACCAGGTGCCATGTGGGCCGCAAAAGGTGAGTCCGTAGGATTTCTCCTTTGTTTATTGCAGAATCAACTTCTGCAGAAGTAACCTCTTTTGTTCTCTTACCGACTGCAATTTGTGCCATGGAATAATCCTGAGCCTGCATGGCTCCCATATATTTAACCAACCCTTTTACCGATGTTTGTTTTTGTAATGAAAGATGTTGATTAACAAGTCTTATGTTTGGTATTTCTGAAAATTTCATAAAATAAAAATTAGTCAGCTATAAATATAACCTAACTAATTTATGATTTGAACCTGTCATCTCAACTTTATCAGACAAATTTAATTCGGTAGATTTTTAAACATTGGAGTTCTTAATTGGTATTGTTTGATTAGTATTGTTTACCAAACTGAATTAGTGCGTAGATGGGCTAAAGTTATATTTCATCCACAAGAATTGGATATGCCTTGATATTCCTAAAGAATGTTTTTGAACTACAATTATTATTTCTTTTGCAGACATTGTATCTTTGATAAAAAGGATAAATTAATTATTATGGAATATAGAATAGAAAAAGATACCATGGGTGAAGTTAAGGTGCCTGCAGATAAATATTGGGGGGCACAGACGGAGCGCAGTCGAAATAATTTTAAAATTGGATATCAGGCAAGTATGCCAATAGAAATAATACATGCATTTGCTATTTTGAAAAAAGCAGCTGCAATAACTAACTCCGAATTGGGTGTTCTTGAAAAAGAAAAGATGGAATTAATAGCCCGGGTTTGTGATGAAATTCTGGAAGGAAAACTCGATGATCAGTTTCCCTTGGTAATCTGGCAAACCGGTAGTGGCACGCAAAGTAATATGAATGTAAACGAAGTAATTGCCAATCGGGCTCATTTACTTAAACTTGGCAAACTTACGGATGAAAAAAAGGAACTTCACCCGAATGACGATGTAAACAAAAGTCAGAGTAGTAATGACACTTTTCCAACAGCTATGCATATTGCTGCATATAAATTGACAGCTGAGGTAGCTTTGCCCGGGATTAAAAAACTTCAGAATTCTTTAGCGGAAAAATCTATCTACTTTAAAGATATAGTTAAAACAGGCCGTACTCATTTTATGGATGCAACGCCATTAACTTTAGGGCAGGAATTCAGTGCTTACGTTCAGCAGTTGGGCAGAGGAATAAGGGCTATTGAAAATGCACTCGAGACAGTGGCAGAAATAGCCCTCGGCGGGACAGCTGTTGGAACGGGATTAAATGCACCGAAAGGTTACGATGAATTGGTTGCTGAAAAAATAGCTGAATTAACCCGGTTACCTTTTGTTTCGGCACCCAATAAATTTGAAGCTTTAGCCGCTCATGATGCCATGGTTGAGCTTAGCGGCGCTTTTAGGCGAGTGGCAGTGAGCCTGATGAAAATTGGCAATGATATACGAATGTTAGGTAGTGGCCCTCGATGCGGTATAGGCGAAATATTACTTCCGGAAAACGAGCCGGGCTCAAGTATTATGCCCGGGAAGGTAAATCCAACTCAGGCAGAGGCACTCACAATGGTGGCGGCACAGGTTATGGGTAATGATGTAGTTGTTGGAGTGGGAGGGAGCAACGGGCAGTTTGAACTGAATGTATTTAAACCACTTATTGCTGCTAATGTTTTACAAAGTGCCCGGCTTATTGGCGATGCTTGCGTGAGTTTTAGTGAAAATTGTGTTGAAGGCATCCGGGCAAATATTCCTGTAATAAAAAAATATCTGGAAAACTCTCTGATGTTGGTTACCAGCCTGAATCCACACATTGGATACAATAAGGCGGCTGAGATTGCAAAAAAAGCTTATAATGAAAATCTTACGCTTAAAGAAGCTGCTGTTTCATTGGGATATGTTAGCCCGGAAGATTTTGACAAATGGGTAGATCCCAAAAAAATGGTGGGAGATAAGTAAACTCTTTAAATATCTGTCGGAACTTTCATTTTATTTTTCTTAGAAAAATTTGTTGAATAATCTTGTTAAAATTTAAATAACTAACTTTTTCAGTTGGAATATTAACTTCTTAATCTTTAAATGTAAAATCCCATTTAAACTGCTTATGTTTAATTCTTATAATGAATGTTATAAGAGTTTAAATTTAAGATTGTTTAACACGAACAGGACATAAAATCAAATCAATTTAAGGTAAACTTTGTTATAACAAAAGAACATTGGTTTATAAAATTAACCAAGCCACTTTTCTGGATCAGAAAACTAATTTAAACAAAACTCGATAATGCTGAAGCTTTCAACTTAAAAAGTAGAAAGAAATGAAAAAAACATTTACAGACATTGGAGAGTTGAAAAAGCTTTCCCTTAAAGAAACCTTTAAAGCATTTGTCTCCGACGAAAACGGACTTTCTGACACTTCTTTACAGGAACGGTTTGATGATTATGGTTACAATGAGTTGGAAGAAAAAAAAGTAAATCCGATTCTCAAGTTTTTAAGTTATTTCTGGGGGCCTATTCCCTGGATGATTGAGGTTGCTGCCATTTTATCGGCAGTGATTCACCATTGGGAAGATTTTTGGATCATTTTTGTTCTGCTTTTGTTGAATGCAAGTGTCGGATTTTGGCAGGAATATAAAGCCGGCGATGCCATAAATCAACTAAAAAAGAAATTGGCACTGAACGCTCGGGTGAAACGAAATGGGAAGTGGAACAAAATACCAGCCAGAGAATTGGTTCCTGGCGATGTAGTACGTGTGCGTCTTGGTGATGTAGTACCTGCCGATATTAAATTATTTTCAGGAGATTATCTTTCTGCTGACGAGTCAGCATTGACTGGAGAATCTCTGCCAGTGGATAAACATGAGTCTGATTTGGCATTTTCAGGTTCGGTTATTCGACAGGGAGAAATGGATGGGTTGGTCGTGGCTACAGGAATTAATACTTTTTTTGGCCGGACAGCTAAACTGGTGGAAGAAGCAAAAACCGTCAGTCATTTTCAACGGGCTGTAGTAAAAATAGGACACTATCTTATTGTTTTGGCAGCTTTTATGATTGCACTCATTTTTATGGTGTCTTTTTTCCGGCACGAAAGCTTTCTGGATACTCTGCAATTTGCTCTCGTGTTAACTATAGCAGCTATTCCAGTGGCGTTGCCGGCAGTTTTATCAGTTACAATGGCAGTTGGGGCATCGGCGTTAGCCAAAAAGAAAGCAATTGTAAGTAAACTGGTTGCTATCGAGGAAATGGCCGGAATGGACATTTTGTGTTCTGATAAAACTGGTACTATTACCAAAAACGAATTAACACTGGCAGATATAGTTCCGCTGGATAAATTTACGGCTGATGATGTTTTGGTATTTGCTTCTCTGGCGTCGCGTGAGGAGGACAATGACCCCATTGATACGGCTATTGTCAGCAAAACAATGTCGTTAGATGCTCCAACTAAAAAAATGAAATCGTTTTCTGTGGTCGATTTTAAACCATTTGACCCCGTTGTTAAACGAAGTGAAGCAACAGTAGTTTCTGAGAATAATAAAAAATTCAGAATAACAAAAGGAGCACCACAGGTAATTCTTTCTCTACTTTCTGAGGAGAGTAAAGCCTTGATGTCTGAAGCAATAAATAAGCAGGTTGACGATTTGGCTGAACAAGGTTACAGGACATTGGGTGCCGCAAGAACAAATGAAAAAGGAGAATGGGAATATGTGGGATTGATTCCGCTATTTGATCCGCCACGTGAAGATTCGGCAGAAACCATTAAAACGGCATCAAAAATGGGTGTGAACGTGAAAATGATTACAGGAGATCACACTTCCATCGCAAAACAAATTGCTAAAAAAGTTAATCTTAAAAACCGGATTAGTGAAGCTTCGCTGTTTCTGAAAAAAAATGAGAAAGAAGCCGGACGGATTGTGGAACAGACTGATGGTTTTGCACAAGTATTTCCGGAACATAAATACCGGATTGTAGAATTATTACAGGATAGACAACATATCGTTGGTATGACAGGTGATGGCGTAAACGACGCACCTGCATTGAAAAAGGCAGATGTCGGTATTGCTGTTGCTGGTGCTACAGATGCAGCCAAATCAGCTGCCGATATTGTGCTTACACTACCTGGATTGTCGGTAATTATTGATGCACTAAAAGAGAGTCGGAAAATTTTCCAACGAATGAATAGTTATGCCATTTACCGGATTGCTGAAACAATTCGGGTGCTTTTTTTTATTACACTGGCTATACTGGTGTTTAATTTTTATCCGATAACAGCTATTATGATAGTATTGCTGGCTTTGTTTAATGATGCTCCGATAATGGCCATTGCTTATGATAATGTAAAATATTCACCAAATCCGGAACGATGGAATATGCGGATACTATTAAGTATGGCATCATTTCTGGGACTAATTGGAGTGGTTAGTTCGTTCGGAATCTTTTATATCGGACAAGAGGTATTACACCTTCCTAAAGATGCAGTTCAGACATTTATTTTTCTGAAACTCGCAGTAGCAGGGCACCTGACTATTTTTGTTACCCGCACAAAGGGACCTTTCTGGTCAATTAAGCCCAGTGCAACAATGTTCTGGGCAGCAGTAATTACAAAAATTTTAGCAACACTTGTTGCTGTTTATGGCTGGTTTGTTACTCCTATTTCCTGGCAACTTGCACTTATGGTCTGGGGATATACAATCATAGCATTTCTGATTACTGATTTTCTGAAAATACGCATTTATAAAGTATTAGATCATCAGGATATTAAATTCAGCAAATTTCATAAAAGAGTGAAATTGGAAGAGATTTGAAATAATAATTTTTAAATGATGAATACAAAAATTAATAATAAAAATAATTACAAAATGAATTCAAAAAATTTACAGGTTTCAAACACAAGTGAAATAGAAAAACTGGTAGAATTGCTTTGTAACGATGATGGTCACAAACGTAAAAAAGCCCGGCAAAAATTAGTCGCCTTGGGAGAGAATACATTGGAATATGTTACAGACTTACTCGAACATCCAAAACATATTTGTCGATGGGAGGCCATGAAAGTTATCGAAGAAATTGGAATGCCGGAATCAATTCCCGTTTTCATCGAGGCTCTTGATGACGATAAAAGTGATATACGATGGATAGCAGCTGAAGGATTAATAAGACTTGGGAAATATTCATTAGAACCGCTTCTTAAAGAGGTAACTGAAAATTACGATTCAGTTTTTGTACTGAACGGGGCACATCATGTTATCAGCGAGTTGGAGGTGAGAAAAAATTTACCAAAGAATTTTCCTGCAAAAAAATTACTAAAGCTGCTAAAAAAACCAAGCATGGAAGCCAGTTTAAAGATTTTAGTGCACAATACACTGAATGAATTTAAAAAAGTTAAATAGAGTTACAGGTTGAATGAAAGTTTAATTCCCTCAACACACATACCTGTGCCCATGATAGCTAGGATGAGGCCCATGATTTTTCCTATAACTGTAATAAGATTTTTTCCTATTTTTTCTATTATTTTCTCGCTTAATGAAAATGCAAGATAAGTAAGGCAAATCATCAGGGCAAAGATGCCAATGACAATCAGAATGTGTACAAGATTGGCGTCGGTAACATTATTCATTGCCGTAACAATAGTGCCAGGCCCTGCTAAAATTGGAATGGCAAGAGGGGAGACAGCAACTCCTTCATCAACAGCAACATGCGTTTGATGATGTATTTTCGATGTTTTTGATTGCAACATTTCAAATCCTACATAAAAAAGGAGAATACCTCCGGTGATTTTAAATGCCGGGATAGTGATACCAAAAAGATCAAAAATATATTTTCCCAAAAACACAAATGAAACAACAATTATGAATGCTGTTACAGTTGCATTACGGGCAATCTTTTTTTTAGTAATTTCAGTCTGACCTTCTACAAGTGATAAAAAAATTGGCGCGTTGGCGATTGGATTCATAATTGCAAAAAAACCGGTAAAAACGGTTAATGAAAATGTAAACAAAGAACCATTCATGATAACACATTTATTTGGTTATTCAAATGTAGCTTTTTTCGTTTGTACGGAAAAATGGGTAGTCTAAAATGTACCTGTTACTTTGACGATTGAATTCCAATTGAAAATAGCCAATTGTTTCACGGCCAGCTAATCGTTTATTCAATTAAACAAAGGTAAAAGTTCAGGAAACGGGTAAAGTAAAAAAGAAAATGGATCCTTCGTTTTTTGTTCCTTTACTTTCAACGCCAACTGTTCCTCCAAGTTTACCAATAATACGTTTAACGATACTTAGCCCGAGGCCATGCCCGTCGGCACTATGTTTTGTCAGTTGAACATACTTCTGAAACAGTTTCGATTGTTCTTCTTCAGTTAATCCTTCCCCATTATCTTTTATCCAGAATTTCACCATGTTCTCTTCGAGCAATTCAGAGCCTACTTCAATTTTAGGAGGTTTACCACCATACTTAATAGCATTACTAAGATAATTTACCCATACTTCTTCGACCCACGGACCATATCCTTTGGCAGGCAACCAACTTTCAGACATTTTTATTTCAACATTTTCTTTTTGAATTAGCTCATCTAACTGCTTAACAGCCTCTGCAAAAATTAATTCCATTTCCAGGCTAGTTTTTTGGATTCCATGGTGACTCGATCTTGCAAGAATTAAAAGTTCCTGGGTAATGCGCATGGATTTGGTTGCAGAATTTTTTATCAACTCAGCTACCTGCGCGCTGTGTTTTTTGTCTTCGGTATTAATAATTTCTTCCAGAATTTCACTTGATGAAACAATACTTCCAAGTGTATTTTTTAAGTCATGAGCTACAGTATGAGCGAATGAATCCAAATCTTCGATTAATTTTTCGCGTATTTCAATTTCGTTTTTTAGTTGTTCGTTTGCCGCTTTTAGTTCGGCTTCCACTTCTTTAATTGTTGTAATATCATGAATCAATAATAAACTGCCCGAGAAATCTTTCTTCCGGTAATAAATTGGTGAGATCCTTACCTGGTAATTTTTGTTTCCGATTTCAATCTGTACTCTTTCAACTCCCTTGAAATTTATAGCCTGAACAAGTGGTTTAAAATCTGAAAAAACCTTTGAAAATGGTTTATGAATAATTGATTTTTTTTTGTTCAGCGAGAATATTCTTATCGTTGATTTGTTACAATCTTCAATAAAGCCTTCCGGGTTAATAACAATAACGCCATCATCCATTACGTTAAGAAGTTTATTTCTTGCCAGAGGCACCAGATCAAAAATCTTGTAACGGGCAATTCCAAATGCAATTACTAATCCTGTAACCACGAAGGAAACAGGTGTCCAGTCGAATCCGGGGAACGGATTAATACCAGTTATATACATTAAATTCCCCAGAATTGGAATTACTGATGCGAAAAGCAGAACAGTAATTTGCGATTTGTAGTAGGCTGTAAATTTATATATAGAATGAACTAAATTGTATAATCCTGATGCCAGCAAGATCATGGCGTAGCTCCAGTATATCCAGAACCAGATGCCGTGTTGATAATGTGCAACATTCAACACAGGATCAAGTGTTACATTAGTCCAAACCAGTTTATGGATGTCGTTTGTTAGAATCATTCCGATTGTTATAACTGGAATGATTGATAAAAGAATGATATTTCTGCGATTTAGAATGTGAGTTTTTTGGCTGAATGCCGTAGTAAACAGAAAGTAAAAAACAGGGAGAAATGCAATTCCAAAATAGGAAAATTTCGACCAAATAATTTTTGTCTGGAGTTCATATGTGGCAAATTCAAAAGCATAGGCGATAGCCCATACCGCAACAAAAAATTCCAGATAAATTAAATATTTTACTTCCGGGGAATTTCGTTTATCCCAAAGAAATACTATTGCTACGAACGCTGCTATTGCAGTAATAAATTCAATAAGGCTGTCTATTGTAAAATAGTAGTTCATTTTTAAAGGATAGGATCTGTAACCATAAAATAGCAAACAAATTTACCAACTATAATATAAATGACCAACATCCTGATTCATGAATTAATATGTTGATAACCTATAAATAAAAGACTCAGCTCTAGTAATTCCATTAATTCTGTTCGTTAATTCGTATTCTGCTTCTAACAATAAATAGAATAAGCCCGGTAAAAATAAAAGCGAGCCCCGGAATGAATATACCCCATAAAAAATTTGATGGAACATATGATGTAAATTCTTCAATAAAATGTGTGTTTTCCGGTAGTTGAAGTAATGATTTTATGTATTTACCATTAATTATTATTCTTCCAATGTCATACGTAAAAGAGATGTAAATAATTATTGAGCCAATAATCATTAAACTTAATTCAGTCCATTTTATTCCGGAAATACCTTTTTTTAAACGAAAATGTTCAAATGTGAATGTCATAACTATCATCATCAAAGAACAAATTACAGGCGCCAGAACAGGTCCCAACCAAACTATCGGAATCAGGAAAAGTAAGTCCCAGGTAAAAAGAGATTCCGGCCAGTCGAGAAAAACTTTTAGAGCAACGTAATAAAATATATCCCATATGCCGAATAGAAATAAAAAGACGGATAATCTTTGAAGAAAGTTTTTACCCGAAATCCATGCCACAGTAAATAACATCAATAATGTACAAACTTCACGGATTATTTCTATAATCATTAACCAGGTTGGTAAAACTTTAAGTGGAAATTCAAAACCATGAGGATAGTATAATTCCCGCATATAAACTACAACAATTGCTTCTAAAAATCCCATGGATAAAGCAAAAATAAAAAGTGGTAAAAATTTGGTTTTTGTCTGATTTTGTGTCACTGTCATCAATATTTTTTATTTCAATTTCTAATAATTTAAGTGGAAAAACAAGAAGAACCGCCTAAATTATTACAAATAGTTCAGGCACTTATTCGTTGAAAAATTTCATGTCAACGTATCAGGAAGCTAATTAATGTTTGTTGTTCATTTTCAGATTTTTAAAGTGTTTTAGTATCTGTATGTTTAAAATCTGTTAAATCGTGCTAATGAATTTTAAATTCATTCATTTTAAATAAAATTGGAACAGTGCTTGCAGATATAAAATCAGAAAGGAGATAAAAAGATGAAAAAGTTAATTTTTATAGTGTTGTTGGCAGTCTCTTCAAATTTACTTTTTGCTCAAACGGAGAACGATTCGATCGTATCGAAAGAAGAAGCAAAAAAAGCAAAAGCTGAAGAACAATACAAGAAATTACAAAATCTTGTAGAGAATAAACATTTTGTACTGGAAGCGGATTATTTAAGAGACAGGTATATTGCACGTCAACCAGTTAGTCCGATGATTAATTTTATTAAAGTTGATTCTGATGTTGCAACTATTCAAATTGGCTCTACTACCGCTATAGGTTCGAACGGAGTTGGAGGTGTAACAGCTAAAGGTAGAATTTCAACTTGGGAAGTGAAAAAGAACAAGAAAGGAAATGCCTTGTATGTGAATATGAATGTAATGACAACTATTGGAATTTATGACATCTATATGTCAATAGGTGCATCAGGAACTGCATCAGCAAAACTGACCGGTTTAACGCGTGGTGAACTGATTTTTGACGGAGACGTTGTTCCTACAGAAGAATCACTGGTTTATGAAGGGATTTCCTTGTAAGAAATTTAAGATAGTGATCCAAAGATTGCTTTAGATTGCTTAATTGATTGATTGTGAATTGGCGAAGGGAGTGTTGACTCCTTTCGCTGTTTTTTTATTAGATTTATGAGCAATTTTAAACTTGACCTATAGATATACCATGAACCAAAAGTACCTGATTTCTGTGCGATTTTATTTTGTCCTGTTTTTAATAATTTTTGTTTATTCCTGCACAACATCAACAAAAGAAAAATCCGATATTACCAGATATGTTGATCCAAATATTGGAGGTGTAGCGCCAATTTTGGTGCCCACACGACCAACAGTTCAGTTGCCAAATCAACCGATTCGTATGTATCCGAACCGGGAAGATTATCTGGATGATGAGATAACTTCTTTTCCCTTGTCAATGATTTCGCACCGTAACGGGCAGCTTTTCCGGCTAATGCCATTTATAGGAGAATCTGTTAATCCTGTTTCTTCGTGGGACAGACAAAACGAAACATCAACACCCTATTACTACTCGGTTTGGCTGATGGATTATAACACGATGTTGGAATTTACGCCGGGAGCAAAGGCCGGTTTTTTTAGAATGAATTTCCCTGAATTCGGATTGGCAAAGGTTAACCTGACAATTGCCAATAACGGAAACTATGCCGTAGAGTCCAATAATGCGGTTTCAGGAGTTGAATCATTTAATGGTATGAATGCTTTTGTTTACGGTGAATTTGATTCTCAAATAAATTCTTCGGAAATCTTAAACGGAGGAAAACAACTTATTCTGACCTTTTCAGAAAACAAACAGCCTTTAAATTTTAAATATGCAATTTCATACATTAGTTTGGAGCAGGCTAAAAAGAATCTTCAGATTGAAATATCAGCATGGGAGTTTGATAAATTAAAAGATAATGCACATCGGGCCTGGGCAGAAAGCTTAGGTCAAATTGAAATTGAAGGTGGAACTGAAGCTCAAAAACGAACTTTTTATACTGCTTTATATCGTACTTTCGAGCGTATGGTAAACATTTCCGAAGAGGGGAAATATTACAGTAATTATGATGGCAGAGTTCATGAAGACGAACAGGATTTTTATATTGACGACTGGATTTGGGATTCTTATCTGGCACATCATCCGTTACGGGCTTTACTTGATCCTGATGTTGAAAATGATATGATGAGTTCGTTTGTACGTATGTACGAGCAAAGCGGATGGCTACCTCAGTTTTGTCTGCTTTGGGGAGAAAATCCGTGTATGAATGGTTTTCATTCAACCATTGCATTTCTGGATGCTTACAGGAAAAATGTGCTCGATTTTAATTTAGAAAAGGCGTACGAGGGAATGAAAAAAAATGCTCTGGAAGGAACAATGCTTCCCTGGCGCAACGGAGCAGCATGTTCGCTCGATTTTTTTTATCATAAAAATGGTTATTATCCTTCATTGCACCCCGGAGAGTCCGAGTTTGAACCCTTGGTTCATCCGTTTGAGAAAAGGCAGGCTGTAGCTATTACCTTAGGACACAGTTATGACGATTGGGCTCTGGCTCAATTAGCTAAAGATTTGGGGAAAGAAGAAGACTATAACTATTTTTTTAAAACTTCTGGGAATTACAAAAATCTTTACTGGAAAGAGAAAGGTTTTTTTATGCCAAAAGATTCATCGGGAGAATGGATTGATGTTGATCCAAAATGGGCAGGTGGAATGGGGGGCCGCGATTATTATGATGAAAATAATGGTTGGACTTATTTATGGCAGGTGCAACAGGATGTTGCAGGTTTGATGGAACTTATGGGGGGGAAGGAGGATTTTGAAGCTCGTCTTGACCAGCATTTTCGTGAAGGTCTTGGGAGGAGCAAATATGAAAATTGGGCAAAATTTCCTGATTTTACAGGAATTGTTGGACAGTTTTCAATGGGAAATGAACCCAGTTTTCATATCCCGTACCTGTATAATTTTACAGATTCTCCATGGAAGACCCAGAAAAAAATAAGAATGCTTCTAGACACATGGTTTCCGGACAGTATATTTGGAATCCCGGGAGATGAAGATGGTGGTGGAATGACAGCTTTTGTTGTTTTTTCAAGTATGGGAATTTATCCTGTAGTCCCGGGAATCCCGGTTTATACAATAGGAAGTCCTGTCTTTGAGAAAGTTACAATTCATCTTGATAATGGAAATGATTTCAGAATTACTACTGAAAATTACGCAGAAAATCATATTTATATTCAGAAAGCCTGGTTAAACAACAAACGGCTCGACGGACCATGGATAACGCACAGTGATGTTATTAACGGGGGTGAACTGAAGCTTGAAATGGGACTTCGGCCAAATAAAGAATGGGGAGATACGGAACTTTTTTATCAACTTGCCGAACCGTACTTGTATTAGCCGTTTTTTATACGGTTGTGGTATTTTGTTAAATGTCATGTTTTTTATTTTCGTTTTTTTCTATTTGTAAGTCATTAAAAATTCAAAATTTTATTTATGAAAAACCTGGTTGGATTACTCTTTTTTATTCTTTTTATTTCTTTGACCGTTTCAGCTAAAGAAGGAATGTGGCTTCCCGTTTTGCTGGAGAAATACAATATTGAAGAAATGCAGCAAATGGGATTTAAGCTGACTGCAGAGGATATTTACAGTGTAAACAATGCCAGTTTAAAAGATGCAGTAGTTATTTTTGGCAGCGGTTGTACGGGTGAATTAATATCAAATGAAGGATTACTAATAACAAATTATCATTGCGGCTACCGGCAAGTTCAGTCGCATAGTTCAATAGAAAATGACATTTTAACAAACGGTTATTGGGCAATGAACAAAGATGAAGAATTGCCAAATCCAGGGCTTTCTGTTCGTTTTCTGGAATATATGAAAGATGTTACATCTGAAGTTTTGGAGGGAACCGAAGGACTTTCAGATACAGAGATAAAAAGTCAGATAAACAGAAATACAGCTAGAATTGTAAGTGCTGCAAGTGAAAATAACAAATACTCCGCTCAGGTAAAAACCTTGTTTTACGGAAATCAATATTTTTTATATGTATACAAAACTTATACGGATGTCCGGCTGGTAGGTACGCCTCCCTCAGCTATCGGAAAATTTGGTGGCGATACCGACAACTGGATGTGGCCGCGCCATACAGGCGATTTTTCGTTATTTCGGATTTATGCGGATAAAAATAATGAACCGGCACCGTATTCTCCTGAAAATGTTCCCTTCAGGCCTAAAAAGTTTCTTCCCATTTCATTAAAAGGTGTTCAGCCTGAAGATTTTACCATGATTTTTGGAAATCCGGGTAGTACGCAGCAATACATCCCGCATCAGGAAGTGGATATAATTATGAATCAGCGGGATCCAGACCGGGTAAAAATAAGAGATAAAAAGCTTCGGATTGTTGGTAGTGCTATGGATAAAGATCCAAAAGTTAGGATTCAGTATGCAGCAAAGTATCAAAGTATTAGTAACTCATGGAAAAAATGGCAGGGGGAAATTAAAGGTTTGGAACGATTGGATGCCGTAAATAAAAAAATAGAGTTTGAAAAAGAATTTGAAGCATGGGCTACTAATAATTCAAAGTGGCAGAATGTTTATAAGCCTGTTTTTGATGAATTCGGGGAGACTTATAATCAATATGGGGAAATGATAAAAGCCTATGATTACTATTCTGAAATAGTATCGAACGGACCTGAAATATTTAAGGTAGCGGTAATGGTAAATGCCATTATTAACAGTTTGGAGAGTGGGCAGGCCGATCGCGCAGATATGCTGAAAACAAATGTATTAGGTAGTATTGCAGTACTGTTTAAAAACTATGACCAACCTACCGATGAAAAACTTTTCACAGAATTACTGCCTCTTTTGAATACTGATTTGGATTCTAAGTTTTTGCCTTCCGGTTTTCGGGAAATGATGGGAAAATATGACAAGCAAAAATTGTTAAAAAGGGTATATAGGAAGTCTGTATTATCCAATAAATCACAACTTGAAGAACTCTTAGAAACAGGTAGCGAAAAACAAATTTTGAATTTGCGTAAAGATCCGATGATAGAGTTGGTTAGTTCGCTTAACTTTTATTACGAAGTGCATATATTGCCGATTGTTGATGAATTAAGGGACAACATCAACAAAAACATGAAAGTTTATATGGCAGGGATTATGGAAATGCAAAAAGACAAACCCTTGTATCCGGATGCTAACCTTTCTTTGCGTGTAGCATACGGGAAAGTGGAAGGCTACGAACCACAAGACGGTGTTGAATACAAATATTATACAACTCTTTCAGGCATAATGGAAAAAGATAATCCTGCAATTTATGATTATAATGTTCCTGAAAAATTGAAAGAACTTTATAATAATACAGATTTTGGGATTTATGGAGTTGACGGAGAAATGCCGGTTTGTTTTACGGCTTCAAATCATACTTCAGGAGGTAACTCCGGAAGCCCGGTAATCAATGGTAATGGTGAGTTGGTTGGTGTTAATTTTGACCGTTGCTGGGAAGCGACAATGAGTGATATTATGTATGATCCGGAGATGTGCCGAAATATTTCAATTGATATTCGCTATGCCCTTTTTATCATTGACAAATTTGCCGGGGCAGGGTATTTGTTAGATGAAATGGAAATCGTCAGTTTTTAATTTCCTAAGTTTTTGGAATGGATTTCGGGTATTACTTCCCAATAACATAAACAATGGAAAGTTGCTGCTGTTGATCGAGATGGGTCCAGTCAACCACGTGAAAAGATAAATTAAAAGTTCCTTTAACTCGTTCATGATTAATAAAATACCAGATGGCGTCTGTTCTCCAATAATTTTTTGCCCGGTAAAAAAGGTCTCCGGTTTTAAATTTATGTCCCTCGCCTGAGCTTAACACCGATTTAATTCCAAAGTTCTTGTATTTCCCTTTGGCTTCGGCAAAGAGGCTTATTGCCGATTTAAATCCATCAGTTACCTGTCGTTCCCGATATAGCGAACCTAAAATACCTGCTTTAATATATCCTGTGAATGGTTCATTTTTGTCGCTTTTAATACCTGCCTGAACAGCGTATCCCATATAATCTTTAACATGATCGTTTGGCAGTTTGATGGCAGCACCTGCATCATGAAACATAAGCAGATAGTTATCCAGAAAAATGTTTTTGTGAGAAATTTCTCCGGAAAATCCCACAATAAAATTCTCGCGTTTCACGTCCGTCTGCCGGCTAACCCAGTCAACAAAAGCATTTTGGTGTCCCCAGTCCCAGCGAATTTCTCCAAACATCCCTTCAATATTTGGCCGGTAATAAAGTAATGTATCGGTTAGCATGGCCAGCGGGAAATCAATTCTTCCACGCCGGGGAAAAGCACCAAACAGAAAATCTTTGTTCTCTTTAGAATATTGGTAATATAAGGTGAGTTTAGGTTTATGATAATCAATATCGCTGCCAAATTCCAGTAAATGGCTTAATCCACCACGAATACGATGTCCGTCTTTTTCAACACCAATTTCAAATGCACCACGACTGCCCAAAATACTTTGTGAATTTGCTATGTTGCTGTTGGAGTATTCGCGGTTGTCGCCAATTCCTTCAAATATTACCTGGTATTCAAAATCTTGTGATCTTGCCAGAAATGCAAATAATATTAAAAGTAGGGTAAGGGCCTTTTTCATGCTTTAGTTTATTTTACCGACGAAAGTAATAAATCATTATCTAATCTGGTTTAAAAATCGAATTGAAACACAAATCTTATTGTCGTTTTCTGAAAACTGATCACTGAGACTGAACACTGATTACTGAACTCAATCGCAGAGTATGTAATTGTCTTTTCGCGGATTAATGATTAAAACAGGCAGTTTTCCGGAACGGCGCATTAATTTTTTTTCTGGCAATCCAACCAATAAATCAAGTGGTGTGATAGTTGAACTCCCTAAAATGACTATTAAATCCATTTCCGATGAAAGTGCTAAATCCAGAGCTTCACCTACAACCCCCAGACTTGATTTTTGTCCTTTATAAACTTTGTGCTGTAACTTGAATTTTTGAAAGAGCTTTTTGGAGAGGACAACATTTTTTGCCACCTGGCTTTTGTATTCCTTGTTTTTATCGTTGGCAGCGACAACCACGATAACAGCATTATTAAATCGTCCGAAATATGACGACCACAATGCACTGTCGCTATTTTCCTTTCGTAAGTCAACAGGAAGGACTAAACTTTTGTATTCCGGTATAGTTTCCAGCTTTTCGTCAACAAAAAGAAAAGGGATTGGACTTTCGGTTACAGCTGAGAAATATTTTTTAAAGCTGGATTTTCCTGTGATCAAAAATATGCCTTCCAAATCATCGGAGAGTTTTTCGGGCAAATCTTTTACGTGTTCATTCAATAGAAGCGTTGACACTTTTATATTGGGAAGTTCATTTTTAATCGGATTTGTATAATCAGCCAGAATCGTTTTCATCCGGCTGCGTTCATTTTTTTGTTTCTTTGAATGATTAAAACAAAGACATAGTTCTTTTTTAAATATGGAAGCAATTTTGATTCCGTTCAAAATCAGAGTTTTGTCCGAAGGAAGCAGGGAGAGCAGTACTATAATCTTTTGTTCTTTTTTTTCGGTCATTGAAAAATTTTTACCAAAACTAGCGAAATATAAAGGATTATAAAACGGACTTTTTTAGATCGCGATGAATTAATTTAAAATAGTTAAAAAGAGATTTCAGGCGTAAAGTGAAATAAATCAGTTATGATTGGATAGGATTTCTATAATTTTATACGAAATAAATCGAATTGAATGGTAAATGAACAACTACTGCGACCGGAAAGCATAGTAATAATTGGAGCATCAAATAATCTTTCAAAACCGGGAGGAAAAATTGTAAAAAATTTAATTGATTTTGGATTTGAAGGAAATATTTATGCGGTAAATCCAAAAGAAACACAGGTGCAGGGAATTCCGTGTTTTGCTTCAATAGAAGACTTGCCTTCAGTTGATTTGGCCGTGCTTGCCATTCCGGCCAGGTTTTGTTTCGACGCTGTTAAAACCTTAAGCGAACTGAACGATACAAAAGCATTTATCATTATTTCTGCTGGTTTTGGAGAATCAAACGAAGCCGGTAAAAAAATGGAACAGGAAATTGCAGAATATTTAACTGAAAATAATGCCTGTTTGATTGGACCCAATTGTATTGGAGTAATGACACCTTGCCACGCGAGTGTTTTTACAACTCCGGTTCCCAGATTAACACCTGACGGTTGTGATTTTATATCTGGATCAGGTGCTACGGCTGTTTTTATCATTGAGTCTGGGATTCCCAAAGGATTGCAGTTTGCCAATGTGTTTTCAGTTGGAAACAGTGCACAAACCGGAGTTGAGGATATACTTGAATATCTGGATGATAATTATGTAGAAGGTAAAAGTTCAAGAATAAAACTCTTGTATATTGAAAATATAGACAATCCGGACAAACTACTTTTTCACGCGGCTTCATTAATAAATAAAGGGTGTAAAATTGCCGCCATTAAGGCAGGGAGTTCATCAGCCGGAAGCCGCGCAGCTTCGTCGCATACCGGAGCTTTAACCAGTTCCGATGCCGCGGTTGAGGCCTTATTCAGGAAGGCAGGTATTGTCCGTTGCTACGGACGGGAGGAATTAACTACAGTTGCCGGTATTTTTATGTGTAAGGAATTAAAAGGCAAAAAACTGGCTATCATTACGCATGCTGGCGGCCCGGGTGTCATGCTTGCCGACGCGCTTGAAGACGGTGGTCTGAAAATTCCGCATATTGAGGATTCGCTTGCCAAAACTGCGCTGAAAGAAAAACTTTTCTCAGGTTCATCCGTGGAAAATCCGATTGATTTTTTGGCAACCGGCACAGCAGAGCAAATGGGGGAAATTATAGACGCCTGTGAAAATGATTTTGATGTGGATGGGATGGCTGTTATTTTTGGCAGTCCTGGATTGTTTCCCATTGGTGATGTATACGACGTACTGGATAAAAAAATGCATAAGGGCGAAAAACCTGTTTACCCGATATTGCCTTCCGTGATAAACGTAAAAGAAGAGGTTGCCCGATTTGTTTCGCACGGGAATATAAATTTCCCTGATGAGGTTTTGCTGGGTCGGGCACTTTCCAAAGTCATGAATACCCCAAAACCTGCAAAAAAGGAGAAAATTCCAAACTATTTAGATATCGATCAGATAAGAGATATTATTGAAAAGGGTAGTGTTGGCTACCAGTCACCAGAAATTATTCACCAGTTATTTGATGTTGTTGGAATTCCACGTGTGCAAGAAACAGTAGCAAATACTGAAACTGATGCAGTTTTAGCAGCTTTAAACATCGGTTTTCCTTTGGTGATGAAAGTGGTCGGGCCGTTACATAAAACGGATGTTGGCGGTGTCATTTTAAATATCAGAAATACAGCGGACGTACGAAAAGAATTTCACCATTTAAATGGAATAAAAGGCTCGGAGGGAGTATTGATTGCACAAATGGCAGCAGGCACGGAGCTTTTCCTGGGAGCTAAATACGAACCTGAATTTGGACATGTTATTTTATGCGGAATGGGAGGGATTTTTGTAGAGGTTTTGAAAGATGTTTCGTCAGGTTTGGCTCCACTATCAATAAATGAAACACTTTCAATGATAAAAAGTCTGAAGTCTTATAAAATTCTGAAAGGTTACCGAAAACAGCCCGGAGTAAATATTAAGAAATTTGCAGATATTATTGTCAGGCTGTCCTGGTTGTTACGTTTTGCCACTGAAATTAAAGAGCTTGATATAAACCCGCTTTTAGGGAATGAAAATGAAATTTTGGCCGTTGATGCCAGAATTAGAATTGAGAAGGGAAAAGTAATAGGCGATCAGTCTCAATCTCAGTGATCCCTTATTTGACGCCATTATAAACCGCATCACCCAAATTTACCACCTCTTCCTTCGGGATCGGCGAATTTAGATTTGCCGCAGAAAGACGCGGTTCGGAAACCGCGTCACCAGCATATGAAAAATTATTCTTCTGTCTGTAACAAATCGGCCATTTTACGGGCAAATTGTTTGCCAAAATCAATGTATCCTTCCGTGTTGTAGTGCCACTTATCGGAATAACCGTAGTTGTCTGTTGAAGTTACCAGCGCAGCATTGGCATCCCGGCTCACAAATTGTGCCTGTTGCCAGCGAACGATTGTTCCGTAATCCCATACTTTACCGTCGGGATCATTTCCGGAATCTGAAATTCTGCCAATCACTACCGGTAAATCATCTGTTAAAAATGCAGCCCGCATTAAGTCCATTAATCGTTTTAAATTTGCAGCATAAACTTCAGCTATTTCTTTATCGTTGCCATCGCTTTCTCCCTGCATCCATACAATTCCGGCAGGAATAAGTTCGTCGCGTTCTCCGTCTCCGTCAATATCATCAAAGGAACAGGCATTTGAAACAGTTGCCAGGAAATGATCGTATTGATTTACTCCGTTTCCTTTTGAATAATCAGGATCCCAGCATCCAAATTCACCTGCGGCGTCAATATGTATTGAAGTTCCTCCTTTGCTGTATTTTATCAGTGCAATGTTTTCATTCTGGAAAAGATTTTTTAATTCTGTAGCAAAAGTAATTTCAATACCCACACGGTCAGAAAGTTGATTTCCGGTGGCATTTGATTTGTGGCCAACTCCGTGTCCGGATTTGAGCACTTCCCAAACACCTTTGCCATCTATTTCTGCACCATCGTCCGCAGTGTTCCCATGAAATATATAGACTCCATCAACAGGTTTGTTCAGTTCGGACGGTAACTCTTTTACATAACCGTAACCATCCATGTTTGACTGCCCTCCAAGGTAAAAAACCTTGTACTTTTTGGCATTTACAACACTTACACAAAAAAGAAGAAACAGAATTGTAATTTTTATTTTCATTTCAAAAGTATTTTGAATATTTATTTATTATGGTTTCTGTAATTAATCCCCAATATTTCAAGGCGTTTGTATTCCCTGTTCAATCTGTTCTCAAAATCTGTAAAATCTTTTAGATCTTTTTTTGTCCATGCTACTTCAGCCTCTGCTTCGAGGCGGGGAAGCAACATGTATTCGGCATGTTTGGTGTTGGGAACATATTCCGTCCAGAGGTTTGTCTGGACGCCCAAAATGTGTTTTGCCTCTTCCGGCGTTAATTCCTCCGGAACGGGTTCAAAACTGTACACTTTTTCTACGGGAAGAAATCCTCCTATTGCCAGCGGTTCATTTTCCCTGTCTTCTGTTTGATAATAATCAAGATACATATGTGTCGTCGGACTCATAACAACATCGTGGTTTTGTTTTGCAGCCTCTATACCACCTGCAATTCCGCGCCAACTCATAACTGTTGCCTGAGGGGCCAGGCCACCCTCAAGAATTTCATCCCAGCCTATTAACCGGCGTCCTTTTGCCGTCAGGTAATGATCCATTTGAGTAACAAACCAACTTTGCAGTTCATGTTCGTCTATTAATCCTTCATCTTTTATTCTTTTCTGGCAGTCGGGGCATTTCTCCCACGCATCTTTGGGGCACTCGTCGCCACCAATATGAATGAATTCCGAAGGAAAAATATCTAAAATTTCATCCAGAACATCCTGGAGGAATATTATTGTTTCATCTTTCCCTGCACAATAAACATCTTTATGAACACCCCATGTACCTTGAACTTTATAGGGGCCGCCTGTACAGCCTAAATTCGGATAAGCAGCCAAAGCGGCACTTGAATGCCCCGGCATTTCTATTTCAGGAATAACGGTTATATACCTTTCTGCAGCATACCGGACAATTTCCCGTGCTTGCTCCTGTGTGTAAAAACCGCCGTATCCCAATCCATCGTATTCGTTAGATTGTCCTGCATGGCCAACAATAGTTTCGTCGCGCCAGTGTGAAATTTCCGTGAGTAAAGGATATTTTTTTATTTCAATACGCCATCCCTGATCGTCTGTCAGGTGCCAGTGGAAGGTGTTGATTTTATACATGGCAAGAATATCGATATATTTTTTTAAGAAACTGACCGGGAAAAAATGTCGGCCCACGTCCAGCATATTTCCGCGCCATGAAAAACGCGGCTGATCCTTTAGATCGAGCGTTGGAATACTTAATTTCCCATTTTCAGCCTCTAGCGGAAGTACCTGCTTTAAAGTCTGCATCCCGTAAAATAAGCCGTTTGGAGTGGAAGCCGTTATGATAACTGAATTTGAATTTACTTTTAAAAGATACCCTTCTTTTCCCAGTTGCAGCTGACTTATTATTCTGAACTGAATCAAATTTTCTTTTGATTCCGGATTAAGTTTAAAGCCATACACATTTTCAAGATATTCATTGAAAAAGTTTGCGATTCTTGAAATTTCCTCGTTTGTTTTGTCGTATTGTATTCCGCAGTTTTTATCCAACGCAAAACTTTCATTTCGAAATGATACCTCAGTGGGTTAGGAATTACTGAAATGTCCTGGGCTGAAATGTTCATAACAAAAAATAAAATGGCTATGAACAGGTAAGATTTTAGGCTCATTTTATATAGTTTTGAGTGAATTTTAAGTAGCTAATTTAGCATCTTTTTAGCAAAAATTTTTTAAGCCGTTAGTGGGGTTATGATTTTTGTTGAAAAATTGAGTATACGATCATGAAGGATATTCGTATTTCATCGGAATTGAAAGATAAAGTAAATAACATTCAACTTTCCTGTATTGAATGCGATGTGGTTGTCGCAGAGAAAAATACCGAATTGTGGGAGAAAATTCAAAGCAAAATAGTTCAGATGGCAAGCGAATTGAAGGTTGAAGAGATAAGTAAAATTCAAACTGTTTCCGATTCCAGAAAAGCATATAAAGCGTGTGGGAAAGATCCGGCACGTTACCGGCTCTCTGCAGAAGCACTTTTAAGGAGGGTGATTAAACGCGGAGAATTGTACCAGGTAAATAATGTTGTAGATGTTTTGAATTTGGTGTCTATTTCAACAGGGTTTTCTATTGGCGGGTATGATTCAGATAAAATTGAAGGAAATGCGACGTTTGGAATTGGAGAAAAAGACGAGCCTTATGAAGGAATCGGAAGGGGAGAGTTGAACATTGAATTTATGCCTGTTTTCAGAGATAGTTTTGGCGCCTTTGGAACACCAACAAGCGATTCTGTGAGAACATCAGTGTCGTTGGAAACCAAACGTTTTTTGATGATAATTATTGATTACGGTGAATCTGATAAACTCGCTGAGGCAACCGAGCTTGCTGTTGATTTGTTGCGTGAATTTGCCAGGGCTACAGGTTTTGAAATTAATACAGTACATAGTGAAAAAACGAATTTGTAATTTTTTACTCCGTTTGATGGGCTGGAAAACACACGGCTTTGTAGTGCCCGAAAAGAAATGCATTATTATTGGCGTCCCGCATACGAGTGCCTGGGATTTTATTGTTTCCTATCTTTTTTATAAAGGAATGGGGGGGAATGTGAATGTGCTGATTAAAAAGGAATTCTTTTTCTGGCCAATTGGTTATTTCGTAAAAAAAATGGGAGGACTTCCTATTGATCGTTCCAAAGGCGCAAATGTGATTCGCCAAACAGTTCAATTATTTAACGAAAGAGAAGAAATGCATCTGGCTATGACACCTGAGGGAACACGCAAGCGCGTAACACGTTGGAAAGGTGGTTTTCATACCATTGCAAAAAATGCCAATGTTCCGGTTTATCTGGGGAGTTTTGATTGGGGAATAAAACAAATTTCAATTTGGGAAAGATTTGAACTCACCGATGATTACAAAGAAGATATTAAACGAATGAAAGATTTTTATAGGGAAAAAGGTATTCAAGGGAAGTTTCCGGAACAGTTTACCACAGAATATTAGTTTTTCTTCTGAATAAAATATAAAGCCGGAAACCGGATGTCCGGCTTCTGGCTTTATATTTCCATCTTTCATTTTCCATCTTCCATCTTTTTATTCATTGTACCATTTTATTTTACGGGTGAAGAACATGGTAAGGGCAAGTACAGTAAATAACCCGATACTTCCTGCCATAAGCGCATAGGTTTCCAATTGCATCAATACGAAAATAAATCCAAACGAAAACGTTAATATCATTACCTGAACTATTGAGTCTCTCCATTTTTTCAGAAAAGTACGGGAGTAAAACAGTACCATAATGATTACAGCGATTGATGAAAAAAGGTAAGCGAGATTAAATCCAATTTGTTCTGCAAAAGAAAGAAGCAGGAGATAAAAAATCAGAATCGAGAATCCAACGAGAATATATTGAAAAGGATGCACTTTTTGTTTGGTAATAATTTCATTTAAAAAGAAAGAAAGAAAAACGAATAAAATTACCAGGATGGCATATTTGGCAGCTCGCGAACTTTTTTGGTAATGGTCGGCGACGGTAACCAGTTTTACGCCAAAATCAGCATTGGTTACGCGGTATTCACTATTCTTCCACTCCTGTGGAAAATTACGATTGAAATTCAGAATCTTCCAACGAGCTGTAAATCCGTCGTTGTCAATTGTGTGATCAACCGGGAGGAAATTTCCGTCAAATCCCGGATCTTTCCATTCCGACTGTAAAGTAACCTCAGTGGTTTCGCCAAGAGGAGCAAAATTTAACGATTCAGAACCCTTTAACTGTAGAGAAAATTGAAACTCTCCGGGGAAGCTTTCGGGTGAAAAGTGGGAGAGTGGCAATGAAATCCCGTTGATTCCGACCAATTGGTTTTCCATTCCCGGAAAAAATGAATAAATCGAGTCGTTCCATGTAAAACTTACCTTGTCGTTTATTCCGCGCAAATCACTAATCGCAATGAGTATTTTTGCCTTGTCCCACAAAATATCTTCCGGTGCAATTTTTAAAGCATTAAAATCAGTCATTTCAAAATGTCCGCTAAAATCCAGTGCAGATTCATACACCACAGTTTCGTAGATACTTCTTTTTCGTTTTTCGGGAAAAATTTCACCATTTATATTTAGCGACTTTGGTAAAATGTAAGATTCACGAATTTCTTCGCTTGTTTTTTCACCTTTGCTGTTGAAGCTGCGTTCAATATACGGAATAGAAAGTACCGGCCCCCTGACTGTCTGGGCAAGTGACCATTTTTGCATAACATCTTTTGTTGTATTTTCTGCCGTTGTCTGTCGTTCCTGGATAAGGCCCAAAATCATAAATTTTGGTACAAGTAACGCAATAGCAATAATTCCAATGATAACAACCTTTAGGGTAATTTGCCAGTTAACTGACTTCTGTGTGTCCTGAAAAGAATCTTTTGTTTCCATGTTTTTATGTATTAGTATTTTGCAAAGAACTTTGAATTTCAAAGTATGTATTCAAAAAAATTATAATTGTTTTAGTATATCCTCCAATGCTTTTAAATGACTTTCAAAGGCTTCCGTTCCTTCTGGTGTTATTTCATAACTGGTATTTGGTTTGCGGTTTTTAAAACTCTTGTTTACCAAAATGTAGCCAACGCTCTCAAGCGATTTTAAATGGCTGGCCAGGTTCCCGTCGGTGACTTCCAGAACTTCCTTCAAATGGTTAAATGAAGCACGTGAATTCACAGACAAAATCGACATTATTCCCAGCCGAATCTTGTTATCAAAAGCTTTATTTAAATTTTGAAAACTGTTTTTCACAACTTATTCATTTGTTTTGTATTCGTAATTAAAATACATTATTGCCCCATAAATAATGTGAACAACACCAAAACCAATAGCCCAGAATAATAAGGAAGCAGAAAGAAACAAAGCGGCAAGAATACCAAGTGTAATTTCTAATATTCCAATATAAAAAAGTTCCGGACGGCTATATTTTGAAGCGTTTACAAGTGCCAGCCCGTAAAAAATCAAACAAGCAGGTGAAATAAACTCATAAATCTCCCTGTAGGTCATTATTAAAATAAAAATTCCACCTGAAATCAAGGGTACTGCCAGGTTAATCAGCATTAATCTTGAGCCTGGGTTCCAGATTTTTTTACCTGCTTTTTTTACCCGTATGTAGGTCATTACCAAAACCGTTATTAGTGAGAGAATTAAAACAACTGCCCCGTAAACAACTAACTCCGGAACAATTAAAAAGCTAAAAACATCTTCAAAAATACCTTCTTTTGAAATCTCTAAATATGCCAGATAAGAACCAATTAATGCATATAAGCCAATAATGATAACTGATAAACCACTAAATAAAAGAAACCGGCTTGATTCCTGCATCATCTTCCGGATTTCCTTAATTTCTTCCAAATAATTTTCGGTTGTTTTCATTTTTAAAAGTACTTTGAAATACAAAGTAAAAATAAAATAAGATAATTTCAAAATATTAGAATGTGATTTTTATTGTCATTTCGACGAGTAGGCGAGGAGAAATCTTTCAGGCCAATCAAATTTTTTCCTTCGTAGCGCTAAAAATGAAGCCAGGACTCTTTGCTCCTCAGCGAAATGTATATAAAAAGTGAATTTGTACAAGTATGGCAATTAATAACAAAAGTTTAAAAATAAAACAGCAATATCTTGCGTTTTTAAGATAAATTTTAAGGCTTAACAACTCCGGTTCAAATTTTTATCCATATCAGAATATACTTAATGCTATATAATGTAAAAAACTTTTGGGCATTTTGTTTATTGTATTGCAAATCATTCTGTTATAAGTTACTTTTAAAGTAAAATACATTATGCGAACAATTAAAATAATTTACAAGGGTGAGGCATTTAAAACTCAGTTATCTCGAATTAAAGCATTCCCAAATGATGTTTTGAAAATTGATTTTGATAAATATCCGCAATTAGTTGAGGTCATGGAATCTCCGGTTTATATTACAGAAAAACCAGATAGGTTATCATTCACAGAGGTTCAAAATAATGAGCAAAGCAAACTTTTAATGAGTTTTGGTGAAGGAATAATTCATTTTTGAAGTAATTCATTACGTTAATTCTAAAATTTATGAAAATAGCTGAAGCATTAAAAACAGTCCATGAATTAAAAAATTTAATTGGACAAAACCCACTAAATTTAAATGATATAATCTGGCAAATTATTCCTGCCCCAAATGATGAAACTTTTGATTCATTTTTTGCTGATTATTTATATATGGGTGATATCTATGAAACGATTAAACTTTATCGAACTAACGAATTTGAAATACTGTTAATTTTTAAGAGCAAAACAGGTTCTACTTTTAAAAATGCCTGGTACCAAGACTTTTATTCTTCTGCTCATTCCGATTTGTAATTCGATAGATATAAACTTTTATTTCACAAATATTTTCAAAAAATTTTTTCAATATGACAAACAAAAAAATTACACTAACTAATGATGGTGATCATATAATATTTATTGATTCCAGTGGTGATGAAATTTATAATATTAGTAAAAAAGAACTTCCTGAGAACCGGGAAAAAGAATATTCAGAATGGGTTCTGCAATTATTGACAAAAATGTGGGTAACCATTGAAGTACTGTATGACTTAGCTGTTCTCATTGAAAAAGAATTCCCTGAAAATTCAATTAATTGGTATAAAACCTTTTATGTTGTCGAGAAAAGGAACTTTTTAGAATTTGCAGGTGATATTTTGTTACCTGAAGAGAAATCCGCATCAAAAGTTCTTTTTAGAATGGTTGAATTTGGTCAAAAAGAGACGAATGCGGAAACTCATCAAATTATTGATGAAATAGTTAAAGGGAAATTGAAAGATTATAATTTAGTTCGTTGACAATTAAATTGTGTCTTATAATAAACAAATAATGGAATTCCATAACTATTAGAATATCTCTCGTTGCCAATACGCAGAAATTTTTATAACTTCATAAAATTCCATTGTAACCTTGAATTAATGAAAACATACGTTTTAGACATAATACCTCAAATTCAAAATTTTTCAAAAAAACTTAATAATATTACTTTATTGACTAATCATCACTGGGTTATACTTAGTGATGATTTAAATTACAGTAAAAAAGTATTCATTTTTAGGAAAAAGGGAAAGCTTCTTGTTTCCACAAACGGTAAGGTTGAGAAAGCCAAATGGGAATATTTAAATTCTAATTCATTATTAATCGATATTGGTGTTGAAACATATATATTTAAACATGGATTTTTTGATGAAAATATATTGGCACTTCAATTAGATGGTGAAAAAGAGTATGCAATTTTGATTAATGAAAGTAATTATCACGGAAACTTAAATTCGCTTGAAGCCATTGCTGATTTTTTAAGTCAGAAATATATGTTTGCCGCAAGTCCATTTAAGATTGAATCTAAGAAAGTAATAAAAAATTTCTATGTAATAAACGGACCAGAGAGTGGCTACACCTTCAAAATGGGGCATTATTGGGGATATGTTATAGAATTTCACAAAAAGTTAAAATATCGTATCTATCAAAGAAGGTCTGATTATAAATTTTTCATTTATACTAAAAATGATATTGTGCTATTTGGTGATATTGATACTTGTATAGATTATCTTGAAAAATACGGTATATATTATAATTTAATGATCTGAATATTAATGTGTCAGAGCAACAAATTAATAATAATAGGTTGAAAATAAACATCAATATTTTTCGTTTAAAAGTTGATTTCAAAGCTCGAAGATTTTGGTTGAGCGTTTTTACATATATTCTAAGAAATAATGTTATATAATGTGAGAAAATTTGCGAAGAATTGGATTTTTTGTCGTAAATGATATGGTTATAAGGTTTTTTCAATAAAAACATTAATGATGGAAATAAAAAATTTAATAATCATATAAAATATATCGAGAACCCAATTTAGCTTATGATTTGCATTAAAAATCTCAATTGAAATGAAACAATTATTAACAGACAATTGTAATAAAAAATTAATTCGCATTAACGGAATTTTCACTAATGGTCTGCAGTTCAATTTTGCTAAACCAAAATTATTTCATTCTCCTTCATATGAACAAGCCTTACTAGGAGAGCTCTTTATAAATGTAAGAAATTATATTGGAAAGTACCAAGGTAACTATTTACTACATATGATAAATGAAGAATGCTTTTTAAGATTAAAAATCTTATCAACCAATAAAAAATGTGAATTACATATTTCCTCAATAACAAATGAAGAAAAAAGTAAAATTAAATATGAAAAAGATTCAATTATTTTAAAAATTGAGGACTTCTTGTACTTTTTCAATAATAACAATTTTGATCTATTAACTTTAAAATAGAGATATGCCAGTAGGTGGAATTTTAATGATGATATTGGGATTTGTTGGTGTAGTATTCTTAATAGGAATTAATATTTCTAAAACACAACAAGAAAATCAAAGAAAAAAAAATGAGCAAATAGAAACTAAAATTAAGTTACAACCATTCATCCTAGCAGCAAAAAGTATTTTCCCTGATTATAAATTAAAATTATATGATAGAGCTGCTGTCTTAGAAGGATATTTGGTCAATGATAATAATAAAAACGTCGGAAATGTTGAAATTCATGGATATAGAAGTCTATCTTATGATAATGTGCCAACTTATTTGGTTCATTTGGAGATAACAATACTAGATAAAAAATATCAGGTAAGAAAAGAACACTTGCAAGAAAATTTTGAAATTTTAAAAGGTACAATATTTGAATTGAAAAATGAACTCATGGAAAACCAAGATTTGAAAAAAAAGAATTATTGCTACAACTTATTAATTGTTAATAAAATCTTTTTGTGTCTAATTATTACTATTGTTTTTATGTTTTCGAAATAATGTAAATTTTAATGAGTTGAATTTTTATAATTCATAAGCAAATATGTTGAATAAAACCTATAAACAAGAAATACTTAGCTATTTCTTCTCCATGGACATCGACCAACTTCGCTATTTTTTAAAAGATGAATACACTTACTCGGAGACCACCAAAGAAATTTTCCTGAACGAAATTGAATCTGTTTTTGAGGCACACCGGAATTCGGGAGATACGGAATTGCTGCTTTACCCGGGTGTTTGCAATGGCAAAACATGCGAGAACTGCGGGAAACAGGGGTATCGTTTTGTGGGCAACAACTCTAAAAATTATACAGATTTGATTTTTGAAATTGAAGGAGACGACATCACGGATATTTACAGTTGCGGGGAGTTTAAATCTGAACCCGAAATATCAGGTTTAAACACAAAGGCCTCAATTTTTATTAATTTAGACGATCGCGTTTCTTTTCCAAAGTCAGCCAGTTACTGGGCGCGTGTATATGCTGCGCAGGATGCTTATGGAGAACTGATTACTGCTCCGCCGCGCAAACTCAGTTTTGATGAAATGAGATACTGGCTCAATAAACATGCGGAATTATATCATCGTCTCGGCGGTTACGAGGTTTTTAAACCACACTTGAGATGGACGCCGTTTCTGATGCTTTATTCTGATTTGAACGAACTGGTTTCATTTATTTTGGATAATCTGGATGAGATCCGGCAGGCTAACCAATCGATAATAGATATTACAACTGAGGAAGAACTTATCGAATGGGTGTTGAAATATGAGACGGTCTTTGATACGGCGACAATGGGGTTAATTTGCATGGCTGATAAAGACAGCGAAGATCTTTATTACGATAAAAGAAATCCGTATTTTCCGGAAGGTGAGCCATTCAAAGAAATTGTTCATTTTTTAAAATGCTACATGTCTGCAAATGATAAACTTCTCAGGAAGTATTCCATTTATACCTCTGAAGAGAAGTCAGAGTTGTACAGTTTTGAAAACAGCGATATGGATGTCCCGGATTTATATTCTTTACGGTTTCATTTAGAGCAGAGAGAAGAACTGGAGAAAGCAGGTGTTCATCTTCCTTTTTATCTTCTTAAAAAAAGGTAGTTGTCCCTTTCCCGAATTATATCAAAAACTGAAACAAATCCGGTTTTTCATTCAGGTATTCATACACAAATCCGTTTTCTTCCATACGCCGAATTAAACCCAGGTAATCTTCTTTTTTTTGTACTTCAATTCCAATTACGGCTGGGCCTTTTTCACGATTGGTTTTTTTCGAGTATTCGAAATGAGTTACGTCATCCGTTGGCCCCAGAACGATGTCAACAAAAGTACGCAGTGCGCCGGCACGTTGCGGGAATCGAACAATAAAATAGTGTTTTAATCCTTCGTACAACAGGGAACGTTCCTTGATTTCTTCAGTTCTGGTTATGTCGTTATTGCTACCGCTAACAATACAAACCACATTTTTCCCTTTGATTTCCCGATGGTAAAAATCAAGTGCAGCGATGGAAAGAGCACCTGCCGGTTCAACCACAATGGCGTCGCGGTTATACAATTCGAGGATTTTTGTGCAAATCCGACCTTCGGGAACTGCCACCATATCATCGATTACACTTTTACAAATTTCAAAAGTAAGTTCTCCAACTTTTTGTACGGCAGCTCCATCGACAAATTTGTCAATTTTTTCCAATTCAATCACTTTACCGGCATCGAATGAGCGTTTCATGGATGGGGCTCCAGCTGGCTCAACCCCAATAATTTTGGTTTGAGGATTTATTTGTTTGAAATAAGCACCAACACCGGCTGCCAGTCCGCCGCCGCCAACGGGAATAAAAATATAATCGATCTGCTCTTTGGAATCCTGTAAAATTTCAAGACCAACGGTTGCCTGCCCTTCAATTATTTGAGGATCGTCAAATGGGTGGATAAAAGCCATACCGGTTTTTTGACAATCTTCACGTGCAGCAAGATCGGCTGCATCGTAGGTATCCCCAATAAGAACTACTTCCACATTTTCTTTTCCAAACATTTCCACCTGCCTGATTTTTTGTTTGGGCGTTGTTGCCGGCATATAAATTTTCCCTTTGATTCCCAACTTTCTGCATGAATAAGCTACTCCCTGTGCATGATTCCCCGCGCTTGCACATACCACACCATTTTTTAATTCATCTTTTGAAAGGTGGGCTATTTTATTGTAGGCACCACGTAGTTTGTAGGAACGGACAACCTGCAAATCTTCTCTTTTTAAAATGATATTTGCCTCAAATTCTTCCGAAAGATTCAGATTTTTCTGTAACGGGGTTTGAAGCACTACGTCATTAAGATTTATTTTTGCCCTGGTAATATCTTCAAGTTTCGGGAAATATGATTTTGTGGTATCCATTTTCAAATTTTTTGTAAAGATAGTGATAATAGAAAAGTGTCGATTTTAAAACGCTGAGTTGTTTTTATGGTTTTCACCCATTTGGAATTTCGTAATGAATGAGGATTACCTCCTGTTTTACCTTTTGAATATACTATTTACGATATGGAAATTTATGTTTGTAACTTATGTTTAGTTTAGCAAAGTAATGAAAATCTTGAAAAATTAAACTCGAAAAATTATGAAGAAAATTACTTTGAAAACTTTTTTAATAGCTGTGTTTGCAATGGTTTGTCTTTTTACTTCAGCACAGGAAAAGAATTTTATTTTAGGCGTAAAAGGGGGATTTAGCATGGCTGATTTCCAGGATTCAAAACATACGAAAAGCAGACTGGGAATAGTAGCCGGAGTTACTGTTGATTACCAAATAAAAGGCGATTTATTTGTTTTGTCGGGTTTGGAATATGTAGTTAAAGGAACTAAAGTTGATGGTGGTGAAGGCAATGGTGACGGAATTAGTTTAAATTACCTTCAATTGCCGGTTCATTTTGGTTACAAGTATGAGTTGACCCCGGACATAAAACTTGTTGGAGATATTGGTCCGTATCTTGCCTACGGCATTAGCGGAAAGATTAAATACAACGCAATTGGAGATTATGAGGCATATGAAATTGATGCTTTTGGTGATGATGCATACAAAAATTTTGATTTTGGACTTGGACTGGGTGTTGGTGTTGAAGTAAGTCAGTTAAACCTGAGAATTGGTTATGATTACGGTTTATCTAAAATTAATGATTTTCAGTCAATTGTTGAGATAGATAATGCATGTATAACTTTAACAGCAGGGTATAAATTTTAATAGTTTCGGTTTTTAAATGAACTAACTCTAAAAAAATAAACTGAAACAAGTTTTTATTTGATCAAAAAGAGCTGTTCAATCTCAATATGAACAGCTCTTTTCTATAATTACGTTTTTTGTTAAGCTTTTAATTAGTTGCTTTCTATCCAGTTGGCAATCCAGTCGCCCACCTCCGATGTTTTATAAGACTTACCTTCGGCAATATCTGTAGTTACATAACCTTCTTCCATAGATGCCGCAACAGCATCACGAATAATCTTTCCTTCCTCCATTAAGTTAAAAGAATATTCAAACATCATAGCTGCAGAAAGGATGGTAGCAATTGGGTTGGCAATGTCTTTCCCTGCAGCCTGCGGATAGGAACCATGAATGGGCTCAAATACCGAAGTATGAACTCCCATGGAAGCTGAAGGAAGCAAGCCAAGTGAACCTGTAATTACACTGGCTTCATCAGTAAGGATATCGCCAAACATATTTTCAGTTACAATTACATCAAATTTTGCGGGCCATTGAATAATCTGCATTGCAGCGTTGTCAACCAACATGTGGTCAACTTCAATGTCAGGATAATCTTTTTCCATTTCCTGGATAGTTTCTCGCCATAACCTGGATGTTGCAAGTACATTTGCTTTATCAATAGCTGTAAGTCTCTTTTTTCGTTTTGCAGCAAAATCAAAAGCAACTTTGGCTACCCGCACAATTTCCTCTTTTGAATATACATTTGTGTCAAATGCTTTTGTCCCGTTTTCGGTTCGGCCTCTTAATTCACCGAAATAAATACCACCTGTTAATTCTCTGATAATCATAAAATCGGCGCCTTTAATTAATTCGGGTCTCAATGGCGATTTATTAATTAGTGATTCGAACGGACTCACCGGTCTGATATTTGCAAAGAGTTGCAGTTTTTTTCTCATTTCCAGTAATCCCTGTTCCGGACGCACCTTTGCAGAAGGATTGTTGTCGTATTTTGGATCCCCAATGGCACCAAATAATACGGCGTCAGAGTTCATACAAAGATTATGTGTCTCGTCGGGATATGGATTTCCAACTTCATCAATCGCAGTAGCACCTACAAGTCCAAATTCAAATTCAAATTTATGATTGAATTTTTTTCCCACTGCATTTACAACTTTTACCGCTTGTTCGACGATTTCCGGGCCAATTCCGTCACCCGGTAATTTTGCAATCTTAAATTCCATTTTCTAATTAAAGTATTATTTACAAAAGAATAATTTCTTCACAAGGCAAAAGAACAAAAAAATAAATTCTTTAGCCTTAATAACTTCCAGGTGTTTGAGGAATATTACAAATTTTTGATATTCAATAAAAAAAGTTTGGTCTAAACTAAGACCAAACTCCTTTACTATTTGATTTTGATTATAATCTTTCTGCAACCAAATCTCCAACTTCGGTTGTGGAATATCCCATACGACCGGCAGCCATACTTTTTAGTTTATTACCGGTGACATCCATTACGGCTTTTTCGATCGCCAGGGCTGCTTCAGTCTCGCCTAACTCGTCGAGTAACATGGCCCCACTTGAAATAGAAGCGAGAGGATTAATAATATTTTTCCCTGTGTATTTAGGTGCCGAACCGCCGATTGGTTCGAACATGCTAACACCTTCCGGATTGATGTTTCCACCAGCTGCGATTCCCATACCTCCTTGTGTTATTGCACCAAGGTCGGTGATAATATCTCCAAACATGTTTCCTGTAACAATTACATCAAACCACTCGGGATTTTTAACCATCCACATGCAAGTTGCATCAACGTGGTAATACTCACGTGTTATTTCTTTATACTCCTTTTCACCCATTTCGTGGAAAGCTCTTTCCCAAAGATCATAGATGTATGTCATCACATTGGTCTTTCCACACAAAGCCAGGGTATTTTTTTTATTTCTTCTTTTTGTGTAATCAAAGGCATATTTTAAACAACGATCAACCTGGTGGCGGTTGTAAACACCTGTTTGAATAGCTACTTCGTGGGGAGTTCCCTTCATTGTAAAACCGCCTGCACCAGCATAAACGTCGCCAGTATTTTCGCGAACTACAACATAATCAATGTGCTCCGGTCCTTTGTCTTTCAAAGGCGTATCAACACCTGGATAGAGTTTGACAGGACGTAAATTAATATACTGGTCAAGTTCAAAACGCAGTCTTAATAAAATTCCTTTTTCAAGAATTCCGGGTTTTACATCGGGATGGCCAATGGCACCCAATAAAATGGAGTCAAATTTACTTAGTTCTTCTGATGCTGAATCCGGTAAAACTTCTCCGGTTCTTAAATACCTTTCGCCCCCGAAATCGAAGGTTTCCATATTTAATTTAAATCCGAATTTTTCTGCTGCTGCATTGAGAACTTTTACTCCTTCTACGGTAACTTCCGGTCCGGTACCATCACCGGGTAAAATAGCAATATTGTATGATTTGCTCATAAGTATAATTTTATTTGATTTAGTTTTTATTTTTTGAATCGCAATAATAACATAAATTATTTGTAATCAGATATAACTACCAGAATTTTCTAATAATCAAAAAGCACTGGAGAAAAATAATCCATGAATGAATTGTACCTACCCAAAAAAGCCAGTTTCATTTATTGGTTTAAAATTCGGTATTGAAATTTTATGAAATGCTATTTAAAATTTTATCCAGGATTCCGGGTTTGAATTCATTTTCAATGATATTCAGCATACGGATAGTTGCTTTTATCGCAGCAGCATTTTGGTCAGGATCCAAGCCTTTGGTTTTAAACTCCCGGTTTGTTTTCCAGGTAATGACAGTTTCCACAAGGGCATCTGTTTTACCTCCCGGCGGGATGGTTACCACATAGTCGACCAGTTTTGGGAATGTTTTACCCAAACGTTTGTATACTTTTCGAAGCGCTTTTACAAATGCATCGTACTGACCGTCACCATCACAAAACTCTTCGTACTGCTTTCCTTCAATTTCAAGCGATACATTGGCAACCGGGCGTAAGCCCATGGTGTGTGTAACCGAAAAATTGATAACCCTTATTTTTTGTTCCACAATGTCGCTGTCAAGCACATCAGAAACAATGTAGGGCAGGTCGTCGTTGGTTACAGTTTCCTTTTTATCACCCAATTCGATAATTCGCTGCGTAACCTTTTTTAATGATTCCGCATCGAGTTCAATGCCCAACTCTTCAAGGTTCTTTTTGATATTTGCTTTTCCTGAAGTTTTTCCTAAAGCGTATTCACGAATTCTACCAAATCTTTCCGGCAGGAGTTCATTAAAATAAAGATTGTTTTTGTTATCTCCGTCGGCATGTATTCCGCTGCATTGCGTAAATACAAATTCTCCAATTAACGGTTTGTTTGTCGGAATGCGTATTCCTGAAAAAGATTCCACCAATTTTGAAACTTTATTTAGCTGTGTTTCATTCACATTGGTTTTCATTTTCAGATGATCTTTTATTGTCGCAATTACACTTGAAAGTGGTGCATTTCCCGCACGTTCACCCAATCCGTTTACGGTAGTGTGAACACAACGAATACCAGCCTTTATTGCATGAAAAACATTGGCAATGGCCAAATCATAATCATTATGGGCATGGAAATCAAAGTTTACTTCCGGGTAATTCTGAATCATTTCGTTACAGAAATCGTAGGTCTCATCCGGATCCAGAATACCAAGAGTATCAGGAAGCATAATTCGATCGACTTTTTCATCTTTTAGATTCTGAATCATAAAATGAACATAGTCTTTTGAATTTCTCATACCGTTTGACCAATCTTCCAGGTAAATATTGACCCTGATCCCCATTTCATCGGCATTTTTAATTACCTTTTTTATATCGGCAACGTGTTGTTCCGGTGTCTTTCGTAATTGTTCCGAAACATGTTTCAAAGAACCTTTACAAAGCAGGTTAATAACTTTACCACCTGCATCGGCAATCCATTGAAGTGAGATTTTGTCATCCACAAATCCCAGTACTTCAATTTTTTCCAGATGCCCTTTTTCAGCGGCCCATTGCATGACACGCTTGGTGCCGTTAAACTCACCTTCCGATACCCTTGCCGAAGCAATCTCAATGCGATCAACTTTAACATCTTCGAGTAAAACTTTGGCTACGCTAAGTTTTTCCCCTTCGCTAAACGAAACCCCTGAGGTTTGTTCGCCATCGCGAAGGGTTGTATCCATTATTGCAAGGTGTTTGCCTGTTATTTCAACTGTTCTGCCTGTCATTTTTTATTTTTTTACAGTTGGTGCAGAAAGTTTATCTTGCTGCCTCAAAAGCTTCAATTTTATTTTTCATTTCCACCAGGTAATCAATATCATCAAGTCCGTTTTGTAAACAATGTTTTTTGTAGGAATTGATTTCAAATTCTGACGATTCGCCTGTTGCAGAAATAGTAAACGTCTGTTTATCCAGATTCACTTCAAAATTTGCATTTGGATTTTTGTCAATCTCATGAAATATTTTTTGAAGGAACTCTGGACTTACAACAACTGGTAACAGTCCGTTGTTCAGTGCATTTCCTTTAAAAATGTCGGCAAAGAAACTTGAAACAACAACCCGGAAGCCATAGTCATAAATAGCCCAAGCCGCATGTTCTCGGCTGGAACCGCTTCCAAAGTTTTTACCTCCCACCAAAATTTTTCCTGAATATTTTGGATTATTCAAAGGGAAATCTGCTTTTGGACTTCCATCTTTATTGTAACGCCAGTCACGGAAAAGGTTGTCTCCAAAACCTTTTCTTTCCACGGCTTTTAAGAATCTTGCCGGAATAATCTGGTCAGTATCCACATTTTCAATTGGCAGCGGTACAGCCGGCGAATTTATCACTGAAAATTTATCGTATGCCATTATAATTTATTTTAATTTATTTCTAAAAATTTCACCATTCCGTTCCATCATTTTGCTGGAACACCCTTCCTTCGAGGAGTACTTCCGTTTACCGGGAGTGATGTGGTATCTACATCAATTCTCTTGGATCTGTCACTTTTCCGGTAATTGCTGCAGCTGCAACTGTTAACGGACTGGCAAGTAAAGTTCTTGCGCCGGGACCCTGACGCCCTTCAAAATTTCTGTTTGAAGTAGAAACCGAGTATTTTCCTTCCGGAATCTTATCATCATTCATTGCCAAACAAGCAGAACATCCGGGCTGGCGTAACTCAAAACCTGCAGCTTCAAGTATCTGAACCAACCCTTCTTCCCGAATTTGGTATTCAACCTTTTTAGAACCAGGAACCAACCATGCCGTTACGTTTGGTGCCTTTTTCTTTCCTTTTACAAATTCGGTAAAAGCCCTGAAATCTTCAATTCTTCCATTTGTACAGCTTCCGAGGAAAACGTAATCTATTGTTTTGCCCTTCATCGGTTCACCTTCTTTGTATCCCATATACTGGAGTGACTTTTCAAATGTTGCTTTGTCGCTTCCTGTCATACCTTCTGTTGTAGGAATTGTTTTCGAAATTCCAATGCCCATACCCGGATTGGTTCCGTAAGTAATCATTGGCTCGATATCAGCTGCATCAAAATTATATTCTGTATCAAAAACAGCACCTTCATCTGTTTTTAATTCTTTCCATGCTTTTACAGCTTTATCCCAATCTTCACCTTTAGGTGCATACTGACGTCCTTTTACATAGTTAAAAGTAATATCATCCGGAGCTATCATTCCACCACGGGCACCGCTTTCTATACTCAGGTTGCAAAGCGTCATACGTCCTTCCATGCTCAAACTTGCTATCGCTGTTCCTGCATATTCAATAAAATGTCCTGTTCCGCCACTGGTTGATATTTTTGAAATGATATAAAGTGCAATATCCTTTGCAGTTACACCTTCATTGAGAACCCCGTTCACATTGATTCTCATTTTTTTAGGTTTAGGCTGCATGATACACTGACTTGCAAAAACCATTTCTACTTCACTTGTTCCAATACCAAAAGCAATGGCGCCAAAAGCTCCGTGGGTTGAGGTATGACTGTCACCACAGACAATAGTCATACCAGGCTGTGTAAGTCCAAGTTCCGGTCCGATAATATGAACGATACCGTGACCTTCCGATTGTAAATCATGATAAAATATTCCGTGTTCCACACAGTTCTTTTTTAACATTTCAACTTGATTACGTGAAAGTTCATCAACAATGGAGAGATGTTGGTTTTCAGTCGGAACATTGTGGTCGGGAGTTGCAGTGGTTTTATCGGGACGAAATACTTTTAATCCACGGTTTTTTAATCCCAAAAATGCAACAGGACTGGTTACTTCATGAATTAAATGACGGTCGATGTACAAAACACTGGGACCATCTTCAATTTGTTTTACTGCATGTGCATCCCAGATTTTATCAAATAATGTTTTTGCTTCCATTTTAATTTGTGTAATAACTTCTTTTAATACTTAGTTAGTTTGTTGGTTGAGATACCGGTATTTTGTTTATTGCATCAAGGAAAGCCTCCACTGCAGCAGTAATAATATCGGTATTTGCACCAAATCCATGGAAAATATTTTCTTCATATTCAACCTGCATGTGTACTTTCCCAACGTCATCACTGCCACGTGTAATCGCCTGAACCAAAAACTCTTCAATTACTACCTGACGATGAATGATCTGTTTTACGGCTTTAATTGCTGCGTCAACAGGACCGTTACCAGCGGATGTTGCATCAAATTTTTCTCCGGCAATATCCAGGCGAACTGTTGCCATTGGCATCATGTTTTTGCCTGTTACAACCTGTAAAAAGTCAAGTTTAATTCTTCTTTCCTGACGCGTGGCGTCACCAACAAGTAACGCGATATCATCATCACGGATGTCTTTTTTCTTATCGGCTAATCTCAGAAATTCTTCATAAACTTCATCCAATTTTTCTTTGGTTAATTTAAATCCCAGTAATTCAAGCCTGTGTTTCAATGCAGCACGTCCACTTCGGGCGGTCAGCAAAATTGATGATTCATTGATTCCAACTTCAGCCGGATCCATGATTTCGTAATTTTCGCGGTGTTTTAAAACTCCGTCCTGATGAATTCCTGATGAATGCGCAAATGCATTTCTTCCGACCACAGCTTTGTTAGGCTGAACCGGCATATTCATCAATGTCGAAACAAGACGACTTGTTCCGTATATTTTTTGAGTATTAATACCTGTGTCAATTTGCAGTGCTTTATAATGGGTTTTCAAGGTCATTACAACTTCCTCCAAAGATGTATTTCCGGCACGTTCACCGATTCCGTTGATGGTAACTTCTGCCTGGCGGGCACCATTCAAAATACCGGAAACAGTATTTGCGGTAGCCATACCCAAATCATTATGACAATGGGTAGAAATGGTTGCCTTGTGAATGTTTGAAACATTATCAACCAGATATTTAATTTTTGCACCAAACTCATGGGGAGTGTGTACCCGGTGGTATCCGGAATATTTACTACAGTTGCCCCTGCAGCGATTACTGCTTCGATAACTCTGGCCAGATATTCATTATCAGTTCGGCCGGCATCTTCAGCATAAAACTCAACATCTTCAACATACTTTTTTGCATATTTGACGGCTTCAATGGCACGTTCAATAATTGCCTCAGGATTTGAATTTAGTTTGTGGTAGATATGAAAATCCGATGTTCCTATTCCTGTGTGAATACGCCCTTTTTTTGCATATTTTAGCGATTCAGCAGCAACATCTATATCTTTTTTTACTGCGCGGGTTAAAGCACAAATAGTAGGCCATGTTGCCGCTTTTGATATCTCTACAACCGATTCGAAATCACCAGGACTTGAAATGGGGAAACCGGCTTCTATAACGTCGACTCCCAACTCCTGCAATGCTTTGGCGACTTCAATCTTTTCTACTGTATTCAACTGACAACCGGGAACCTGTTCACCGTCCCTCAATGTTGTGTCGAAAATGTAAAGTCTGTCACTCATGGTAATCTGTAATTTATAATTTGAATTCTATTTCTTTTTACTGTATTTCACATGAAAAAAGCCACCCTCTGATTATGAGAATGGCTTCACTTTTTCCAAATATCTTTTAATAACATACCATTCTCATTTCTTCTTAATTAGAAGAATAATTCCTAGAATTAGGCTAAGAATAGATATGTTAAATATGTTTTTCATTCCTTGAACTTACGATCTGCTGCAAATATGAAAATATTTTTTTAAAATGAAAACAAATAAGACAATTTATTTGCAAACTTTAATAAAAGATTAAATTATCTTAAATCAGATTTTAAACCTTTTTAAAAGGTACCTGTCTTAACAATATTTGGGCAGATTGATTTCATTGTAAATAATTAATGAGTAAAATGGGATGTTGTGACGTATTTTAAAATAATTTGTTATTCTTACAATTTTAAATATAAAGTAAATCTAAATCAATAAACTTATGAAATTTGATATTTCCAAATTGAAGGGCAAGCTTGCCGGCGTGAGGGATTGGATGAATAGTAAAAACCTGCCACCAAAACTGGTTTTTATTGTGATGGGGGTTGTTTCAACCGTTTGGTTTTTAATAAGGGTTATTCCCAAACCTGTAAGGGCAACGTATCCCTGTATGAGAGTAGCGGCTCCATTTATGTCGGGTTTGGTTACTTATCTATTGGCAGTGGGAGGTCTTACTGTACTTTCAAGAAAATTAAAACGTAAAGTTATTAACGTGAGGTTCGGTGCGACAGTGCTCCTTTTAACAGGTGTTATTTTTGCGATGGCAATTATTCCATCGGGAACAACCGATCCTGTTTTTCAGGTGGAAGAAACTAAAGAAGGACCAGAAGACGGTCCAAATCAACCTTTTGGTGAAGCAAAAGGAATCTACCCGGGAAGAGTTGTATGGGTATGGAACCCTGATGCCACGAATGAAAATTTTGAGCATAACAGCCTTGATGACTATAAATTTTTCTGGCAGCCGGAAAATAATAATCCGGAGGTTATAGCAAAAATGTTTAAGGACGGAATATTAAAACTTACCGGAGAAAATGAGGTGAGTGATGCATGGAATTTGGTTTTTAAGCATTTTAACGAAAAGAAATTGAACGAAAGCAGAGGATACAAAAAAGGAGAAAAAATATTCATAAAAATTAATCAGGGGCAAGCCGGTTGGGTACTTTCCCAGGAAGATAAAGAAAACGGGTATATTTTGTCACCAAAAAAAGAGGAAGGGGATAGGAGAGATCCAAGCAGTATGACTCCAACAGAGAACGGACCATATGTGGTTCTTGAGTTGCTTAGAGAGTTGATTAACGAAGCTGGTGTTGCACAAGAAGATATTTATCTTGGAGATCCAATGAATCCGACATATGGTCATAATTATAATATTTGGCATGCAGAATTTCCTAATGTAAAATATATCGACAGAGAATCTGAAAATTTTGGCCGAACGCTGGTTGAATTTACAGAAGAACCAATTATTTTCTATTCCGATAAAAAATCAACAGAAAAGCTTTACAATTTTTCGAGAGATGCAGATTATATGATTCTTTTACCTGTGTTAAAACCACACGGTGCCGCAGGAATTTCACTGGCTGCAAAACTTAATTTTGGTAATATCGGTAACCGTAGTGCTCATCACTTACATTATTCTCATGTTGCCAACAGAAGAGAAGGAGTTCCAACAAACACAGGTTATGGTAAATACAGAGTTTTCGTTGATTTAATGGGAAGTAAATATCTCGGACAAAACACGCTTATCTGGATTGTTGAGGGATTATTTGGTGGCGGTTCATTTGAAACAAAAGGACCTGTTAAATATTTTATGTCTCCTTTTAATAATGACTGGAGCAATTCACTTTTTTTATCACTTGATCCTGTTGCATTAGAATCGGTTGGATACGATTTCCTAAGAACTGAGTTTGATGGAGTTCATGAACATGATCCTATAAACAATCAATGGGAAAATGTACCAAACATGTATGGTGTAGATGATTATTTGCATCAGGCAGCCGATCATGCAAACTGGCCGGAAGGAATAGTTTACGACCCGGATAATAGCGGAACTCCGATTCCTGTATTAGGAACACATGAGCACTGGAACAACCCTAATGATAAACAATATTCCAGAAATCTTGGAACAGGGGAGGGTATTGAGCTTGTCTCAATTCCTGAAAATCTTGTAAAAGGGCAGAGCAGAAACTAAATATATATTGAATTCTATAAAATAAAAGACAGGTAATTTTTTTACCTGTCTTTTTTATGATTTATAAATTATTGTGTCAGTCTGTTTCCTGAATTTCACTGATTTCCTCCGTATTATCGATTTTGCCTGGCGGGAAAATATCGTATTTAGAAAGAGGTCTTAAACTAATTTTCCAGTCGAAACCACTTAATCTTTTTTCTTCCTCATTAAGTTGAAAAAGGGGTTTAAGTTGTCCGGTAGGTTGTTTTAAAAAAGCTATTTTGAAAATTTCACCATCTTTAAAAAGGATTGAAATGTTACTGCTTTCAGCACGATTTAACCCAATAATTTCATCCTCAGTTTCTCTTGCATAGTATAAAGTTTGCCCATTCCCATCAACAAGAATATTATTGAGTTTATTATCAATTATATAGCCTGTCATGTTTTTCCCTTTAATTTGGTCAAAACGATTGGAATCCTGCTTTGAAATTATAAAGCTATTATTGGTGAGATGCAACTCGTCGGGAGCATCTTTTTTTTGTTGCATTTCAATAAAATCCGCACTTAGCTGGTGTATTTCAGACCATATTACAGGATTTTTATACATCTCCACAATTGAATCTCTACTGAAATAAACTAAAGAGTCACAAATTCCCTGTATATCTGATTTGTAAAACCGGACGCCATAATATGCTTTTACAATTTTTTCACCCTCAATAGTATCGGGAATTGTTCTTAGTGTATCGGCGTGCATGAATAATGTATCATTGTCAGAATACATCATAAGTACAGTTGAATCTGTCACCGTGGCAATCTCAAAGGTTTCATTGTAAGTTGCATTGATGCCGGTTACCGTTATTTTATTTTCATAATCTTCAATATGAACTGCTCCTGAAGCCCTTCCATTCCCATTTTCATCGTTGTACTCAATATAATCGGCTTTTAGCATTTGTTTTTGGTTGTAAACCAAGGGATTTTTTTGCAGCTCAGCTTCTCCTGTTTTTGTGTCATACCAACCACCTTCCGCAAACATTGTATTTGCTGAATCACGGATTGTTGTAGGTCCAACAATAAAAATCCGACCTGTAACGGTATTGTAATGTAAGGTGTCACTGGTCAAGGTGTAATCATCATTATGCCCTTCCACATTTTTGTAAAAATGGACAATATCATCATCAACAAAGTATTTCCCAATTAAGCTTGTCAGAATATTTGTACTGTCTACAATTTGGCCAAAGTCATCATAATAGCCAATATTTGCTTCCAGATCATAATCAAGTGTATCAGTGTATAAAGTGGTGGTTTTGTCTATTAATTTAACTGAATCAACTGCCTGTGCAAAACTGATATCACCGTCATAAAATATTTTTTTTGCGTACAGATGTAAAGTATCACCCTGGTTTATATGAACATGTCCAAAAGCGTCAACACGATTCGTACCCGAATAGGTATAAGCAGTATCACACCACATCAAGATACCTTCATGTTGAATTTTTACATCATTAACAAGACGTTGTGTATTTGGATTTTCTGGTACAGATTCAAGAATTTGGGCATTTAATACATCAATTCTTTTATTTTCCTGCGCTTTTGTAACGGAAATAAAAAGAAGAAATAATAAAACTATTTTGCATTTTAATGCAAACGATTTCAAGGTAATATTGAAACAAACAGCATGCATTAAAGCAGTTTTGAAATTATATCTTCAACCGAAATATTTTCCGCCTCAGCTTTGTAGTTTTTAATAATTCGATGGCGTAATATTGACGGTGCAATAGCTTTAACGTCTTCAATATCGGGAGAATATTTTCCATTCAGGGCTGCATGAGTTTTTGCACCAAGCACAAGATATTGCGATGCCCTCGGACCTGCTCCCCATTTTAAATACTGGGTTGAAACTTCAGCACTTAACTCGTTTCCCGGCCTTGTTTTAGCCGCAAGATTAACAGCATATTTCAACACATTATCGTTGATTGGGATTTTTCGAATTAATTCCTGAAAATATTTTATCTCATTTCCCGATATAACCGGATTAAGTTCAACACTTAAATTTGATGTTGTATTTTTTACAATGGTAATTTCGTCATCAAATTTTGGGTAGTCAAGCCATACTGAAAACATAAAACGGTCGAGTTGGGCTTCAGGAAGGGGATAGGTTCCTTCCTGTTCAATCGGATTTTGTGTTGCCAGAACAAAAAATGGTTTATCAAGCTCAAACCGCTGACCCGCAGCCGTTACAGCTCTTTCCTGCATAGCCTCCAAAAGTGCAGATTGAGTTTTTGGTGGAGTCCGGTTAATTTCATCGGCCAAAATAATATTGGCGAAAAGTGGGCCCTGTATAAATTTAAATTGTCTTTCCTTATCCAGAATTTCGGTTCCGATTATATCAGAGGGCATTAAATCAGGTGTAAACTGAATTCGGTTGTATTTTAAACCAAGAATTTTTGCTATGCTGGTGACCAGGAGGGTTTTTGCAAGGCCTGGAACGCCAATTAGCAAAACATGTCCACGACTGAAGAGCGTGACTAAAACCTGTGTGATTATTTCATCCTGGCCATAAATTACACGTGTAATTTCACTTTTTAATTCGTCAAATTTATTTCGTAGCGCATCCAACGCCTCCACATCATTCTTATAATCCATCTCTTATGTTTTTGTTCTAACTGTGCTCTCCGGTTTGCAAATTTATTTGATCCAGTTATTGTACTCAAAGTTGCAGTTTGCGTACGTCTCGTCAATACGAATGTAGGTATCTGCCTGACGTTTTGCTATCCATTCCTGAAGAACTTCTTCCTTTTTTTGAATTAGATGCATATCGGCAAGTTGTTGATAATCTTCCTGTATATTTGCTTTGTGCGCTTCCACTTTATCCAGAAGTTTGATAATCTTGTAAACGGGTTGCCGGGTTTCAGGATCAATAGTTTCGAAAGGTTCTGAAATTTCATTTATATTCATGGTGGTTACCAGTTTACTTATTTCACCGTCCAATTCCTCAATTGAAAATTTGGAGGACATGGAATTTGGATTAATAGCAATTCCTCCACTGTTACGCGTATTTTTATCAGAAGAAAACATAACAGCTGCCTCATCAAAAGGAATTTCTTCTTTTCGAATCATATTTGCAAGGCTGTCGAGTCTCTCATATGCCTGCTCTCTGGCCTCTATTGATGGCTTAGGTTGCATCAGTATGTGTCGTGTTTTTATCTTTTCGCCCTGTTTGTCAATAAGTTGTATGATGTGATATCCAAATTCACTTTCCACAACATTGGAAATTTTGTCTCCTTTAAGGTTAAAAGCTGCTGATGCATAAGTGGGATCAAGTTCACCTCTGCCGTAATAAGGTAATTCACCAGCGGTCCCGCTGGCACCGGGTTCTTCTGAATACATTCTGGCCAATACATCAAAACGAGATTCTCCTTCTTCAATTCTTCTTTTAAAATCGCGAAGCTGGGCTTTTACCCGGTTTTCCTCTTCAAGCGAGATTTCGGGTTTCATTGTAATTTGGGCATACTCATATTTGGTGGGAATGGTAGGAATTTCATTCTGATCCATATTCCTGAAACTATACCTTACTTCTGAAGGAGTTACAGTCACGTCCTGGACAATTTTGTTTTGCATTTGTTGGCTGAGCAGTTGATTTCTTATGGCTTCCTGCCTTTCTGATTTTATCGTTGCAATGGGTTTGCCGAAGTGATTTTCAACCGCTTTTTCAGAACCTAACTGAGTTATGTAATATTGAATTTCCATATCCATCTGCTGGTTTATCTGGCTTGGCGTTACTTCAATTAAGGTATCAAGTTCAGCCTCCGCAACCAACAGTTTGTTAACGAGTAAACGTTCAAAGATTTCACATTTCATATCACCGTCGGTAGTATAGCCCTGAGCCTGCTGGTCAATAACCATACCTTCAACGTCTGATTTCAAAATGATATTTCCACCAACGACCGCAACAATCTGATCGACTATTTTATCCTGTGCCAGTGCCGAAGATGTAATTGCTCCAAAGACAATTAAAGCAATCAAAAAATTACTAATGTTATTCAGTTTCATCTGTTTTCCTGTTATAAATTTTAAATTTATTTTGTCTAATTCCTTCTGTGTAAACATTTTCCTCCATTTGTTTCAGAAAATCTATTTTACGCTGATTCAAAATTAAATTTCTAATATTGTTACTCATGTAATCAATAGGCGCAACTTCATTTTTTAGTTTATAGTCATGAATGCTGACAAGATAATAATAATCTGCATCATTAAATTCAATAACACTGTTGCGTTTCAAAAACTCATTCGGGTCACCAATTTCCTCAGGTATATTTTTTAAGACGGCTTCAAAATCAATCCAGTTATCTATAAAAATGTCAAAACCCTTGGCATATTGTAAACAATATTCTCTTAATTCATTAAGTCCTTCAACTGAAGTATCGCTGCATAAACTTTTTATTTGTTCAGGATTCGCGTATTCTTGCGGAACCATAATGAAGATTGCTTTTACAATATTCTGCCCTAAATTAAAATTCTCCTGGTGGTTATTATAGTATTCTTCAATCTGATCAATTGTAACAACCGTATCCATACGTTGTTTTATCAATTCATTTTTGTACTTGTAAATGATTAAGGAATTCCTGTAGTCCTCCAGTTCCTGGCTTAGATCTTTTTGCTCCTGGTTCAGATTTTCTTCTGCTTTTTGAATGAGTAATTCTTTTTTTACCCATTTTCGAATATAATCATCGGCGATAATAGTACTGTCCTCTCTGCTTGTGCCAGTAGGCACAACCGATGAAATATCGCTTATAAAAAGTTTCTTTTCACCCACTTCGGCAACTGTAACCTGACCTTCATTTCTTTCAGTGCACCTCGCCAAAAAAAATAATATCAGCATTAAAAGACCATATTTTTTACATAAGCTATACACCCGAAATAGTTTTTAGCAGTTTTTTATTCACTTTAATTTTATACTTTTTTTTGAGTTCTTTAATCCAGTTTTCCTCAAGATAATTTTGATAGTCTGAAATGTATAGCCCTCTGGCTTCATGAAGAGTTTTAGGTTCCGGTGGAATTTTATCTCCGCGAATAAATGTTAGTTCCGGATTAAAGTCTGAAGGTTCCGGTCCATTCCATACATAATAGTCAACAATCGGATTACTTCCTTTTTCCCAGGCACCTTCAGTTATTATTATCTTTATTTCATCTGTGTTAAGAACATCAAATATTTCATCTTTGGTCATTCCCGCGGCAAAATATTTTTCAGCTTCTTCTCTCGTTTCAGAATCATTACATCTGATTACATAGCCGTTGAAGCGCTCATCCCATAAATACTTGTCTTTGTTTTTACTATAGAATTTTTCGAGTCCGACTGAATCTTTTCCTGCGTAATTCCAGATTTTTTCTTCTGATATATTAAAAAGCAGTATTCCGTCGTGATATTCTTTTAACAAGTATCTGAATTCGGGGTATTTTTCTTCGAGTTTAGTGTCTTCAAAATGGGTAATTTCATTTTCAATCCATTCTTCTATGTAGTCACCGTAAACTCCGTTCCGGATATTTTTTTTATCCAGATAATGGCTCAGATAGCTAAAATCAAAATGTTGACCATCAATTGAAAAAAGAATAATAGAAGGGTAGTCCACTTCAGTTCCAACGGAGAGTGATTCAATTGACTTTAAATTGTTGGAGTTTTCAGTAAAGCCGTATTCGTTTTTTATTTTTTCAATAAAAGCCTTTTTACTGTAAGTACTTCTGAGAGGATCTCTTTTGATACGTGCTTCGATTTCAGCTTGTAATTCTTCAAATGAACCGATGGGTTTTTCATCGAGTTTTTTTATGATGTGATATCCATATTCGGTTTCAACGGGCTTTGTGTAGTCTCCAATTTTTTCAATCGCAAAAGCAGGTTCCGAAAATGAAGATATCATCTGACCTACAGTGAACCATGGCATTTCGCCACCCTGTGCTGCAGTATTTTTATCATCAGATAATTTTTTGGCCAATTGAGCAAAATTCGCACCTTGTTTTAAAAGGTTATAGATGGAATCAATTTCATTTTTCAGCTGTTTTTTTATTGAGGCTGTAAGTCCGGATTGAGGATACATTTTCATGATATGCGCAACCTTTATTTCACCCTTGTTTATTCTTTTATCATAAATTTTAATTAAATGATATCCGTATGCACTTCGAACCGGTTCTGAAACTTCTCCTATCTGACCGTTATAAGCAGCGTCTTCAAATGGAGCAACCATCGTGAAAGCAGAAAAATAACCAAGGTTTCCTTTATTTGTCTTTACTGAAGGATCTTCAGAATACTCAACAGCGGCTTCGTTAAAATCCTTTCCATTGATAATTTCCTGCCGAACCCGAACAGCTTTATCATATATTTCCTTTTCTTTCTCTGGTGAGGCATTTTCATCCAGCATAAAAAGAATATGGCTCGCATTCACTTCATGTTTCATGCGATTATACATTTCCTCTACGAGGTGGTGTTCAAAATTAATATCTGTTAAATAGGGTGCCGAAAGCTCTTTTCTGTAACCAGCCAACTCATTAATAAATGCCGCACTGGTATCCATCTTCAGATTCTGAGCTTCAATAACCTTTAATTTAAAATTGATAAATAAATCCATGTATTCCCCGGGTGTCTTTCTATCCGAGTCGTTGTATAAATTACTGTTATTTTTCCTGTAAATACGATCAAATTCGTCAAGGCCTATTTTGGTATCATCAATGGTAATGAGGGTTTCTTCTTTTTGTCCCCATACCGTAACAATTGAAAAAACAAGAATAAATAATAAACTTAACGATTTAGCCATTTTTAATTGTTTACGATTAAAACAACATTTTCAGGCAAAATTTATTTTAATCTATAGAAGAAAATTTTCTTCTGTAATAAAATGAATTCTTTTATTGACGAATACTATAATTAGGAGCTTCCCTGGTGATGCTTACATCATGTGGATGACTTTCCTGAACACCTGCTGTGGAAATTCGTGTGAATTTAGCTTCCTGTAGCTTTTCAATATTTGTTGCTCCACAATATCCCATGCCAGCTCGTAATCCACCAATAAGTTGGTAAAGTACCTCGTATAACGATCCTTTATAAGGAACTCGTGCTGCAATTCCTTCCGGTACAAGCTTTTTGATATCTTCTTCCACATCCTGGAAGTAGCGGTCTTTTGATCCTTTTTGCATCGCCTCAATCGAGCCCATTCCGCGGTAAGATTTGAATTTTCGTCCTTGGTATAAAATGGTTTCGCCCGGTGATTCTTCAACACCGGCAAACAATCCGCCGGCCATGATAGAATTTGCACCTGCTGCCAAACCTTTAACCACATCACCTGAATAACGTATTCCTCCGTCGCCAATTACAGGAACACCTGAACCCTTTATGGCTTTCGCAACGGTATAAATGGCAGAAAGCTGCGGAATTCCAACTCCGGCAATTACACGCGTTGTACAAATTGAACCCGGTCCAATTCCAACTTTTACAGCATCAGCCCCCGCATTTACCAGCGCAACTGCGGCTTCAGCGGTTCCGATATTTCCGGCTACTACATCTTTTTCAGGATATTTGGCCTTAATTTTTTTTTAGCATTTCAATAACTGCCTTTGAATGCCCGTGTGCTGTGTCAATAACCAGAGCATCAACCTGAGCTTTTACCAATTCGTCGACACGTTCCATGGTATCAACAGCAATACCAATTCCGGCGGCTACACGAAGCCGTCCTTTTTCATCTTTGCAGGCAAGAGGTTTGTCTTTTGCTTTGGTAATGTCTTTATAGGTTACAAGCCCTATTAATTTATTATTCTTATCTACAACCGGCAGTTTTTCGATTTTATATTCCTGAAGAATTTCCGCAGCTTTTTCAAGGTTAGTAGAAACACTTGTAGAAACCAAATTTTCTTTGGTCATAACCTCTGAAATTTTGCGATTCATATTTTTTTCGAATCGAAGGTCACGGTTGGTAACAATCCCTACCAAATACCCACCATTATCGACCACAGGAATGCCCCCGATTTTATATTTTGCCATAAAATTCAGCGCATCGCTGACTTTTTTTTTCCGGCGTTATAGTGATTGGATCATAAATCATCCCGTTTTCAGCACGTTTCACCGTTGTAACCTGGTGAGCCTGCTCTTCAATTCCCATGTTTTTATGGATCACACCTATTCCTCCCTCACGCGCAATAGCAATGGCCATCTTATTTTCAGTAACCGTATCCATTGCCGCTGAAACAATCGGCGTATTAATGGTTATCGATCGGTGAATTTTGAAGATAGATCCACTTCGCGGGGCAATACTTCTGAATATGAAGGCAACAATAGAACATCGTCAAATGTTAATCCTTCAAAAATAACTTTTTCCGACAGAAACGACATGTGCAACTGTTTTTTATGAATTAATTAATGCGCAAAACTACAAAAAAATAGCGTACTACTAAGGAATAATTTTCTTTACAGATACGTTTAGGACGATAAAAATGTTAAACCTTGAAATGATTTCTTAATTTGTATTAATGGAAGATTTTGGGCAGATATTATTGCGCTATTGGGGCTATCCAAAGTTTCGTTCGCTGCAACTTGAGATTATTGAATCAATAGCGGATGGTAAGGATACTCTTGGACTAATGCCAACAGGAGGGGGGAAATCGATCACTTTTCAGGTTTATTCCCTTTCAACCAATGGTATTTGCCTTGTTATTACTCCATTAATTGCTTTAATGAAAGATCAGGTGGAAAATCTGAACCGCCGCGGAATTAAAGCGCTGGCCATTCACAGTGGCATGTCGTCACTCGAGATAAAACTAACTTTGGATAATGCTGTGTGGGGCGATTATAAGTTTCTCTACGTATCACCAGAGCGCCTGAACTCTGATCGATTTTTGGAACGACTGGAAAAAATGGACGTCAACCTTGTTACAGTTGACGAAGCTCACTGTATTTCGCAATGGGGCTACGATTTTCGCCCAAGTTATTTGAATATTGTCAAATTGCGGGAGGTTTTACCCGGTACAAAATTTTTGGCGCTTACCGCAACTGCTACTCCAAGAGTCGCCGATGACATTCAGGAAAAACTTGGTTTTAAAGAAAAGAATTTGTTGCAAATGTCGTTCAGGCGCGAAAATCTAAATTACCTGGTACGGGATGTGGAAAATAAAATGGGGTATTTGCTCGACACTTTACGGAAAGTTTCAGGTTCAGGAGTTATTTATGTCAGAAGCAGGAAAGCTACCCGCGAAATTTCTGATGAGTTGAGAAAGCAAAAGATATCTGCCGATTTTTACCACGCCGGACTAAATAACCAGGTTAGAAGCTACAAACAAGATTTGTGGATTAATGGAAAAACACGCGTAATAGTAGCAACGAACGCATTCGGCATGGGAATTGACAAACCTAATGTTCGTTTTGTTATTCACTGGGATTCTCCTGATTCACTGGAGGCATATTTTCAGGAGGCAGGAAGGGCAGGACGCGACGGGAAAAAAGCTGCCGCCGTTTTGCTGTTTAACAATGCAGATAAAACCAAACTGAAAAAACACGTTACCGTAGCCTTTCCTGAGATTGATAATATCAAAAAAATATATCAATCGCTTTGTAACTATTTGCAGGTTGCTGAAGGATATGGAAAATCACAGGTTTTCGAATTCAGCTTGCAGAGTTTTGCACAGGCTTTTAAATATCAGCAGGCAATGGTTTATAATAGCCTTAAGATTTTGCAACGTGAAGGTTACCTCGAATACACGGAGGAAGTAGATAGTCCTTCACGAATCTATTTCACAGTTTCACGCGATGATTTGTATAAATTTCAGGTGGAAAACGCCGGTTTTGATGGATTTATAAAACTGATTCTTCGTTCCTATACCGGGCTGTTTTCAGGTTATGTTGCGCTTGATGAAGAATTGCTTGCCAAAAGGGCAGGGGTTGATCGGGATAAAGTGTATAACTATTTGAAGCACCTGAGGCAATTAAAAATTGTTGATTATATTCCCCGAAATCAAACTCCGTTTATATATTTTACAAAAGAAAGAGCGAAGATTGAAAGACTAAAAATTTCAAAAGAAAATTACGATTTGCGAAAAAAAGATTTTCTGAATCGAATCAATTCCGTAATTCATTATGCTACTTCAACAACAAAATGCCGAAGCCAGCTTTTGCTTGAATATTTTGGTGAAACCGATTCTGTTCGTTGCGGACAATGCGATGTCTGTAAATCGGTGGAAACTTTGGAAATTAGTAATGTTGAATTTGAAGAAATTTCAAGGAGAATAAAAAATATTATTGCTGAACCCTGTTCTTACGAAAATCTGCTGATGAAGCTAAGCGGAGATCAGGAAAAAATGCGTCAAACAGTGAAATGGTTGCTTGATAACAATAAGATCATCTACCGTATCGACAACAAACTGGAATGGTCGAAAAACTAAAAAGTTTTAAACGTTTACCTGACCTCTGATAACTCTCATACAATCCTAAAATCTTTTTTTTACTTTTGCATCGGTTTTCAAAGCAAATAATGGAAGATAAAATACATCAGCAGGTTTATTCAAAACAGGTTATAGAATTTGTTACGGTTGCTAATGAATTTTGTAAAGCAGTCGAATCCGTAGCAAAGTATCCGGTATCTGAAAGTCTGCAGAAGATCCAGAAAATTTTGCCACTTTTATATTTGAAAGCTGCAATGCTTCCGGCAACCGAAAGTATTTTGGAGGAAGAATTGGAAAAATATGTATCCGAACTTGATTACAATGTGTTACATCAAAAGTGGCTGCAGGCACTGGGCGAGCATGACAACTTTTATGAGGTTTTTGATCCCTCCATCCAGTTTGGACAGGAAACTGTAACAGCGAGTATTTCTGAAAACCTGATGGATATTTATCAGTCGCTAAAAGATTTTTTAATGGCATACAGTATTGGTAACGATGAAGTTATGAACGATGCTTTGTTTCAATGCACGTACAGTTTTGAGGAATACTGGGGGCAAAACCTGGTGAATGTGTTAAGAGCAGTTCATCAACTGGTTTACAGCAATGTTGATTTTGAGCAGGAAGACAAAGATGAAGTCAAACCGGGGAAAGGTAATCCAAAATGGCTCGACGAATTTTGGGGAACGGAAACCGATGAGGATGAATAAATATGTTTAAAGAAAGTATTTCAAAAGAAGAATTGACCGATTTACCATTGAGGTGGTTTGAAGGTGAAATAATTCTGGTTGATGATTATGAAAAAATGCGTAATGCTGTCCGAGTTTTATCACAACAAGCAGTAATCGGATTTGATACCGAAACCAGACCTTCTTTCAAGAAAGGGATTGTAAATAAAGTTTCATTGTTGCAACTGTCAACAAGAAATAAGGCTTTTCTTTTTCGTTTGAATAAAATAGGCTTACCCAATGAAATAGTTGATATTTTAGGTGATCCGGAAATTGTTAAACCCGGTGTGGCTATTCGTGATGACATAAGGGGCCTGCAAAATCTTAGAAATTTTGAACCAGCTGGTTTTATTGAATTGCAGGATTATGCAAAAGAACTGGGAATTCAGAATTTCAGTTTAAAGAAACTTACCGCCATAGTTCTTGGCTTTAGAATCTCAAAAACCCAGCAGCTATCCAATTGGGACGCGGATTCTTTGTCTGAGGCTCAGGAAATTTATGCTGCTACTGATGCGTGGACGGCGCTGGAGATATTCACACATTTTTCAAACAACTGATTTATGATTTCTGAAACTGTCAAGATAGTTCTTAAATCAGGGAAAGATCAGTCCCTTAAACGTTTTCATCCCTGGGTATTTTCAGGAGCTATAAAAAAGATCTATGGAAATGTAAATGAGGGAGACTTGGTTTCGGTCTATTCAAATAAGGATGAGTTTCTGGGAATTGGACATTACCAGATAGGCTCAATTGCAATACGGATAATTTCATTTACTGAAGTTGATCCGGATTACAATTTCTGGAAAAAGAAAATAGAGTGTGCGTGGAATTTGCGAAAAAAACTAGGATTTGTTGACAACCAGAAAACGAATGTATTTCGTTTAATTCATGCTGAAGGTGATGGAATGCCAGGTTTGATAGTAGACTATTACAACGGAACAGCTGTTATGCAAATGCATTCAATCGGGATGCATTTTATCCGCGAAGAACTTTTAAATGCGCTGAAGGAAGTTTTGGGTGAACATTTAAAAGCGGTTTATGATAAAAGCGCGAAAACCCTGCCTTTTAAAGCCGATATTGAAACAAAGGATGGATTTCTTTTTGGAGAAAGTAGCGAAACAGAGGTTTTAGAATATGGTCTCAAATTTAAAGTAGACTGGGAAACCGGGCAAAAGACAGGCTTTTTTATTGACCAGCGAGAAAACCGTTTGCTTGTTCAGCAATATGCGAAGAACAGAAATGTGTTGAATATGTTTTGTTATACCGGTGGCTTTTCATTTTATGCAATGAAAGGTGGGGCAAATTTGGTTCATTCAGTCGATGCTTCAGCAAAAGCAATCGACTTGACAAATGAAAATGTAGAATTAAATTTTCCAAATGATCCCAGACATAAAGCGTTTGCCGCTGACGCATTTGAGTATCTAAAAGATATTCAGGATAAATATGATTTAATTATTCTCGATCCACCTGCATTTGCCAAACACAGGAGTTCTTTACATCAGGCGTTACAGGGATATAAAAGAATAAATACCCGTGCATTTGAACAAATCAGGAGCGGAGGCATTTTATTTACGTTCTCTTGTTCACAGGTAGTTTCGAAAGACAGGTTCAGAGAATCTGTCTTTTCTGCAGCAGCTATTTCAGGAAGAACAGTCAGGATTTTACATCAGCTTACACAGCCTGTTGATCATCCGGTGAATATTTACCATCCGGAAAGCGAATACTTGAAAGGACTGGTTTTATATGTCGAATAATTTGATAAGAGAAATAGAGTTATGAACGGTTTTGATAAAGCAGAATTTTTAAATACAGAATTAAACCAGATGTCGATAGTTGAAAAATTAAGATATCTGTCGGAAGTTTATGCGAATAAAGTGGTTTTCACTTCCAGTTTCGGATACGAAGATCAGGTAATTACCGATTTTATCTTTTCTTACGACTTTTCGGTTAAGGTTGTAACACTTGATACAGGCCGTTTATTTGAAGAAACTTATAAAGTATACCGTAGTACACTTGAAAAATATAAAAAACCGATCAAGGCTTATTTTCCGCCGGCTGATAAAGTTGAAGAGCTTTTGGAAAAGAAAGGTCCATATAGCTTTTATGAATCGCTGGAAAACAGGAAAGAATGCTGTTACATCCGAAAAGTAATTCCACTAAAAAGGGCCCTGGCCGGAAACGAAATATGGATTACCGGACTACGTGCTGATCAATCGGAAAACCGTAGCGGTATGAAAGAATTCGAATGGGACGAAGGAAACCATATCATTAAATATATTCCTTTGTTGGAATGGAGCCTGGATGATGTAAAAGAATACGTTCGCGAAAATAATGTTCCCTATAATATATTACACGACAAAGGATTTGTAAGCATTGGCTGCGAGCCTTGTACCCGCGCCATTAAACCCGGCGAGGATTTCCGTGCAGGCCGCTGGTGGTGGGAACAGAACTCCGGGAAGGAGTGTGGTTTGCACGCTAAATAAGCATAGCGTCCGGGATCGGCGAATTTCAATTCGCCGGAATGGTTGGACGCGATTCGGAAATCGCATCACCCGGTTTGCCGGGAAATTAACGTGATTCAAAACTACATCAACAGGGGGCATGTCACCCCAAATACTCCATCGAATGCACCAAACTGCATGCAAAATGTTATAAATACCCGTGTACGACGTATTTCTGTCTGCAAACGTCAATGAATACAGCTTATCGACTTAAAAGATATTTCCGTCGTTCATGGAAAGTCATTAATTGAAATAAGCTTTTATTGTCATCACGTCTTATTAAATTGGATGGAGTAAAACAATTAAATTTTCTAAAAATGAAGAAAACAGTATTTTTAATGCTTTGTGTAACTCTCATTAGTTTAGGGGTTTATGCAAAACCAACAGACGGGAAAGCCATATCGGGAAACTCACTTACAAAGTTTGGGAGTTATACTATTGTAGATTCCGATTCAAAAATGGTTTTAGGTAATAAGGTTGTAAAAGCCTATGATTTGAATTATGAAGACATTAACAGCGTTATTCGTATTGGTGTTTTAAAACAAAAAGACTGCACCAGCTTCATAATTCGTTCAGATGAGTTTGAAATTATGTATGAGTGCAAAAAAGATGTTTTTGGAGTAAAAAAAATTGCAAAGGAATATCGGACTTTGCCAGCGGATGCTAACGATCAAAAATTGAACAAAGAGAGTTATTACTCGCAACGTGTAATTACCAACAAACGAAAAACTGAAGAGGAACTTTTAGGATTGATAGCCTGCTATTTTCCAAATTTAGTTAATGAAGATTATCAGGCTTTATTTTAAAGATTAAAGAGTTCAAAAATAAACAGCGCAATTTTTTCATAGAAGTATGAAAAGATGATAAGCTCCCGTCAGAGGATGGGGGCTTTTTTATTTAAAAAAATACATCGATATCATTTTTTCTTTTCAAATAAGTTATAAGTTTTTAGTCTTTTCAGAATTTTCAATGAACAGCATTTTTTCTTCTGCAAAAATATTGTTTTTATCTGCAAAACACACTGTTTTCGGTGTTTGCTATTTGAATTTCAGCGCTTTCCTGTTTTTTCAAACTTTATTTATAGACTATATTTAAAAAAAATCTATCCGGTGAATCAAAAAATGCTAGACAAATCTTTTATAAAAAGGTCATTGCCTCATGTATTTTTTTGGCTTTTTTATGTTTTATTTTTTGGTTCTATTTATGGGAAATACGGCAACAATTACCAATGGTATTTTATTGAATCATTGTGTATGCTACCGTTTATAATGTTTGCTGCCTATGTCACAATTTATAAGATTTTGCCTTTTTATCTGAAAAAAAGAAAACTCCTATTGTCTGTATTTTTCCTGATTCTTATCCTCTTGTCTGCGACGCTGGGAGAGCGATTATTCCTTAGAAAATTAAACTCACTCCCGATAACTTTTGATTCTATTTTTGGCTTAAGTTTTCTTTATCTTTTACTTGAAACCAATTTTATGGTAGCTATTGCATTTGCCATAAAACTTGGTAAGAAATGGCTGGAACAGCAAAAGGAAAAACTGGAAATTGAAAAACGAAACCTGCAAACAGAACTTAATTTGTTAAAAGCGCAGCTTCATCCTCATTTTCTTTTTAACACTATGAATAATTTGTACGCCCTGTCGCTTGAGAAGTCATCTAAAACTTCGGAGGGAATAGCTAAAATTTCAGATTTGCTTCGTTCGGTGTTGTATGAATGTAACGAAATTGAAATAGATCTTTCAAAAGAAATAGGGCTAATCGAAAATTATATCGATTTGGAAAAAATGAGATACGGAAACCGATTAAATGTATCTTTTAACGTTTCAGGACCTTTAGAAAATAAAAAGATTGCTCCTATGATGCTCTTCACATTTGTGGAAAACAGTTTTAAACACGGGTGCAGAAATGATTCAGGGAAACCCTATATTTTTATTGATTTGAAGACTTCCGAAACTAAAATCGAATTTAAAATAGAAAACAGTGTTCCCAAAAATGAGAAACGAAAAGGGAAAAATGGTGATGGGATCGGTTTGCAAAATGTTAGAAAAAGACTGGAAATAATATATTCGGATAAATACCTATTGGAAGTTAGTGGTAATAAAACCGTTTTTAAAGTTTTTTTGATGATTAAAAAATAAGATGAGGAGGCTGTTTTTCGAAAATAGTTTTAAATATCGGGTGGCGAGACACTTAATCTTTTTTTTAGCTACTGTTTTTGTTTTTACTGTCATTTTGTACGTGCAAAACGATAGTTATAGTCTTTTTCATTCATTTTCAACTACATTAATAAACGCCATTTTCTTTTTTGCTTATGCGTATATTACAATTTTTCTTTTAATTCCCGAGTTCTTGCTGAAAGAAAATCCATGGTGGTTTGTTTTGCTTTTTCTTTTGGTTGGTGTTGGATTATCATCATTAAAGCTGGTTGTATCCAACAATATTTTTTACGCTTTTATATCTCCGGAAAATATACAACGGGAAGGAATTATGAATCTACGTTTTATTGTAGTGAATACCAAGGATATGACTTTTATCGTAGCACTATTCTGTATAGGGAAATATGTAAAAGATTATTTATATACAAAAAACCTGCATGAGAAACTCGAAAAACAAAATAAGGAAGCTCTGGGGAAACTTTTACAATCGCAGTTTGATCCGCACTTTCTTTTTAATACAATTAATAATTTGTATGCACTCTCATTGTTAAATCCACTAAAAACTCTGGATGTTATACAACGCATAAAAATTGCCCTGACCTATATTATTGACGAAAGTCAGAAAGAGTTAGTGGAGGTGGAAGATGAAATTACGCTTGTTGAAAATTACATCCAACTGGAAAAATTAAGATATGGAAGCCGGTTAAAAATTGAATTTCAGCAAAAAGGAAAAATGAAACATTTTAAAGTCCCGCCATTGGTATTGTTTTTTTTGGTTGAGAACAGTTTTAAACATGGAAGCAGTCTTGATGCGGGATCGCCCTGGATAAAAATATGTGTAACAACTGAGCCCGGAGAAGTATTATTTTCTGTAGAAAACAGTAAACCAAGAATTTATATCGAAAAGCAAAAAGATGTATTAAAGGGACAAGGGTACCAAAATTTTAGAAAGCGTCTGGATTTGATGTATTCACAAACCGGGTATAAACTTGAAATTAAAAATGAAGATTCTTCATTTAAAGTAAACTTGAGGTTAAAAGAAAAAGAATTTGAAGTTAGCAGGAAAAAATATTAAACGGTCAGATATTTTTTATCATTCTGTTTTTTGGATTACCTGGGTGGTTTCATTCACGTTTATTCAAAGTATCGGTTTTAGAATCGATGAGTATTTTGTCTGGTTTATGTATTACATCATAACTCTTCCAATTTTTGTTGTCCATACATATTTGATTGTTTACCTGCTTATCCCGCAGTCTTTTTTTAAGGGAAATTACTTTTTGCTTGTTTTTGCAATGTTCGTATTTCTAATTATTTTTTCTATTTTGGAATTGGTAGTTAGCAACGAACTGGTTTTTAAACCATTTGCCCCTGAAAAAGGTTTCGAACCCGGTTATTTGAATATTAAAAATATTATTATCAGCGGGGTAGGAAATCATTATATCATTCTTGTTTTTCTGGCAATCAAAGCAGGAAGGACCTGGTATAATGCAAAATCGGAACAGGAAGATCTCATGCATGCAAAAATGGAAACAGAGATTGAAATGTATCGGTATCAGTTGCAGCCTAAAATTGTATTGTCCTTAGTTGGGGAATTAGAAATAATTGCCAAGGGGAAAAGCCAAGTTACGCCGGGAATGATCGTTGGAATATCCAATTTTTTGAACCGCTTTTTATATGAAGGTGACGAAGAATTGATTCCTCTTCAATTGGAAATAAAGATAATTGAAGATTTTCTTGAGATTCATAAGCTGAGACTGGAAGGCAGATTAAAAAGTAATTTGTTGGTTAGTGGTCATCTGAAATCATACCTTGTACCACCATTTTTATTGCTGCCTTTTTTAAATGAAACTCTTAAAATTGCTTATGGATGTAACAAAACATTCGAAAGTAATGTCATTATTAAGGGAGAAAAAAAATATCTGCTTTTTTCGTTCACATTTTGGAGCGATGAAAGGTTTGAACTGAATGGAACAAAAAATACTGAAATAATCAGGAAGAGATTAAGTTTCAGTTTCCCCGGAAAATTTAGAATAGTTGAAAACATTGATGATAACTATTGGGAGTTAGGTATTGAATTGTTCCAGTGAGAATTGTAATGAACTGAATCAATTTATTACTTATTTATTTAACAGCATGAAAACAATAAAACTAATTTACGGTGGCCATGAAAACAAAATGTCTTGTAATTGACGATGAGCCCCTCGCACGTGATTTGATGAGAAGCCACATTGAAAAACTTGAAAATTTTGAAGTTATTGAAGAATGCAGCGATGCTATGAAAGCGCTTCATGCCCTGCAAAATCATTCTGTAGATTTGATGTTTATGGATATTCAAATGCCCCAGATAACCGGAATTGAATTTCTGAAAACTTTAAAACATCCTCCTAAAGTGATTATTACGACTGCTTTTCGTGAATATGCCCTTGACGGTTTTGAACTTGATGTAGTTGACTATCTGCTAAAGCCAATAACTTTCGAAAGATTTCTTAAATCCATCAATAAATATTATCAAATTTTTCAGGAAGAAGCAAATTCTGAACAGAGTATAAATTTGGCTATTCCAAACGAAGATGCTTTTATCTATGTGAAAGAAAATAAGAAGGTTATCAAAATTCATTTGAATGAAATAATTTATATCGAAGGGTTGAGCGAATATGTTCAGATTTTCACAAGAGATAAGAAAATAATTACAAAGACGAGTATGTCAAATATGGAGGAGAAACTTCCATCGGCCGGATTTTTGCGTATACATAAATCATACATCATTTCTCTGGCTAAAATAGAAGCTTTTACATCAGGAAGTATTGAAGTTACGGGGAAGGAAATTCCAATTGGCAGAAGTTACAAGAATTCGGTTTTGGAGGTGTTGCACAGCCAGGGGACCGCTTCAGTTACTTGAAATTGTATCCCTGTCGTCATCGAATAATTTCCAGATTTTATAAATACCTTCTTTCTTGTTTAGTGATTTGACGGGTGATAAATGAAGATAATTTTCACGAATGTAATTTACCTTTTCTAAGTTTTCGTTCATATTATTACTTATCCGGATGGAATGAACCTGAAGTGACAACACTGTTTTTAATGTTATAGCACGAATACGAACGGTATGTCGAGAATATTTTGCTGGATGAATATGAATGTATCTTTTTTCGTCAATACCTTGTTTTATTATCCATTGCGAAGAATCAGACAATTGAATTTTGCAGTATTCATTTGTTCCCAGCCACTTTTTAAAGCTTGAAAAATCGTTAATGTTTTCAGTGCGAAAATACAAAAGGCATTCGCTGCAAATTTGTCTCACGTTAATATCTCCTAAATAAAAGTCGAGCAGATTATCTCCAATATAAATTAGTTCTTTTTCAACTTTGTCCCAGGCATACAAATTCCATTCTTCAATTTTTTGTTTTAAGAATTGAAAATGGTGTTTATGTGGATTAAATGTAATTGGAACCGGAATTTTATGCACAATTCAAAATGTTTTAAAAACAAAACAATAAATTTACCACAAAACTATAATAATGGCACTTTTACCTATTCACGATTTTTTTGTATTTAATAACTCGGTTGAGCCAGTTAAAAATTTCATTCCATCGGAGAATGAAGGAGGCATTTATGAAGTATTAAGAGTTGTAGAAGGTGTTCCTTTATTTTTGGAAGATCACCTGAAAAGGTTTTACTCTTCGGCCAGAATAGCTGGCAAGTCGGTTCGTTTCAATGAAACTCAGATAGAAATGTTACTAAACAAATTAATAGAAACTAACAATGTAAAAGAAGGTAATATTCTTATTTCTTGTAAAATTAACCTTAAAGCGTTTTTTATTTCACACAACTATCCAACTACAGAGATGTACAGAAACGGTGTGACTTGCGGTATTTTAAATGCAGAAAGAGAAAACCCCAATGCAAAAGTTTTTCAAACTTCGGTTAGGCAGGAGGCAAATAAACTTATCGAAGAAAATAAATTTTATGAAGTTTTGTTGATTGACAATCAAGGCAGAATTACGGAAGGAAGCAAAACCAACGTATTTTTTGTAAAGGGAGATTCTGTAATTACCCCACCTGGAAATGAAGTTCTTTTAGGAATTACCAGAAAGAAAGCAATTGATCTTGCCCGGTTAAACGGAATAAAGTGTATGGAAGATGATGTTTTTTTCAAAGATGCTAATTTATTTGATGCTGCATTTTTAACCGGGACATCGCCAAAAATAATTCCTGTAAGTAAATTTGATAAAATAGAATATAATTCGACTCATAATATCGTTTCAAAACTAATTGGCAGTTACAATTCTTTGATCAGTAAATACACCTTAAGTAAAAGAAAAATTTAATATTTGGCATGACTTTCATTTAGAATATTATAGAAGAAAACAAAGGAAAATATGCCAGATAAATGTTTAAAGGTTCCCTTTAAATACAGGAAAATTTCTTACTTTGCGGCAAAAATATAGTTGTGAGTTTGCCAAAACTATCTACCTTACATTTCTATGCAAAATAAAGTTGTTGTTATAACCGGTGCATCATCGGGTATTGGAAAAGCACTGGCTGAAAAGTATGCTGCCGAAGGTTGGAATCTTGTTCTAGCGGCAAGAAGGATTGAACGTTTGCTTGATTTGGAAAAGGAATTAAAAAACAGCGAAGTACTTTCTTTAAAAACTGATGTAACTAAAATTGATGACTGCAGGAATCTGATTGAAAAGACCATTAATAAATTTGGGAAAATTGATGTGCTTATTAATAACGCCGGGATATCGATGCGTGCTATTTTTGAAAATGTTGACCTGTCTGTAATGCAAAAAATGATGGATGTAAATTACTGGGGTACGGTTTATTGCACAAAATTTGCCCTTCCGTATTTGCTGGAAAGTAAAGGTTCTTTGGTGGGGGTCATTTCAGTTGGGGGCTATGTTGGGTTACCGGGTAGAACAGGTTATTCAGCTTCAAAATTCGCAGTTCGGGGATTTTTGGATACTGTGCGGACAGAAAATCTAAAAACTGGATTGCATGTACTTGTTGCAGCACCCGGTTTTACTGCCTCAGAAATAAGGAAAGCAGCATTAACTGCTGATGGCAATCAACAAGGGGAGACACCCAGGAACGAAAATAAAATGATGTCGGCAGAGGAAGCTGCCCGTCATATCTACAACGCTGTAAAAAGGAGAAAAAGGAAAATTATACTAACTTTTGTTGAGGGAAAAGCAACTGTTTTTGTTTCAAAAATTTGGGCCAAACTGGTTGAAAGTGTAATGTACCAAATGTTTGCAAAAGAGCCCGATTCACCACTTCGGTAACAATTAAATCTTATTATTCTGTATTTCAACCAATACGATTGTGAAAGAAGTCAAATTAAAAATGGCTACAGCAAAAGTTTCTTTAAGTTAACGATGCTTTTATATCGGCCTTGCTGCTGAAAGGTCTTATAATTCTATAAAATCAAACTTTTTGTAGATCTTATTTTTATAATGAAATATATCCGTTGAAATAAATATTTTTATATTCAGATTATTAAATAGAAAAACGATATGGAAGAACTATCAGTGGGAACACGTGTTGACCACCCTCGCTACGGGGAAGGGATAATCAGCAAAAATAATTTAACTGCTTACGAGATTTTTTTTGAAAGAGGAGGGAAAATCGAAATTACCAAACGAAATACCGATTTAAAAGTTATTCAAAAAAATGAAGATACTAAGGTTCAGGCAGGACTGTCAATAACTGAAATAGAAAAAGTAATGACCTATGTTTTGGATCATTACGGAGCATTAAACGAGGTCGTTCCTTTGGGAGAAAAATGGAAGGGCGGAACCATGCTTTTACAACCCGCAAACAAGGATTTAAAACCGAAGGAAATTCCGGTTGAAGGTTTTTTTCATAAAATAGTGATGCTTCGTGACCGTTTACGTGTTCTGGAACAAAATATAAACAGCCATGAGGTTTTGTCTGATGAAGAAAAAGTTAATCTTCAGCAATACATTACCCGGATTTATGGCTCTTTAACCACATTTAATATTTTATTCTCCGAAAAAGAACACTATTTTGTAGGTGTAAAATCTAAATAGTTATGATTAAAAAGTTTCTTTTTATTCTGCTTGTAACAGCAAATGTAACCTCCTTTGCTCAGGATTTAACTCTGAAAGTTTGGCCGGATGGCGCTCCAAATGATAACGGGATAACAGAACCGGAAGAAAAGTATGATGGTGTGAGGGTTAGAAATGTTTCTGAAGCCGAAATATACGTTTACCTTCCTGAAAAGGAAATAAATACCGGTGCCGCGGTAGTTATTTGTCCGGGTGGAGGGTATGTAATTGAAGCTATGGATCATGAAGGTTACGATGTAGCAAAATGGCTGGCTTCAAAGGGTGTTGCCGGAATTGTTCTGAAATACAGGCTTCCCAATGGTAATCACGAAGTTCCATCGAGTGATGCACGCCGGGTAATGCGTATTGTGAGAAAAAATGCAGCAGAGTGGGGGATAAATCCCGAGAAAGTGGGCATTGCCGGCTCTTCGGCTGGAGGCCACCTCGCATCAACAGTTGGTACACATTTCGATTATGGAAATGAAAAAAGTAATGATCCAATTGAACAGTTTAGCTGTCGCCCTGATTTTATGTTGTTGTTATATCCGGTTATCACTTTAAAGGAAGAATTTGGACACATGGGTTCCAGAGACAATTTAATAGGAGAAGGACACAACTGGAATTTAATTTCCGAATATTCAAATGAAATGCATGTTACACAGGAGACTCCGCCAACTTTTTTTGTATTGGCCGACGACGATACATCAGTTCCTCCCAGAAATACAATTGAATTTTACCTTGCAATGAAAAAAAATAAAGTTCCGGCTGAATTACATATTTTTAAAGATGGCGGGCATGGTTTTGGAATAAGGAAAAATAATTTACCTGCCGATCAGTGGCCGGAATTGTTTTATACATGGCTAAAAGCTCAGAAAGTAATAGATTAATGCAGGATACACATCCGCTAAAAGTAATGCGTTTTTGCCCGAGATGTGGTTCTTCTGAATTTCATATCGATGGTGTACGTTCGTTAAAATGTCAAAGTTGTGGGTTTCACTACTATTCAAACTCTTCAGCTGCCGTGGCTGCTTTAGTGGTCGACAACAATGGAAAAATTATGCTGACAACACGAGGAATTGAACCGGGCTATGGGAAACTGGATTTGCCCGGAGGTTTTGTCGATCCGGGGGAAAGTGTAGAAAATGCATTAAAAAGGGAACTTTTTGAGGAATTAGGACTGAAGGTAAAATCGTATGAATATTTAGGTTCGGCGCCTAATGAATATATTTTTTCTGAATTTAGTGTTTTTACCATCGATTTGGTTTTTAAGGTCATTCCTGAAACAATGGAAGGTTTGAAAGCAATGGATGATATTTTAAGTTTTAGATTCTATAGTGAAGAAGAAATAGATTATAACGACATACCAGCGTCTTCTATAAAATATTTTGTCCAACAATATTTTCAAAATGAACGAAATAAGACAAAGGGTTAAAGCATTACGACTTGAAATGCTGAAACAGAATCTGGATGCATACTATATATCGGGAACCGATCCGCACTCCAGTGAGTATTTACCTGAAAGGTGGAAAACAAGAGAGTTTATAACAGGCTTTTCAGGTTCTTATGGTGTAGTAGTAATAACGCAGGAGGAGGCCGGTTTATGGACCGATTCACGTTATTTCCTGCAGGCCGAGGAACAATTAAAGGGCACGGGTATTAAGATGTTTAAACTTCGCGTTCCTAATGCTGTTTCTCCCGAAAACTGGCTGGTTAAGAAGTTGTCTGAAGGAAGCAATGTTGGTATTGATCCACAGTCGGTTACTGTATCCGGATTTCGTTTTTTTGAAAACATATTGAAGGAAAAGGAAATAAATCTGGTTAAAACGAATGACCTTCTGGAGAAGATTTGGGAAGACAGACCTGAGATTCCTGAAAATAAGATTTTTGAATTGGATATTAGTTACACAGGCTTGTCGCGCAAAGAAAAAAAGGAGGCCATTGTTTCTGAACTTAAACAAAAAGATGCTGAAATTCATATTTTGTCAATGCTCGACGAAATAGCCTGGTTGTTTAACCTGCGCGGCTCTGATGTTGATTACAATCCGGTTTTTACAGCTTATGGTGCAGTGAGTAAAAATGAAATGCTTCTTTTTACTGATAAAAATAAAATTTCCCAGGAATTGCAGGATAAGCTTGAAAAAGAAAAAATTGGGCTAAAAAATTACGAAGAATTTTTTCCGTGGCTTTCTGACCTTAGGAAGAAAAATATTTTTATAGACCCGGCAACCACCAATTTTTTAATCTTTGAAACACTGGAAAAAGGTGGAAATACTTTTGTTGAGGTAACTTCGCTGGTTGCACTTCAAAAGGCAAAAAAGAATGACGTTGAACTGGAGGGCTTTCATCAGGCAATGATTAAAGATGGTGTTGCCATGACTGAATTTCTTGCATGGTTGAAAGAAACAGTTGGAAAAGAGCAAGTGACAGAGTATTCATCTGGCTTGAAATTGAAAGAATTTCGGGCAAAACAGGAAGGTTTTCAAGGTGAAAGCTTTTCACCTATTGTAGGATATAAAGCTCACGGTGCAATTGTCCATCTATCCGTCGGGCCTGATGATGCGTTGGAAGTTGAACCGGAGGGAATTTTACTTTTTGATTCAGGAGGACAGTATTTGCAAGGAACAACCGATATTACCAGAACAGTCGCTTTGGGAAAAGTAACCGAGCAACAGAAAACAGATTTTACACTGGTTTTAAAGGGTATGATTGCTTTAACCAGTGCCGTTTTTATGTCGGGCACAAAAGGTGCACATCTTGATATTCTGGCGCGAAAGGCTCTTTGGGAAAACGGACTGAATTACGGGCATGGAACCGGCCATGGAGTAGGCCACTTCCTGAATGTGCATGAGGGGCCTGCTGCTATCCGTCCTGATTTTAATCCAAATTCTATTGAACCCGGAATGGTGTTTTCAAACGAACCGGGGTTATACCGTGAAGGGCAATATGGAATTAGGATTGAAAACTTAATTGTTTGTGTTGAAAAGGAAGAAACAGAATTTGGGCGTTTCTTAGGTTTTGATACACTTACTCTTTGCCCGATTGATAAGAGTTTAATAGATTTAAAAATACTTACACCGGAAGAGGTGAAATGGATAAACACCTATCACGAGCAAGTTAGAAAAGCATTACTAACATTTCTGAATGATGAGTTACAAGTTTATTTGATTGAATTGACAAAACCAATTTAAGCCTTCTGTTTTTTTTCCCCTGTTAGTAAAAGGATTAAGCTTAGTACAAACGAAAAAATAATGATGACATTTCCTGTAAATTCGTCGTGGTAAGTGTTTATTATTTTACCTGTTAAAGCGACTATGCCACCCAATAGAATTACAGGAATGATTTTCTTTTGATTTACCTGAATTCGTAACAAACCGAAAAGAGTTGGTATAGTAAAAGCACCTGAAAATAAAGCAAGCGCAAACAAGAGGGATTCAATAATGGATTTTATAAACAAGGCTACCACGATGCTTGTAACTCCAATAATCACTACCAGAATTCGGGTTGTAAACATCGAGGATTTTTTGTCCAGATTTCCAGTTATCAATTCACCTAAAATAATGGATGAAGTGAGCAGGGTTGTATCTGCTGATGACATTACAGCAGAAAGCAAAGCTGCAAGAAATAATCCATACATCCAGCCAGGTAAAAGATTTTCAGCAAAACCGACAATACCAGCTGAATCAACTTTTGTAGAATAAATCCCCAGGTATGTAAGGGCAAAAGATAAGGGAATCAAAACAACGGCTACAATAAAAACACTTTTTGATGCTGTATTTTCATTTTTTGCACAAAAAATACGGGAATATATGTCGGGGCCAACCACAAAGGTTACGGAGTAGGTAAGTAATAACACAATGAGGTCAAATGCTTTGAATTGTTCATTAAAAAGTAATGTTGTCGAGAATCTTTCAACATTACCCGAGGCAGGATGCCCAAGTGAATAAACAATTATCACAACTAAGCCAATGATTATCAGAACAGATTGAATTGTATCTGTTTTTATGATACTGTGCTGTCCTCCGATTAAGGTGTAAGTAATAAAAACAATGCCGGAAATAAGAGCAGCTGAATTATAGCTCAGCAGGTTTAAACCATCCAGAATTTTGGCTGAAGCAATAATTTGTGCGGCAACAATTCCAAGCCATGCTAACGGAATAATAACTGAAGCAATTGTTTCTGCCTTTTTCCCGTAAAATTTACCCAGTAATTCCGGCAGAGTGAAATTACCAAATCGTCTTACATATTTCGAAAGAGGAATAAGAAACATTAGTCCTACCGCGGCAGAAAATAAAAGCCAAAAGCCGGCCCATCCGATTTGCTGACCAAGTTCGATTGTCCCCAGAACTGCGGAACCACCAAGAATAGTAGCAAGCAAACTTCCCGAGACAGGTATTACCCCAGCCTTTTTTCCCGCAACATAATAATCTGTTGGCGTCTTTATTTTGAAAAAAGAAATTATTCCAATCAAAATAATGACCAAAAAATAAGCTCCTATTATTAATTGTACCAGCATAATTTTTGTTGGGCTAATATCGGAATTTCTTATCAATATCGTATTTTCGTTAAAAAACATTCTTTTTGAATAACGGCTTTTAAACTTTTCGTAATCAATATTTGCGGAAATATAAATTGAATCAAATTTTATTCTGTTATGAAAATTTTTTCAGTACTGCTAATTTTATTTTGTGTTTTTGCAGAAAAGAGTTTTTCTCAAAATGTAGAAGACTTTTTCCCTTCAAACGAGCTTACAACAGTTGGCGCCTATTATTATCCTGAACACTGGGATGAAAGCCAATGGGAGAGAGATTTGAAAAAAATGTCGGAAATGGGATTTGAATTTACCCATTTTGCTGAGTTTGCATGGGCTCAACTTGAACCGGAAGAAGGAGTTTACGACTTTGCCTGGCTGGATAGAGCAGTTGAACTGGCTGCAAAATATAATCTGAAAGTGATTATGTGCACCTCTACAGCAACGCCCCCGGTTTGGCTTGTACGCAAACACCCTGAAGTTTTGATTACCCGGGAGGACGGTTCAAAATATGATCATGGTTCCCGTCAGCACGCTTCATTTTCTAATAATTTCTATCGGGAGTATTCCCTGAAAATGATTGCTGAACTGGCCAAACACTATGGTAAAGATAAACGAATTATAGGGTGGCAACTGGACAACGAACCCCATTCAACTGTAGATTACGGATCTGATGCACAAATTCGTTTTCGAAACTGGTTAAAAGAAAAATATAAGAGTATTGATGCACTGAATAAAGCCTGGGGTACAAATTTTTGGAGTGGTACTTATTCCGATTTTTCTGAAATTAATCTGCCTGTTCACAGTCAGTGGGGAATGAATCTTTACCAACGACTGGACCACGGCCGTTTTTGCGATTCGGAAACTGCCTCTTTTCTTGATGATCAGGCAAAGGAAATCCGGAAGTATGCAACAGAGGATCAATGGATCACCACCAATTTTATTCCAATGTACGATGCCCGTTTTATCGGCGCAAGCAAAGAACTTGACTTTATCAGTTATACGCGTTATATGGTTTATGGCGACTATGCCGGTATTGGCAGAGAAGGCTATCGGATTGGTGAATATTCGCAAATTGCAATGGCAAACGACTATTTTCGTCCGTTGTCTTCTTTGTACGGGGTTATGGAGTTGCAGCCCGGTCAGGTAAACTGGGGTTCTATAAATTCTCAACCTTTACCAGGTGCAGTGCACCTTTGGCTATGGCATGTTTTTGCCGGAGGAAGCAAATTTACCTGTACCTATCGCTTTCGGGCGCCAATTTACGGATATGAACAATACCATTACGGAATTATTGGCCCCGATGGTGTAACTCCAACAGGAGGGGGGCTGGAATATCAACAGTTTATTAATGAAATAAAGATACTAAGAGAGAATGTCTCTGGTAAAAACGTTCCAGAGGATTATAAAATGAGGACAACCGCTATTTTATATAATCCTGATAATACAGTCGCTATAAATCAAAACAAAAAAACTACATTGTGGAATACCGAACAACACATTCTGAAATATTATAAAGCTTTAAAATCTTTTGGTGCCCCCATAGATTTTATTCGTGAGGATATGGATTTTTCAGATTACCCTTTTGTTGTCGCTCCTGCATATCAACAAATGAGTGTTGAACTAATAAAAAAACTGGAAGATTATGTTTCCGGAGGGGGAAATCTGATTATGTCGTGCAGAACAGGCCACCAAGATGAAAAAGGGCATTTGTGGGAAGCAAAATTTGCTGAGCCCATCTACAATTTAATTGGGGGAGAAATTGAATTTTATGACTTGTTACGTCCGCAATCTCCAGGGAAAATCAATATGGACGGAAATAACTATTCCTGGGTAAGCTGGGGAGAGATTCTAAGACCCAATCCAAATACAGAAACATGGGCTTCCTATAACAGTGAATTTTATGCAGGAAAAGCTTCTGTTTCGTTTCAAAAATTTGGAAAAGGAACGGTTACCTACGTTGGAATTGATAGCAGTAACGGCAGTCTTGAAAAAGATGTTCTAAAAAAATTATATAGTAAGTTAGATGTGAATATTAAGAATTACCCGGAGGGAGTTATTGTGGAATATCGTGATGGTTTTGGTATTGCCTTAAACTATTCTGACAAAGATTATGAAATAAATGTTTCGAATAAGGAAAATATTTTGGTTGGAACAAAGATATTAGCGCCTGCAGGGGTTTGTGTATGGAAAATAGAATAAAAATTTTGAAATTGTAAATTGCTTAAATCCAGTTATAAATCGAATTTTGTTAATAGAATTTGAACACCTTTTTCAACAAAAACTATAGGATTCAAACAAAAATAAATAGTTTTGCAAGTAATAAAACACAATGATGTTTTTCAAAATCAAATCTTGATTCTCAAGGTTTATTTTAGTTGGTTAGTTAGTTTTAAAAGCCGCTTTAACGAGCGGCTTTTTTTAAAGTATCTTGTTTACAGAACTGAATATTTGAACTCGAAAAATTTATTAGTTTTTTTCCTTTATAAATTTCGATCCTGTTATTTATATCTTAACTTTTAATGAAGGATATGAAATTGTATTTTAAACTTTTTTTATCTTATCGTATATATTATCCGAAAAGGGCTATTAAGATTTTTGAAAAGTGATTGTTGTTAATTTTTTCTAATTTGCATTAAAAACATTTATCTTAAATAAAATTAATCTTTATGAAAAAGAATCTGACATTTATAATTGTATTATTTCTGTTTTTTGCCTGGGGTTGCGGCACCTCGCTTGAGCCCGGGCAAGTACAGGTAGAAGAAGGAATTGTTCAGGGAAGTGTTGAAGGCGACTTAACCGTTTATAAGGGAATTCCCTTTGCTGCTCCGCCTGTTGGCGATTTGCGCTGGAAAGCGCCACGGCCCGCTGAAAAATGGGAAGGTGTAAAAATGACCACAGAATTTGCTCCCGGTCCAATCCAGGGTGGTAATCCACCGTCGGGTAAAAGTGAGGACTGTTTGTACCTTAATGTGTGGACTCCGGCAAAGTCACCGGATGACAAGATTCCTGTACTGGTATGGATTTATGGAGGCGGTTTTGGCGCCGGCGCTACATCAGAACCTAATTACGATGGTACAAACCTGGCCAACAAGGGTGTTGTGCTGGTGAGCATTGCATACCGAGTGGGAACACTGGGATTCATGGCGCACCCTGAATTAAGTGCTGAAAGTCCGAACAACGTTTCAGGAAACTACGGATTGCTGGATATGATCGCCGGGTTGGAATGGATTCAGAAAAATATTGCCGGTTTTGGCGGCGATCCGGATAAAGTGACAATTTTTGGTGAGTCAGCAGGTGGAATTGCAGTAAGCATGTTGTGTGCATCTCCGCTGGCTAAAGGATTATTTCATGGCGCTATTTCACAAAGCGGCGGTTCGTTTGGTCCGACAAGACCAACCACTTACCCGGGTGAAAATCAAAAAACCTTGAGTGATGCAGAAAAGGACGGACTGGCATTTGCCAAAGCAGCCGGTATTTCATCCATTGCTGAGTTAAGAGCTATTCCGGCTGATCAGCTTCCCGCAGGACGCGGATGGCCTATCATAGATGGCTACGTAATCCCCGATGACCAGCATAATCTTTACCAAGCAGGAAAATATAATGATACGCCTATTATTGTGGGCTACAACTCCGATGAAGGCTTAAGTTTTTCACGTGAAAGTGATCCACAGGCTTTTATAGCTGCCGTTGAGGAGCGTTATGGTCCTTATGCCGATGCACTTATTAAAGCCTATCCGGTGGGCGAAAACAATATTCCAAAAACTGCACGTGACCTTTCGCGAGACGTAGCTTTTGGCTGGCACACCTGGAGTTGGGCACGTTTGCAGGCTCAAACAGGCGAATCAAAAGTGTTCTTTTATTATTTTGACCAGCACCCGGATTACCCGGAAGACTCGCCGCGTTACGGACAGGGTTCGCCGCATGGTCAGGATGTTGCTTATGTGTTTGAAAATCTGAATCCGGAAAGTCCGCAGGTAACAGAAAACGATTTGGAAATTTCTGATGCTATGGGTACCTACTGGACGAATTTTGCAAAATACGGAGATCCAAATGGGGAAGGAGTTCCTGAGTGGCCGGAGTTTACTATGGATAATCAGTTGTTGATGTATTTTAGTAAAACTCCGCATCCGGGACCAGTACCTAGTGCTGAATCTTTAGAAGTTCTGGATGATTATTTTGAATGGCGTCGTACTCCCGAGGGAGCAGCCTGGGCTAAATGATCACGTGTAGTCATTGGACTGGTGAAATACAGCATCAGTTTGGCTTCAGACAACGAAAAAGGAAAAATACATTACAAGATTTTATATTAAAAGTGTGGATTTGAATCTGCACTTTTTTTTATCCCTATTTGTGAGAAAAAGTTTTGTGATAAAAGAAAGGTGAAAGAGTATGTTTTAATTTAACATTATTTCAATTATAAATTTGTGTAAAAACGAAAAAACTTTTATAGTTTGTTAAGTTTTCTACTATTTTTGAACAAAATTTGGATATGGAAGTACGCGACAGAATAATTGAGGAAGCAACAAAACAATTTTTCCAGTACGGAATACGGAATGTAACCATGGACGATATTGCCATTTGTTTAGGTATGTCCAAAAGAACTGTTTATGAAATTTTCAAGGATAAAGGAGAACTTGTTGAAACATGCATTAATAAACTGACGAAGAAGGAAGACAAAAAAGTTGTTGAAGTAATTTCAGGGTCTTCAAATGTAATTGAAGCCATTTTTGTTTTTATGCGTGATGGAATAAAGGCTATGAAGGCAATTAATCCGGTTTTTTTTAAAGATTTGGAAAAACTGTATTCGCAGCTGTGGAAAAGGCTGGAACAAGAAAGTAAAAAGAAAAGGTATAATTTAATATCAAAGCTTTTAATAAAAGGTGTTAACGAAGGTCTTTTTCGGAATGATTTGAATATTGAAATTGTATCAATTTTGTTCTATCAGCAGATGAATCTTTTGAGTGATGAAACAGTATTTCCCAAGGATAAATATGATCATCCGGAAGTATTTCAGAATATGGTTTTCAATTTTGCCCGCGGAATCTCAACTTCAAAAGGTATTCGTGTTATTGATGAAATAATGAAATAAATTTTTTATTCGAAATAAAACTTAAGACAATATTTAAGTTTTCTGAGTGTATGATAGATGAAAATAAAATAATAGAAAAATCCTCTGAATTATATGTGAAATATGGAATTAAAAGTGTAAGCGTTGATGATCTGGCTTTTATGTTGGGTATATCGAAAAAAACTTTGTACGAGCATATTGAGAATAAAAATGTACTTGTTCAAAAGGTTGTAGAAAATAGTTTGTGTGAATTTTTTGATGAAGTCGTTGCTAAGATTAAAAATGAAACTGATATTTTTAAAAACCTGTGCATAATTATTCTGAGTACCATTAATAATATTAAAAAGACTAATCCTTCATACGTTCACGATTTAAAAAAATATCACAATAGTGAGTACAAAAAAATTATTGAATTCCGTGATAATAAATTTTACAAGACTTTTACAAAATGTATCAAAAGAGGAATTGAACATGGATTGATAAGAGAAGATACTGATTTGCGATTTGCTTTTTTAAATCAAATGATAAAAATTTCAATTTTCTTTTTTGAGCCTGAATATGGTGAATATCCCTCAGTTGATAAAATTTATAAGATGATTTTAAATGATATACGAGGAATAACGACTTTGAAAGGACATGAAGTTTTTGACCGGAGATATGAAGAATTATTGAAGTTAAGAGTTAAATAAAATACAAGTTATTAAACAATTAAATAATTGATGATGAAAAGAAAACAGATTATTTTCTTTATTCTTTCGCTGCTGCTTATAAACCAGGTGACTGCCCAGGAAAAGTTATCGCTTGACTTGGATGCTGCAAAAGAATATGCGTTGAATTTTAATAAGACTTTAAAAAACTCAAGTCTTTCGGTAATTCAGTCGCAGGAAAGATTGAAGGAAGCTATTTCGGCAGGTTTGCCGCAGGTGAATGCAACTACTGATTATTCAAATGCCCTGGGCGCTGAAATCAGCATTCAGTTTGATGAAAATGCGCCACCTTCAAAAATTCCGATTCGACCTACTAGTAATTTCAATTTACAGGTTGGGCAATTGATTTTCAACGGTAGCTACATTGTTGGTATTCAAACGGCAAAGTTATTTGAAAAACTTTCCGAGACTAACAAGGAGAAAACAGAGGAAGACGTTGTGAGCCAGGTTGTTGAAAATTATTATTTGGTTTTACTTTCCGAGGAATCATTACAAATCCTGAAAACCAATATGGAAAATCTTCAAACCATTTATGAGAAGACAAAGCCAATGGTTGATGTAGGTATGATTGAAAAAGTGGAGCTTGACCAGCTGCTGGTTCAGGTAAACTCGTTGAATACAACACTCAAATCGGCCGAACGTAATTATGAGATGGCAAAAAACATGCTTCGTTTGCAGCTAGGGGCTGAACCTGAAACAGAAATTGAACTTACGGATAAATTGGAGGAAATAATGGAACGCAAGGATATTGATGCGTCTATTGCCGGTTCCTTTGATATTGACAATAATATTGATTACCGTTTGATGAATATGCAGGAAAAGATGAATGAAAAACAAGTTGATCTTCAAAAGGCGAGTTACTTACCTACTATTTCAGGCTATTATTCATTCACCTATAAAATTTTGAAACCGGCATTCGATATGTCGCCTGCAAATATGGTTGGTTTGCAAATGAGTATTCCTGTTTTTTCAAGTGGCGAGCGCCGATCAAAAGTTCGCCAGGCAAAAATCGATTTAGAAACGACAAAGAATAATAAAGAATTATTGGAAGATCAGCTTTCGATGCAATTCAATCAATTACGTTTTAATCTGATTAGTGCAAAAGAGAGCTTTGAAAACCAGAAGGAAAATGTAAAAGTCTCACGCGAAGTATACAAAAGCCTAAAAACAAAATACGATCAGGGAATGATTTCGAGCCTTGATTTAATTACTGCCGATAATAACTATTTAACTGCTGAATCGAATTATTTGTCGGCCATGCTCGAGGTTTTAAGAGCCCAGAACAGTTTAAATAAATTAAAAGGAGAAATAAATCAATAATAAAAATATTATAATGAAACGATTAAACATTTTAACATTAATTATTACCAGTCTGGCGGTAATATTTTCGTCTTGTTCAAACAAGTCTTCGAATGATGCCGGAACTGCAGAACAAGTAGTTCAAAAAGAGAATGTACGTGTTATTTTACTGGAAGATCAGGAAATTCCACGTTCGATTGAAATTGCCTCAACACTTGAGCCTTATAATGAAGTTCATCTCGCTCCTTCAACTCCCGGGAAAATTGAAAAAATCCTTGTTGAAATAGGTGATAATGTAAAAGAAGGAGAGACTCTTGTAAAAATGGATGATGCCCAGTTGATTCAATCCAGAATTCAGATGGACAATTTGAAAAATGATTTTTCTCGATTAGATACATTAAAAAAGGTGGGAAGTATTGCCATACAACAGTTTGATCAGATGGCGACACAATTCGAAGTTGCACAAAAAAATGTTGAATACCTGGCAGAAAATACAACACTTACTGCTCCCTTTTCTGGAGTAATCTCAGGGAAATACTTTGAAAATGGTGAAATATATTCCGGATCTCCGGTAGCTGCGGTTGGAAAATCTGCCATTGTTTCACTAATTCAAATAGATAAACTAAAAGCATTGGTAAGTATTTCAGAGCGATATTTTCCCGGTATAAAGAAAGGAATGACTGCGAAAGTGAAAGTTGATGTTTACCCCAACATGGAATTTGAAGGGGAAATAATCCGGATTTATCCTACCATCAATCCGCAAAGTCGTTCTTTTGAAGTTGAACTCACTATCGATAACAGAAACAACCTGTTACGTCCGGGGATGTTTAGCCGCATTACTATCGATTTAGAAAAAGTGAATGCTCTGGTTTTACCAGCAATAGCAGTTTTAAAAATGCAGGGCTCGAACAACCGCTACCTTTTTGTTGATGAAAACGGAATAGCAAAACGGATAGCTGTGGAAATGGGTGAACGTTTTGATGATAAGGTAGAAGTAATTTCCAGCGAATTGAAACCCGGCGATAAAATTGTCATAAATGGCCAGGACAGACTGCTAGATGGTTCAGAAATACAAGTGGTTGATTAGTTTGGTTCAATTTCTAATTTTTTAAAGAAAATACATTATGAGTATATATAAAAGTGCAGTAAATAAGCCTATCACTACCACGATGATTTTTGTGGCTGTGGTTGTAATGGGCATATTTTCGCTCATAAATATCCCGATTGATTTATATCCTGACATGGAACCACCGTATATTTCGGTGATGACGACCTATGCCGGAGCAAACGCATCGGATATTGAAACCAACGTTACTAAGGTGATGGAAGATGCGATGAACTCGGTGGACAAATTAAAGGAAATTACTTCCGTTTCATCAGACAACCTTTCAGTTATTTCTCTTGAATTTGAATGGGAATCAAACCTTGATGAAGCAACAAATGATATTCGGGATATAATTGATCGGATTTATGAAAGTTTGCCCGACGGTTGTGACAGGCCAACCATTTTTAAATTTAATACCAGCATGATGCCGATACTTTTTTATGCAATTACTGCAGAAGATAGTTATCCCGGACTGGAAAAGCTGATTGATGAAAAGATAATAAATCCTTTGAACAGGGTTGATGGTGTTGGTTCTGTTTCTATGATTGGAACACCTGCCCGTATGATTTATGTTGACGTTGATCCTGTGCGGTTAGATGCTTATAATCTAACACTCGAACAGATCGGTAGCGTTATTTCAACGGAGAATATGAATTTGCCCGCCGGTAATGTAAAAATGGGTAAAATGGATTACCAGATTAGGGTACAGGGGGAATTTAGTGAAAGTGAGCGTATAAAAAACCTAATCGTTGCCGATTATAATGGACAACCGGTTTATGTGCATAACGTTGCTACTGTTCGTGATACCTTGAAGGATGTTACTCTTGAAGAGAAAATCAATGGTGAAAGCGGTGTGCGTATGTTTGTTATGAAACAATCAGGTGCAAACACCGTTAAAGTGGCTCGCGATATTAAAAAGAATCTCGAAGAATTAAAATCTACTTTACCGCCGGATGTGAAAATTCAGGAAATTTTTGATTCATCCACTTTTATAAAGGGATCAATAAACAATCTTTCAAAAACGTTAATGTGGGCATTGATTTTTGTAATTTTTGTGGTATTGTTCTTCCTTGGTCGATGGCGAGCCACGTTCATTATTGTATTAACAATTCCTATTTCACTTATCGTTTCTTTTATTTACCTGTACATAACAGGAAGTTCGCTGAACGTTATTTCGCTTACTTCGCTATCCATTGCCATTGGTATGGTGGTTGATGATGCCATTGTTGTTCTTGAAAATATTACACGGCATGTAGAACGAGGTAGTAGTCCGCGGGAATCAGCTATTTATGCTACTAACGAAGTTTGGCTTTCAGTAATTGTTACAACGCTGGTTATTGTAGCAGTATTCTTCCCGCTTACGCTTGTCTCGGGAATGACCGGTGTTCTTTTTAAACAATTGGGTTGGATTGTGACCATAACAGTTGTCACTTCAACTTTAGCTGCAATTTCTTTAACTCCAATGTTAGCATCGAAATTCTTGAAATTGCGACAGAAAAAAACACGCAGAAAATTAAGTTACGAAAATACTATTGAAAAATGGATGGGTGCTTTAGATCGTTTCTACGAGGTGACATTAAGAAAATTGTTACATTACAAAAAAGTGGTTATTGGTGTAACATTTTTAATTTTTGCTTCATCTCTTTTTCTGATAAAATTTGTAGGTACCGATTTTATGCCAGAATCAGATCAAGGCAGGTTAAACGTGGCTGTTGAACTTCAAACTGGTTTAAGGGTAGAGGAAACAACTAAAGTTACGCGAAAGCTGGAAAAAATAATCAATGAAAGATATCCGGAAATTGAACTAATTTCTTCTTCATCCGGTTCTGACGATGAAGGTGGTTTTGTATCGATGTTCAGTACAACCGGTTCGAATATTATCAACCTGATGATGCGTTTGTCTGCGTTGGAAGAACGCTCACGAACCGTTTTCGACATTGCTGATGATTTACGGGATCAACTGGCACAGTTTCCTGAAATTGTTAGTTCTTCCATTTCTACTTCTGAAAGTGGGCTGGGAGGATCTAATACTGTTGATGTTGAAATTTACGGCTACGATTTTGATGTTACCAATGCCTATGCTGAAAAAGTTCTTGAGCGTTTAAAAGGAATAGAGGGGGCAAAAGAAGTAACCATCAGCCGTAAGAACGATAAACCTGAATTACAGGTTGTTCTTGACAGAGAGAAACTGGCAGAACATGGGCTTTCTACAGCACAGGTATCTACATTTATACGAAATCGGATTAATGGTCTTACTCCTTCATACTATAAAGAAGAAGGTGATGAGTATGATATAAAAATAAGGCTCGAGGAAAAATACAGAAGTTCGATTTCTGATGTGGAAGATCTCACTATAATGACACCGACAGGCCAAAAACTGAAACTGAAAGAAATTGGTAAGGTTGAAGAATACTGGTCTCCGCCAAGCATTGATCATAAACGAAGAGAAAGAGTAGTGACTATTTCTTCGGCACCGGATAAAGTCCCGTTGGGTACATTAGCAAAGAGGATAACTGAAGAAATTTCTGATTTGAATCCGCCACCTCAGGTGTTAACTTCAATAGGTGGTGCTTACGAAGATCAGCAGGAATCGTTTATGGATTTGGCCATGTTATTGGTTTTAAGTTTAATCCTTGTATTTATTGTAATGGCGTCGCAGTTTGAATCGTTACGTATGCCGTTTATTATTATGTTTTCAATTCCATTCGCTTTTACAGGGGTGATATATGCTTTGCTTTTAACCAATACCACTTTAAGTGTGGTAGCCGCTTTGGGTGCTGTGCTTCTGATTGGTATTGTAGTTAAAAACGGTATTGTACTTGTTGATTATATTAATTTAATGCGCGATCGTGGAATTGAATTATATGAAGCCATTGCCATTTCGGGAAAATCAAGGTTGCGTCCGGTGTTAATGACAGCTGCTACAACCATATTAGGTATGTTACCTTTGGCATTAAGTACTGGCGAAGGTGCTGAAATATGGCGTCCGATGGGGATTACGGTAATTGGTGGTCTGGTCTTTTCGACTCTTGTTACCATGGTAATAGTTCCGATCATGTACGCTGTTCTGGCCAGCCGAGAGGGACGTAAAAAGAAAGAAAAAGTCAGAAAACATTTTGTATTCATGGACAATTAAAATTGGAAAAAATGAAAGCAGTATTAATAGTTTTTAATCAGGCAAATACAGAAAGGATTGAATATATGTTGGATCGTCTGGAGATACGAGGTTTTACATGGTGGAACGATGTTTTAGGCCGGGGATCTGTAGCAGGTGAACCCAGAATGGGGACTCACACGTGGCCTGAAATCAACTCGGCAGCTCTCACTATTATTCAGGATGAGAAAGTTGATGAACTTTTGGAAAAAGTAAGAAAGTTGGATGAGATTAATGAAGAAGTTGGGGTAAGAGCCTTTGTCTGGGATATTTTGAAAACAGTATAAAAATGTAAGTTTCCCTTTCCTCATGGAAAGGGAAACTATTTGTTTTTCTTTTTGAATATATTTTTGATGGCGTTCCAGAGTGGTCTTTCCTTTTTTTCCTGTGGTTTTTTATCTTGTCTGTTCTCCAGCGCTGCATCATCCTTTTTCCCAAAAATATTCGCCAGATCAAAGAATTTCCTATCGGCTTCAAGCATTTCTCTGTACTGCGGCTCATCCAGCATTGCAAGTAATTCGGGTTCGGGTTGATTAAAGGTATTGTATTTTAAAGCCGTGAATTTTGGATCGCGGTAGGTTTTGTAAAAAAACTTTCCTACAATAGGCAAAGCCATATAGGCACCCTGTCCGTATGTTGTCGTTCTGAAATGTACACGTGGATCGTCAGCGCCCACCCAGCAACCTGTAACGAGGTCTGGAGTCATTCCAATAAACCAACCGTCGGAATTGTTTTGTGTAGTACCGGTTTTTCCGGCAAAATCTCCTGGTATCTGATATGTAGCGCGAATACTGCGTCCGGTTCCGTCATCAACCACGGCTTCCATCATATTTACAACAGCACGGCAATTCTCTGTTGAAAGTCTGGAACTTTTGTATTCCGGGTAATTAAACGTTTCCAACGTATTTCCGTCATTATCGGTAATTTCCAGAAGATAGTGTGTCTCAACAGGCCTTCCATCGTTAATAATTCCGGCATAGGCTTCCACTATTTCTTTTAACGATATGGACGCAACACCCAGCGCCAGACTTGGATAATTTGGTAAATCTGCTGAAATTCCAAGGTCTCTGGCTGTTTCTATAGTATTTGATATACCTGTTTCAAGTAATACATCTACTGAAACTGTGTTAATTGATTTTGCGAGGGCACCTTTCATTGTGTAAAACCCACCATACTCATCATGTGAATTCCTCGGAGTCCAATCATCGTAGTCTTCGTAAACCGTCAGCTTATTTTCAAAATACTGATCAGGAGGCAAGCCGGTTTCCAAAGCTGCCAGGTAAACAAAAGGTTTGAATGTTGAACCTGTTTGACGTGGAGATGTTACGTGATCGTATTTAAAAAAACGAAAATCGATTCCGCCGACCCATGCTTTTAGGTCACCACTATGAGGTTCTATTGCGATAAAACCGGCGTTCAACAATTTTAAATAATGCTTTATAGAGTCAAGTCTTGTAGTTTCAACTTCTTTTAAATTATCCCAGGTAAACAAACTGGTATGAATCTTTTTTTCCAGGTTCAAATCCGACTGCCCGCTTTGTTGTTTTAATTGTCGTACAGCAGTTTCAATAATTTCAGGATTTTCCTTAAAAATATCACGTGACTTCCAATGATTATCAAATACCTTTTGAAGGTCTTTCATATATTCTTTAACCGACTGTTGTGCATAATACTGTAGATTGTAGTCAACAGTGGTCTTAATTTTTAATCCATCAGTGTATAAATTGTAATTTTCCCCCTCATTGTTTGTATGCGTTTTGCACCATTCCAAAAGTTGAGGTTTCAGGTATTCCAAAAAATAAGGTGCCGGCCCTTGGTTATATGAAATAACACGGTACTTAATCTCGAGTGGCCTTGCTTTGTAAGCCTCTGCCTGTTCTGCCGTTAGATAATCATATTTCAGCATCTGGTCAATAACCACATTGCGTCTTTCCAATGCATGTTCAGGATTTCGTCTCGGATTATAATAATTATTTGCCTTCAGCAATCCAATCAGTACTGCTGCTTCATGTACATCTAGATTGGCGGGTTTTTTTGAGAAAAAACGTTCTGCAGCGACTTCAATTCCGAAAATATTTTCGGAAAACGGAACAGTATTAAGATACATGGCCAAAATTTCCTGTTTGGAATAAATACGCTCCAAACGATAGGCTATTATTGCTTCGCGAAGTTTATTCACCGGCATTGAAAGCGGTCCCAATTCTTCACGCGGAAAAAGATTTTTGGCAATTTGCTGACTTAAGGTACTTCCGCCTCCTGCATTTTTATTTCTAAGAAGAATTGATTTAACCAGAACACGTGCGAGTGCAATTTCATCGATGCCCCTGTGTTCATAAAAACGGGTATCTTCAGTAGCGATTAAAGCATTTATTACGTTGGGTGAAATCTCTTCAAAGTCAATATGACTTCGGTTTTCTACATAATACCGCCCCAGAATTTTACCGTCGGCTGAATAAACTTCAGAAGCCACAGGTGTGCTAACTTGCCTCAACTGATAGGAAGAAGGCACAGGTCCAAGAATGCCAAGAAAGACAAGGATAAAAAACAACATTCCAACCAAAAACAGGACAGCAGCCGATCTCAACAAAAAAGTCAGAATTTTTTTATTTTCTTTCCTTGCGGATTTCTTTTTGGAATTTGAAGGAATTTTTCTGTTTGTCCGTTTATTATTTGTATTATTTTTTTTTGCCATATTTTAAAAAGCGAAACTAAATAAATAACTCAAAGTCGAAAAAATTAGTATTTATTAACCGGTGCTATTTCTTTGCAAATAAATTATAATTATGTAATAAATTTTTATTATAGAAAAATTCTAGAAAATAAAAACCTATAAAAAAGATAACTGATTTAAGTTGCTGATGTATTGATTTTTAAGGCAAATCACGATCGATTAAATTAGAATAGTTAGAAAGTTTCTAGAATTATATATAAAAGCTAGAAAAATTTGTTTTTTATAATAAAAAAATTGTATCTTCAAACTCTTTTCTTTTGATAATTTTGTTCATAACTTTATGTTTTTGTTAAAAACTAATTGACTTGCCTTATGAATTCATTTGCCAGGTTAATCCACAAATCATACATGACTTATCTACCCACAAAAATGCCTGTGCAATTTTATGGATTGCCTGATGGGAAGGTATATCTGTTATATGCAAAATTTTTCAGAGTAGGTTACGAGAAATCAGGACTCGAATACATAATTGCAGAGCACGAAGAATTTACATACGATTATGGCGATAACCAACTCATTCGCCATGATTCTGCAATTAAAACCAAGGTTTATCCTGAAACGGTAGATAAACCAAACCCAAAAATCAAAATTATCAAAGTTTTCAGAAGCATTAAGTCATTCGCAGAAGCCTTTGATCACCTAAATAAAAAGGCGGAAGAAATGTTAAAGAACAAAGTTGCTGAGAAACGTATCGAGGTTGTCGATTCAAATACCCGAATTGACAGAAAGATTGCTTCTGCCTAACTAGTTTGTTTGCTGACCCGTTATCCAGCTGATAATTTTTTCATCATCAGGTCGTACTTTTGATTCCAGCATCGAAATAAGTTCACCTTTTTCGTTGATTAAGTATTTCTGAAAATTCCATTTTACTTCCGAATCCAAAACTCCATTTTCAGATTTTTCTGTGAGCCATTGATAAACCGGGTGCATATCGTCTCCTTTTACACTTATTTTTGACATCATGGGAAATGTAACACCATAATTTTTCTGGCAAAATTCTGCGATTTCTTCATTAGATCCTGGTTCCTGGTTCGCAAAGTTATTGGCCGGGAAACCAATGATTACAAAATCATCGCCACCATATTTTTCATATACTTCCTGGAGTTGTTCATATTGCGGTGTAAATCCACATTTTGAGGCAGTATTCACAACTAGTATTTTTTTGCCTCTTAATGAAGATAAATCAAAGGTATTTCCATCGATATCGTCTACTTTAAAATTATAAAATGAGTCTTGTGCAAAAGAAGTAAATGCTGCAAATAATATAGAAACTACAATCAAAGTACTTGTTTTCATTTTTCATAAATTTTAATTTTCAGGAATAGAAACAAATCAGCATGGTAAAAGTTTTAACCGGTTGAAACGTGATATTCTGAATATTTTAATGTATTGGATAAAAAAATAAGGGTAGGTATCCCCTTGAAAAAAGCCGCTAAGAAGCGGCTTTTTGTGCCCAGTAAAGGACTCGAACCTTCACGGGATTGCTCCCACTAGTCCCTGAAACTAGCGTGTCTACCAATTCCACCAACTGGGCGTTGAGCGCTGCAAATATAAAAAAAATACTCTTGGTGTTATTGTTTACAAATAACAATTTTATGAATGAAATCTCTCTGAATAAATATTACGATGAGATTAATACATTTTTATTTGATTCTTAGCTGTAATTTTTTCACAATACCTGCATTTTAATTCCAGTGATTCCTTGTCCATTACAGTAAAGCAGGTTGGTATTTTTTCGTGATTGGTAATACATTTCGGATTGAAACATTTCACAATTCCTTTTATTACATCAGGGATTTCAACGATTTTCTTTTCTACTACCTCATAGTCTTTAATAATATTTAGTTTGGCATGAGGCGCGATTAGTGCAATTTTATTGATTTCATTATCTTCAAAAAATTTGTCTGAAACTTTTATAATTGCTTTTGTTCCCAATTTTCCGCTATCGAGGTTAGTCCCAAATGTAATTTGGTTTTCTATTTCATCGAGGCCTAAAATAGAAATGACTTCAAAAAGGTTTTTTGCAGGGATATGATCGATTACAGTACCGTCCTTAATAGCGCTTACCTTTAATTTTAGCTTTTTTTTCGTATCGTTGCTCATGTTTTTCTATTTTAAGTTCATTGTATGTGCAATAATTGCTTCACGTGTGAATACTCCGTTTCGAGCCTGTGTAAAATAATATGCTTTTTCATTGCTGTCAACGTCGGTATCAATCTCATTAACCCGGGGTAGAGGGTGCAGAATCTTCACATTTGGTTTGGTATTCTTTAGCATCGCATTGTTAAGTATGTATACATTTTTTACTTTTTCGTATTCAATCGGGTCGGAGAACCGTTCTTTTTGTACTCTTGTCATGTAAATTATATCGGCTTCCGAGATAATATCTGTAAATTCAGAATGCTCAAAGTAACGGATATCCTTTTCCTTCAGAAATAATTTGTAAACTTTTGGCATTTCAAGCGCTTCGGGAGCGATAAAATTAAATATCGGATTTCCAAATTCCGACATGGCCATTAATAACGAGTGTACTGTTCTTCCAAATTTCAGGTCACCTACCATAAAAATGTTCATGTCATCGAGTGTTCCCTGGGTTTTTAAAATGGAATACATATCAAGCAATGTTTGAGTTGGGTGCTGATTGGCACCATCTCCTGCGTTAATTATGGGAACCGGAGAAATTTCTGCGGCGTAGCGGGCTGCTCCTTCCAGGGGATGGCGCATTACTATCAGGTCGGCGTAGTTGCTCACCATTCTGATGGTATCGTGCAAAGTTTCACCTTTCGTAGCACTGGAACTGCCCGGGTCAGCAAAACCGATAATCCGTCCCCCCAACCGGTTGATAGCGGTTTCAAAGCTTAGACGGGTGCGTGTTGAAGGCTCAAAAAAAAGGGAAGCAACTACTTTCCCTTTTAGTAAATCCTGATTTGGATTTTCTTCAAACTCAGCAGCCAGTTTCATGATCTTCAGATACTCTTCCTTTGAGTAGTCGGTAATTGAAATTAGATCCTTTTTCATAATATGCCTTTAACTTTGTGTGTAATCTGTTTCTAAAAAAAGAAAACCAACATTCTGAAAATTAGAAATGTTGGTTTTCGATTTGTTGAAAAGGAAATATCCTTTATTATGTAAAAAACTAAAAAAATGATTTAATGGTTTTATGATGAATACCCGGGAATAAAAAATTATTTTTTGATGAAGATTTTTGTCTTCTTTTTCAGAATTTAATTTGAAATTTTGATATTCCATCATGACTCAAAAATACTTTCTTTCGTTTTTAGGAAAGCAATATTATCGCCAGTTTTTATCATCATTTTATCAACAGAATTAATCCAGCTTTTTTATCTCTACGCCAAAAAAGTTATTGAATATTGCTTCTGCCATTTCAGCTTCTGATTTTCTTACAGAAAAATCAAGTTTGCAATCAATCCCAAAATCGGTGTTCCGGATGTTATAATTTTCCTGTTTTATAATGTTCATAACATCATTCAAAACCGGGTATTCAAAATGGAGTCGAAAATGTCTTTCAATAGTTTTTGTAACAATCTCAGTTTTGTTTAAAACATCAATGGCAGCATTTTTATAGGCGTTTATCAAGCCGCTTACACCAAGTAATGTTCCCCCGAAATAGCGAACAACAACGATTAATATGTTGGTAACATCAAAACTCTGCAGCTGTCCTAAAATAGGTTTCCCGGCGGTGGAGGAGGGTTCTCCGTCATCGTTGGCGCGAAAGGTAATTTCTTCTGTCCCAAGACGCCATGCATAGCAATGATGGCGTGCACTGTGATGTTCCTTTTTCAGAAAAAAGATCTTTTCCTTTATCTCCTCTTCGGAAAAAACAGGAAAAGCATAGGAAAGGAATTTACTGCCTTTGTCTTTATAATACCCTTCACCTGATTTTTCTATGGTTTTATACGTATCGTTCATTCAATTCAAAACTGTCAGTAAAAAGTAATCACCTAAGAATTGCAGACATAAACCAGTTACTCACAGATTCAACATTTATATTGTGGATTAATACATCAAAAAAAAGCACCCGTTTCGGATGCTTTCAATTACATTTTTAATTTCTTCTCAATATCTTCTACAAACTGTCTGAAATTCTTGTCCGTATCTTTCAGATTGTTTACTGTTTTGCACGCATGGAGAACTGTTGCGTGATCTTTACTTCCAATTTGTGCCCCGATGCTTGCCAGTGAATATTTGGTCAGGCTTTTTGAAAAATACATGGCAATCTGTCTTGCCTGAACAATTTCTCTTTTTCTTGTTTTTGCCTGAAGAGAATCAACCGGCATATTAAAATAGTCGCAAACCACTTTAGAGATGTACTCGATGGAAAGTTCGCGTTTGGAATTTTTTACCAGCTTATTGATCAGTTTTGCAGCCAGTTCCAGGGTAATTTCACGTTTGTTCAACATGGATTGTGCAAGCAACGATACCAATGCTCCCTCCAATTCCCTGACATTGTTTGAAACATGCGATGCGATGTATTCCAAAACCTCATCGGAAAGAGAAATACCATCCTTGTAAACTTTTTTTCGGAGAATTTCCATTCGGGTCTCAAAATCAGGTGTTTGCAAATCTGCTGTCAATCCCCATTTGAATCTTGATAGTAATCTCTGCTCCATTCCCTTTAATTCAATCGGCGGTTTATCAGATGTCAATATTAGTTGTTTCCCCATCTGGTGCAGGTGATTGAATATGTGGAAAAAGGTTTCCTGTGTTTTTTCCTTACCGGCAAATTCGTGTACGTCGTCCAAAATAAGTACATCAATCATTTGATAAAAATGCAGAAAATCGTTACGGTTATTATTCCGTGTAGCTTCTGTAAACTGCGTTTGAAACTTGTTTGCATTTACATATAAAACTACCTTGTCCGGAAAACTTTCCTTAACCTCGATTCCAATTGCCTGGGCAAGGTGGGTTTTTCCCAATCCCGAATTTCCATATATCATTAAGGGATTAAATGCTGTGCCTCCGGGATTTTGTGCAACTGCATATCCGGCACTTCTTGCCAAGCGGTTGCAGTCTCCTTCAACAAAGTTTTCAAAAGTATTGTCAGGCTTTAGTTGCGGATCGATTTGCAGTTTCTGGATACCTGGTATAATAAAAGGATTTTTTATTGATGCCTTTTCTTCTGAGCGTAATGGAATAGTAAGTGGTTTGTTCTCAATTTTATTGCTGTTATTAGTGGGGTAACTAATTGTAAAGGGAGTTTTTCCATTTTCCGATGAATTGCCCATGACAACGTTATATTCAAGTTTTGACCCGTTGCCTAATACCATTCGAAGTGTCTTTCGAAGTATATCAATAAACTGTTCTTCAAGGTATTCATAAAAGAATGCACTTGGAACTTGAATTGTTAAAACTTTATTTTCAAGTTTGACAGGTACGATAGGTTCAAACCATGTTTTGTAACTACTGCTGGGCACGTTGTCTTTAATAACGTGTAGGCATTTATCCCACGCAGTTCTGTATTCGTTGCTCATTTAGAAATGCAAGTTAATGAGGTTTTTTAAAAAAATAATTCTTTATAATTTTCAATATTCCCGAAAACAAAATTTGCGAAAAAAAAGTTAAAAAAAAAATCAAAATACTATTGATTTTTTCATGATTGGTATATTGTTTTCTTTTTCAGCGGTTTAAAAATTAATAATTTTTAAAAATTGATAATGTGCAGTAAATCAGATATATATGTTTAATTGCTTGATAGTTAACCGTATATCTGGTTGGTAGTAGTTGGGTTTTTATTGTCATAAAAAAATATATTAACAATAGCGGGTTTAATTACTGCAAGGATTTGAGTGCTTTTTCAAGTTTTTATTAAACGTCCGTTTCTGAAAGCTACTATAGTTGCATCCGGAAAATTCTTCTTTACCAATTTATGTAATTCCACAATTTCATCGTAAGAACTGGTTGATCCGGTTAAATACGAATATGCTCCACTAGTAGAATATTCTTCAACATCATCCAGACCTTCGAATAAATCTGAATTTGTTGAAATTTGATTTTCGGTTGATATAAGGTGGACTTTAAATACAATATTTTTTGAGTTCGCGTCGCCTGTTGCATTTATGTAAACCTCTTTTCCTAAATCAAGCGCTGAAAAATGTAAATATCTTTTCGGATTGGTCTGAATATCGGCTATCAGTGAACTCAGGTTTTCTGAAAGCATATTTATCGAAGTATACAACTTATCATCGTTTAAAAGAAGCCCTGCTGAATTATCATCACTGTTTAGCTTTTCTATGGTTGCTACTAGCTGATTGGTTGCATTTTGCAGGTTTTTAAGAACCGGAGAAACTGAAATTTGCGCCAACGTATCGCTGAACGATGATAAATTACGAATAGTATTTTCAAGTTCGTTGGTATTCTCTTTGAAAACTGTAGTAATAGTATCTACATTTCCGATAATCCTTTGAAAACTTTCTTTATCGCTTGTAACAATGTCATTAAGTTCCGCAGTTGTATTTTCCAAATTTTCAATGGTTTGATTAATATTTGCAAAACTTTCCGAAAGATTCTCCCGGGCGTCCTCATTAAAAATTACAGTCAGAACAGTAATGGCTGAATCGATTGTGCCCAACAGTTCTTCAGCTTTGTTTTTAATGGGCAGGACCTGCATGCTAACCTGTTCTTTTAAGTCTCCCTCAAACATCTCCGGGCAGGGTATCGTTTGAGACGTAATATTCTGTTTCATTACTGAAATTCAATTTTACGGAACGTGTTCCCATAATATCGCTACTTACGATTTGAGCAACTGAATTTACCGGGATATTAATTGATGCATCAACCATCAGTGTAACCAATAAATTTCCGCTATTATCGGGAGTAAATGCTATACTTTTTACATTGCCAACCTGATAGCCACTTAATGTAACCTGATTTGATACTTCAAGACCATCAACACGATCGTAAATTACATGATAATATTTGTGTTGTTTAAAGACATCATTTCCTTTCAGGTAGCTAAGTCCCCAAATTAAAATTGCAACTGATGCTACAATTAAAACTCCTAATCGTGCATATTTTGAAATTCCTATTTTCATTTGTTAGACTTTTGTTGTTTCTATTGTAAATTGAACAGGTCTGTTTCCAGTTTCTTTTTATTTTTTTAATGAAGTTTTAATAATGTAAAATTAGGGATTTCGAACAGGAATTACATTTTTCCTTGAATCTTTTTAACAGAAACTAATTTATCATCCTCAAAGGCAACGATAAATGCATCCTTAAATTTATCCTGTAACCTCTGTTTTTCAATCATTGCATCATTATATGATTTAAATCTTCCGGAATAATATTTATAAGTTTTTCCGGCACTAATTTTAAATATGTTACTTTCTCCTTTAAAATTTGAAGGTTTAGTATCAAGTGATTTTCTTGAAGCCGCAATTTGAACGGAGAAAAATGTATTTTTCTTCCGGACCACTACTTGTCTCTTTTTCTACAACATTTGTTTGGTTTTTGTTGTTCTCAACAACCAGGTTAAAACTGCTTTTCCCTTCAATTCTTCTTTTGTATTCTTTAAAAGCACCAAAAATTGAAGTTGCCAGGTTTGCCCGACCATTTTCACTCTGAAGATAATTTCTTTCCGACTGGTGACTCAGGAAACCAGCTTCCACCAAGACACTGGGCATTGTAGTTTCTCTTAATACCAAAAAACCAGCTTGCTTAACACTTCGGTCATATCTTTTGGCAACTTCGCGAAATTCATCCTGAATAACGGAGGCCAGCATCACGCTTTGTTCCAGATATTCATCCTGTATCATTTCAAACATGATATAGGATTCCGATGAATTTGGATCAAAATTCTCATAGGTTGTTGAATAATTATCCTCAAGCAAAATTACGGAGTTTTCCTTTTTTGCAACTTCCAGGTTGTCTTCACTTCGATGTTGTCCCAGAACAAATGTTTCGGCTCCCTGAACCGAATTTGTGGCTACATAATTAACATGAATAGATATAAAAAGATCAGCGTCATTTCTGTTAGCAATTTCAGCTCTTTTATACAACGGGATAAAAACATCTTTGTCGCGTGTATAAATTACCTCGGTTTCAGGAAAAGTGGTTTTTATTAATTTGCCCAGTTTTAACGCAATATCTAAAACGATATCTTTTTCGCGTGCTGACCCGACTACTGCCCCGGGATCTTTTCCTCCATGACCTGGGTCGATTACAACAACTAAAATTTTTGATTCGTCTTTAATACCTGATGAGTTCGATTTATGCTGAATCCCATAGCTTTTCAATGATGAAAATGAGAAAATGATAAGAAATATGAATATAGTCCGTTTCATAACAAAAATCATTTCCGTAACAAAAATAGAAATATTAGAATTATTTTGCATTTATTAGGGCTTTTGTATAACCCTTATTTTTATTTTTGCACGCAGGCTAGATAATATAGATATTAATTCAGAAAACATTTTGTTTAAATACATCGTCATATATCTTTTTGTGTTCTTTCCTTTACTTGTTTTTGGTCAGGAACAAAAGAACCCTATAGTGGGTGAATTTGATCAGACACCGGATTCCCTTGTGTCTTCTCAAGCCTTTCCTTATGATTCGATTCAACCTGACAGCCTTACAACAGATACTATATTTGTTGACTCGCTGGTTGCGCCTGTAATTGAAGCGCCTATAGACTATAACGCAGATGATTCAATTATTGTATCTTTTGACGGTCAAAAGGTATATTTATATAATAATGCACGTGTTAATTACCAGCAAATTGAGTTAACTGCTTATTTTATTGAACTTGATTTAGAGACCAAGGAGGTTTATGCTGAAGGAATTCTGGATTCAACGGAAACTCTTGTACAAAAACCAATTTTTAAGGACGGGGAAGAGGAATTTGAGTCAAAATCACTACGTTATAACTTTGATACAAAAAAAGGAATTATTACTGAAGTTGTTATGGAGCAAGGTGAAGGCTACTTTCATAGTCAACGATCAAAAAAGATTTCTGAAGATGTTTTTCTTGCTGCTGACGGGAAATATACAACCTGCGATGCCGATCATCCGCATTTTTATTTGCATTTGTCTAAAGCAAAAGTAATATCGAATAATAAAATTGTTACCGGTCCGGCGTACATGGTTTTGGAAGATTTTCCGATTTATTTCCCTTTTTTACCTTTTGGGTATTTTCCCCGGACGCAGACATACACATCCGGAATTCTTATTCCAGCATACGGAGAAGAAGCAAATCGTGGATTTTTTCTGCGTGACGGTGGATATTACTGGGCTGCCAGTGAGTATTTCGATTTTACTTTAAGAGGCGATGTTTACTCAAAAGGTTCCTGGGCAGGTAAAGTAAATACCAATTATTCAAAACGTTATAAATTCAGTGGTAACCTCGACTTTAAATATAATTTAAATAGAACAGGCGAAAAAGGAACCGATGGTTATAATGAATCAAAACAGTATTCTATTAGCTGGAGCCACAGGCAGGATGCCAAAGCAAATCCAAACCAGACATTTTCAGCCAATGTAAATTTATCATCAAGTGGCTACGACAAGCAAAATACTAATACGCTGGAGGAGGAGGCTTACCTGCGTACACAAAAAAATTCAAGTGTATCTTTTACGCGGAAATTTGAAAACTCTCCCTTCAATATTTCGGTTAACTTGCGGCATTCTCAGAATTCTACCGATTCTACAATTTCCCTAACCTTACCGGAAATGACCTTTAATATGTCAAAAGTTTATCCTTTCCGCAGCAAAAACAGGTCGGGATCGGTTAAATGGTATGAAAAATTTGGAATGACCTATACAGCCAATATTAAGAATGAACTTCCGAGTACAAAAGAATACGAGGTTTTAAATACATCATTTACCAAAGACTGGAGAAACGGAATAAAACATAATCTTCCCATATCGCTGCCCAGTTTTAATTTGTTTAGTTATCTTAATTTTAGTCCCGGTTTAAGCTACAACGAAAAATGGTACTTCAAAAAACTGAATTATACCTATGTTCCGGGTGGTGATTTTAATAATCCCAACAATATTCCTGGGACTGTGAGGATTGATACACTTACAGGGTTGAATCGGGTATACGATTATTCATACAGTTTAAGTATGTCAACAAATATTTACGGGAGTTTCATTCCATTAAACCGTAATTCAAAAATTCAAAAAATACGGCATAAAATGACTCCCACCATTAGTTTTAGTTACCGGCCTGATTTTGGACAGGAAAGGTTCGGCTACTGGAAACCCGTTCAGATTGACTCTGCAGGTACGGTTAAGTATTACGACGTTAATTTGGGCGGTGCGTATGGTGGTTCACCAGGTCAGGGAGCTTCCGGGTCAATTTCTTTTTCGCTGGCCAATAGTGTGGAAATGAAAGTTCTGGATGTGAAAGATTCGACAAAAACAGATGAAGAACAGAATTTAAAAAAAGTAAAACTTATAGATAATCTAAGCCTTAATACATCCTATAATCTGGTTGCCGATTCTTTCAATTTGGCACCTATTGGAATCAGGGCCAGAACAAAAATTGCAGGTGTAAATATAAATATGGGAACAACAGTTGATCCTTATGTTATTGACGAAAAAGGAAGGGTTAATAAATATGCCTGGAACGAAAAGAATGGTATCGCCAAGTTGGGACGAATAACAACTGCCAATTTATCATTTGGTATGCAGTTCAGCTCAAAAAAAGGGCAGGAACAGGCAGAAGCTAATGAAGAGTTGATTGAGGAAGAAAATCTATTACCGGGTGATTATTCCAATTATGCTGATTTTAACGTTCCGTGGGATTTTGGTTTTGATTACAGTTTCAATTACAGGGGGCCCGTAACAAAGGGCGGGAAAAGCACAATTACCCAAACATTAGGTTTCAGAGGAAATTTAAACCTAACTGACAAGTGGAAAGCCAGTATGACTACCAATTTTGACATTATGGCCCGTGAGTTTTCATTTACATCGTTTAATGTTACCCGTGACTTGCATTGCTGGCAAATGACCTTTTACTTTGTTCCTTTTGGATTCCGAAGAAGTTATAGCTTTACAATTAATGCAAGGTCATCAATATTAAGAGATTTAAAACTAACGAAAAACAGAAGCTTCTTTGATAATTTTTAAAAAATAGAAATGAAACGAGTTATTGAAACCGAAAGTGCCCCTAAGGCAATCGGTCCTTACAGTCAGGCTGTTGAGGTAAACGGTACATTGTATATTTCAGGGCAAATACCATTAGATCCGGAAACAATGAAAGTAGTTTACGGTGGAATCAAAGAGCAAACCATTCAGGTACTGAAAAATATTGGTGCTATTTTGGAGTCTGCTGGATATTCATACAAAGACGTTGTAAAATCAACCTGCCTTCTGGCGAATATGGAAGATTTTAAGGAAATGAATGAAGTCTACGGGCAATTTTATACCGAGAATCATCCAACTCGTGTAACTTTTGCAGTTAAGGAATTACCACTGAACGTATTAATTGAAATTGAAACAATTGCTGTAAAGTAAAAAGGGCCTCCAAAAATTGGAAACCCTTTTATCGTTTTTATATTGCTCTGGTTTATTCGGCAATTACTTCGAATTCTACTTCCACAATTACTTCTTTGTGGAGTTTGATTTTTGCAGTATAAGATCCTACTTCTTTTATACTGTCTTCCGGCAAAATAATTTGTTTACGGTCAATTTCGAAACCCTTTTTATTAATAGCTTCTGCTAATTGAATCGTATTTACTGATCCAAAGATTTTACCTGACGAGCTGGTTTTTGCTCCAATGGTAATCTTTTTATTTTCAAGTTTTCCGGCAATAACTGTTGCAGCATCTTTTAATTTAGCTTCTTTAAAAGCACGTTGCTTTATATTTTCAGCTAAAACTTTTTTTGCAGTTTCGGTTGCTGCAATTGCCATTTTTTTTGGAATAAGGAAGTTGCGTGCGAAACCGTCTTTTACAGTAACAATGTCATCTTTACTTCCCAAACGTTCAACGTCTTGTGTTAATATAATTTCCATTTCAAATCCTCCTATTATTTCAACATGTCGGTTACAAATGGCAATAAAGCAATTTGGCGGGCACGTTTAATGGCCTGGCCAACTTTACGCTGATATTTTAAAGAAGTTCCGGTAATCCGGCGAGGTAAAATTCTACCTTGTTCGTTTAAGAATTTTTTAAGGAATTCCGGGTCTTTGTAATCTACATATTTAATTCCGTTCTTTTTGAAACGGCAATATTTTTTCTTTTTAATTTCAACTGACGGTGGAGTCAGATATCTGATTTCACTTGAATTTTGTGCCATTTTTTATCCCTCCTTTTCTGTTTTAGCTTTTTGTAATTTTTTACGTTTATTACTGTATTCAATCGCGTATTTATCAAGTTTTACGGTCATAAAACGTATAACTCTTTCATCACGACGGAACTCAGTTTCATACTTTGTAATAAAGGAAGGATCTGCTTTAAATTCAAATAAATGATAAAAGCCTGTCGATTTCTTTTGGATTGGGTAAGCCAGTTTTTTCATTCCCCAGTCCTCTTCATGGAGCATCTCGCCTCCGTTGTCGGCGATGAGATCCTTGAATTTTTTTACCGCTTCCTTTACCTGTGGCTCAGATAAAACGGGAGTACAAATGAAAACGGTTTCATACTGATTCAACATAAACATCTAATTTTTAATTAATAATAAAAATATCCGATTTTTCGGACGCGCAAAAATAGAAATAAAATGTTATTTCTCAAATAGTTTCCGGTTTTTTTGGCTTATTTGCCAGAAATGATAAAAGACGCAGAAAAATGCGCCTTTTTATATTTTGAACCGCGAAAATTATTTTTATAACGGAATATTCCCATGCTTTTTAGGCGGATTTGATTTCCGCTTGTTTTGTGTCATATCCAGTGCCCCGATGATTTTACTCCTTGTATCTTTCGGATTAATTATTTCATCGACATACCCTAAAGAAGCCGCTTTGTATGGATTGGCAAATTTTTCGCGATAATCCTGAACAGCTTTTACTTTTTCATCATCGTTTAACTTATTCTTGTGAATAATGTTTATTGCTCCTTCAGGTCCCATAACTGCTATTTCTGCTGTCGGGTAAACAAAATTAACATCAGCACCAATGTGTTTACTCGACATCACATCATAAGCGCCTCCGTATGCTTTCCGTGTAATCACAGTAATTTTGGGAACTGTCGCTTCAGAGAAAGCATACAACAGTTTTGCACCGTGTTTTATGATTCCCCCAAATTCCTGGCTAGTGCCGGGCAGGAATCCCGGAACATCAACAAAAGTTACCAGTGGCAAATTAAATGCGTCGCAAAAACGAACAAAACGTGCAGCTTTTACTGAAGAGTTTATGTCAAGCACACCTGCAAGGTGGGCAGGCTGGTTGGCTACAATACCAACCGGTTTTCCACCAAAACGGGCGAACCCGACTATTATATTTTTAGCATATTGTGCCTGTACTTCCAGGAAGTGTTTGTTGTCGATCACCTTTTGAATGATTTCATGCATATCATAAGGTTTGTTAGGATCAACCGGAACTAAATCCTGTAAACTTTCTTCCACCCGGTCAGAGGGATCTATTGTAGTTTTTACAGGCGGATCCTCGAGATTATTTGAAGGCAGAAAACTCAATAACTCACGAATCATCATAAGAGTCTGGTCTTCGTCGGCTCCATTAAAATGAGCTACTCCGCTTTTTGAATTATGCGTAGACGCACCGCCAAGTTCTTCTTTGCTAACTTCTTCATGAGTGACGGTTTTAATTACATCAGGCCCGGTAACAAACATATGGCTTTTTTCATTCACCATAAATATAAAATCGGTGAGGGCAGGGGAGTAAACAGCTCCTCCGGCACAAGGACCCAAAATAGCAGAAACCTGAGGTATTACACCTGAAGAAATAACATTGTTATAAAAAATGTCTGCATAGCCTGCAAGACTTTCAACTCCTTCCTGAATACGAGCTCCGCCGGAATCGTTCAGTCCGATAATCGGGGCACCCATTTTTAAAGCCAGGTTTTGAATTTTTACTATTTTATCGGCATTTGCCCGGCTTAACGAACCTCCAAATACCGTAAAATCCTGAGCAAAAACATAAACCAATCTGCCACTTATTTTTCCATATCCTGATATTACCCCGTCGCCAAGAATCTTGTTGGTTTCCATACCGAAATCATAATTCCGGTGGGTAACCAATTTATCTATCTCAGTAAAAGTCCCCGGGTCGAGTAATTGCAGGATTCGTTCCCGGGCTGATTTTTTGCCTGCTGCATGTTGTTTCTCAATACGTTCAATTCCTCCTCCCTGCTCGGCTTTTTTATTGTAATCTTCGAGCTGGTTATACTTTTCATTTAAATCCATATGTATTGTGATTTTTAGTCCAGTTCAATTAAAATCTGATTTCCTTCAATCGTATCGCCTTCCTTCACATTTATTTTCCTGACGATACCATCTTTCGGAGATTTATACTCACTTTCCATTTTCATGGCAGAGATGATGATGGCATTTTCTCCTTCCTCAATTTCATCACCTTCCTTAACAAGAATTTTTACCACTTTCCCGGGCATTGGTGAAGAAATTGTGTTTTCGTTTGAACCAAAACCATTTGCGCCTCTGTTCATTAAATAACGCGCTTCCGCATCAATTACTTCAATTTCAAATTCCTTATAAAGTGTGTAGGCTGTGTATTTTTTGGGTTGATCATGAGGAACAAGTTCGATATTGTACGAATGACCACCTTCCAAAATGGAAAATGTACCACTGGCAGTGTGCATTAAATCAACTTTATAAACTTTGCCGTCTACTTCAACTTCAAGAAAGTTTCCATTTTGGTTAAGAAGGTTAACCCATGCAACTCTATCATTTACTTTTATTTCAACTGGCATAATTAATTTTTTAGAAATGGTTAATAAATGGAATTTTTTTCCAGCGGCTTTGTGCGGGAGTAAACTCCTTAAGGTTTTTTTCTGTAGTACCCAGTTTGTCCAGATAATCAATAAAAGCAGCAATTATAACCATGTCATCGCAGTATTCACAATTGTCATTACTTAGTAATTGAGCCTGATTCTTTTCTATAAAGTGTGTATCGTAATTCCCTTCAATGAAGTTTTTATTATTCATTATCCGCTCCAGAAACTTGATAGATGTTTTTACTCCTGTTATTTTGTATTCATATAGAGCTCGTCGCATCCTCCTTATGGCTTCATCCCGTGTTTTTCCCCATACAATCAATTTTGAAATCATAGAGTCATAAAAGATTGGAATTTCATATCCTTCATAAACATAGCCGTCAGTTCGCACGCCTAATCCAAGTGGCTCAGATATTTTATAGATTTTCCCTGCACTTGGCATAAAGTTATTATCTGAATCTTCAGCATAGATTCTGCATTCAATAGCATGTCCCTTTTGAAACAAATCCTCCTGTTTGAATTCCAGTTCCAGACCTTCTGCAATTTTAATCTGTTGTTTTACCAAATCAACGCCTGTAACCCTTTCCGTAATGGGATGTTCGACCTGAAGTCTGGTGTTCATTTCCAGGAAGTAATAATTCAAATCATTGTCAACTAAAAATTCGATGGTTCCGGCACCGGTATATTTAACTGATTTTGCCGCTTCAACAGCAGCTTTCCCCATTGTATTACGAAGTTCTTCCGTTATAAGCGGGGACGGTGTTTCTTCAATCATTTTTTGGTGTCGTCGTTGGACAGAACATTCTCTTTCAAAGAGATGAATCACATTTCCATGTTGGTCAGCCAAAATCTGAAATTCAATATGATGAGGTGAAGTAATATATTTTTCAATATATACAGAATCGTCTCCAAATGCAGATTTTGCTTCTGAACGCGCTGCACGAACAGCAGATATAACATCCGCTTCGTTTTTAACAAGTCGCATTCCTTTTCCACCACCACCTGCCGAAGCCTTTATCATAACGGGAACTCCAATTTCCTTAATAACAGAAAGTGCTTCTTCTTCAGAAGTAATCGCTCCTTCTGTTCCCGGAACTACAGGTATTCCTGCTTTACTCATTGCCTCGCGAGCCTGGATTTTATCTCCCATTTTTACAATTACATCTGGATTTGGGCCTATGAAAATGATACCTTCTTCCAAACATCGTTGTGCAAATTTTGCGTTTTCGGAAAGAAATCCATAACCCGGGTGGATTGCATCAGCCTTGCATTCTTTTGCAACTTCTATTATTTTTTCAATATTTAAATAACTCTCATTTGAAGGTGCTTTACCTATAAGGTAAGCTTCATGTGCATATCTAACATGGAGGGAAGTGCGGTCAGCTTCAGAATAAACAGCAACAGTTTCAATGTCTAACTCCCTGCATGTCCGCATAATACGAATTGCTATCTCCCCACGATTTGCAATTAAAATCTTATTTATTTGACTCATTTTGATTTTATAAATCGATAAAAATTTATCAGTTTTATAAACACAATCAAGTATAACTAAACAAATCCAAAATTGTTTAATTTTTGAAAACCAGTTGAAATTACCTTTTGTGTGCAAATATGCCAATCAAAATATGTTAATAAATGTAAATTGGATATTATAGGCGTTCAAGCAATAAAGTAAATTCGAAAAACAAAAGAACTTGTTCTAAGGTTGAAATACTTTTTTGGTTAAAAAGTTTTTTATTTTTCATAAAGCAATTATTTTTGGGCACTCGTTTAAAAAATAGCTATGCGTAAAAAATACCTCTTAATACTCTTTATTTGTGTGTCGTACTTCTCAAATGCTCAAAGTCTTAATTACACACTTTCCGATGATTCTTTGGTGAATTATTATGCCAGTATCAGGCGAGTGTATTATGCAACCCGAACTGAACTTAAGCCCAAAATTGATGGAAGGCTGGATGATGAATGCTGGCAAATCGTTGGTTCGTGGGATGGTGGTTTTGTTCAGCAGCAACCGCATCAGGCGAAATCTCCATCTCAGGATACTGAAATAAAAATTTTATACGATGATTCATATTTATATATTGGGATTATAGCGCATGATAATGAACCCGATAAAATGAGTCCGATATTGGGAAGAAGAGATGAGATGTACGGGGATATTGCAGGAGTGGCTCTTGATACATACCATGATAAACAAACAGCTTTTGAGTTTAATGTAACGGCAGCCGGCCAAAAGGTAGATATAATGCATTTGGGTGAATACAGTTGGGATCTTAACTGGAATGCAGTTTGGGATGGTAAGGCTTCTGTTGGAGATTCTGCATGGTATGCTGAAATGAGAGTGCCCTTTACACAGCTTCGTTTTGCCAATGAAGAAGAGCATGTATGGGGTATGCATATTTGGAGGTGGATTCACAGGCTTAGTGAAGAGAGCCAGTGGAAATTAATCCCGGTTGATGCGCCTGCTATGGTTTATATTTTTGGAGAATTAAGAGGGATAAAAGATATTCCTTTCAAACGGAACTTTGAAGTTATGCCCTATGCAAAATCAAAATATGTTCCAAATGAACAAGACAAATTCAAATTTGGAGCCGGGTTAGATGGAAAGATTGGTGTTACTTCAGATTTTACTTTGGATTATACTGTAAATCCTGATTTTGGCCAGGTTGAAGCAGATCCATCGGAACTTAACCTTACCTCCTATGAAGTCTTTTATGATGAAAAACGTCCTTTTTTTTTGGAGGGCAATAATGTTTTGGATTACGAGTCTGGTTCTGATTTATTGTTTTATTCCCGTAGAATAGGGCATGCACCGAGTTACACTCCTTATCCCGAATATGATTCATACGATATTTCCATGCCGGATAATACTTCTATATTAAACGCTTTAAAACTCACCGGCAAAAACAAAAAGGGATTATCGCTAGGTATTATTAATAGTATGACTGCGCGGGAAAAAGCAATGATTACTCATGATAATGTGGAAGATGAATTGGCAGTTGAGCCTTTTACCAATTATTTTATAGGACGCATAAAACAAGATTTTAATAACGGTAGCACTGTATTGGGGGGCATGGTGACCTCGACTGTCCGAAATATAAGGGATGATCAGCTTGATTTTTTGCCGGAAAACTCAACAGTGGGAGGACTTGATTTTGAACATAACTGGAAAAACAGGAAATATTTTGTAAGTCTGAAAAGCTTTTATTCTCAGGTTAATGGTAGCACAACTGCAATAGGAAGTCTGCAATACGATCCAAGGCATTACTTTCAGAGAACTGATGCTGAACATTTGAAATTTGATCCTGACCTAACAAGACTGGAAGGATGGGGCGGTGAATTCAGCGGCGGAAAACGAAGCGGTAAATTACGGATTACAGGTAAAATTGACTGGCGATCTCCCGGTGTTGAATTAAATGATCTTGGCTACATGAAACAAGCCGACTATATTAGACAAAGGTCGGATATTACCTACAGAGTAAACAAACCAAATGGAATTTTATTAAATTATTACGTCGATTTAATTCAAATTCACGAGTGGAGTTACGGTGGGGAAAATTTGCGTGATCAGCTATTCGGACATTCACGAATTCAGTTTGTAAACAGATGGCTTTTTGATTTGACATACGATTATAAATTTAATACAATTGATACACGCCAGTTAAGAGGAGGCCCTTCTCTGAGGATTGATGATATTTCATCAGTAGGAGTTACACTTCAAACAGATCAGGGAAAAGATTTATTACTTGGTGGTTCAGGTCAATATTATTTTTCAAGCGACAATATTACTACGCAGCAGTCTTATAAATTTATAGCGCGTTGGTTAATAAGTAACAGGTTTACACTTACATCCGAAACTAATTATTCAACTGCAATTGATAACAGCCAGTATGTTATGCATAAAATTGGGAGAGATCAGGAAGATTACATTGTAGGGAAGTTAGACCGAAAAACACTTTATACAACACTGCGTGCTGAATTGTTTGTTACACCTGAATTGTCCCTGCAATATTATGGCAGTCCTTATGCATCAACAGGTAGATTCTTAGATTATAGAAAAGTAAAAGATTCAAAAGCAAAGAATTTAGATGACAGATATTCTTTATTAACTATTCGGGAAGGAGAGCAGCGATTTTTGGTTGATGAGGAAACAGATCAATTTATTATAAATCTTACTCAAAATAACCAGGATTTTAATTTTCAGGAATTTCGTTCCAACCTGGTATTGCGTTGGGAGTACAAAACCGGTTCGACGTTATATTTTGTATGGACAAATAATCGTTCACGATATGAAAATATGTACAATCCTTCGATTGGAAACAGTTTAAAAGGAATTTCAAAAGTAACTGCACAAAATGCCTTTATGATTAAACTCAGTTACTGGTTCTCACTTTAAATCAAAATCATAACTTTGGCCGCTGTAATTTTCGGTTAAGAAATTATGGAGTTAGGCTCTTATTATCCATATTATAAACGTAATCTAAAACTAGCCTATCCGGTTGTGTTGGCACAAATTGGGCAGGTAACCGTGCAGTTAGTTGATGTTATGATGGTAGGACATGTGGGCACGACTGAACTTGCGGCATCTTCTTTTGTGGGCAGCGTATTTATGATCGGATTTTATTTTGGAATGGGAATAACTTTCGGGTTAACACCTCTTGTTGGTAAATCCTACGGAAATGGTAATTTTTCAGAAACAACAAAATGGTTGAAAAACGGCATGTTTGCTCATATTTTCTCTGCTATGGTTCTAACGTTAATTATGGGTAGCCTGTATATATTTCTGCCTTTTATGGGGCAACAGGAAAATGTGACTGAATTGGCAAAACCCTATTATTTGTTATTGTATTTATCTTATTTTCCTTTTATCCTGTTTTTTTCTTTCAAACAGTTTTTTGAAGGAATCGGCAATACAAAATTGGCAATGAAAATAACTTTGATTGCCAATGTTGTAAATGTTTTGATAAACTATATTCTGATTTTTGGAAAGTTCGGATTTCCTGCCTTGGGTTTAATTGGAGCCGGAATAGGTACCCTGGTTTCGAGAGTTATTATGCCAGTATTATTTGTAATCTATATAAAAAGGGTTCCAGGTTTTAGGAATTATTTTAAAGATGCATATTTTCAAAAAATTGAGATAAAACGTATTAAAGAAGTTTTTAAGATTGGTATTCCTATAGCCTTTCAGATTATTGTTGAAGTTATGGCTTTTGGCATTGGAGCTATAATGATGGGTTGGCTTGGAGAAATACCTTTGGCTGCTCACCAGGTTGCAATAGGAATGGCTTCATTTACCTATATGATTTCACTTGGGATTTCTCAGGCAAATACAATTCAAATCAGTCACCAAATGGGAAACGGTGATTACAAAGCATTAAGGATGGCAGCTTTTGGAGCAACCCATCTTGTATTGGCATTTATGTCGGTTATGGCATTGATTTTTATTTTTGGAAGGAATGTTTTACCGTATTTGTTTACGAAAGATAATGATGTTGTTTTTATCGCTTCCCAATTATTGATTGTAGCAGCAATTTTCCAAATATTTGATGGTTTACAGGTTGTAATGTTGAGCACACTCCGTGGAATGTCTGATGTTAAAATTCCTATGTTTATTGCTACTATAGCTTATATTCTGGTTGGTATTCCAACAAGCTATTTTTTGACATTTGTACTGCATAACGGTCCACAGGGAATTTGGTTCGGTTACCTGGTCGGACTCGGGATTGCAGGAATAATGTTTTACCTGCATTTTAAAATGAATATTCGGGAAAAGGCATAAAAAAACGGGTTACCATTTTTTGGATAACCCGATTGTTCATAGTCTAGTTTAGTTAGATAAGAAAACTTTATTGGTCTAATAGAGAAAAGGTAGTTTTCATTAAATTTTCTTATTCTTTTTCTTGTTAAGCCATGCTAATATAGCGACAAAATTGATTTTATCGTTAACAATTTTTAAAAAAATATTAATATTTGTTAAATTTTCAATAGAAAGCATTTGTAAGTAGCTGATTTTTAAAATACAAAAAAAAACAATATGTTATAGAATATAAGTAGTTTTTTTTCGAACATTTTTTTTGATTATTCAAAAGCCTTAATCTCGCCGACTATGTGACAAAAATCATATATTAATACCTGAATAACTAAGAGCATTTCAAATAAAAACCTATTTAATTTTCTATTTAAAACTAAAATCCTAGAACATTTATATTTGGAATAGATGAATCAATAGGCAAGGTGTCTATATTTACAGCGTTCCTCAAAGCCAGTTCAAAGCGGATTTGTGCCAGCGGCAGTTTATGTTGTTTTGTATCAACCTGAATGCTGAATTGTGTATGGGTTTTCCCGGGGTTTATTGTAGGTTCATCAGCAAAAAGATTGTTTTCTTTTAAGAATTTTTCTATCTCGGGAATAGAATTGTTAGGAACATTAAAGAGTATCATAACCTTATGCTCTGCATTTACACTTCCGTATAAATTCAGAAGGAACATTTTTAGGAGTTTACATTTTTTCTCGTCAGTTTTTAATTTTGGAGAAATATATATCCCTGTTTGAGAGACCATAATCTCATCAACTATTTTTAGTTGATAGTTTCTTATGGCACTTCCAGACTGTGTAATTTCAATTCCTAAATCAGCACCTGCATTTTTAACTTTGGCCTCCGTTTTTCCCCAGGTTTCATAGATAATAATGCCTTTATTAATTTTTGGTGGGGTTTTATATTTCTGTACGCTAAAAGCCGAAAATTCATCAAATTTGCCTATTTTTTTTAGTTTGTTTTGAACCCAGTTTAAAGCGAGGTAGGGCATTTCAGCTACTACAGTAATAATATTTTGATTGCTGCAGAGTCTTTCAAGAATCTCTTCAGCACTGTCTTCACTGTTCTGTGAAGCTATCCCAACAATTCGAACTCCACCGCGATTTAAGGGGAGTATTTCTTCAACATCTATTTCTGTATTGTATTCAAGTTTTAATTCCAATATTCGCTCTTTTATCCAGTCGCCACCGGCAATAGCCACGTCCAACTCATCAATACCAAGCTGCGAGCCAAATTCCTGCGGCCTGCCGTCCCATCCGAATAAAAAATTCATTGTTTTGAATTCAGTGGGGCCACCTGATTCATATCCTTTTGTGCTAAAACCGGCATGTTCCAGTAGTTGAATAAGGTTTCCGCCTCTTTTGGGATTTGCCAGCGAACCAGCCGGCATTCCAATGATAAGTTTTTCTTCCTCCATTGAGTTTAATTTTTAGGTAGGTCTAATTGAAATCGTCAGACTAAAATTCAATAACTTCCAAAGAGTCGTTATCTTTTATTTTTCTGTAATAACAGGATTTATATGGATTCCCGTCTTCCTTTTTTGCGTGACAGGCACCTTTACCTTCAGGAGTAACCAGGTATAAAAGAGAATTTTGTTCACAATTAATCCTGATTTCTTCGATACGTAACAGATCACCGGAGGTTAGTCCTTTTTTCCACAGTTCGTTGCGACTTCTGCTCCAGTATGTGGCATAATTACTCCTGCGTGTTTCTTCAAAAGCTTCCCTGTTTACAAAGGATAGAATTAAGACTTCTTTTGTTTTGAAATCCTGTGTAACAACAGGAATTAGTTTTTCATTGTCGTTGCCAAAATCAATTAGTAATTCTTCAGTATATTCTTTAGCCATGTCTGTTTTTTTTTGAAAGAGCGCTAAAATAAAGATTTCTTTTTAATCTCTCAGGAATAAAAACTAAAAATCCGGAGTTTTGCTACCCCGGATTTTTGTATTTAGTTTTTCATTTTAAACGTTGTAGGTTGATGAAGCAGTATCTCCGCCGCGACCAGTCCAGTTGGTATGAAAGAATTCGCCTCTAGGCTTATCTGTTCTTTCATAGGTGTGAGCACCAAAATAATCGCGCTGAGCCTGCAATAAATTAGCTGGTAATTTTTCTGTTCTGAATCCATCAAAATAACACAGAGCTGAAGTCAATGCCGGAGCAGGAACTCCATTTGAAAGTGCTGTTGCGCAAACTCTTCTCCATCCTTCCTGAGTTGATTCAATTTTTTCTTTAAAGAAAGGATCTAAAAGTAGATTTGGCAATTCCGGGTTGTCGTCAAAAGCTTTTTTGATATCCGCAAGAAATACAGAACGAATAATACAGCCACCACGCCACATTAGGGCAATACCGCCGTAGTTCAGGTTCCACCCGTATTCATTTGCAGCTTCCATCATCAGGTTGTAGCCTTGCGCATATGAGATAATTTTTGCGCCATATAATGCCATTTTTAGATCGTCGATGAACTGTTTTTTGTCCCCTTCAAATTTTGGAGACGGTCCGTTAATAGCTTTTGAAGCTTCAACGCGCAAATCTTTTTGTGCAGACAAGCAGCGTGCAAAAACAGATTCTCCGATAAGAGTCAACGGAATACCGAGATCAAGTGCCGAAATACCGGTCCATTTTCCCGTTCCTTTTTGTCCTGCGGTATCCAGAATGAAATCAACGGTTTCTTCACCGTTTTCATCTTTATATCCCAAAATATCACGGGTAATTTCAATTAGGTAACTGTCGAGTTCCTGTTCGTTCCAGACTTTAAAAACTTCGTGCATTTCATCGTTGCTCATTCCCAACAAATCTTTCATTATTTGGTAGGCTTCTGTAATGATTTGCATATCGCCATACTCAATGCCGTTGTGAACCATTTTAACAAAATGACCGGCGCCACCTTCGCCAACCCAGTCGCAACAGGGTGAGCCATCTTCAACTTTTGCAGCCACTGCCTGAAAAATTTCCTTTACATGAGGCCATGCAGCCGGTGATCCTCCCGGCATCATCGAAGGACCTAAAAGGGCTCCTTCTTCACCGCCTGAGACACCGGTGCCAATATAAAGCAATCCTTTGCTCTCAACATATTCTGTCCTTCTGATCGTATCAGGGAAATGTGAGTTTCCGCCATCAATTATGATGTCGCCTTCTTCAAGGTGAGGAATTACCTGATCAATTAACGCATCAACAGGTTTTCCTGCTTTTACAAGCATCATAACTTTTCTGGGCCGTTCCAGCGATGCTACAAAATCTTCGATGGAATGGGTTCCAATAAAGTTTTTGTCTTTTCCCCGACCGTTAATAAACTTATCTACTTTTTCAACTGTCCGGTTGTACACTGCAACAGTATAACCTTTACTTTCCATGTTTAACACCAGGTTTTCGCCCATTACGGCTAATCCTATTAAACCAATATCTGCTAATTTTTTCATTTTATTATTTTGTTTTGAATTTTCAAGTCAATTTATTTTGAATCCCAGTTTGGCTAATTTATTCAATGTGGAATTCTCAATATTTTTGGCTTTTACTGTATATGTATCAAATTCTCTTCGTACAGGATAATCCCCCCGTAATTTTTCAAAAAGGTGAGGTGCTTCGCGTAATGCATCATCATCGTTTTCAATGTCGTAAGTAGAAAGTACCGCTTCAGCGAGGATCGAATATTCGCGCCGTTGCTTTCCATCAATTTCAATTACTGTATTCTTGGGAAGGTCGACATTTTCAGGTCGCCAATTGTCGATCCCAAGATTAAAAAAACGACTGATTGCCTGTATACTCATAGCTGTTCCGTTGGCTTTGCCATCTTTTGAATAACCTGCGATATGAGGTGTTCCAAATTCAGCCAGGTTTAACAGTTCCAAATCAATGTCCGGTTCATTTTCCCAGCAATCCAGAATGACGCCTGAAATATCATCTGCCTCCAGGGCATTATAAATCGCTTCTGTATCAAAAACTTCTCCGCGGCACGAATTAATTAGAAGTGGAGTTTTTCCCAGATTTTGCAGAAATTCTTCATCGACCATATGAAATGTTGCATCCTTTCCTGTCATATTCAACGGAACATGAAACGTAATGATGTCAGCCTCCTTTTTAATTTTTTCGAGTGAAACAAATTTTTCCGAACCTTCCTGCCTTTCTCGTGGCGGGTCGTTTAGCAAAATTTTCATCCCAATGATTTCACAAGTTTTTGCAACCCGTGAACCTACATTTCCAACACCCACAATTCCGATGGTTTTTCCGGCTAAATCGACCCGTTTTCGCATCGACCATGAAAATAGGGCAGATGCAATGTACTGGTTTACACTTTCAGCATTACAACCCGGCGCGTTGGTCCATTCAATACCTTTTAATTCACAATATTCAGTGTCAATATGATCATACCCAATGGTTGCAGAGGCGATAAATTTAACACTAGAGTTTTCAAGCAAATTCTTGTTGCAAATTGTGCGTGTTCTGGTAATTAATGCATCAGCATCTTTAACTACTTTCGGCGTGGTTTTACTGCCTGGTAGATAAATAACTTCAGCAAAAGGTTCAAGTGCTCCTTTAATATATGGTATTTTATCGTCGATTATGACTTTCATTTTTATTCCTCCAATTGCTAAAACTCAAAACGATCTTTAAAAGCCCAAAGTCCTAAGGCCGGATTTGAGATAAAAAATATTTCCTCACCATCAGGTAAAGTGTTATATCCTTCTTTTAATGTTTCAGGATTATATCTTGCAGTCATTTCATCGTAATCACCGTAATTGAATCCGACGCTTTCAATCTCTTCCTGTGTTAAATTTTCCTTTTCTTTACCCGGGCAATAAGTAACACTGAACCTACCTTCAGAAGAACCATGGATCAAATGCGCAGCAGCACCAAGGTTATTTTGAAGGTCTTCATTTTCCTTTACAATTTTTAATGTATAAGGCGTACCATGGTATCCGTATTTTCGAATTAAAGCATCTATTTGCACATCTTCGCCAAATTCAGAAAGGGCAGGGGCGAGAACAATTAGTTCGCTATTATCGGCCAGAGCCATTCTGGTTCTGTAAATACTTTTGTTACCAAGCCAGGTGCTTTTAAATTCAGAAGGCTCAAGCCAAACCACTACTTTTTTCAATGGTTTGTCAAGCATTTCAAAGTTAACCTGAAGTGAAAGTTTAGCAGCTTTGTCAAAAACAGTAAAATCATCTCCGATAAACAGTCCGTAAGTTTGAAGTTTGCCCTGGCTATTTAATCCGACAACGGTTTGAACATATATGATGGGTAGATCGGAACTAAAATTATCGGCAGCATAATTGAAAATTTTTCGAACTGGTGTATCAGCCCGGCCCATCATTTTTTCCATACCATAAGCAGCTCCGATAAAATGACTTTTATTAATGCCTTCAGATCCTCCTGTTCCGACAAAAATATTCTTGTTATAGTTTGCCATTCCGGCAACTTCGTGTGGTACTACCTGTCCTATGGAAAGAATTAAGTCGAATTTTCCTTCTACGAGCAACTTATTCACCTGAACCGGCCAGGAATAGTTAACAGCTCCTCCGGAAACTTCTGACACAAATTCAGCCGGAACTTCGCCTAAGGTCAGTACATCATTTCTCCAGTCGTGATTACGAAACAAATGTTTTGGAGTATCACCAAACATATGACTGATTTGTTTTTCCGTCATTGGCGTATGTGTTCCCAGAGCCGGCAATATGTCGGTTAAATTATCCCCAAAGTATTGCCATGCAAATTCAGTAATTTCACCTGCGCGTGAAGGAAATCTTGTATAATCAGGAGGAACCACCAGTACCTTCTGTTTGGTTCCCATTTTTTCCAGCGCCTCAAACAATCCCTCTTTCAAATCGTAGGCAGAAAGTGATGTTTCGATTGATCCTTTTTCGTAATAAATCATGGCTTTAAATATTATCCCTAATTTTAGAGAGCAATGTTTCTTAATTTTAGTGTGAGAAATAAAGCACGTTTATCTTTTTACTCTCGCATTACCTTCCCAAATACTCCAAACCATATCTTCGTCGGCAGGTTGAGCATAGTCAGTTAAAAATGTGGTAGCCATCGCTCCAGTTGCCCAGCCAAATTGTGGCCACTTTTCCGGTGCCCAGCCTCTTAATATTCCATATAGCATTCCTCCGACGAAACCGTCACCACCGCCAATTCTGTCAAGGACATTTATTTTACGCGGCTCAATAACATGCCAGTTTTCACCTTCCAGCATTATCGCTCCCCAAAAATGTTCATTTACGCTGACGACCTCACGAAGTGTTGTTGCGAATACAGATGCATTTGGAAAAGTTTCTTTAACACGGGTTATCAGACCTTTAAAACCGTCTATTTTAGCTTTTAGTCCTTCACCTCCTGCCTCGGGGCCTTCAATACCAAAACAAAGCTGAAAATCTTCTTCGTTACCGATTAAGATATCTGAAACAGAGGCTATTTCTGTAAAGTTTTCACGCAACTCTTTTTCTCTGCCTTTCCAGAAAGAAGCTCTGTAGTTTAAGTCGAACGATATTTTTGTACCATGTTTTTTAGCTGCTCTGGCTATTTCAAGACAGAATTGACTTGTTTCCGGTGAAAGAGCACCAATCAATCCGGAAAGATGAACAATCTGTACTCTTTCTTCTCCAAAAATTCTTTCCAAATCAAAATCTTTTACATTAAGGGTTCTGCCAACTTCCCCTGCACGATCATTATGAACCCGTGGGCCACGTGATCCAATTCCGCTGTCCGCGATATTAAACTGGTGACGATAGCCCCATGGGCCTCCCTGTTCAACTTCCGGTCCCTCAAAATCCATGTGGCGGCTTTTAAGGTTACTTTTAATAATTTGGGCAATAGGACTTCCCTTTACAAATGTTGTGAGTACTTTAACCGGTAGTCCCAAATAAGATGAGATACTCGCCACGTTTGTTTCTGCACTTGTTACATACATTGTGAAAGTGTCACTGCTGTGTACCGGTTGTCCATTTATTGGTGTAATTCTGACTCCCATACTGGTGGGAACCAACATTGCATATTTACAGTTCTTTTTTAATTCCAAACTCATTATTGTATTTTTTAATTATTCTTTTTCTTTTAAAGTTATACTCCACGTGTGGGGTGTGGTTTTATTGTTGTTAATTCTTCAATCCTTACAGGTCGTTTTTCTTCTATTGATTTTCGTGCGGCAATTCCAATTATCGCAGACATTACGCCATCTCGCGAACCTGCAGCATGTTTATAGGGATCAGCCATGTCCGGGTCACGGAAAATTTTATCCTGCAGACGCGCATCACCACCTCCATGTCCACTGCGGGAAGAAGCAATTTTCTTCATCTCGTATTCAGGATTAAAATTTTTCATAATAAATATTTCATCGTACTGCGTGTCTTGATCTTCATTCTGACTCATCTCTGCAGCATGTAATCCGGCCTGATTTATCTTATCCTGTGTCCGCCAGGGAATATCTTCCCATGACTCCAGTCTTCCGTCTTTTCCATTAAAGGCAATTCTCCATCCTTCGTAAGGTGAGTAGCTTGTTAACGAGTAGCTTACCTGTACATTGTTTGCATATTTAATTTGCACAGCCATTTTATCATATATGTCAACTTCTTCACGCCACAAACAATTGTCGCGGATATAACCATCATATTTTTCATTTTCAACATACAATTCATACAGACGACGGTCTGCTGTAATATTCCAGTAAAACTTACACTTATCAGTATATGCACAATTTCTGCAGTTCGAACCTCTGAATTCATTATTTCTTCCATAATGTTCCAGATCTCCGTAGGCAACTACTTCTACCGGGTCAGAATCAATTAACCAGTTCAGTAGATCGAAATGATGTGTAGCTTTGTGAACCAACAATGTTCCACTTTTATCACGTTCGCCATGCCAACGCCTGAAATAGTCGGCACCGTGGTAGGTATTCAAATACCAGTGAAAGTCAACTGATGTAACTTCACCGACAGGATTTTTTGCCAATTCTTCTTTTATGGCTGAAAACAAAATTCCATAACGGTAATTGAATCCAACAATTACTTTTCTGCCGGTTTTTTGTTCAGCGTCGATAATGGCCTGTGCTTTTATTTCATCGGTAGTTAAAGGTTTCTCTGTTAAAACATCTACTCCCAATTCCATTGCGCGAACAATAAACTCGTGATGCGTGGCATCAACAGTTGTTACAATCACCAAATCGGGTTTGGTTTCAGCAATCATTTTTTCAAAATCACTGTAAACAGGGCAATTTACACCCATGTATTCCTTTGCCAGTTCAAGCCTCCCCGGATTAATGTCACACAAGCCGACAAATTCTGTAATGTCGCCGTAGTTTTCTACAATGTTTTTCCCCCAGAAAGAGGTTCCCCTAATTCCTGTCCCGACCAAAGCAAGTTTTCTCTTGGCAGCTTTCGAGACAGCTGCATTGACCGGATTTGTCAGAATAGAAGCGCCAATAGCCGCTCCTGCAGTGGTTGAAATAAAATCACGTCGTTTCATTTTACAAGGTTTTAGTATGTTGGTTTAAATTCTTTGCTGAATTAAACACCTCCGAATGCGCTGTAACCTCCGTCAACAGGAATTACAATACCTGTAATAAATGAAGATATTTCAGAAAGTAAAAAAAGTGTTGCACCCTGCAGATCTTCCGGTTCACCGAATTTCCCCATTGGTGTGTTATCCACAATTTTTTGACCGCGAGCTGAGTAGTTCCCGGTTTTTTCATCCATAACGAGAAAACGATTCTGGTGTGTAATAAAAAATCCCGGTGCTATGGCATTTACCCTTATGCCAACTTTAGCAAGGTGTACGGAAAGCCATTCAGTAAAGTTATTTACTGAAGCTTTGGCTGCTGAATAGGCAGGTATTTTTGTAAGCGGTTTATATGAATTCATTGAAGAAATATTCAAAACAACGCCGCTTCTATTTTTTAGCATATCTTTTGTGAAAACCATCGTAGGAAGCAGTGTACCCTTAAAATTTAATGCATAAACCTTATCAAAGCCCTCCATTTCCAGTCCATAAAATGTGTCTTCCAGATTATCCAGATTATTTTCTGTCATCTGTTCAACTTTTGTGGTTGCCTGTGGACTGTTTCCGCCAGCTCCATTTACAAGTATATTTATCTCGCCCAGTTTTTCGTTGATTTCAATTTTTGCATTTTCAAGCGATGCTTTATCCAAAACATTTGCTTCAACTCCGATAACTTCTGAATCGTATTCCGAAGCAATTTTCGCTGCCACTTTATCCGCTACTTCCTTATTGATATCGGCTATTGCAATTTTCATCCCGACTGATGCCATTGCTTTTACCATTGCACTTCCCAATACACCGGCTCCTCCGGTAATTACACAAACTTTTCCCTGCAAGTCGTTAAACGACATTATTTTTTTATTCATTACTTAAACTCCTTGTAATAATCTATATTTTCTTTAATTACGATATCAATTGATGTATATTTTTCCGAACATGCTTCACTTTTTTGCACCACGTGCTTAAAAAGTTTGTCAACGGCGTTGTAGCCCTGTTCCTCGGGACGTTGACAGATCAGAAACTGAACGACTCCTTTTTTCAGGAAACTCACATTCTCTTTCAGCAAATCATGACCAATAATTTTAAGATCTTTTATCTTGTATTTCTCAACCAGTCGGCCAACAAAGAAAACTTTGGAATTGGTTACGAAAATGCCTTTGATATTTTTAGTGTTTATTTCACCTTGCACCTTTTCCATCCATTTGTCTGTATCAGTATCGGCAACTTCTATGGTGAAAATACGGTGATCCTCACGGTTACTTTTTTTAAACCAGTCGTAAAATCCTTTTTCTCTTTGAACCAGGTGGTTTAAATTGTCCATTTCCTTTGCAAAGTGAATTACAAGAATATTTCCTGACCGAAGAGTGAGGTCAAGTAACTTTGCGGAAACAAATCCACTCTGATATGAGTTTTGTCCTATATAGCTTATCTGTCCGGAGTTTTTTACTTCTGAATCGATAAAAACAAACGGAATATTATTATTCTTAAGTTGTTCAACAAATTGCTCTGATTCTTTTTTAAAAAAAGGCGCAAGAACAACACCGTCAGGTTGAAGTTCTATAATTTTTTCTGCCTCCATAATGAAGCTTTTTGAATCCGTTTGATTGAACGTAAAATGTTCTACTTGTATTCCGTAGGGGCGCAATTCACTGATTCTTTTTTTTACCCCAACAAAGGGTTTGTTCCAGTAGCCATCAGGCGAAGGTGGTTGTGGAAACAGAATAGCAAAAACAGCCGATTTTTTAGAAGCCAAAGTACTTGCCAGGATGTTGGGTTGATACTCAAATTCTTCTATAATTTTCAGAATTTTTTTTCTGGTTGATTCTGCAACTTCACCTCTGTTATGCAAAACCCTGTCAACTGTTCCGATGGATACTTTTGCTTTTTCAGCAATGTCTTTTATTCGTATTTGATTCTTGTTTTCGATAATTGATTGATTTTTAAAATATTATTTCCTGCGACATTTGCTTTTGCAGATACAAAATTACAGTTTTTTTTGACACTCGTGTTCGTACACGGAAAAATGTTTGAGTTTTTTAAAAAGGATTGTGATTTATTTTGACTGGCTCCGCCAAATCTTTAAAGATGTTCGTCAAGAAGTTTGGGATTTCTGGCCATTTGCCTGATAAACCTGAAAAGTTTTCCCCCGTGAGAGCCATCGACAACCCTATGGTCCAGAGTAGCAGAGAGCGAAAGTATCCTTCTTGGAACGATTTCATCATTTACAACTACAGGCTTTTTGATCACTCTTCCTAAAATCATAACAATTGAAACGTTGGCTGAGGGTAAGAGAGCTCCATATCCACTGTCCAAACCAAGAGTACCTATATTTGAAATTACATAGGATCCAAAACTGTTGGCTGAAAGTTTTATAAAAGGAAACGAAAATCCCCATTGAATCGTAATCAACCGGTACAAGAAAAATACCCATGAACGAAATGGCCAAGGGATGGAAGACAAGGAATCTTTTGATTTCATCGTATTGTTTTCTTTCCCATTTCTGGATTCATTTATTTTGTCTTTTATCTCTTTAGCCAGTTCAGCGACATTTAATTTATCGATATTTTGAATTTTTACCGAACCCATTTCTCCGTCCTGAAGTAAGACACTTACCATGGCATCAATTTGTGGACGTGGAGTAATTATACCCCTTTTTAGAAAAGTATTTAATTCAGGCACTTCAGTTTTTATTGCCCGACCCACAATTAATGTAATTATATGAGTTAGGGTTATTTTTATTCCTTCTTTTCGTTTTTCAGAAATGTATTTTTCTAATTCGGTTACATCAAGTTCCACAGAACCATAAATTTTTGAATCGGTGGGTTTCCTGTAAATGGTTGACGCAACCTTTCTCCAATTGGTATTGTAGCTATCCGAAGAATCCATAAAACGTTTTTAAATTTATAACGTTTTCCGTGTTTTCCTTTATTGAAAATTTTGTTTATTGGCTTTTCACAGGCAAATGTATTTTTTTAAAAGGAAAAGATGAAGTCTTCTTTCAACTTTGTTTTGGAGAATGGCATTGGAAATTCATAAATAATATACTTTACGTAGGAGTAAAATCAGGTAAAAAGAAATTTACTTGAATTATTTAAGCCTGACAAAAAACTGTTTTACAACAATTTTTTATCGTCGCAAAGCTTTGCACAAGGTTTTGTAATCCAGTGCCTTCAAAATTTATTTATTTATTTCCTAATTTATACGAATCTTTTTTTAAACTCATAGGCTTGAAGGCCTTTATAAAAGTGAATTAGCTTTCATGGAAATATTTGAAAAAAACTAAATATGAAAAAAATAAGCGTTTCCTTAAAAATGGCGATGGTGCTGTTGTTTCTAATGATAGTTGACAGTAGCGGCCAGTTATTTGCTCAAAAGTTTAGTTCTGATATTGAATCGTTTAAACAGTATCAATATCCGGAGTGGTTCAGGGATGCCAAGTTTGGTATTTGGTCCCATTGGGGGCCGCAAGCAGTACCTCGGCAAGGTGACTGGTATGCCCGGAGAATGTACTTATCTGATGTACAGAACCGCAGAACCGCAGAACCAACGGGAAAACCTGATCCGGCTTATGCATATCATATTGAGCATTACGGGCATCCTTCAGAATTTGGCTACAAGGATATAATTCCTTTGTGGAAAGCTGAGCGTTGGAATCCGGAAAAATTAATGAAACTTTACAAAAAGGTGGGAGCAAAATATTTTGTAAGTATGGGCACGCATCATGATAATTTCTTTTTGTGGAATTCCAAAATTCATCGCTGGAATTCAGTAGCAATGGGGCCTAAGAAAGATGTAGTTGGCCTATGGCAAAAAGCAGCAAAAAAGGAAGGACTTTATTTTGGCGTTTCTGAACATTTGGGTGCGAGTTATACCTGGTTTCAACCCAGTCATGGAGCAGACAAAACCGGACCCAAGGCAGGAGTTTCTTATGACGGAGCTAATCCGGAATATGAGGATTTATACCACAAAAAAACAGACCCCGATGATACAGGCTGGTTAACCAATGATCCTGAAAACCAAAAAGAGTGGTTGAAAAGCATTACTGAATTAATCGATATGTATCATCCTGATTTGTTGTATTCCGACAGCGAACTTCCTTTTGGAGAAATAGGAAGAACAATGCTGGCACACTATTATAACCAGGACATGGAAAAAAACGGAGGTGATATAGGTGTCGTTTATACTGCCAAAACAATGCCTTCTGAAGGAAGATGGGTTAGAGATATAGAGAGAGGAGCAATGGACTCAATTAGTCCTTATCCCTGGCAAACAGATACGTCGATTGGTGATTGGTACTATCGTACCGGACAGAGATATATGACCGGAAATGAAGTGATCCAAATGCTGGTTGACATAGTAAGTAAAAACGGAAATTTACTTTTAAATATCGTTCAAACTCCTGAAGGTGATTTGGAACAGGATGTTTTGGATATTTTGGATGTTATAGCCGAGTGGATTCCTGATAATGGTGAAGGAATTTACGGAACCCGGCCATGGAAAATTTATGGTGAAGGACCGTCAATGGAAGAGCAGGAAAGAGGAACATTTGGAGGTGTAAGGGATGTTCGTCCTTACGAACCGTCAGATATTCGTTTTACCACAAAAGGGGAAACTCTTTACGCTTTTTGTATGGGTAATCCGACTGAAGATGTAAAAATTAAGTCGCTCGGAACCAATTCAAAAATAAATAATAAAGAAGTAGCTTCGGTTAAAATACTTGGTAGCAGAGAAAAATTGGAGTGGAGTCAGGATAGCGATGCACTGACGATCAAAAAACCATCAAAATTGCCTGATTGGGAGGTTGTCGGACTTAAAATTGAATTTAAATAAAAAGCATTTAGAATTTCGGAAATTTTTGAGGATCGGTTTCCCGCATCAATTCATAAACACTCCTGAAAAGCCTCTCGACATTTGGCTTTGAAAAATATTCGCCATCTATTCCGTAGGCCGGACGATGTTCCATGGCTGAAAGTGTACGCGGTGCGGCATCCAGATAGTCAAACGCTTTTTGTTCTTCAATTACCTTTTGTAACATGTATGCTGAAGCCCCGCCAGGCACATCTTCATCCATAAAAATAATTTTGTTGGTCTTTTTCACCGATTCAAGAATCGTGTGATTAACATCAAAGGGGAGCAAAGTCTGAACATCAATTACTTCCACCGAGATACCTTTAAATCGGGCAAGTAAACGAGCAGCTTTTATAGCATGGTGTGAATTCCACCCGTAGGTTACTACAGTTACATCATCTCCTTCTCGAAGCACTTCAGGAACACCCAATGGAATCTTGTATTTACCAATATTTGCGGGCATTTTTTCTTTTACATTATATCCTTTCAGGGGTTCAATAACCAGAGCCGGATCATTTCCTTCCAATAAAGTATTATAAAATCCGGCTGCCTGAGTCATATTTCGTGGAACACACAGGTACATTCCACGCATCGATCCCAGCAACATCTGCATCGGTGATCCGGCGTGCCAAATTCCCTGTAATTGATGTCCCCGTGTACGAACAATAACCGGTGCTGCCTGCTTTCCTTTGGTACGGTATTGCATGGTTGATAAATCGTCGCTAAGTTGGGAAAGTGCATAAATCAGGTAATCCAGGTATTGAATTTCTGCAATTGGGCGAAATCCGCGAAGAGCAAGGCCTATTCCTTGTCCAATAATTGTGGCTTCACGGATGCCGGCATCAGAAACGCGATCTTCGCCATATTTCTCCTGCATCCCTTTCATCCCCTGGTTTACATCTCCCAGTTTGCCGGTGTCCTGTCCAAACGTCAAAAGAGTAGGGTATTTTTCAAAAAGAATATCAAAGTTTTTACTGATAATTTCCGAGCCATTGACATCCGTAGAGTCTTCACTATATTCAACCGGCACGCCATTTACATTTAATGTTGAATCGGATCCGCCCCGGTAAAGTTTAGTATTGTAGGCCTCAACTGTCCTGGCTTCAAATTTTTTTATCCATTCTTTCAGCTCAGCACGTTCATTTTCGACTTTCTTATTGAGGTGAATTTTTAATGAAAGACCTTTAGCAAAACTTAGATGCGAACGGCGGGTCGGTAGTGGTTTCTCTGTGATTTTCTCAAAATCAGTTAACCGGTAACTTTGAAGAGTAATTTTTTCCTCAATCTTTTTGATTATTGGTTTTAAATTATCCTGATCTTTTTTGTAGCCTGAAATAAAATCTGCCCATGCTTTTTCACGGGCATTTTTTGCTCTCTTTTCGGCACGTTTTTCAATTTCTGTTAAGGTTTCTATATCGGCCCTTCCTGTTTCTAAAATCCATTTTTTCATTTGAGAGAGACCATCGAAATCTTTTTCCCAGCTTAATCGCTCTTCGGTTTTATAACGTTCATGCGAACCTGAAGTGGAATGTCCCAGTGGTTGCGTTAACTCTTTGACATGAAATACAACCGGTATTTGTTCTTTTCGGCATTTGGAAATTCCTTCAGCAAAAGTTTTGACCAGATTAGGATAATCCCATCCTTTACAGGAATATATATCAATTCCGTTCGAGTTCTTTTCCTTTTGAAATCCTTTTAACGCCTTTGAAATGCTTGATTTTGTAGTTTGCAATTCAACAGGTACACTTATCCCATAGCCATCGTCATAAACTGCTATTGCCAGAGGGACCTGCATCACACCGGCAGCATTTATTGTTTCCCAAAAAACTCCTTCCGATGTACTGGCATCCCCGATTGTTCCAAATGCTACTTCATTTCCGGTTACATTATTGTTTAAGAGCTTCTTCATTTCCGGCTTTTGCCTTACAATTTTTGAAGCCTGAGCTAAACCGAGCAGACGAGGCATTTGTCCTCCTGTTGATGAAATATCTGAAGCTGAATTATATTTTTCAGAAAGGTCTTTTATTTCGCCAAGCTTGTTGACATTTGGTGTGGAAAAATGATTATTAAAATTTCTGCCTACAGTTGAAGGATTTACTTCTTCATCGATATCACCGTAAATCATAGCGAAAAATTCCTCAGGTTGAAGCAGATTTAGGGCAAGCATAAATGTTTGGTCGCGGTAATATCCCGACCGCCAGTCACCTTTACGAAAAGATTTGGCATAAGCTATTTGTGCTATTTCTTTCCCATCGCCAAAAATACCAAAGTGAGCCCTTCCGTTGTGAACTTCCCTGCGACCTAAAATGCTTAAACGACGACTTAAATAAGCTATATAATAATCTTGTAATATTTCTTCAGTAGAAAACTGATGATTTGTAATAATCTCTGATTTTTCCAAATACATGCGGTTTTTATTAATAAAGACTATCTTGTCTGTTTCGCTCTAAATAACACCCGAGCATTCGATTTGTTTAAATGCTTTTTTAGTACAGATAGAGGAATTTTTTCAAATCCGAACCAATTGCTTTCGGTGATTTTTATGTTGTTTTTAAAGAGATATTATTCAAACAAATCAATAAAAGAGGATTTAGGTTGGTATGATATAAAGGTGTGTTGTAGCTTTTGTAAAATCAAAAACTTATTTTGAATTGAAAAAGCGAATATTGAAATGAACTATTTTTTAAAAGATTCAAGTTTATCCATTAATTTTCTTGTAAGTTTGAAAACCAATACCAACTTAATTCGAAATCATGGATTTTAACCGACGAAATTTTTTTCAGAAATCCTTTTCTGCAGTCGCAGGGATGGCGGCCTTAAACATGCTGCCATTTGAATCTTATGGACGAAATCTTCATCAAACCAACAGGCCTGAAGAAATAGTACTTCAACCCAACAAAAGTCGTCAGTCCAAAGAATCAATACGATTTTCCGTGATTGGACTTAATCACAGTCATATTTATGGTATGGTTGATGCATTGATTGGCGGAGGCGGAGAACTGGTCGCGGTTTACTCAAAAGAACCCGAATTGCTGCCCGGTTTTACCAGAAGGTATCCAAATGTGAAAGTGGCAAAGAGTGAGCAAGAGATTCTTGAGGATAATTCCATTCAGTTGGTCGCCAGTGCCGGAATTCCAGTAGATCGCGCTCCACTGGGTATTAAAGTGATGCAATCCGGAAAAGATTACATGACTGATAAACCGGGTATTGTAACTTTTGACCAGTTTGAAGCGGTTAAAAAAGTGCAGAAAGAGACCCAACGTATTTTTTCGATAATGTATAGCGAGCGTTTGAGAAACCCTGCGTCGGTTTATGCCGGAAACCTTGTACAGTCGGGGGCAATTGGAAAAGTTGTTCAGACCATCGGACTTGGACCACACAGAATGAATGCCCCAAGTCGTCCGGATTGGTTTTTTGATCCGGATAAGGCCGGTGGAATTTTATGTGATATTGGTTCGCATCAATGCGATCAATTTCTTTTTTATACGAATTCAAAGCAGGCAGAAGTTAGCTCTTCTCAGATCGGGAATTTTAATATTCCTGATTATCCTAAGTATATGGATTTTGGCGATATGGGAGTCCGCAGCAGGCATGCAACAGGATACATCCGAATAGACTGGTTTACCCCCGACGGACTTTCTACATGGGGCGATGGCCGGACGTTTATTTTGGGTACCGATGGTTACATTGAAATGAGAAAGTATGTTGATATCGCCGGAAGGGAAGGAGATAATCATTTATTTCTGGTCAACCAAAAAGAAACAAAGTATTTCGATTGTTCGAATGTTTACATGCCATACGGTGAACAGCTTGTAAGTGATGTCGTTAACAGGACGGAAACAGCAATGACACAGGACCATTGTTTTTTGGCCACAGAACTGGCTCTGACCGCACAAAAAAACGCATTTGAATTGAACAATTAATTGAATCCGGTTTCACATAGATTTGATTTTCACATATCTATATTATTTTGGCATTCAATACTTATATAACACTAAAATTACTTTGTCACGTTAAAATATATCTATATTTTCGTGATCGCACACGGAAAATATTTTTAATTAAAAAATTATACAAAAAAACAACATGGAATTAGGAAAATATAGTTTTGGAGTAGGCGATCGTTTTAATCATGAAGGGGAGGCACAATTAAGTGCATTAATAGTTGCTACTTCAGAAGGAGTTGAAGTTACTCCGGTATGGAACAAATCAAACAGAGAACATAATATTGTACATTCAGAACCTGCAGGGACACGAATTGAGGCCGATTCAGCTGTGAAAAATCTGGGTTGGGAAGGTCCGTATTTTGTGGATGCTGATCACATAAATCTTTCCAATGTTGATCGGTTTATAGAGCACAGTGATTTTTTTACACTTGATGTTGCGATGTATATTGGAAATGAATCTTCGGAAGAAGATGTGAACAAGTTTATTCAATCATGTGCCGAACTGGGAACAAAAGTAAATATTCCAGGAATTGATGAAGCAATTGAAATCTCTGAAGAATTATTAAAAATAGTTGCCGGGAAGTACCTGGCTGCAGTAAAAGAGGCAGGTAAAATATATCGTCATATTGCAGAAAGTAAAGGTGTTGGTAATTTTGTTACCGAAGTTTCTATGGATGAGGTTGAAGCACCTCAAACACCGGTAGATATGTTTTTTATTCTTAAGATGATTGCCGATGAAGAAATACCTGCACAAACCATTGCCCCAAAATTTACAGGTCGTTTCAATAAAGGGGTCGATTATGTAGGTGATGTGGCACAATTTGCGAAAGAATTTGAACAGGATGTTTTGGTAATTGACTATGCTGTAAAGGAATTTGGTCTACCTGAAGATTTGAAATTAAGTGTTCACTCAGGTTCGGATAAATTTACCATTTATCCAATAATGGCTGAAATCATTAAAAAATATGACAAAGGTCTTCATGTAAAAACTGCAGGAACTACCTGGCTGGAAGAAGTAATCGGTTTGGCAATCTCAGGTGATGAAGGGCTCGCAGTGGCGAAAGAAATTTATACCAGTGCGCTGGCTCGTAAAGAAGAATTATGCGGACCTTATGCGGATGTAATCGATATCGATGATTCAAAGCTGCCAACCGCCAACGAAGTTGAAGCCTGGACGGGTGAAAAATTTGCCAATACTTTGCGCCATATTCCGGGACATGCTGAATACAATTCAAATTTCAGACAGCTGATTCACGTCGGGTATAAAGTTGCTTCTGAAATGGGAGAAAAATATACAACACTGCTTAAAGAGAATGCCGAGGTTGTGGGTAGCTGTGTGGAGGAAAACATTTATGAACGTCATTTGAAACGATTGTTCGACCTGTAATTTTGATTTGAAGGACATTTAAGTGCAATCGGTTTAATACTTGGTGAACTTTGTGGTTAAAAAAAAGAGTTATGAAAAATTTTATGGATGATAATTTTCTGCTACAAACAGAAACTGCTCAGAAATTATATCATGAACATGCGGCCAAAATGCCCATATTCGACTATCATTGTCATATTCCACCGCAGGAAGTTGCTGAAGATAAACAATTTGAAAACATTACTCAGATTTGGCTGTATGGCGACCATTATAAATGGCGTGGAATGCGCACCAATGGTGTAAATGAAAAATACATTACCGGTGATGCCAGCGACTGGGAAAAGTTTGAAAAGTGGGCTGAAACTGTGCCTTATGCATTGCGAAATCCACTGTTTCACTGGACTCATCTGGAGTTAAAACGGTTTTTTGGTATTGACAAAATTTTAAGTCAAAAAACAGCGCGTGAGATTTGGGAAGAATGTAACGCAAAACTACAAACACCGGAATATTCTGCGCGAGGAATTATCCGGATGGCTAATGTCCATACAATCTGCACAACCGATGATCCGATTGATTCTTTGGAACATCATCGAAAAATAAAAGCCGATGGTTTTGAAACCGCAGTATTGCCTGCCTGGCGCCCCGATAAAGCAATGGCAGTTGAAAACACAAAAGTGTTTAATCAGTATATCGATAAATTGAGCGACGCAGCTGAAATAGATATTTCATCCTTTTCTGATTTAATGTCGGCATTGGATAAACGTCATAGCTTTTTCCACGAAAATGGTTGCCGTTTGTCTGACCACGGAATTGAAACGGCAATAGCAGAAGATTACACGGAATCTGAAATTAAAACTATTTTCAGCAAAGTAAGGAAAGGAGCCGATTTAAATCAAACGGAAATTCTGAAATTCAAATCATGCATGTTATATGAATTTGGAATTATGGATCATTCGCGAGGATGGACTCAGCAGTTTCATCTTGGTCCGGTTCGGAACAACAATACCAGAATGTTCAATAAATTAGGGCCGGATACCGGATTTGATTCCATTGGTGATTTTGAGGTAGCAAAGCCACTATCCAAATTTCTTGATAAACTTGATATGGAAAATAAGCTTTCCAAAACCATATTGTACAATATTAATCCGCGTGATAACGAATTAATGGCTACCATGATCGGAAATTTTCAGGATGGATCTGTGCCCGGAAAAATGCAGTGGGGCTCCGGGTGGTGGTTTCTTGATCAAAAAGATGGAATGGAAAAACAGATGAATGCCCTTTCCAATTTAGGTTTGCTTAGCCGTTTTGTTGGGATGTTAACCGATTCGCGTAGTTTGTTATCCTATCCACGTCACGAATATTTCAGAAGAACGCTTTGCAATTTGCTTGGCAACGACGTAGAAAATGGTGAAATTCCAAGTGATATGGAATTAGTGGGAAACATGGTTGAAAATATTTGCTTTAATAACGCAAAAAACTACTTCAATTTTTAATTTGTCATTTAACATTTTTATTTGAAATATGAATAAAGTAGTCACTTTTGGAGAAATAATGTTACGATTGGCGACACCTGATTATTTGCGGTTCTCGCAAACCAATACATTGTCGGCAACCTTTGGTGGAGGCGAAGCAAACGTAGCCGTTTCACTGGCCAATTATGGAATTCCTGTCGATTTTGTTACCCGTCTTCCTGATAATGATATCGGCCAGGCATGTTTGATGGATTTGCGAAAATATGGCGTTGGAACAAGTAGTATAATTCGTGGCGGAAAAAGGTTGGGAATTTATTTTCTGGAAACCGGTGCCGTTAGCCGGGGAAGCAAAGTTATTTATGACCGGTCAAATTCAGCAGTTTCAGAAGTTCAAAAGGGAATGATTGACTGGGAAAAGGTTTTTGAAGGCGCCAATTGGTTTCACTGGACCGGAATAACTCCGGCAATTTCTCAAAGTGCTGCTGATGTCTGTTTAGAGGCAATTAAAAAGGCTAATGAACTTGGAATTACCGTTTCATGTGACCTAAACTACAGGAAGAATTTATGGAAATATGGGAAATCGGCGGGCGAAATAATGCCTGAAATGGTTGCCGGAACAGATATTATTTTAGGGAATGAAGAGGATGCTGAAAAAGTACTTGGCATAAAACCGGAAGGTGTTGACGTAACAACCGGCGAGGTTGAAGGTACTGCTTATAAATCGGTTTCAAAACAAATAATGAAACGGTTTCTGCGATGCAAAAAGGTGATTACAACATTGCGTGGTTCAATTAATGCGAATCACAATTCGTGGTCCGGTGTGCTTTGGGATGGAGAGAAATTATACCAGGCGCCAACTTACCAAATAACTCATATTGTTGACCGAGTTGGAGGTGGTGATTCATTTATGGGTGGATTGATTTATGGCTTACTAACTTATCCCGATGATGACCAGAAAGCATTAAATTTTGCCGTTGCGGCATCCTGTTTAAAACACACAGTCTATGGTGATTTTAACCAGGTTTCTGTGGAAGAAGTGGAAAAGCTGATGGAAGGCGATGCCTCCGGCAGAGTAGCACGTTGATCAATTAAAAATTAGAAATTCAAAAATTAAGATGAGTTGAAAATGGATGTTGATTTAGCTGAAAGATTATTTCAATTTGCAGTTCGGATAATTAAGTTTTTAAGAAAATTGCCTAATGATCCTGAAATTAATAATATTAGATATCAACTTTCAAAATCTTCAACATCTACAGGTGCAAATTATGAAGAAGCACAAGCCGCATTTTCCAAACAGGATTTTTTATATAAGATAGATATCTCATTAAAAGAAATGAGAGAAAGCAATTATTGGTTGAGATTAATACATGCTACTCTTACTTTGGAACAAAATTTAAGTATTGAATTAGTTTATCTAACAAAAGAGTCTTCAGAGCTAAAAAATATTTTAGGAAAGATAGCTTCATCGACCAGAAATAATTTGTAATACTAATTTGTTTTTAATTTTTAATTTAAAATTTTGAATTGACTTATGGCTCGATTTTCAAGAATAGAAGTTGTTTTAAAAATGAAGGAAACAGGATTGGTTCCTGTGTTCTATCATAAAAACCCTGAGGTCTGTAAAAAGGTTGTAAAAGCATGCTACGATGGGGGAGTCAGAGTATTTGAATTTACAAACCGCGGTGATTTTGCAACATTTGTATTTGCAGAGATCAACAAATGGGCAAGTGAAAATTGTCCGGATATGATAATGGGTGTCGGTTCTGTTATTGATGAGGGAACTGCTTCAATGTACCTGGCATTGGGAGCCAATTTTATTGTTTCGCCATTGATTGATGAGGGTACAGCAAAAGTATGCAACAAGCGAAAAGTTTCATGGAGTCCGGGTTGTGGCTCAGTTACCGAAATAGGGAAAGCACATGAATTGGGTGCGGAGATAGTAAAAATTTTCCCCGGTTCACAGGTGGGTGGTCCTGCTTTTGTAAAAACTGTTTTGGGGCCAATGCCATGGACATCTGTTATGCCGACTGGAGGTGTAACTCCTGATGAATCAAATTTGAAAGCTTGGTTTGAAGCCGGTGTGACTTGTGTGGGAATGGGGTCACAATTATTTCCGAAAAAAATTTTGGCAAACGAAAATTATCAATACATTACAGAAAAGTGTTCCGAAACAATAAAAACGATACAAAAATATAAATAGGAAAACCTGAATGAAACTAAATAACCTGACAAAACTAATTACCGGAATACTTTTTCTTTCTTTATTTTCATGCAACGTAAAGGATGGAGCTAAGGAACTTAAACTGGCACATGGTTTACCAACCGATCATCCTGTGCATAAAGCGATGGAATACATGGCGCAGCGTTGTAGTGAACTTTCAGAAGGAAAACTGACAATTGAAGTTTATCCGGCAGAACAACTGGGTTCTGAACAACAATGTGTTGAACTGGTGCAAATTGGCAGTTTGGCTATCACAAAGGTTTCAGCTGCTGTAATGGAAAGTTTTGCTGAAGATTATAAAGTCTTTGGCTTGCCCTATATTTTCAAATCTAAAGAACATTCTTTTAAAATCATGGACGGTGAAATTGGCAAAGATTTGCTAATGAGCACAGAGGATAAATGGATTCGGGGATTAACCTATTACGATGCCGGATCGCGCAGTTTTTTATACCATTGATAAACCAATTCGCACACCTGATGATTTGGCTGGAATGAAAATAAGGGTTATGCGAAGTATCACTGCTGTTGAAATGATTCGGGCACTGGGTGGTTCGGCAACCCCAATTTCTTATGGGGAGCTATATACTGCTTTACAAAGCGGTGTGGTAGATGGGGCTGAAAATAATCCTCCAAGTCTTTACACATCCCGACATTATGAAGTTTGTAAATATTATTCGCTGGATGAGCACACCACTATTCCAGATGTGTTGGTTGTGAGCAAAATCGTTTGGGAAAAACTTAGTGAGCAGGAAAGGCAATGGCTGCAACAGGCTGCCAATGATTCTGCAGTACTTGAAAGAGAACTTTGGGCCGAGTCGGAAAAAGAATCATTGGAGGAAGTACAGAAAGCTGGTGTGGAAATTATTTATCCGGATAAAGCTCCTTTTATTGAAAAAGTTCAGCCTTTGTTGGAAAGTTATAAAGACAATGAAGTAATATATTCTTACATAAAGCGGATTCAGGCCGTTGAATAGACCAAAAATTATGAGGTTAAGAAAAATCATAGATAAAGCTTTGGAATGGTTGCTCGTTTTTCTTCTGAGTATCCTTGTTCTGGATGTACTCTGGCAGGTTGCCAGCAGGTATGTGTTAAATTCACCCAGTAGTTATACCGATGAATTGGCAGGCTATTTATTAATTTGGGTTGGACTTTTAGGCGCAGCTTATGTTTCAGGGAAAAGAGAACACCTTGCCATTGATATTCTTCTTCGGCGCTCTTCGCCAAAAAGGAGATTCCGATTAGAAATAATCATTAATATTTTTGTGATTTTATTTGCCATTTCTGTATTGGTGATTGGGGGAATCTGGTTGGTTTACACCCGGTTTTATCTCGCCGTAAAATCTGCTGCACTGGGTATGCCGCTGGGCTTTGTTTACCTGGTATTACCGCTCAGCGGTCTGTTAATTGCCTATTTTGATATCGATAATATGCGTAAGATTATCAAGTCATACCCAAAAAACTAACGAACATGGAAATATTTGAGATATTGGTACTTGTAGTAAGTTTTGTAATCCTTCTTGTTATTGGTGTTCCTATTGCATACAGTATAGGAATATCAGGAATTTTAACCATGTTGGTGAGTATCGATTTATTGCCCGCACTTACAACTTTCTCACAACGGATGGCAACCGGACTGGATAGTTTTGCATTACTTGCCATTCCGTTTTTTATTCTTGCCGGAAATATTATGAATAGCGGAGGTATAGCCATTCGCCTGATTGATTTTGCGCGGGTTTTGGTAGGGGGAATTCCGGGAGGGGTTGCAATGGTAAATGTTTTGGCAAATATGTTGTTTGGAGCGATATCAGGTTCTGCCGGGGCAGCTGCTTCGGCAATTGGCAGTATGATGCAGCCGGAAATGAAAAAGGAAGGATATCCTGAAAATTTTAGTGCAGCTGTTAATATTACTTCGGCCACTACAGGATTGTCCATTCCTCCGAGTAATACTCTTATTGTTTATTCCCTTGCCAGTGGCGGTGTTTCAATTACCGCGCTTTTCCTTGCCGGCTATTTACCCGGAATTCTTACAGGTTTAGGTATTATCATAACTGCCATCACAATGCTTATCTACAAAAGGAGTGGAACCAAAGCAGCAATGAAAGCTTTGGGTGTAGTGGTTTTGATTGCTCTTGGTCTTTTGGTTATTTATAAAGGAATAACTTTTTCACGTGCCAATTTTTCAGCAGGTGTAAATCAGATTTTGCTTTATGTCTTATTAGCGGCCTTTGCTATTTGGGCTACATTGAAAACCATCAGAAATAAGAAAAAGGCGTGGGAGGGGACACGCAAATTTTTGGATGCAATTCCAAGTTTATTGATGTTGGTTATTGTCATCGGTGGAATTGTTGCAGGGTTTTTTACGGCAACTGAAGCCTCAGCAATTGCTGTACTTTATGCGCTTATTCTGTCTTTTATTTATCGGGAGATTAAAATAAAAGATTTACCAGATATTATTCTTCGTTCGGTAAAAACAACTGGAATCGTGATGCTACTTGTTTCTGCCTGTCTGGGATTATCATGGATAATGGCTTATGAAAATATTCCACAGAATGTAAGCGAAGGATTGCTTTCCTTAACCAATAATCCATTTTTCATATTATTAATTATTAATATGCTTCTTCTGTTTGTAGGAATTTTTATGGATATGACACCTGCCGTATTGATTTTTACACCAATATTTCTTCCAATAGTAACTTCAATGGGAGTTGATCCGATTCATTTTGGAATTATTATGGTATTAAATTTAAGTGTAGGTTTATGTACACCACCGGTTGGATCGATTTTATTTATTGGTTGCAGTGTGGCAGGACTTAGTATTGAAAAGGTTATAAAACCGCTTTTGCCGATGTTTATTGCAATGGTAGTGGTTTTACTTCTCGTTACTTATATTCCTGAAATTTCAATGTGGTTGCCCAGAAGTCTTGGTTTTTAGGTTTAAAATTTTTTGAGGAGGATTTAATGGAGTTTGAAATTTTTGTTTTTGACCTTGATTTTACGATTTGGGATGCCGGCGGCAGTTGGTGCGATTGTACCAATCCACCTTATTTTTGGAGAAATGGAAAATTGCTCGATCAATATAATCGATGGATTCACTTGTATCCTGAAGTAGTAGATATTTTGAGAAAGCTCAAACAAGAAAACAAAAAAATCGTGGCAGCTTCACGCACCTTCGAGCCTGATTGGGCAAACGACTTGCTGAATTTATTAAATATTGACAAATATTTTGATTTGAAGGAAATTTACCCGTCCAGCAAGATCAAACACTTTGAACGTATACAGGAACACTTTCAATTGCCCTATTCAAAAATGGTATTTTTTGATGACGAATACCGAAATATTGAGGAAGTGGGGAGATTGGGTGTTCAGACCGTTTTTGTAAGAAATGGCCTTCGTAAAGAAATGGTCGAACAAATTTTAAACATATCGGTAGACAAATAGGGATTTAAATTTTTTTTGGATCATCTAAAAAAAGAAGCGAAATATTCTGAATATTTTGAATGGATGGCTGTAATTCATAATTTAGGAAAATTAAATGCTGCTATTATGAAAACTAAACCAATTATTCCTTTATTAATTCTTCTATTCTTGTTTGCAATAAGCTGTGAAAAGAATTCTGATACTGATTCTGTACACTCATATTTTGAAGATATTGAGTTTGAAATGCAGCAAATAAATGAACCTGTTATTCCGGACTTCTCAGTAAGCATTTCCGATTTTGGAGCAGTATCGGATGGGGCAACACTAAATACTGAAGCATTCGCGAAAGCCATTGACGCTGTTTCTGAAAAGGGTGGAGGAAAAGTAATTGTTCCTGCTGGTATTTGGCTAACAGGTCCTGTTATTTTGAAAAGTAATCTTGAGATATATACAGAGCCCGGTGCTTTGATAATTTTTTCAACTGATAAAGATTTGTACCCGATTATTGAAACCAGTTTTGAAGGTTTGGATACCTGGCGTTGCATTTCACCCATCTATGGAAAAAATCTTGAAAATGTTGCATTAACTGGAAGCGGTGTTTGGGATGGTTCGGGCGATGCCTGGCGGTTTGTTAGTAAAAACAAACTTACCGATGAACAGTGGAAAAAGTTAGTTGCCTCTGGTGGTTTTCTGAATGATAGAGGCGACGCATGGTATCCTTCAGAACAGTTTAAAATAGCTATGGAAACTTCTGAGATGAATGTTCCAACTCATTTAAAAACAAAGGAAGAGTATGAAGCTATTCGCGATTTTTTACGTCCGGTAATGGTTAGTATTCAAAACAGTAAAAATGTGATGTTGAACGGGCCTACTTTTCAGAATTCGCCTGCCTGGTGCCTTCATCCGTTGATGGTTGAGAATCTGATAGTAAAAAATGTTACTGTAAAAAATCCCTGGTATTCACAAAACGGTGATGGAATTGATGTTGAATCTTGTAAAAATGTTTTAGTGGAAAATTGCAACTTCGATGTAGGTGACGATGCCATTTGTATTAAATCAGGTAAAAATGAAGATGGCCGGCGAAGGGGTGTGCCGTGTGAAAATCTGGTAATCAGGGACAATATCGTATACCACGGACACGGCGGGGTAACCGTCGGAAGTGAAATGTCGGGTGGAGTAAAAAATATGCATGTTTCGAACTGCACATTTATGGGCACCGATGTTGGTCTGCGTTTCAAAAGCACTCGTGGACGTGGTGGAGTAGTGGAAGATATTTTTATTTCCAATATTCGGATGACCAATATCCCGACAAATGCCATTTCTTTTAATTTGTACTATGGCGGAAAATCGATGTCGCAATTGATTGCAGAAGGTGGTCAGTTAATGGAAAATCAACCGGAGCCGGTAAGCGAAGAAACGCCTCAGTTTAAAAATATTTCAATAAAAGATATTACTTTGAAAGGTGCTTCACAGGCTGTTTATATGCAGGGATTACCTGAAATGAATCTTGAAAATATCAGCCTTTCTGATATGAAACTGGAAGCTGATAATGGTTTTCTTATAGTTGATGCAAAAGGAGTAAAAATTGATAATGTGGTATTACAAACCAGCAATGAAACTGCATTTCAGTTTTTTAATTGTCAGAATGTGGAAGCAGAGAATGTTGTTTTTAATTCTGAATCATCTTCAGCAATTAAAATAAACGGAGGAAAAACAGAAAACATTTCTTTGTCTTCCGGCCAGGATAAACAGTTTGAAGGAATTAGTGTCATTGGAAACGAAGTACCTGATGGTGCAGTAAAATTATAGAAAACGATATTTTAACTTATTAAAATTCATTCGAATGCCCCGGTTTTTATACTTTTTTTTCGTAATTATATTCATTGTTTTTAGTTGTAGTGAATCTGAAAAATCATTCACAATTTACACTATTGGTGATTCAACTATGGCAAACAAACCGGAAGAGGTATTTCCTGAAACAGGCTGGGCACAGGTGCTTCAGCAATATTTCGATTCAACGGTTTCCATTAAAAACGTTGCATTAAATGGCCGAAGTACCAAAAGTTTTATTGATGAAGGTCATTGGAAAGAAGTATTCGATAACTTACAATTCGGGGATTATGTTTTTATTCAGTTTGGCCATAACGATGAAAAAGATTATGACACTACCAGATACACGGTTCCATTTGGCAGCTATTCTGAAAATTTGGAAAAATTTGTTTTGGAATCGCATCAGAAGGGGGCAATTCCAGTATTATTTACTTCAATAGTGAGACGGAAATTTGGAGAAGATGGGAAATTAATTCCTACTCACGGTGAATATCCTGAAGCTTGTCGGCAAGTAGCAGAAAAGTTAAATATTCCATTAATTGATTTGCAGAAACTCACTGAAAATTGGGTAAATTCTCTCGGCGATGAAACGTCAAAGGATATGTACCTTTGGACACTTCCAAATGAAAAATACCCGGAGGGCCGGCAGGATGATACACATCTTTCAAAAATTGGAGCTGAGAATGTGGCACGTTTAGCCTTAGAGGAAAGTAAAAAACTGGAACTTGGTTTCGCTGAGTATATTACAATGATTCAATAATTTGTAAGAACAATAAAAATTAAATGAATGAAGTCTTTTAGTTTTTTCACGATTTTAGTTCTGATTGTAGTTTTTAACACTACTAAGGCACAGCAAGGCGTTGATTATGAAATGGTTGTATCTCAGAATGGTTCAGGTGATTTTACTACAATTATGGAGGCGATTGATGCAACAAAAGCATTTCCTGATAAAAGAATCACTATTTATGTAAAAAATGGTGTTTACAGGGAGAAAGTGAGGGTGCCTTCGTGGAATCCGTTGTTGTCAATAATTGGCGAAGATGCCGAAAAAACCATAATTGTTTGGGATGATTATTTTGATAAGATAAACAGGGGCAGAAACAGTACTTTTTTTACTGCTACATTTTTGGTCGAGGCAGATGATTTTTATGCCGAAAACCTAACCATTGAAAATAGTGCCGGTGAAGTAGGGCAGGCAGTAGCCTTGCATGTGGAAGGAAATCGATGCACTTTTAATAATTGCCGTCTGTTGGGGAATCAGGATACTTATTACGGAGCAGGAGAAAACAGCCACCAGCTTTTTTTGAATTGTTACATTGAAGGTACCACCGATTTTATTTTTGGTGAAGCAACAGTGTGGTTTGAGAAATGTCAGATAAAAAGCAAAAGAGATTCATATATTACCGCAGCAAGCACAAACAAAGGCAAAGCTTTTGGTTTCGTTTTCAAAAATTGCGAATTAAACGCTTCCGAAGGTGTTGAAAAAGTTTATCTGGGACGACCATGGAGAGAGTATGCCAAAACAGTTTTTTTGAAATGCAAGTTGGGGAAACATATTGCTTCCGACGGTTGGCAGCAATGGAATGCAGATGTTAGCGAAGGTACAGTTTTTTATGCTGAATTTCAGAATACAGGGCCGGGTGCAAATACAGATAAAAGAGTGTATTGGTCAAAACAGTTGTCTGCAACTGAGGCATCGGTTTATAAACCGGAACAAGTTTTAGGAGATTGGTCTCTACCGTTTTTCGATTAAGACTATTTCATGGTTTTATTCAGAAACTTAACCACGATTGGCCAGGTTTTTTCAAACCAGGGGTGAAATAACCAGAATGGATGCGGTGTATTTTCTATCGTGTGAATTTCAAAATAGGTACTGTTTTCTTCCAATACGTTCAGAAATTGTTCCCTGCCGGCATGGAAACGCGGCAAAGCGCTGTTAATGTATAGTGTTGGAGGTGTATTTTCATTCACATAACTTAATGGCGAAGCTTCAACCCAGATATCGGGATTTCTTTGGTAGGTTACTCCAAACCAGCGGGCACCTGCAGAAGTTGGTTTATCCGGATCAGGATCTTTTGCACTTTCCGATGGATCAGTAAAATCAACAATTCCATCGATGTTTACAATTGCCTGAACTTTATCAGAAAAGTTTCCTGTATTTGGATGTGCCTGAAATTTTGGATTTTGCCCCGTTGTTCCGACAAGTGAGGCAAGTGTGGCGCCGGAAGAACAACCCAAAACAGCTATTTTGCTGGTATCGATGTTATATTTTTCTGCATTGTTTTTAATCCATTTTACAGCGGTTTTTAAATCGTACACTGCCGCAGGATACTTTGCCTCAGGTGATAAACGGTGTTCTGCTGTTGCGGCAAAATAACCATTTTCTGCCAGCTTTTGTGCCATGGGAACCAGGTGCGATTTGTTTCCTGATGCCCATCCACCGCCATGAATGAGCAGTACTGCAGGTATTTTCTTATTTGTTTTTTTTGAAGGATAAAAAATATCGGCATGTAAATTCCGGGATCCGAAAGAATAATAGATAACATCCTTTTCTGAAGTGATTTTATCATCTGAAAACTCCATCACCGGCCTTGCCTGTGGAAATTCATTCTTAATTCCTTCATAAGCGCTTCTTACAGAAAAAGTGGTATCGCGGGGAAAGTCAAAATTACTTTGTCCGAAAATTGTTAACGGAATTGAAAACAAAAGAAACAGAAAAGACTTCATTTTTATTTTATATATTTTACCTGAGTTTTGAGCAAATTAATAAAATTATCAATTGTTTTTACGCCGGAGGCATCCTGTTCCCATGCAGCACCAAAATAATAGGTTAATTGATTATTTTCCGGTTTTAGAACAACCACGTGACTGTTGCTATCTTCAGTCGCTTCTATTAGTTCGTCTGATTTATAAAAAATACACATTCCGAGATTGTCATTTTGCAGGGTCTGTTTTCCAAAGGTAATCAGGCAATTCCAGCCGGGTTTCATATCCTCGATAATTATTTTTTCGGTATCCGGTAATTTTACAATTCCGGTTGCCAGATTAGGTAATGCATTTGAAAGATCTATTGAATACTTGGTGAGATAACTTCCTGCCTCAATTTCAAGTTTTGTTGAGACATCCGTTTTAAATGAATCAATTTCCCAATTGGTGTAATCAACAAAAACTCTGGCAATTTTATTTTCTGATTCAACCTTGCAATTAATCCCGGATGTTTTTTCAACACGCACTGCTTTTTCGCCATCCCAATAGGCAAGTGAACCTATTCCAAGAGCATCGCCTACTTTTAAAACATCAACACCCCAATCCTGTATTTCATGATAAGAATCAAATCCGTCGAGACCAACCTGATGCAAAACGGGCTCTTCGGTTTTTTTTCCAAAAATATCAATCGCATTGCGCCAGTCGAGATAAAGGCGGTAGCCAATTTTATCCGATTCCCAACCCGGTCCTTCAAACTGGATATCAAAAGAGTGATCCGTGTGTTTTTCATCAACTTTTAATTCCGTGACAGGTTTAAATTCGCCGCCCTGATATTCATATTGCTGGTTTCCATTATCTTTTGTGACCCAAACCCAGTTGCCTCCCTCTTTAATGCCTAAATATGCCTGAGTCTTTAGTATTTCCTGATTTTGGCAAGCTGTAAAAACTAGGATTAGCAAAAGGAAAGACAGCGTTGAAATTTGATTTTTCATTTTAGTTCAATTATTTATTTAATTCTATGGATGCCAGAATAAAAGGAGCTACACCCTTTGAATCGTTGTTGACGCGCTTCTCAGTAATATAATAATTATAATCACCTTCACGATAAGGATTTCCCCCAAGTCCGCATGCTCCGCAAGTATTTGTTAGCGTTGGAAGCCCATCATCACCAATAATAACCATCGTTTTTACCATACTGTCAAAAGCACTATTGGCTATATTAAGGTATTTACTATCAAGAAATCCATTTTTTGCCCCTTTTGCAAAAGTATAAATAAACATTGCCGAACCGGATGCTTCCAGATAGTTTCCTTCACGACCTCCCATATCCAAAACCTGATACCACAAACCGGTTTCTTCATCCTGAACTTTTAGTAATGCCTCACTCAATCCATTCAGAATTTGTAGAATATCATTTCTGTCTTTGTGATTTTCAGGAAGGACCTCTAATACATCAACAAGAGCCATCATGTACCAACCTGTGCCGCGACTCCAGAAGTGCTTCGACTGGCCCGTTTCAGGATTGCTCCAACGTTGTTCTTTGCTTTCATCCCAGGCATGATATTGCAAGCCAGTAGCCGGATCAACGGTTTTTTCGTGGACCAGTTTTAATTGAAAGGTTACCTCGTCAAACCACTGGGGCTGATCAAAAATCCGAGCATAATTAGCTAAAAAAGGAGAGGCCATGTATAGTCCGTCGAGCCACATTTGATAAGGGTAAACTTTTTTGTGCCAGAATCCTCCTGCATTTGTTCGCGGCTGTGTTTTTGCTTGTTCAAGCAAAGTATCAGCAGCAATTTTATATTTCTGTTCTCCGGTACGTTCATACAATGTTAGTATATTTAATCCCGGACGGATTCGATCGATATTGTGATCACTGATTTTATATCCTTTTATGGTTCCATCATCCTGAACGAAATAATCGACATATGCCTGCATGTAATCGGAGTATTTTTTGTCGACCGTTCCCAACTTATCAATGGCACTTCCCAAAAAAGAATAATCGTATTCAAATTTGGGTGAATTGTTGTTATAATAAATTAAACTGTCAAACCGGGTCATAACTGCATCGGCAAATTTTATTGCCCAGATGGTTTCCGATTCTGCTTTTTCTTGTGTTGAACAACCTGTGAATAAGACGAATATTAAAGCTGGAAGCAAAATTCCGAATCTAAGTTTCATATTAAATACGTATTAAAGTTTAGTTTTTATTTCATAAAAAAATATTTGATCGATTTTCAGTATTTACCCCAAACCCTAAAGGGTGTACTGAAAATCAATTTACTCTCTTCAGGGATGGGGTGAATTAAATTGATTTTCAATTCCACATTTTGTGCAATAAAAATTGAACTTCGTTTTTAACATTCAATTGTAAATCTTATACGGTGTTTTAGTTTTACCGAAAAGATTTAAAATCAGTTCTATGGTAAAAATACCAACTCTTTTGGATTTATAAGAACAAAAGAATAGTAAATAGTAAAAGAAAGGAAAGACGAGTTGAGGTGTTATAACCTTTAAATTTAAAGAATTGATTATTAAAGTCACACTGAGCGCAGTCGAAGTGGGGTATAAACAGCCTTCGACTCCGCTCAGGCTGACAATAATGAAACGTTTTAAGACTGTCTCTATACTTATGTCATTCCGAGCAAAGCGAGGAATCTCTTTCAAATTAATTGAGTAGTAGCGAAAAATAGTTTTTACTGGTTTAAATAATTATTCTTTATTTTGTTGGCGAAATTCCAAAAATGAGTTACAACCTTATTACCATATTAGGACCAACAGCCACCGGGAAAACAACATTGGCAGCGCGTTTGGCTGCAAAAATGAATGGCGAAGTTATTTCAGCTGATTCGCGACAGGTATATCGCGGAATGGATTTGGGGACAGGGAAAGATTACGAAGATTACTTTGTAAACGGCATTGAGGTTCCATCGCATTTGGTTGATATTGAAGATGCCGGTACGCATTACAACGTTTACCGTTTTCAAACTGATTTTATTGAAACTTTTGAAGAAATTCAGTCCCGAAATAAATTTCCTGTTTTATGCGGGGGAAGTGGATTATATCTTGAAGCTGTACTGAAAAATTACAAATTGATACAGGTGCCACCAAACCGGAAGCTTCGTGATGAATTGGAAGGTAAGTCGCTGGATGAACTGACTGAAATTTTAAAATTATTAAAACCCGGATTACACAATATTACGGATGTTGAAACAGACCGTCGGGCAGTGCGTGCTATTGAAATTGAAATGTATTACAAGGAACATCCGGAAATTGATACAGCGATGCCAGAAATTAACAGTCTGAACATCGGGATTAAATTTGACAGGGATACCCGTCGCAAGAGAATAACGGAACGTTTAAAACAAAGGCTGGAAACCGGTATGCTGGAAGAAGTAAAAAAATTACTGGATTCAGGATTAACTCCCGAACAGCTTATTTATTACGGGCTGGAATACAAATACCTGACGCTTCACATTATCGGTACTTTATCCTACGATGAAATGTTTCGCCAACTGGAAATTGCCATTCACCAGTTTGCCAAACGGCAGATGACTTGGTTCCGGGGAATGGAAAAACGTGGCACAAAAATTTACTGGCTCGACGGTGATATGCCGCTTGAGGAAAAATTGGTAAATATTGAAAGGTTATTTCAGGCAAGACCAGTTAATTAACATTGCTACCCCTCGTTTGTAACGAGGGGTGGGCTTTTCAGCATTTATAATGCAAATGGTTTGTATTGTTCTGTTTATTAAGTGAAAAAAGTTAAAAATATGTCAGCCGATAATTACTTTATTACTGATCAAAATGCAGTTTATTTCCTGACTTTTACAGTTACCGACTGGATTGATATTTTTACAAGAAAGGAATATAAAATTGAAATTGTCAATTCGTTAAACTATTGTATCGCACATAAAGGTTTGACGGCCTTCGCATGGTGCCTGATGTCAAACCATATTCATTTGGTTTGCAGGGCAAACGAAGGTTTCAGGGCAAACGAAGGTTTCAGGCTAAGTGATATTATCAGGGATTTTAAAAAATTTACTTCAAAATCAATTGTAAAATTAATTGGGGAAATTCCTGAAAGCAGAAAAGAATGGTTGTTGTACCGTTTTGAGTTTGCCGGGAAATATGATAATCGGATAACAAAATATAAGTTCTGGCAGGATACAAACCATGCTGTTTTGCTTGATAATAATGAAAAGATTGACCAGCGAACTAATTACATACACGAAAATCCGGTGAGGGCTTTAATAGTTGCAGAACCACATGAGTACCTGTTTAGTTCGGCGCGTGATTATGCCGGAGAAAAAGGATATGTGAACGTGCAAGCCGAAATTTGACAATTTTATAAGCCAAAAAGTAAAATATGAGTTGCAAACTCTAAGACAGCTTACCCCTCGTTATAAACGAGGATAAGGAGAGAAGTATTTGATAGTTAATGGTTTACAAACTATACTTCAATAAACAAAAGTTTATAAATTATTGTATTTTACGCAACCTTTTCTTAACTTAGGGCATCCAAAAATACAGTACTAACTTTAAAACCATTTTATATGAAACACTCCCCGTAACACGAAAATTGAAAACATTTCCGGGCGGCAACAAGGTTGTTTTGCCTGCTCCTCCAAACAGAATCTACTCTTAATTGTCCTCAAGCAAGGTAACTTTAGTTACCATAATACAAAAAAGTACGCTGTACTTATTAAACACATTACAAAATACTCAAAAGAATGAAACCAAAAATTATAAAACTAAGTGCAGTTTTTCTGCTCCTGTTGTTTTTAGGGGCAGGCTGCCAGAAAGATGAAATTGAATTTGCCGACGAAAGTATCGTTGTTAGTAATCACCCTGGTGTATTTGTATATAAAACAAATGACGATTATCTTGATAAAGTGTGGATTCAAATTACACCTGAAGGAGAATTGAATCAAATTTTAGCTTTAGACAGAAATGATAGTAACATTGAAATAAATAAAAATGGAAATGTCATGCCCAGGTATCGCCACCTTTTAAAAAGTGGTTATATTGTAGGAGATGCACACAAGTGGGCGGCATATACTAATATTACTTTTAAAGAATATTTGAAGTATAATGAAGAAAATGGAGTTACATGTTGGCCTCACGAGCTAATCTGGCCTCGCATCATTAATAAAGATCCCTATAGTGAATTATTTTGGTGGGGATGCCTAAATTGTACTACACAAGAATATACTCTTGGTGAAATTAATGAAATGATTGAAAAAGGAACCCTCGAAACTGTATTTACCAAGCTGAAATAAATTAGCCTCATAAATAAAAAATGGATCCAAAAATTTTTAAACTAAGTTCAATTGTTTTGCTTCTTTTATTTATAGGGGAGAGCTGCAATAAAGATGAATGGACTGAGATTAATCTTACCAATAATAGGTGTGAAGATAATTTAACGGAAACAACGGATATCATATCTGAACAAATGGGTACTATTACATTATTTGGAACCTCTGGTGATGTCTATTATATTACGTGTGAGCCATTTGAGGATTGGCCACAGGGTGTTCTGTTTGCTCCGTGTAATCTTCCGCATCAGATTGTAAAAGAAGGACAAAAAATAATTTTTAGTGGAGAAATATCTGGTTGGTTAAATTATGGCAATGATTCCATTGCTATCGATTATTTTGGCATTCCAATTATACTATCAAATGCAAAAATTAATAACAGATGAAAACACAGTTATTAAATTTTTGAAATTAGCTGCTCATTGTTTACAACCTAGGGCAGGGGAGTTTAACGCTCCCTCCATACCAGCCTTGCCCGTATTAAATCCACGCCATCATTTTCACGCACTACACTGCACAAATGCGTATCCCCGGTTAACAATTGTTTTTTAATGGCTAGTTTATCCGAAGGCATTCCTTCTTTTAGAAAATTGATTTCAAATTCGGCTAACTCATTTTTCTCATGAAATTCAAAATCATAGCTGTCAATGATTCTTTCGAGGTATCTGCCGCTGTTAAAATGCTGGTTAATATCAATTTCATTAAAAAGAACAGGTGTAAACTGTAGCTTTTTTTCTGATTCAGGTGCCTTAACTTTGGCCGGATTTTCATTAAAAACACTTTCTTCGTATTTCGGAAAATTATTTAATTCGTTTAATCTTACAATTCGTTTTGATTTTAAATCAAGCACCAGCCAGGCACTGGTGGCCTGAATAATATTATTTCCTTTTTTATCGACAAAATTATAATCGCGGTATCCAAAAAAGCCATCGGTTCCGCGTGACCAGGTTTCCAGTGTAAAATCTTCACCCCAATCGGGCCGGCGGGTTATCTTAACCAATAACTTGGAAAGCACCCAAAAGTGTTGTTCCTCTTTTAATTTGTCGTATCCAAAACCCAGAATATTGGCATGTTCCCACGCAATATCCTGCATTTGGTAAAACATAAAAGATGTGGACAATTTGCCAAAACGGTTGATGAAATAGGATTGGGTCGAAAGTTCTCTTTTGTGTTTCATTAAGTTATCGTTTGAAGCAGTAAGACTGAAGTTTGAAGTTGAATCTTTTCTGTTTTATTCTTTCAACTACCGGCTGCTGACTTCTGTCTGTATTAAACTTTTCTGCAAATTTATTGTTCGGTTTTGAAATACAATTCTAAATAACCAATTTTGCAGCAAATTTAATACGAAATGAGTGGAATTATTATAAAAAATCAGGAACAAATTAGCGGTATAAGAAAGAGTTCAAGGCTTGCTGCGGCAACATTAGACTATGCAGGAGAATTTGTTAAAGAAGGTATTTCCACCAAAGAAATCGACGATAAAATTGAAGAATTTATTTTAAGCCATGGTGCAATTCCGGCTACGAAAGGCTACAACGGGTATCCAAAATCTTCCTGCATTTCGCTGAATGAAGTGGTTTGTCATGGAATTCCGTCGGAAAAAACCGTATTAAAAGCCGGTGATATTTTAAATATTGATATTACAACAATCTTGGATGGTTACTACGGCGATACATCCCGAATGTTTGTGGTTGGAGAAACAACACCGGATGCAGAACAACTTATTAAAGTAACTAAACATTGCCTCGATTTGGGAATTCAACAGGTGCAACCCGGAAATTATTTTGGCAACATTGGATTTGTAATTAGCAGATATGCCCGTGCCCAGGGATTCAGCGTAGTTTATGAGTTTTGTGGCCATGGAGTAGGGATTCAGTTTCATGAAGAGCCCCAGGTTGATCATGCGGCAAGAAGAAATTCAGGACAGAAAATGAAACCGGGGATGATTTTTACGATAGAACCTATGATTAACCAGGGAAGAGCATCAACAAATATCGACAGGAATGATGGATGGACAGCCAGGACTGCAGACAATAAATTATCAGCTCAATTTGAACATACTATACTGGTCACTGCCACCGGGTTTGAGGTTTTAACTGATATTCACAACGATTACCCTGTAACATAAAAATCCGGAATTATCCGGATTTTATTAGTAATTACTGTTATACAGTTTAATTTTTTAATTTTTATTTATTTGTCAGAGTATAGTTAAACACTGAATAAACTGAACTCTATTTCCATAAATCACTGTCAATCATCCAGGGCTCAAGCTCAAGTTCGGGCTCTTTTTCCGGTAAACAAAAGTCTTCAATTCTTTTTTGTGTTGAATCAATTTCTTTATCGAAAGTTTCTCCCCGGATCCAGCTTTCCAATTTATGAAAAGATTCTCCGTTACTTTGCTGATGATTAATTTCAGAGTCAAAAACAAATTCATTAATCATCCATTCTTCCAATTCAAGGGGATCTTCCATTTCGATGGCTGCTAACTCCGCCAGCATTGCCGGGCTATAAGAGCTTTTTACTTCTGAATTTTCTGAACTGTTTTTTGATTTTAGTAATGCAACAGTTACGTTATCTGTACTGTTACTTTCCCACATTGGTTCCCATAATTTTTGTGCATCTGCTGATTTGTTGCCAAAAATCAAACACGATATCACTACCAATAATTTAAAAATTGTTTTCCAAACATTGTTTTTTGTTTTCATGACTAAATCCTCCTGCTGCTAAATGTTTCCTGTTTTTTTGTTTTTTGCTTCAAACTTAAGACGATAAAAAACCAATTTCGTTACATCTATCTATTTAATAATAAGTGATTTATGTTCATAATATTTTGGTTGTTGTCGTCTCATCTAAGATTGAAATCAAGCCATACGCATGGATAAATATTTGTGACGCAAAACCAGAAAATTGTATCTTTGCGGACAGAACAAAAAAGCAATATAATGTCATTGGTTATTGAAGAAAAAGATCTGGAGAAATTTATCATGGTTGGCGACAGGGTTTTGGTTAAACCCAAAAATCCTTCAAGTAAAACAAAAACGGGTTTATATTTGCCTCCAACTGTTCAGGAGAATGAAACAATACACAGCGGATATATTGTAAAAGTTGGTCCCGGTTACCCGATTCCGGCAGTTGCTGAAGATGATGAAACGTGGAAGGAAAAGAAGGAAGACATAAAATATGTCCCGTTACAAACTCACATTGGTGACCTGGCCATTTATTTGAATAAAAGTGGCCACGAAATTGAGTTTAATAATGAAAAGTATATCATTTTACCACACTCTGCGATTTTAATGATAATACGGGATGAGAATTTATTTGAATAGATTGAACATATAAAAAATGAAAAAGCTGCTTCAAAATTTATTTTTGAAGCAGCTTTTCTTTTATAGTCTTATGAAGTTTTGTTTTAACTCATACATTCCTTGCATGCACTGTAAATTCCTTCAAACATCTCTTTCACGTCGCTGGCAGCAACTGCGGAGAAGGCAATTCTGAGTACACTGCCCATACTGATAGTTCCTATACTGTATTTGTTGATGAGCAGATTTCTGACGGTTTCACCATCCAAGCCTTCAGTTAGTTGAATACACATAAAATAACCTGAGTTGTAAGGAATAGCTTCAAAACACTCTTTGTATTTTCCCTCACTTAAAGCAGCTTTAACAGCATCGTATCTTTTTTTCATGATGTTGTATTTTTCCACTTTTTGCGCGGAATATTCCGGATTGTTAAAAGCAGCCAGCAAAATCGATTGAGAAATATTGGCAGCGTTGGAAATATTTCCACGAATTGCCCCGGCAGTTTTTGATTCAAGCGCTGAGTACAACTCTGCATCGCCACCTTTAATTCCATAAGTTATAAAACCAACCCTGAAACCCCAGACATAATCTTCTTTGGTTGGTCCGTCGATTTTTACGGCAAGTACATTTTCGTGTAACTGACAAAGTGCGCTAAATATACTCTCCTTTGCGATTCCCTCTTCATATCCTAATCCAAAATAAGCATCGTCGGAGAAGACCACGATCTTATTTCCTTTTTCAGCTGCTTTTTTTATTATTTCAACAATTGCATCGTATTCACTTATTGTTGGTGTATAACCTGACGGATTATTAGGAAAGTTTAGAATAAGTACTTTTTTACCTATTTCACCTTCATTCAATTTGGCTTCAAATGCTTCCAAATCGAAAACTCCGTTTTTGAAGAGGTTAAATTTTACCAGGTTTGCACCGTATCCGTGGTTAAGCATCAGATTATAATTTCCCCAAAATAAATTAGGAACAATAACATCGTCGCCTTCATTCAGAAACATGTATCCTGCCATGCTCACACCATGTGTAAGCGCATTAGTAACAACAGGCAAACTAAGTTCAACACCTTTTAATGAAGGATTTTTCTCATAAATCATACTTTTCCATTTTGCTCTGATGTCGGGTCGCCCAAAACTTGGAGCATACGGAAAAACCAAAGATGGATCCATATTGATTTTTGAAGCTAAGGCTTCTAAACGCATAGGTGTTCCATCATCTTCAATGGCGGCACCAATGGTTGCATTTATCTTGGTTCCCTTAGCCTCTGCAGTTTGTCCAAGGATTCCTTTCTTCGGAAAGAAAATATTTTTCCCCTTTTCTGAGAGAAGTTCATAAACCGTTGTGTTTTTCTGTCTGATGATTACGTTAAGCTCCTCGGCCTGTGGATTCATTTTATTCTGTTTTAATTTCAAATTATTATCGGTTGCAAGATAGAAAATCGTAAATACATTTTCATCCCGTTGTTGGAAAATTGACTGTTTTTTTTATAAAAAGCTAATAACTTTTAACGTCAGTTTGGAAATTATTATATATCAATGCATATTGATTTCTATTTGACAAACCTTTAATTTTATTTGCGAATGTATTTTTGTTCAATTTAACCTTAAAATCGATGAAAAATAATCTGAAAAATTTAGTGATAGTTTGTATCTCAGTTTTTCTAGTTTTGCCGGTATATGGGCAGGATTGGCCGGAGTGGCGGGGCGAAAACCGGGATGGGAAAGTTGAGAATTTCACAGCGCCGGATACCTGGCCTAAGGAACTTACAAAAGTTTGGCAGGTACAGGTAGGGCTAGGTGATGCCTCTGTTTCAATGGTTGCCGGCAAATTATTTTTGTGTGTAAAAGAAAATAATAACGAGGTTGCTCTTTGTATAAATGCCGGTAACGGAGAACAAATATGGAAAACCATATTAAACCCGGCTCCCGAAGTAACAGGAGGTGCTGCTTCTCATCCCGGTCCAAGATCTACACCAACAGTTGCCGGTGGCAAAGTTTATACAATTGGTGCAGGAGGTTTTATTAACTGTATAGACGCGGCATCAGGAAAGGTTATCTGGAAAAATGAAAGGTTTAACGAAGTTCCCGTCTTTTTTGCGGCCATGTCACCTCTTGTTACCGACGGAATGTGTATTGCCCATTTAAACGGACATGAAAAAGGAACCATTGTTGCTTTTAATGCTGATAATGGTGAAATAAAATGGGAAATAGGAGGTGAACCAAGCACTTATTCTGCTCCCGTTTTAATGAATGTTGCAGGAACAGAAATTGTAATTCTGCAAACCGAGACAGATTTGTTGGGTATTTCAAAAGACGGTAAAATAGTATGGAAAGTTTCAACTCCCGGCGAGCAGCGATATTATAATTCAACCACTCCTGTTATTGATGGCGAGAACGTAATAATTTGCGGTCAGGGCAATGGAACCATATCATTTAAAGTACAAAAATCAGGTAATACGTATTCTGTTTCCGAAAATTGGCATAATCCTGATTTTGGAGGTTCTTTTAATACACCGGTTTTAAAAGATGGTTTTTTATATGGAAATGAAGGTCGCTTGGGGAAATTATATTGTATTAATGCCCAAACCGGTGAAACTGCATGGAATGACGATATAACACACAATCGTTTTGCCTCTACGCTTGATTTAGGTGAACATATTTTGTCGCTTCCTGCAACCGGAAATATTTTAATTTATGAAGCCAGTCATGATTCATATAAGGAAGTGGCAGTGTATGAAGTTGCCGACACAGAGGTTTATGCTCATCCTATTGTTGCAGGTAATAAGATTTTTGTAAAAGATAAGGAAGGATTAACCTGTTGGGAAGTGAAATAAACGATGTTACATATATTTGAGGGCATCTATAATAATAAAGAAGCCCAATAAAGAAACCAGTCCGGCAAGAATTATAAAAATCCGGGCTGTTTTTTTGTTTTTAATTTCAAAAAATAATGCTGGAATTGCCAGTATGCCGGAAACGATAAAACTCCAGTAAGCAGGTAATATCATTCCTTCAAAAGGGATTTCTTCTATAAGTTCCCCTTCAATTTCTTCATTAACGATCTCTTCAGGAGTCAGATACTTGTAAGAATCAAAATACCCCTGACTTATTGCATATAAAGCATAGATTGCCAAAGCAATCAGAATTATTATTCCGATTATCTTAAAAGGTTTCTTTTTTTCTACCCATCCGTAGACAATTACAAGCAAAGAAGAAAATACAAACCATTGGGGCAGGGTGTACAAAAAAACATTTTGATTCATTCGTTCAGAATTTAGAAAACAAAATTGTTAAAATTTCCTTAATAAATAAAGAATTCAAACACTGAATAAATAATATTAATTTTGGATTCTTTCACACAGGATATGGAAAACAAGAAACTGGATATTTACCCGGGTACAAAAGGAATCATTTTTGATTTGGACGGAACGCTTGCCGATACTATGCCCGTGCATTATTTGGCTTATCGAAATATTTTAAATTCTGAAATAGATTTTACGCCGGAACTTTTTGCCAGCCTGGCGGGAATTCCCGCTGTTGGAACAATTGAAAAGTTAAATGAAATGTTTGGAACCCATATGGATGCTTACACAGTTGGCCATGCCAAGGAAAGGGAATACGAAAGGTTAATGCATAAAATGAAACCTGTAGAACCTGTTGTGCAAATAATGAAAAAGTATTATAACCTACTGCCAATGTCAGTAGGAACGGGTGGTTACCATCGTCTGGCTTGGAAAACCATGCACACACTTGAACTGGATAAATATATTCAGATTTTAGTGTCGTGTGAAGATGTTACGAATCCCAAACCGCACCCTGAAACTTTTCTTCGATGTGCAGAGTTGATGGAAGTATCACCTGCGGATTGTCATGTATTTGAGGATGGTAAACTGGGGATGCAGGCAGCTGAAGCTGCTGGAATGAAAGCGACTTTAGTAACGGATTATTATGAAGTTACCATTGGGCGGGATTTGTAATTGAGAAATAAAATTGTATTTGTATGATGAATAAAATTTTACGTTATCTGGGAATTTTTTTAATAGTAGTCTTGATTTTTTCGTGTTCCGAAGATGAAAAGAAAAATCAGGAGACCCTTACAATTGCATTTTATAATGTCGAAAATTTATTTGATACTGTTGATGAACCCGGAAAAAACGATGAAGAATTTACGCCGAATGGTGATAAAAAATGGAATACAGAACGTTATCAGAAAAAATTAGAAGATATTTCAAAGGCATTAAGTTCGATTAATAATATGAATTTGCCTGAAATTATAGGTCTTTGTGAGGTTGAGAATAGAAAAGTTGTATTGGATTTAACTCATGCGGGAAAGCTTACCAATGGAAATTACAATATAATTCATCACGAAAGCCCCGACGTAAGGGGTATTGATTGTGCCCTTATCTACCAGCCTGATGTTTTTAATGTGGAGACCCATTTCCCCATTTCCATAAGATTTAAAAATGATCCCAGTTATAAAACAAGGGATATTTTATATGTGAAGGGTAAAGTGTTTAATGGGGAAGAGTTTCACATTTTTGTCAATCACTGGCCATCAAGAATTGGGGGCAATGAAGAAACTGAACCGGAGAGAGTAACTGTAGCAACCATTTTACGAAACAAAATTGATTCAATTGCAGAGGTAAATGCCGACGCAAAAATTATAATAATGGGGGACATGAATGATGAACCTTCAAATAAAAGTTTGGCTGAGGTTTTGAGTGCAGGTGAACCTGAAAAGAGTGGGGGACGATTGTTTAATTTAATGTATCCCGATGATTTACTGAATAAAGGTTCTTACAATTACCAGGGGAGTTGGAATATGCTTGATAATTTGATAATTTCCGGTAATCTTATGGATGCTGAAGGTTTTCAGTGTTGTGATAAAAAGGGCTTTGTTTTTCATCAGGAATGGATGGAATACAAAAACAACGAAGGAGAAATTTCTCCAAATCGTACTTTCGGAGGGAATAATTATTACGGTGGAGTTAGCGATCACTTTCCTGTATATTTTAAGCTGGAACTATAAATTTAAAAGCATTCCCAACACTGATTCGGAGAATTTTTGCAATAAAATATTTACTTTGCTTCATATCTAAAATCCAATGAGTCAACGTTATTTTCTTCAACTCAGTTATAAAGGGACAAATTATCATGGTTGGCAAATACAGCCTAATGCTATTTCAGTGCAGGAAGTAATGGAAAAATCATTATCAACATTGCTTCGGGAAGATATTAAAGTTGTCGGTGCGGGAAGAACAGATACTGGTGTTCATGCTTCGTTTTTTGTTTTACATTTTGATTCGGAAAATGAAAATATTCATCCTCGGAATTTTGTATATAAACTCAACAGTTTTTTACCAAACGATATTGCTGCCCGGAAACTTTGGAAAGTAAAAAATTCAGTTCATGCCCGTTTTGATGCTTTATCCAGAACTTATAAATATTTTATTTCTATAGAAAAAGATCCCTTTGCTACAGAAACCACGTATAAATTCACACAAAAACTTGATGTGGCACGAATGAATGAGGCCGCAGCTTGTTTATTTGATTATATGGATTACACAAGTTTCAGTCGTTTACATACCGATGTAAAAACAAACATTTGTAAAATTATGCTTGCCGAGTGGACACAGGAAGAAAGTCAGCTCATTTTTACAATTAAAGCTGATCGGTTTTTACGAAATATGGTTCGTGCTGTTGTTGGAACTATACTGGAAGTGGGAAGGGGAAAATTAAATGTTGCTGGTTTTAGAAAAATTATTGAAGCTAAAGATCGATCTTTAGCTGGGGCGTCGGCACCCGCTGAAGGTCTGTTCCTGGTAGATATTGAATATCCTGAAGAAATTAATTTCGTTTAATGCTTGTAGTTGAATCACAGTATTTTATAAAAAGAAAAAGGATGAGTCAATACTCACCCTTTTCATCCTAACTAAACCAATAAAACTAATCAAACCTAAACTTATGAACTAAAACTCTGATACAAATATAGGCTGAAAACCTTTATCGCAGGTTAACTTAATGTTAAAAAATATGTTTTACGACATATTTAAAATCTATGTTAATTCGATAAAATCTATTCGGAATATTCTTAAGATTTACTTGCAATGGGAAATGAATAATAGGTGAACCCGGTGTATTATTAGACAAAAGAAAAAGGATAGGTCAACACCTATCCTTTTCACCTAACTAAACCAATAAAACTAATCAAACCTAAACTTATGAACTAAAATTCTATTACAAATATAGACTACGAAACACAATTGTAGGTTAACTTAATATTAATAAACATGTTTTCCAGCATATCTTAATTCAATGTTAATTCAATAAAAAAGTCATCACCTGAATTGAAACAGAGTGATGACTTTATTTAGTTGTACAGCTAATATTTATTCGCCTTTTTTACCTTCTTCTCCAGCAATGGAATCTCTCATTGAGGTGTCGGCCATAATGTTTTTGTATTTCATATAATCCATTACACCCAGGTTGCCTTTATTAAATGCTTCGGCAATTGCTAGCGGAACCTGAACTTCAGCTTCAATAACTTTTGCCCGTGCTTCCTGAGCCTTGGCTTTCATTTCCTGTTCAAGTGCAATTGCCATGGATCTGCGTTCTTCTGCTTTAGCCTGTGCTATGTTTTTATCCGCTTCAGCCTGATCCATTTGTAATACGGCTCCAATGTTTTTACCTATATCTATATCTGCGATATCGATAGAAAGAATTTCGAATGCTGTACCGGCATCCAACCCTTTTTCCAAAACAACACGTGAAATAAAATCAGGATTTTCAAGTACTGATTTATGTGAATGAGATGATCCAATCGAAGAAACAATACCTTCACCTACACGTGCAAGAACAGTTTCTTCACCTGCTCCACCAACCAACTGTTTTATATTGGCACGAACCGTTACTCTTGCCTTTGCGATTAGCTGTATTCCGTCTTTAGAAACAGCAGTAACCGGAGGTGTATTAATAACTTTGGGATTTACCGACATTTGAACCGCTTCAAATACATCACGGCCTGCAAGATCAATGGCTGTTGCCATGTTAAAAGGAAGTTCAATGTTTGCTTTTGCTGCAGATACCAGTGCATGTACAACCCGGGCAACATGTCCACCGGCAAGATAATGAGCTTCCAGAGCATCGCGGCTAAGTGGAACATCAGCTTTTGTACCTTCGATTAATGCCCTTACAATAACCCCCGGAGGGACTTTCCTGAAACGCATTAAGAAGAGTTGTAACAGCGAGATTCGTACACCGGAAACCAGCGCTGAAAACCAGAGCCCGATTGGGATAAAATAGAGGATTATAAAAAGTAAAACTATTACTCCGATTATAAGTCCCCAAGTACCAATTGATTCAACCATTTTATTTTTATTTTATAGGTTCAACAATAATTTTATTGCTTAGAATTTTTAAAACTTTTATTTCAGTGTTATGATCGACAAAGCTACCGGTCGATTGTGCTTCCACAACTTCTCCATTTACTTTTACTTTACCTGAAGGTGCTAGTCTGCCAATAGATTTCCCTATGTCTCCAACTTTAATTTTCTCATTGTTTATTGTCTCTACTTTACCAGTAATGTTTGACTCAAGTATCATTTTCCTTCCTGATTTTGATTTGAAAAAATAATAAATCATAGCAGGAGCAGCAATCAACACTATGGTTAACGTAAGAAAGCCCGCACCGGTTCCATATTCAGAAAAAGCAATATAAACACTCCCTCCAAGCAGCAAAAATCCTCCGATTCCGGCAATCGTAACACCGGGAATTACAGCAAACTCAATAAGCAGTAACAAAAGCCCGAGTAATATTAGAAGTACAATAGCAAATACAGTCATGGTAGTTAGTCTATAGTGGCGTTTAATTCTCGTTCAATTAAAGCATCTTTCATGGTTTTCAGAATATCAAAACTTCCTTTTTTTACATCACATTTTCCTTTATAATGCGTAATAATGGTACACTGAGCAGCCTGCTCGTATTCATGCTTGCAAATATCAATGAGGGCGTCGATCACATAATCAAACGAATGTACATCGTCGTTGTACAAAATCAGAATGTTTTCTTCAGAAACATTTTCTTTGAAATCATCTGCAGGTCGTTTTTTTGTCTGCTTTGATGTCATAATTCACTCGCAATTTTTTTTGCCTCATTCAAAGTTATTCTTTTTCCGTTAAAATACGGCACAACAAATGCATCTTCTACACCTTCCTGGCGAACTTGTTGCTGCAATTTTATTGCATCGTCCAGATTGGTGAGTTTGCCCGTAGTATAAACAACAACACCCCGGTCATCGGTATAATTGTCGATTTTCCGGATTACCGAAAGTTTTTTAAATAGTCTGTCCACATAAGCAGGAAGTCCTTTACTATAAGCTCCAATCTGAATTCTGTAAATTAATTCGTCTTTTTTTTCCGGCTCTTCGAGTAAAATATCGCCAGGCTTTTCTGTAACAAAAAATTCAGGATACAACAAAGAAGAATCAGTTTCTACTTCCTTTTCAAGAGATTTCACAGTTTCCTGTTCCCTTAATTTCTGTTCTTTTTCAACGTTATTGAGAAATTCACTAATTTCTTCATCCGAAGCATTATTCCAATATTCAAGTTCTTTTTCCTGCGCGTGTAAAAGTAAATCGGTTATTTCCTGCTGCAAAGGATATGACTCCGTTTCCAGGTTAACTATTATTTTACCCAATGTTTCTTTCTCGGCAGAACTGGCAGTAAGGTATTGTGCTCTTAATTCATTAGTCCTGTTTAATATGGAGTCTAGTCTTTGTTTTTTTTGCTGGCTTTCTTCAAAAAGTAATTGTCCTTCCTGAGTCTGAAAATTTTTGAAGTTGTAATATGTTATTTGGCTGTTGACGGTAAATTCAATTGGTTTGTCATTCACAGATTCAGAATTTTCATTTTGAATCGGTACAATTTCTGATGAAATGTTTGTTTGTTCTTCATTATCTGAAATTGAGCTTGTATTATTTGGAGTTGGAAATTCTTCAGAAATTTCTTTAACAAGATTTTTGTAAGGGTTTTCGTTATTAAAACATTGCTGAATTTTGCTTGCTACCTCCAATTCGTTTTGCTCCTGTTCTGTGCTGTTTACTCGGAATTTATTGAAATGCTTCAACGCCTGTTCCCAGTTTTCCTGAGCCTGGTATTGAATTCCGAGGTAATAATCTATTTTTTTCGGTGATTCCGGAGAATTTGCATTTAACAATTGTATGAGATCGTATTCGGAATAATTTCCGTTCTCGGTACGACATGCCCCGTAGTAATAATAAAGATCTAACTCATCGGGCTTTTCAGAAATTAATGACCTAAAGATTGGTTCAGCTTCACCATATATTTTATTTTCAAACAATTCAAGTGCCCTGGATAATTTACTTTCTTGGTCGATTCCAAAACTTATTCTTGGAATGGAAAACAAAATCATAAAAAATATTGTTAGAAAATAAATCTTTTTAAGCATTGATAAATCCTCCCTATACAGCGTTTTTTATTGCTTGTAAAGTTACAAATTTTGCTTGAAGCGTTAAATAATTAAGGATTTTCTTATAGAGATTGAAAAAAGGTTTACCCTGATTTATTATTATAAAACGTATATTTGTACAACTGAAAAAACATATGCTATGACACATTTAAAAGTTGGTGATAAAGCTCCGGATTTTAAAGGACTGAATCAGAAAGAAGAGGAAATTAGTTTAAGTGATTTTTCAGGAAAAAAGTTGATATTGTATTTTTATCCAAAGGATAATACTCCGGGATGTACCGCAGAATCCTGTAATTTAAATGACAACTACAATTTCTGGCTGAATAAAGGATTTGAAGTTGTCGGGGTGAGTCCTGACAGTGTAAAGTCTCATGTAAAATTTGCCGATAAATTCGGATTAAAGTTTAATTTGATTGCAGATACCGAAAAGGAAATTTTACAGGATTACGGAGCATGGGGAGAGAAAAGTATGTATGGTAAAAAATATATGGGGGTATTAAGGACGACTTTTGTAATTGACGAAAATGGAAAAATAGTGGAAATCTTTGAACAGGTAAAAACAAAAGACCATACCAACCAAATAGAAGAAGCATTGAATATTTAACCATAACTAAACATGACAAAAGAAGAAAAAAACCAAATGAACAAGGAAAAGCTGAAAGCCATTCAGCTTACCATGGATAAAATTGAAAAAAGCTATGGCAAAGGATCAATTATGCGCATGGGAGATCGTGCAGTAGATGATGTTCCAGCCATTCCTTCAGGCTCAATTGCATTGGATGTGGCACTCGGAATTGGTGGCTACCCGAAGGGAAGAGTTATTGAAATTTACGGACCTGAATCTTCGGGTAAAACTACATTAGCTATCCACGCCATTGCAGAAGCACAAAAAGCAGGAGGGATTGCTGCTATTATTGATGCGGAGCATGCCTTTGATCCGTATTATGCCAAGAAACTTGGAGTAGACATCGATGAACTATTAATATCTCAACCCGACAGTGGTGAACAGGCTTTGGAAATTGCCGATAATCTTATTCGCTCAGGCGCCCTTGATATCGTTGTAATTGATTCAGTAGCTGCACTTACTCCAAAAGCTGAACTGGAAGGTGAAATGGGTGACTCCAAGATGGGATTACAAGCACGTTTGATGTCACAGGCTTTACGGAAACTTACCGCAAACATTAATAAAACAAAAACCTGCTGTATTTTTATCAACCAGTTAAGGGAGAAAATTGGGGTGATGTTTGGAAATCCGGAAACAACAACCGGTGGAAACGCGCTTAAATTCTATGCCTCTGTTCGATTGGATATTCGTAGAATTGGCCAGATTAAAGACGGCGACGAAGTAATGGGGAATAATGTGAGAGTCAAAGTCGTAAAAAATAAAGTGGCTCCTCCGTTCAGAAAAGCAGAATTTGATATTTTGTACGGTGAGGGGATTTCAAAATCCGGAGAAATTATCGATTTGGGAGTCCAGTTTAACATTATTAAAAAAAGTGGTTCGTGGTTCAGTTATGGAGAAACTAAACTGGGGCAGGGCAGAGAAACCGTTCGTAACCTGATAATTGACAATCCTGAACTTGCTCAGGAATTGGAAACAAAAATATTGGAAACAATTACGGGAAAAATAACAACTGAATAATAATATTATAAATAGACAGAATGTACTGGGTGAGCGGCTTCTGTCGTTTCATCCAGTTTTTTTATAACCAAATTTACAATTATGAAAGTTTTGAAATTCGGTGGAACCTCGGTGGGATCAGCTGAAAATATAAAACGTGTAAGGGAGATAGTTCTGAATCAGAACGAAGATATAGTTGTTGTAGTTTCTGCGCTGGGAGGAATTACAGACAAAATATTAAACGCCGCCCGCCTTGCTTCTACGGGAACTCAAAACTTTCAAACGGGGCTCACAGAAATTAAGAAGGCTCATCATGACGCCATTGAGAATCTCTTCAATGATACAGGAGTTATCAAAAATATTGTCGACGAATTACTGGATGAATTGGAACAAATTCTGATTGGAATTACTCTTGTTGGTGAATTAACCGCTAAAACATTGGACAAAATTGCTGGAATTGGTGAAAGAATGTCTTCTCATATTGTTGCCCAATTTATTCCCGGGGCTGTGAGAAAAGATGCGTCAGAATTTATTGTAACCGACAGTAATTTCGGAAAAGCTGTTGTTGATTTTGTTGTTACGAATCAGAAAATAGGAGAGACTTTTAACGGTTTCAAAGGAGTGGCAGTTGTTCCGGGTTTTATTTCAAAAAATAAAAACGGTGAATTTACTACGCTCGGGCGTGGAGGCTCAGATTATACAGCAGCAATAATTGCAGCAGCAATCGATGCGTCTGCTCTGGAAATTTGGACTGACGTAAATGGTTTTATGACAGCTGATCCCAGGGTGATTAGAAAAGCTTATACCATTCCAAAGCTGACATATTCCGAGGCAATGGAACTTTCTCATTTTGGCGCGAAGGTAATTTACCCGCCAACTATTCTGCCGGTTTATCAGAAAGGTATCCCGATTCAGATAAAAAATACCTTTAATCCTGAAAATGAAGGAACCAGAATAATAAGGACTGCTGAGAATGGTAAAGAAAGACCAATTAAAGGAATTTCCTCAATTTCAGGAATTACACTCCTTACTTTACAGGGAATAGGAATGGTTGGCGTTACAGGAATATCAATGCGATTATTCACTGCACTGGCAAGTGTAAATGTAAATGTGATTCTAATTTCGCAGGCCTCTTCAGAGAATTCAATAAGTGTGGCAATTGATGAAAATGTTTTGGAAATTGCGGAAATTGCCATTCGTGAGGAATTTGAAAAAGAGATAGCTACCGGGCAAATAAGCAAGTTATATGCTGAAAGTAATTTGTCAATAGTCGCCATTGTGGGAGAAAATATGAAACATACCACTGGGGTGGCCGGAAAACTCTTTTCAACGATTGGCAAAAATGGGATCAACATCATTGCTATTGCTCAGGGAGCTTCTGAGTTGAATATTTCCTGGGTTGTGGAAAGCAATGAACTGCGAAAGACTCTGAACGTTGTCCATGAATCATTCTTCCTTTCCGAGAATGCGGAATTGAATGTTTTTTTGATGGGAATTGGAACCGTAGGTGGAAACTTGTTGCAGCAATTGAAGATGCAACAGGAAAAATTGTTAAAAGAAAAACATTTGAAAATTAAACTTACCGGTGTTGCCAATTCGAAAAGAATGATTTTTGAACGCGATGGTATTGAGATTTCAACTTTTAAAGAAAATCTTGATAAATCAGATAAAAAAATCGGAATTAAGTGGTTTTGTTGACGAAATGAGAAAAATGAATATTTATAATTCAGTTTTTGTTGATTGTACTGCTTCTGATGATGTTGCAGGATTTTACAATGAAATTCTTAGTTCGAATATTTCGGTAGTGACCGCAAATAAAGTCGCTGCCTCGTCTTCTTATTCCAACTATCAGGAACTCAAAAAAATTGCAAAACAAAAAGGAGTTAAGTTTTTATTTGAAACCAATGTTGGTGCTGGGTTACCGATAATAAATACCTTAAATGACCTTGTAAATTCAGGTGATAAGATTCTTAAAATTGAAGCTGTTTTATCGGGCACCTTAAATTATATTTTTAATACAATATCAACGGATATTCCTTTAAGTGAAACCATAAAAAAGGCAAAAGAGGAAGGCTTTTCCGAGCCGGATCCGAGGATTGATTTGAGTGGTGTTGATGTGGCCCGAAAAATTCTAATCTTGGTCCGCGAATCCGGATATCCCATCGAAATGGAAGATGTTAAAATTAACCGCTTTATTCCCGATTCTCTTTTTGAAGGTCCACTGGATGATTTTTGGGGAAAAATAAAAGAATTGAACGACGACTTTGAAGCCAAACGAAAAATCCTTGAAAAGGAAAATAAGAAATGGCGTTTTGTCGCAAAATACGAAAATGGACTGGCCGAAGCTAAACTGGAAGAAGTAAGCTCTTCTCATCCGTTTTATGATTTGGAAGGCAGCAACAATTTGATAATGTACACCACAGAGCGATATCAGGAATTTCCAATGTTGATAAAAGGATACGGAGCCGGTGCTTCGGTAACAGCAGCCGGTGTATTTGCAGATTTAATAAAGGTATCGAATATTTAAATAAAATTTTACTTTAGCGGTGTTAACATAAACACTTGTAAAAGAAAAAATAAACAAGGACTAAATGAAATATATAATAATTCTTGGTGATGGAATGTCAGATGAGCCATTAAAAAATTATGGTGGGAAAACGCCCCTGCAAATGGCAAATAAGCCACATATTGACTGGCTGGCGAAAAATGGTAAAACAGGGCAGTTAATAACAGTCCCGGATTCAATGCACCCTGGAAGCGAGGTTGCAAATATGGCGGTTTTGGGCTACGATGTGGAAAAGGTTTTTGAGGGTCGTGGAGTACTTGAAGCAGCAAGTATGGGTGTTGAATTAGGACCGGATGATCTGGGATTGCGTTGTAACCTGATAACCATAGAGCATGAAAAAATTAAAAATCATTCAGCAGGTCATATTTCATCGGAAGAAGCTTCAGAAATTATTAATTTTTTAAATGAAAATCTTGGAAGCGAGACAGTAAAGTTCTATCCCGGAGTTTCTTATCGCCATCTACTTGTTATTAAGAATGGTGTTAAGGACTTAAATTGCACTCCTCCACACGATGTGCCGGGAACACCTTTTTGGGATGTGGCCGTAAAAGCAAAATCTGAAAAAGCTGAAAAAACTGCCAGATTGCTGAACGATTTAATTTTAAAGTCGCAGGAGCTTTTAAAAGATCACCCTGTTAATTTAAACAGGTTACAAAACGGGAAAGAGCCTGCCAATAGTATCTGGCCCTGGTCACCAGGCTACAAACCGGCAATGCCAACATTAAAAGAAATGTTTGGAATCAAAAGTTCTGCTGTCATTTCAGCGGTAGATTTAATACAGGGAATCGGTGTTTATGCCGGTATGCAGGTTATCTATGTTGAAGGTGCAACCGGATTATATGATACAAACTACGAAGGCAAGGCAAAGGCTGCAGTAGACGCCTTAAAAGAAAACGATTTGGTTTATCTTCACATTGAAGCCAGCGATGAAGCAGGGCATGAAGGCGACGTGGAATTGAAAACAAAAACCATTGAATATCTGGACCAGCGTGTGGTAAAATATATTTTAGAGGAAACCGGAAAAATGTATGAAGAGGTTGCGATTGCTGTTTTACCCGATCATCCTACACCCTGTGCACTAAGGACACATACGCGTGATGCAGTTCCTTTTATTATTTATAAAAAGGGAATTCAGGCGGATAGAACGGAAGTATATGATGAATTTGATGTGAAGAATGGTGACCTTGGTTTGCTAAAAGGTGATGAATTCATGAAGGCTTTTTTGAATGTAAAATAGTTCAGGCAGTGCCGATTCACTTTTTATCAAAGTTTTAATCTTTTCATTATTGACTCGGAACAAGATGAATTTTTAGCCGTAACTGATTATTTTTGTCGCTCAAGAAAAACAAATATGCAGTATTATAGTACAAATAAAAATACTTCCCCTGTTTCTTTAAAAGAAGCAGTGGTGAAAGGCCTGGCTGCCGACAACGGTTTGTTTATGCCGGAACGAATTGAAAAATTTGATCCATCTTTTTTTGACTCTATTCACCTTCTTTCTTTTCAGGAAATTGCATTCGAGGTGGCTAAAAAGTTTTTTGGAGAAGATATAGAGGAAAAAGATTTAAAAGAAATTGTATCTGATACACTGCAGTTTGATTGTCCGGTCGTAAAAGTAACTGATAATATTTTTTCACTTGAGTTGTTTCATGGCCCCACGCTGGCCTTTAAAGATGTTGGCGCACGATTTATGGCTCGTCTTCTGAATCATTTCCTGGGAGAAAAGGAAAATCAGGTTAATGTGCTTGTTGCCACTTCCGGAGATACAGGCAGCGCGGTTGCAAACGGCTTTTTGGGAGTTGAGGGAATTCATGTATACGTCCTTTTTCCGAAAAATAAAGTTAGTAAAATACAAGAGTCTCAGTTTACAACCCTCGGGAAAAACATAACTGCATTGGAAATTGACGGCACTTTTGATGATTGCCAGCATTTGGTAAAAACCGCTTTTCTGGATGAAGAATTGAACAAGGAACTGGTTTTAACTTCGGCAAATTCAATAAATGTTGCCCGTTTTTTACCACAGGCATTTTATTATTTCAATGCCTATGCTCGTTTAAAAGAAGCTGGAAATCTGGATGAAAAAGAATTGGTAATATCTGTTCCAAGCGGAAATTTTGGCAATTTAACTGCCGGTTTATTTGCCATGGAAATGGGACTTCCTGTAAAACAATTTATTGCGGCAAATAATGAAAACGATATTGTTTATGAATATCTAAAAACCGGAAAATATAATCCGCGCTCTTCGGTTGAGACACTGGCAAATGCAATGGATGTTGGCGCTCCAAGTAATTTTGCACGAATCCTGGATTTATATAATCACTCACATAAAACTATTTCCAAAAAAATAGAAGGTTTTCGTTATTCAGATAACGAGATCAGGGAAACGGTTAAAAAGGTGTACAAACAAACCAATTATTTGTGCGATCCTCACGGTGCATGTGGCTACCAGTCTCTGGAAGATTATTTAAATAAAGATCAACTGGGAGTTTTTCTTGAAACGGCTCATCCTGCAAAGTTTTCTGAAACTATGGAACAGATTGTAGGAGTTGGAAATATTCCTCTTCCTGAGAAACTTGCAACATTTATGAAAGGAGAACCCAAAGTTATTTCACTTGATAAGTCATATTCGGGCTTTAAGCAATATTTACTTTCCGAATAGAAATATTCTAAACTTTTTGAACAGATTCTATATTTTTTCGTTTAATTGTTAACTGAACGGGTAATTCTGCGTATAAGCTTTATAGTTTTAAAGGTTATTTTTTGTAGAATTTGAAATGGTTTAATAATTTCGACCCGAAAGTTTAGATACAACCATTAAATTATGAGACAACTAAAGATTACTAAACAAGTTACCAATCGGGATACTTTATCTTTGGATAAATATCTGCACGAAATAGGTAAAGTAGAGTTGTTGTCTGCAGAAAAAGAAGTTGAACTCGCCAAACGCATCAAAAAAGGGGACCGAAAAGCCCTTGAAACCCTCATCAAAGCAAATCTTCGTTTTGTGGTTTCTGTCTCTAAACAGTATCAAAATCAGGGATTAAGTTTGCCCGATTTGATTAATGAAGGAAATCTTGGATTAATTAAAGCTGCAGAAAGGTTTGATGAAACTCGCGGTTTTAAATTTATTTCCTATGCAGTTTGGTGGATTCGGCAGTCTATTTTGCAGGCACTGGCTGAACAGGCGCGAATTGTTCGACTACCGTTGAATAAAATCGGTTCGATAAATAAAATTAACAAAGCGTTTAATAAACTCGAACAGGAGTTCCAACGTGAACCAACGGTGGAGGAGATTGCAGAGTTGATGGAGGCACGACCGGAAATGATTGAAGACTCTTTAAATTTTTCAAGTGTACATGTTTCCATGGATGCTCCGATTCGTGAAGAGGAAGCGAATAATATGTATGATGTAATGTTAAATGATGATTCTCCCAGTCCTGATAATAGCCTTATTGATAGTTCTCTTAGAAAAGAAATTGAACGTTCTCTATCTACTTTGGGAGACAGGGAAGCTGAAATTTTAAGGTTTTATTTTGGATTAAACGGTTATCAGCCACATACTTTGGAAGAAATTGGAGATGAATTCGGGTTAACCAGAGAAAGAGTCCGCCAGATTAAAGAAAAAGCAATAAAAAAACTCAAAAATCAATATAGAAACAGGTTGCTAAAGTCATACCTTGGTAAATAATTTTGCGAATGAAACGTTTGATCGCGCCTTCCATTCTAGCCGCCGATTTTAATCATCTTGAAGAAGTAATTCAAACCATCAATCGAAGTGAAGCAGATTTAATTCATTTTGACGTTATGGATGGAGTATTTGTGCCCAATATTTCCTTTGGAATTCCTATTATTGAGCATGTGAAAAGAATCGCCGAGAAACCACTGGATGTTCATTTAATGATAGTAAATCCGGAACGATATATTATTCCTTTTGTAAGAGCGGGGGCTTCCAGCATTACCGTTCATTATGAGGCTTGTCTGCATCTGAACCGGACAATTCATGAAATTAAAGAGCAGAAAATAAAAGCAAGTGTGTGTTTAAATCCACATACACCTGTTTCACTTCTCAATGATATTATTTCTGAATTGGATATGGTTCTCCTGATGTCAGTAAATCCAGGATTTGGAGGGCAGGATTTTATTGAAAATACGTATAAAAAGGTTTCGCAGTTAAGAGAATTAATTGAGAAACATAAGCCGGATTGTTTAATTGAAGTGGATGGAGGTATTGACTATAATACAGGGAAACGACTTTTTGATGCGGGTGCAAATGTACTGGTCTCAGGAAGTTTTATTTTTAAATCAGATAAACCTGAGGAAATAATCCGAAATCTGAAATCACTTTGATTTTATTTCAACTTTTTTACAAAAAGTGGTTGTGTTTGGTGATGTAACCGATGTATTAATTGTATTTCGTAACATGCAGTCAGCAGAGCAGTCAGAGCAATTGTGTTCCATTCGAAATGAATTTTGACCAAGATTAACCTTTTTTTGTCGTTTTTTTGCGCTGAATTTTTTTATGATCTTCATTGCTGCAATTGTAATTGCCGCACCAATAATCATATATGTTATAATTTCCTGTACCATTTTTTAAATTATTAATTGCGCAATATTGTATACTACTAATGCTGCCACCCAGGCAAGTAGGGTAGTGTAAATTATTGTAAATGCAGCCCATTTCCATGATCCCGATTCGTTTTTTATAGTTGCTACTACTCCAATACACGGAAAATAAATAAGAATAAAAATAAGAAAAGCCAATGCTGCAGGTTGTGTAAAAACTTTTTGGCCTTTACGATCCCCGGTTTCATAAACTTCATCCTTAAGTTTATTTTGAAGGTTAACCGTTCCTTCGTCATCGTTACTTTGATAGAGAACACCCATTGTACTAACAACTATTTCTTTTGCAGGAAGGCCTGCCAGCAAACTAATACTCATCTTCCAATCAAAACCAAGAGGACGCATAACTGGTTCAATTACTTTCCCGATTTTTCCCAAATATGAATTAATCAGCCGGTCTGATTCCAGTTGTTGTTGAACATCTAAAATTTGTTCATTTTTTATCTCTTCAGGAAGATTATCACTTCGTTGAATCTCCAGAATATTTTGTTCAAACTGGGCTGTTTTTTCAGAATGCCTGGGGAAATATTCCAGAGCCCATATTATTACAACACCAACAAGAATGATAGTTCCAATCTTTTTCAAATAATGCTGGGTTTTATCCCACATGTGGTAAAGAATATTTCTGAAAGTAGGTAAGCGGTATGTTGGAAGTTCCATTACAAACGGGGTTTCTTTATTTTTGAATACCGTTTTATTTAATATTTGTGCGGTAAGAAAAGCAAAAATAATTCCGACACCATAAATACCGATCAAATATAGAGTATGATACTTTTCAAAAAAGGCTGAAATGATAAGAATATAAACCGGTAACCTCGCACTGCAGGACATAAACGGAATGATAAGCATAGTTAAAATACGGTCTCCCCGGTTGCGCATGGTCCGTGTTGCAAGAATCGCAGGTACATTACAGCCAAATCCCATAATTAATGGAATAAACGAACGACCATGTAATCCGAATCTGTGCATTATTTTATCCATGATAAAGGCTGCACGTGCCATATAACCGGTTCCCTCCAGTAATGAAATAAAGAAAAAGAGAATAATTATATTCGGAAGAAAGACAAGAACACTTCCGGCTCCACTTACGATTCCGTTAACCAGTAGATCTTTTAGCATTCCTTCCGGCATGATACTAGAGATCAGGTTTCCCAGTGCAGCGACTCCCATGTCAATCCAGTTCATGGGATAAGCTCCAAGTTTAAACGTGGCATAAAACATTAGAAATAGTATGGCAGTAAACATTGGAAAACCAAGGTACTTTTGGGTGAGAATATTATCAATTTTTTCCGAACGTGTTTTTTTGGATTGATTTGGATTCTTAAATGTTTCTTTGAGTGCACCCGTAATAAATCCGTATTTCGCGTCGGTAATTATTGTTTCACTGTCTTCGTTTATAAGCCCTTCAATTTTTTTTATCTCCTGCGAAGTAACTCTGTTTATTTCATCAAAATTTTTATAACGTGAAAGCAATTTTACTACCTGCTGGTCCTTTTCCAGAAGTTTGATAGCCAGAAATCTTGATGAGATCTTATCTGTAATTGGTTTATTCTCTTTGATTTTTTGGCGAACAACTTTTATCGATTCTTCCAGATCTTTTCCATAATTTATATGGATATGTCTTGAGATTTTTTCACGTCCTTCAAAAACTTCAATCACCTTTTCAATAAGAATATCCAGACCAATCCCTTTGGAGCTGATTGTAGGAACAAATGGAACACCCAGAAGTCTTGATAATTCATCGCGATTGAAGTGTAGTTTTTTCTTTTCCAGTTCGTCAAACATGTTTAAGGCGACGACAATCCTTAAATCCATATCGATAAGCTGGGTGGTCAGAAAAAGATTTCGCTCCAGATTAGTGGCGTCTAGAACATTAATAACGATATCCGGCGTCTGTTCATAGATAAATTTGCGGACAAAAATTTCTTCTTTAGAATATGCTGTTAAACTATAGGTGCCGGGTAAGTCATAAAAATTGAACGTATAACCTTTGGTTTTAAATGTTGCTTTTTTAATATCAACAGTAACACCCGTATAATTTCCAACTTTTTCTTTTGATCCCGAGATAAAATTAAACAGGGTAGTTTTACCGCAGTTCGGATTTCCAACCAGGGCAATATTGATGGTTCTTGTTCTTTCTGATTGATTAATGAGGTTGATTTTCCGGTCGATAACACCTTCATATTGTCCATTAGGATTTTCAACAAATTCATTGGATGGAACAACCTCAATTAAATCAGCTTCCGATTTTCGTAAGGATACATTATAATTTAAAATCTTGAACTCTATGGGACCGTTGAAAGGGGCATTTTTTATAACTCTTACCTCTTTTCCCTTTATAAATCCCATTTCCGAAATACGTTTCCGGAAAGAGCCATGCCCAAGTACTTTGGTAATAATTACACTTTTACTATTCTTAACCTCACTTAATTTCACTCCTGCTCGCCTTCCTTCTATTGAAAATTAATTTAAATAAAAATAAGGATACAAATATATTCACAATTCCAGTTATTAAAAATAAAATGTTAATGTTCTGTCCGTATAATAACAAGGAGTTATTTTTGTTTTATATATTGAAGCCATGAAAGAAGATAAACTCTATAATAATATTCAGAAAGCTTTTGAAAATCTACCTGAAAATTTTAATGTTCTCGAGGAACAAATAGATGTGGATATTCAAATGCAATATTTTGAATTTTCAAAAAAGCTGAGGGAGAAGAAAGGAGAGGAGAATACTGTTTTTGAAGAGGATGAACTTTTTTCTGTAGACACAGATGTTGAAAGGAAAAAAGAAATTTTGTCTGTTATGGCGGTTGTTGACGATGTTAAATCTTATCGTACAATAGAAAGATTTCTTAATGGTGCAGAGGGAGTTTTAAAATCCTGGGCAATTCTGGCTTTACAGGAAAACAGGATGCTTTTGCAAAGTTCACTTCTTGATGAACAACAGGTTTTTATTTCATCTGGTTTGGGAGGTAAAGGGCAGAAATTGAGGTATTTTGTTGTTTTTATCAGTGAAAACAGAACGTCGATACTAAACGAAACACAACGGAAACTTCTCAGGGATGAGCTTATATTTGAATTGAAAGATCATGACGGAGAGTTTGAGTTGATTGATTTTATGGATGGATTTTCTACCTGCCAGGTTTTGCTGCCTCTAAAAGCAGATTTAAAATTTATTTTCAGAAATGTTGTGGAAGAGTGCAATCAGTATGGAAATTTTTTGTCAGAAGATATGATTGTAACCAACGTGAAAGTTTTATCAAAAGGCGAAATAATACAAATGTTAAGTAAAAATGAAGATGATGGAGCAGGAACACTGGAAATCGAATAAAATAAATGTAGCTATACAGGTTTTGCCAGAGGCCAATGGTCGGCTTAAATATACATTAGTTGATGAAGCTATTCAGGCTATTGCTGAGTCAGGTTTTCGTTATCAGGTATGTCCCTTTGAAACTGTGGTTGAGTGTACTTTTGAGCAGCTTTCCCGGCTTTTGGAAAACATTCATATTGCCTGTAAAAAAGCAGGAACCGAAAAGATGTTGACCAACCTTAAAATACAGGTGAATTTTGAAAATGATGTGACCATTGAAGATAAAATGGAAAAGTACAGTTAAAGTTTTATTTTGTTGTCGGCTTTTATCAAAAAATATTATATTTGCACCGCTTTTACAATTCAGACAAAAGCTTGGTTTGTTAAGGATAAAAGTTTTTAAAATATATGGACCTGTAGCTTAATTGGATAGAGCACCTGACTACGGATCAGGAGGTTAGGGGTTCGAGTCCCTTCAGGTTCACGTTAGTAAATTAGAGTTGCAATTTTTTTGCAGCTCTTTTTTTATGGCTTATAAATATCTGAAGTTTAAGCCGGTTGATGCATCAGTCTTGCTTTTTTTCGTTTTACCAGTATTGACGGTATAAATGATAAGAAGATTCCGATAGAAATTACCAGTAAAAACTGAACTGTAACGTTCAGTCCTAGATTATTTAAAAATATTGCAATGCCTGTTATAAGTAATGTTGCAGCAACCAGTATTACAGTAACCTGCAAATGACTGGGTGCTAACTCCAATAATCTGTGATGTATATGATTTTTATCGGGTGAAAAGGGCGACTTTTTTTGTTTTATTCTGATGGTTATTACCCGAAGAGTATCAATTAACGGAACAATTATAATAGCAATGGAGATAGAAGGGGCACTATTAACGGTTACAGCATAATCCTTAATGACATTAAACTCATTAAATTTTATCGCAATAGTAGATATTATCAAACCAATAATTAGTGAGCCTGTATCACCCATAAAGAGTTTATTTCGGCTACCAAATACATTATATAAAAAGAATCCGGAAAGACTGCCTGTCATAGCAAATGACATTATTGCAAACTGAATTTTATTATCAAAAAGAAACCAAAGTCCAAAAAATATAGTTGCAACAATGGCTAACCCTGAAGCTAATCCATCAATACCATCGATCAGGTTAAAAGCATTAATTACTCCCAACATAATAAACAAGGTAATTGGTAAACTGACAAAATAATGAAGCTCATAAATTTCAAGCAGACCGTGCAAATTTGTTATACGAACATTACCGAGCGTAATCAATAATACACTTGCAAAAATCTGAACAACCAGTTTTTTTCTAGCTGAAATTACCATCAAGTCATCCTTAAGTCCAATAAAGAACATCAGAACTACTGAAGCAATTATATATTTCAGTGAGTCAAAACTGTAGCCATCTGTGGCGATTATTGTACTTATAACAAAACCTATAAAAATGGCGACTCCACCAAGCGGTGGAATAGAACCACTATGTATTTTTCTTTCATCAAATGCTTCAAAAAGTTTTTTAGCTCTTGCTACCCTTAAAATTTGAGGAATAGCAATCATTACTATAGTAAAACTAATTAGAATTGCCCCGAGGATTAGTATTGTTTTCATAACTTTGTGGGTTAAACCGTTTTATTTAAGAATAAATCTAATATTAGATTTTGTGTTTAGACTTCAAATATAATAACTTTTAAATAAACGATAAGTTTTAGGTTCAAATGTTAGTTGTCAGTTATAAACAAAATAAATATTTAAGACAGAATAATTACTGTAAAAACAGAATTCGGATTGGAATATTGTAACTCGAACAATGTTTTTAAACACTGGTAGGTTAATATGTTTTTTTTCTATATGATGAAAAATCTAGAAGGTCTTGTTTTGTTATGATAAAAGTTTCTATTTTTGAAAAACAGAAATGAACAATTATTTTACTCAATTTTCATGTTTACTCCCAAATGTAATTGAGGAGGCGAAGCTTTGGGAAACGTTGTTTTTTAGTGTATATGTACTGGCAAGTCTCAACTATTATGTTATTTGAATTATCCCAAAAGAACAAGTTTATTTTTAATGTTAATACCTGAAATTATAATTATAGTTTTGAATTTTTTTTTGCTAAAATTACTTAGATGTTTTTTTTATAAAAGGATTACAAATTTCTAATTGTTACAATATTCAATTCTGAAATGTGTTTTTATACTATATTTATTGTAATCTTAATATTTACAAAACTTAACTTTCGAAAAAAATAAATCATGCAAGGTAACTCTCTGAAACTTTATCTTTTAATTGTCTTTCTGATTACAGCTTTCCATTCCAATAGTCAGAATCTGAGTTCAGTTAATGTAAATGAGCTTAATGAAAATAAAGTTAACAAAGTCCGTCAGGCAGTAGAAGATGCAGGATTAACAAGGCAACAGGCTATTGAACTTGCCAGACAAAGAGGTGCAAGTGAACAGCAAATCAGGGAATTTAGTGATAGATTCAATTCATCTTCTGACACTTCTTTGATGGTATTGCCATTTCAGACAGAAATAGAAAATCAATCGATCTTAAACCCGGAACAATTGTCTTCAAAGAAAGATACATTAAAAACCAACAGTCCTATTTTTGGAGCCAATTTATTTAATAATCAAAATCTCACTTTTGAACCGGGAGTAAATATTCAGACACCTAAAAATTATGAAATTGGAATTGGTGACCAGATTATCATCAATATATGGGGAAATTCACAAAATAATTATCAATTGGTTGTAAACCGTAACGGTCAGATTTTAATACCTGATGTTGGTCCTGTTTACATTGCCGGGCTCAACATTGATGATGCAGAGCAAAAAATAAAACAACGGCTAACATCCATTTATGCTGATATGGGAGGTACAGATCCACAAACTTTTGCCCAGATAAATCTTGGACAGTTAAGATCTATTCGGATAAATCTGGTGGGAGAAGTCGTTTCACCAGGAACCTACACCTTACCTGTTACTGCTTCAGTATTTAATGCCCTTTATTTGTCTGGTGGCCCCGATTCTATAGGTTCTTTAAGAAATATAAAAATTATTAGGGGTAATGAATTATATCAAACGGTTGATATATATAAATTTCTGGTTGAAGGTGATCCTTCTGACAATATTACACTAAAGGATGAGGATATCATTTTTATACCTCCATTAGAAATTCAGGTTAAAGCTGCCGGTGAGTTTAAACGAAACGGATGGTTTGAAATGAAAGCGGAAGAGTCGCTGGAGAATCTAATCCGTTTTGCAGGAGGATTT
>CAXXDA010000006.1:0-6361 GCA_963676775.2 uncultured Draconibacterium sp.
CGGTTTTGCCTGTCGCCGTTATCACGCTGAACGAGGATCACTTTTTCAGCTACATCAATAACCTGATCGGGAGTGCAAAATCCAATTACATTGCCTGTTCTGGGGTAGGTTTCCGGTTTTGCAAAAGTTGATCCCAAACCTCCACCTACAACCACGTTATATCCTATGATTTTATCATTTTCAACAATTGCTATAAAACCCAAATCCTGAGAAAAAACATCACAGTCATTTTGCGGAGGAATTACTATACCTATTTTAAATTTGCGTGGCAAATAGCGTTCACCATAAATCGGCTCAACCTCCTTTTTGCTGTCTGCCACTAACTTTTTATCCAACCAGATTTCATGATAAGCGCCGGTCTTCGGTAGTAGGTGACTTCCTATTTTTTTTGCCAAATCAATAACTTCCGGATACAAATGCGATTCAGCCGGATTGGCATGACACATAACATTTCGATTTACGTCACCACAAGCAGCAATGGTATCCAGCAGACGATCATTAATTTTTTGAATCGTCTGTTTTAAGTTTCTTTTTAAAACACCATGCAACTGAAACGTTTGCCGCGTAGTTAGTTTTAAAGTACCATTAGCAAATTCATCCGAAATGGTATCCATTTGCAGCCATTGTTGCGGAGTAACAGTTCCACCCGGCATTCTTAAACGAATTAAAAACGAATAGGCAGGTTCAAGCTTCTGTTGTTTTCGCTCTTTATCACTGTCACGATCTGTTTGCTGATAAATACCGTGGAACTTTGAAACCTGGGTATCTTTCTCGTCAATGGCACCCGTTATCGGATCAGCCAGACTATCTAACAATGTACCCCGTAAATAATTACTGTCGTATTTTATTTTTTCAACTTCAGATAATTCTTCCCATTTTACAGATTCACTCATTGTAAATTTTTTAGGTTATAAAATCGTATGTATTTTTGCATCTTCCCGACAAACAATTCAGACATTCAGATTAAATACAATCCGGGTAGATACAAGCATCAAATTTTAATATACATCGGTTTGAAATCGTTTTTCCTTTTTTAAATTTTTAAGGTATTTTTCGGCTTGTTCCTCACTAACTCCACCTTCGGTTTTTATAATTTCAAGGAACGTTTTTGTTACGTCGTTAGCCATGTTTTTTCGGTCGCCACAGAGATAAAAATGAGCACCATTTTCGATCCAGTTAAATATCTCTTTTTGATTTTCTTTCAGTTTGTGCTGGACATAAATCTTTTCTTCCTGGTCGCGGGAAAAAGCAACATCCATTTTTTCCAAAAGTTCCTTTTTCAACAATTTTTGCCATTCCGTTTGGTATAGAAAATCAGATTGAAAACGACGATCGCCAAAGAACAACCAGGTATTTCCCTTAATCCCCAAACTTTCCCGCTGTTGCATAAATGCCCTGTATGGAGCAATACCTGTTCCAGCTCCAACCATGATAATTTTTGCACCATTGGCAGGTAGTTTAAATCCCGGATTCTTCTCTATATAAATTGGAATTTTATCGTCTTCGTAAATGTAATCTGCCAAATTGGAAGAACATGCACCAACCCTTTTTCGGTTTTTCCGGGTATAATTTACCAGAGAAACTGTAATGTGAACTTCTTCTCCCACACTTTCCATACTCGATGATATTGAATACAATCGTGGTGGCAGAGGCCTCAAAATTTCGATCAGTTTGTTTACATTCCAGTCAAAGGGAAAATCTTCAAGTAAATCAAGCAAATCACTTCCGTAAAGGTATTCGTCGAGTTTTTTATCGTCATCAAGAATATCTTTTATCTCCTTAATTTTTGTTTTCTCGTAATATTTTTGAAGTGTATCAAAAGTTATAACCGTTATTTCATAATGATAAGTAAGTGCATTAAGAAGCGAAGTTTCCTCCCCTCCTAATGCAACCATTTTTTCGGGAGCAAAGCCGGTTTTTTGTAAAATCTGCTCAACCAGTTCCGGTGGATTTTGTGTAAATATCCCCACTGAATCACCGGGTTCATAGGACAGCCCGGAATCTTCCAACGATAATTCCAGATGATAGACCTCTTTATCAGAATCGCGCCCGGTTATTTTCACTTTTTCAAGAACACTTGCCTGATACGGATTCTTTTTTGAATATTCCACGGATTCAGCAACCGTTGCAATAGCTGCTATCTCATCCACTTCACCCTCAATAACAGTTGATGAAGGCGCTAAATTGAGCAACAAATTGTTCATCCAAACCTCTGCAGTTGCTTCATAATCCACATCGCATTTGGCTAGCGGAGTTACCGGAAATCCGCCCAGTTTTTTAATGGCATTATAAATCTCTTCTCCGGTCTGGCAAAAATTTCTGTATGTTTTATCACCCAAAGCCAAAACTGAAAAGTTTACATTTTCAAGTTTGGGAGCCCGTTTGCCGGTAATAAACTTGTGAAATTCATCAGCCATATCCGGTGGCTCTCCTTCGCCGTGGGTACTAACGATTATAGCTACATTTTCTTCATCTTTTAATTTTTTTGGATCATAATCGTACATGCTGACTGTATTTACAGCAACATTTTTGAAGCTCGCTTTTTCGGCCAGTTTTTTTGCCAGTTCGTCAGCATTTCCGGTTTCCGTGCCAAACAAGATGGTGAGATTTGCTGTAGCCGCAGTTGAAACAACAGTTTCTGAGGCGACAGATTCTAAAGGAATACCGGTTCCGTTCATACCGGCAAGTCTTCCTTCGAGGAAACCATTCAGCCAAATGATCTGTTCGGCTGTAATATCTTTTACCAATTCATTTAAAGCAATTTTTTGCTTTTCACTTAATGGATTTGATTTTAAACTCATTTTAGTTTTTATGATAATTGTCTAGTAAAAATTCTTTAATCTTATTTCTGAGTTGTATGGATTCGTATACATTTTCGCCATTTGATCCAACGGCGATAGTCATATTGTCCTTTTTATATATTGCAGGTGAAACAAACTCACACAGTTCTGGTTTATCATGAATATTAACCAGTACCCCTTTTTCTTTACCGTCAGCAAGGATTTGTTTGTCCAAATCGTAATTATTTGTACAGGAATAGAGCATAAGATACCCCTTCAGAAAATCTTTGGAATAAGCTGTTTCAAAATACTTTACCCCACTTTTTTTAATTTCATCACAAACATCGATAGCAAGAACTTCAACGTATGCTCCAAAACGTTGTAAAATTTTTATTTTTTTGAAGGCGCTATTGCCACCTCCGATAATCAAAATTTTTTGTCCGGCTATATCAATGGATATGGGTAAAAAATTCTTTTTCATGGTCTAACTCATTATATTTCATATTCAATCGGTGTTTGCTTCACCCTACCAAAGTTGCTTCTATTCCAGGCCCTTTCGTGCAAAAAGTAAAGTGCCATTTTTGTAAACAACTCAACCCCGCCAATGGTTATGGCAAAATTTACATTTCCCACTACAATCCATGAAATTATTATTGTATCAATAGTACCAACTGTCCTCCAGGAAATAGTTTTTACTATGCTCCTGCTCCGCTTCTCAACAATTTTCCCTTTATAATATTCCTTCTTCACTGCCGTTAATTTTTGAAAACAATTGCACTTCTTTTTTTATTATTTTTTCAGCCTGCAAGACCTTTTCCGTTCTCACTCTTATATTTTTCTGAATATGTTTTTCGATTGTCATTATATCGAAAAGAGAAACATTGGGTAAGTCTCCGATTAGTGGATCTACATCAGCCGGAACAGCAAGATCGAGAATATACATTTGCCTGTTGATGTGAAAATTTTCCTTTTTAAGAATAAAATGGGGTGCAGACGTAGCTGAAATAAGAACATCTGTTTTTTTCAACGTTTCAACTAAGCTGTCAAAACGCAACGCCCGGGCATTGTATTTAATTGCCAGTTTTTGAGCCTTTTCGTAGGTTCGGTTACCAATAAAAATCGTTTCAGCACCTTTACTTACAAGAAATTTTATAATTTTCTCATTTAAGGCATTAGCTCCAATAACAGTAATATTCAGGTTCTTTACATTTTTAATGGTATCAAACAATAAATTTACTGCAGCCTGACTGTGAGACATTGCTCCGCGTGAAATTCCTGTTTCGTGGCGAACCTTTTTACCCACATAAAGTGCCGTTTGAAATAATTTATGCAAACTTTTATCCAATTCGTTGTTTTGCATAGCTTCCTGATATGCCTGTTTAACCTGGCCTGTAATCGCTGTTTCTCCAATAATCGCAGATTCCAAACCGGAAACAACTCGAAACAAATGCCGGGTTACCTCATCGGGTACTTTTCCCTTTCCGGAATAACATTCCACTCTGTTGCAGGTTTTTAACAAAATGCCATCTTTTACTCCAAACATATTTGCCCCGTGTTGAAATTGGTCCAATTGCTCAATTGTATCTTTTCCTGCTATTTTAATCAGCTCAACCATAAGTCAAAAAAAAACCCTCCTGCAAAATGCAGAAGGGTTGTTGTCTTGTTATAATATTCAACTATATTTTACACTCCTTCCGCAATAAAAAATTACCACAACACATACACATCATACATGCCATTTGGATACTTTTTATGTTAGAAGAATTTTGTTTCATCACTTTGTGACTTTTATCACATTTGCAAATGTAAATCTTTATTTCTCTTTTCAAAAGATTTTTTTGTATTTTTTTTATTCAGTCTAAATAAATTAATATTTACAGATAATCCCTTCTCTTCTATTAGGATAAAATATTGAAGTTTTCTCAAAAAATTACCCAGTCTACAACTAATAAAATCATATATGTTAAATAATTAATAATGAACCTTTTAGAGCACTTAAGTATCTAAAATAAATTATATAAAGCTCTATTAAACAACGACTTATATCAATAAAGAAAAAAAATATGGTTGTATAACATTTACTCTCAATTTAGCGGTTCTTGATTGTTAACAAATTATTACTAATTTTGGTGACCTTTTTTTATAGGAAAGTTAGGATAAAGGGAAAAACCGGACATAAAATTGATGGAATTTATGAGATTCTATGTCTAAACAAACGGGGAGAAAAAACTATCAACCAAAGAAAATATTTAAAATATTAACTAAAATATATTCACGTGAAAGTTTATAAAACAAATCAAATCAGAAACATTGCATTATTAGGTAATGCCGGCAGTGGGAAAACCACCCTTGCTGAAGCTATGCTTTTCGAGGGTGGAGTAATTAACAGAAAAGGTGATGTAACAGCAAAAAACACTGTTTCAGATTATAATGACATAGAGCATGACTATGGTAATTCAGTATTACCTACCCTACTCTATACTGAAAAAAACGGTGTTAAAATAAATATCCTGGACACACCGGGGATGGATGATTTATGCGGTGGCGTTGTATCTTCCTTAAATGTAACTGACCTTGCCCTGATGGTAGTAAATGCCACAAATGGTGTGGAAGCAGGAACTGAAGCTGCAGGAAGGCATGCAGAAACGTTAAACACCCCAATGGTATTTGTTTTTAATCAGCTTGATCACGACAACTCAAATTTTGATGCTGCACTTGACCAATGTAAAACAGCTTTTGGGAATAAAGTAACAATTGTACAATACCCGGTTGACGCGGGACCAACTTTCACTTCCATTATCGACGTATTAAAAATGAAAATGTATAAATACAATGATAAAGGGGAGGCTGAAGTGCTTGATATTCCTGACTCAGAAATGGATAAAGCGGAAGAATTGCACAACGAATTAGTTGAGATGGCTGCTGAAAACGAAGAGGCATTAATGGAATTGTACTTCGACAAAGGTAGTTTGACCGAAGATGAGATGCGAAAAGGGATGAAACTAGGAATGCTTCAGCGAGATTTATACCCGGTATTTTGCACTACAGCAAAAAAAGGTATTGGAGTTGGTCGTCTGACCGAATTTATAGCCAATATTGCACCTGCTCCAAACGAAAGAGAGATGCGTAACATTACCGGTGGTAAGGCTTTAAAAATGGAAGAATCTGAACTACCAAGTTTATTTGTTTTTAAAACTGCTGTTGAGTCACACGTAGGAGAGATTACTTTTTTTAAGGTTATGTCAGGAAAAATCCATGAAGGAATGGATTTAATTAACAGTAAAACCGGAAATAAAGAACGTCTTTCTCAGGTATTTGTTGCTGCCGGTAAAAACCGTGAAAAAGTTGATGAATTGGTTGCGGGTGATTTAGGCTGTACCGTAAAACTCAAAGAGACCAAATTTAATCAAACGCTTACTACAAAGGATGCCGATACAAAATTTGCACCTATCACTTTCCCATCATCAAGGCATACAGTAGCTGTTAAAGCTGAAAATGATTCGGACGATGAAAAAGTAGGTGAAGTTTTAAATAAATTAAGATTTGAAGATCCAACATTTGTAATAGAATATTCAAAAGAA